>CAYGKO010000001.1:0-408310 GCA_964350735.1 uncultured Candidatus Saccharibacteria bacterium
CCTCTCCGGGGTTCTTTTCACCTTTCCCTCACGGTACTAGTTCACTATCGGTCTAAGAAAATATTTAGCCTTACCGGTTAGTGCCGGCAGATTCATTCGAGCTATTCATGTCTCGAACTACTCAGGAACGGATCCAACAGAGTCGTTACAATTTCGCATACGGGACTATTACCCACTAGGGTCAAGCTTCCCAGCTTGTTTTGCTATCATAACGTTTTGTAACTCTGCGCAACTAAATGCAGATTCCGCCCTACAACCCCACACATATAAATACGTATGGTTTGGGCTATTCCCGTTTCGCTCGCCGCTATTCAGGGAATCGCAAGAACCTTCTTCCTGACTTCAATGGCATACAACCGAAGTCGTATTAGTTTTAGCCAGAAAGAAAGTTCCAGATATTGCTTTCTATTCCTACAGGTACTGAGATGTTTCACTTCCCTGCGTACGCCCCCTCATACAAGGGTACCTGACATAATCAGGTGGGTTTCCCCATTCGGACATTTCCGGGTCAAAGGTTGATTGGCACCTCGCCGAAACGTATCGCCGCCATTCCACGTCCTTCATCGCTCTTCTTAGCCTAGGCATCCACCATACACCCTTACATTCCCATAGGGAATGCTGCACACCGCTGTGCAATTTTCTGAGTGTGTTCTACGCATCTACGCGTAGAACGTTTGTGTCATAAGAAAAATACTAATTCTTATGACGGTGTGTTTGATATCTGTCGGGGACGAAAAGACCCGAGTTGGTTGCAACACCAAACTCTTTGGGATCTAAATCCCGACAGACTACCTGTGTTGCTACTGACGCGCTTGCGTGCGCAGCAGCAACCTGCCTAGTGGGCGTCGATTCCACACTAGGACTTTTAAGTGCCAAGAGTCGACCTTATCAATCGTACCTCTTGGCTGGATATGCAATTGTATGACAAGCATACAACCATCATGGAGCTTACGCTCAGAGTTCATCTGTATGCAAAGCATACAGACTGTACTCACTCAGTACTATCGAAGCGTAAACGCTTCGATTATCTTCGGTGTCCATGAAAATGAAAGTAAACTTTAATTTTCATGATCACCTTGATAGCGCATCGACTTACGTCGCTGCCACTTCGTTCATGATGTCTGTCAACGAAACAATTGTCTATCCTTGAAACTGAGTGTTAAAAAAACCGCGTTGTCGCGGCACTAAAATCGCGAGGCGATTTGCGTGTCCGCTACGATTTCTTATTACTTAATTCCATAAACAATGTGGCATATCTTATAGGAAAATAATTTATTGTCAACACTCTCATCTGGACATTTCTCCCCTGTTCTATCCCCAGTTTTATACACATGTAGTGGGTACAAAAAAATAGCGGCCAGGCCGCTATTTTCTTCCCCTTACCTAGCCAAACTACCTACGCGCCATGATGGTGGTCCGAACCTCCAGTTCGTCCTGACATCTTGCGTAAATAATGTGCTGCTTCTTCACGGCCACCAAGTCCAAAGGCCAAACCAAACGCGAGTGACAGTGCGAACACAAATCCAGTTAACATGATTTGTAATAGCTCTGGTGCAATCTGCAATTGATTGAGAGCCGCTAACACCGTAAAGACAAGGATGGCGTAGTACGCAAATTTGCCAAGTAGTGCTGCAGAAGCAAAACTCGTTGCTTTGCCACCAGCCACAACAATCTTCTCCACGAAGCTCGCTAGAATAACTCCCCCAAATAAAATGAGAACCGCCACAATTACTAACGGTAGATATCCCAGTACAATCTGGCTTAAGAAGTTGGTTGCTTGATCAAGATTCAAGATATCAAGTGCCGTCACAAAGAAAACAATGATGACAAACCACTTTGCTAATGACCCTACAAACGCTCCCGAATTCAGCTGGTATCCGGCCTTCTCTGTCAGGCCATCAATGCCAGCAGCATCAAGCGCTTTGTCGACCTGTAGTCTTTTGAAAACCGTCTTGATGACGGATTTTAGTACTCCCCCTAAGATCCACCCTACAACTACGATCAAGATAGCCACTACGATCTGGGGTAGTGCTGAAACGAATTCAACCCAAACGGTTTGAAACGAATATTGTAAAACCTGTGTCCAATCTGTTTGCATAACATCAATAGTATTAACTTAATAAGTCCTATTAAGGGTACCCTCTTTAAGTTCTAAAAAATAAATAACACCACATATACAAATAAATACAATATTTCTATTGTCCTGCTCGAGCTTACTCTATATAGAATCCACCACTACCTTCTTGGCAGCTCATCTCGTACACCAATTTTATCTACTATAATCTGATGCGGGTAATCAAATAAATCACGCGTCAGTTTGTCGTACATCCCCACTCGATACAGTAGGTCTTCTGATTCAAACGCCGCAAACCGAATCTCAATTCCTATCTCACTCTCTAGGGATCTAATCGCAGCTTCAACTTTTTTGCTCTGCAATTTCTTCATACTCAACATTACATCGAGCCGTGATTCAAACTCACGGACGAACACTCCAGCCACACAAACAAAATCAAGTGTCCCCGCTTTACGTAAATGTTTTAGTAATGTTTTTCCGTCAATTGGTGCGGTCTCAAATAAAAATGTTTGCAGTGACTGTAAGTCAGGAAAGTTTTTATTCAGTGCATAACCAAGCACTTTTGTTTTTTTCTTCCCTTCTTCTTGCTCTAGGTAAATAGTTTTTTTCTTAATGACTCCGGCTCGCTCAAGGGCGTTGATCTCAGTCCGGGCAGTACGCCGCACTAATCGGGCGCGCCGACTCATATCATCAAAGGTAAATTCTTGTGATGGATTAAACAGAAAGAAGCGAAGGAGTTTCACCCGAGCCTGGGAACCAAACAGAATTTCTAACGGATCAGCAGCCATATCATTATCGTGAGCGGATTATAGCACGGTGGTTTGATTCAGTACTCTGGACAAATTTGAGAAGTGTTTTAGTGAAAATACTATATGCTCACTAAACCAAGCCCACTTAAAATAACAGATACAGTCAAGAACGTGACTGCAGCGAGTACCAATGTTGCCAACATTCCTATAAGTGCCACACCAAGTGATTTCCAGAAACCAATAAACTCTCCATGATTTTCCTTATGCTCTTTAATCCGCTGTCCTTGGTAATGTTGTGCCAAACCAAATGCAATTGCACTTAGTACAAACCCGAAACGAGTATCGTTATCTTCTGGTAGAAAAAGAATAATCACATCAAGGATTACAAAAACAGCTACGGTTGCGAGGAAACCAAACTTTCTAGCCTTATGTGCCATTTCTATTTCACCCCAAGCTTCGTAGTTTTTTTGCACCATGTACACAGCAGTCAAAGGACCACCTATAACAGCTCCTCCTGCAATATTCCAGTATGAATATAGCTTTAGTTCTGAAGTAGCGTCTGCTCCGACACTTCCTAGCTCTACATTAAAATACTGCTGTAACGAATCTTCGGCGTGGCCATTATTTATTAAGCTCAGTTTAATTTGCTCATCAGCAAATCCAGCTGCTCGCTGATTCTGCACATAGGTTTGGATTTCATTCATAAAAATACTCTAGCATACTGCATAAAAATCTATACCTATTGGAATTAGACAGAATCGTGGAAAGGACTATACTAAAAAGATGAAATATCTACTTTCTATCGTCATCCTACTCATCATGGTTATCGTGATCAGTCTAATCTATTATTCACCGGCTACTCCCGCAGAATCCCCTACCGCGAGCACAACACTCAGTATCAGTATGCAGCCAGACATGGATTTCTTTGACTGTCTTGAATATAGCCATGAAGTTACCGGTGAGGGTGTCCTCGCGAGAGAAGCCGCCTTGCAAGCTTTCTTTACCAAAGCAATAGATTTTATTGGGCTGCAGGCAAAAAAGGTGGCTGATTGTTTTTAGATGATATACTCGTATGTATGAACGAATTTACCATACATGCTTGCGAGCAAGTACTAAGATTTACTCAAGTTACTAGCTGGGAAGATTTGTCGGAAGAGAGAAAAATCCAACTAGGATTTAATATGGGAGTAATGGCACTGGGCTTAGAACTGACAAAAAAAGATGGCTTTTTAGCACTCGCTAGCGTCAGAGAAGAAAAAGTATCAATGGAAGTATTTAGGGGACATATTCTCAATCTTGTAGAAACTCATAAGGTACCAGTACAGGAAGAAAATATTATACGGTCATTTTAGTGAAGTAATTACTCCTATACCAAAACAAAAAGCACCCAATGGGTGCTTTTTGTTTTGAACTAAAAACTTATTTCAATTCCACCTTAGCTCCAGCTTCTTCTAGCTTTGCTTTCAGAGCTTCAGCGTCTTCCTTCTTAAGACCAGCCTTCACGTCTGCAGGCGCGCCGTCCACCATTTCCTTAGCCTCCTTGAGACCAAGTCCACAAGCTTCCTTCACTGCCTTAATAACCGCAATCTTCTGTCCGCCGACTTCAGCCAGTACAACAGTGAATTCTGATTGTTCTTCGCCACCAGCGTCACCGCCAGCTGCAGGACCAGCTACTGCCACTGCAGACGCTGAAACACCAAATCGCTTTTCTAGTACTTTCACCAGTTCGTGCAGTTCTAGTACAGACATCTTTTCTACCTGCTCTACGAGAGCAGCGAATTCTGCTGGTACTTCTACAGACTCATCAACACCTGAATCATTTGATTCAGTTACTTCTTCTTTTGTTTCTTCTGCTGCCGCTTCGGGAGCTGCAGTCTCAGTAGTTTCTTCTACTACTGCTGTGTCTTTTTCGTCAGCCATGATAATTCAATTTAGATTAATAGTTTTTACCTTACTACCGAAGACATAAGTTTGCGCGAGATGCGAGGCGCTAGTGAAAAAATGTATGAGCTGTACTCAATGTACAGTGAGTACATTTTTTCAAGCAGCAACGACGCAGATTGCGTAAAATTATGCGCTTCGCTTTTCTGCAATAGCATTAAGTCCAAGTACCAATCCTTGGATTGGAGAATTGATAACATTTACGAACATTCCTCGCAGCACTGGTAGCGCTGGGATTGAAGCAATATCAGTCATCTCTTCTTTGTTTTTGTAGACACCTTGGAATACACCACCAGCAATAGCAATGTTTTCCTTAAACTTGCCAGCGAACTCTTTTACGTTTTGCGCTGGTGCAATTGCATCAGTACTGTACGCAAGAGCGATTTCACCATCAAGTTGTGGCATGTCGCCTTCAAACGTGCCGTCAAAGGCTCGCTTGATCAATGTCTTCTTTGCTACGAAGTAGCTTACACCCTCAGCTCGAAGCTTGTTACGCATAGCAGTAGAATCAGCTACTGTCATACCACTGAAGTTTACAAACACGATAGAATCAGAATTTGATTTCACTTCATCAAGCTTGGCAAGAATGGTTTGCTTTTTTTCTTTTGTAATAGCCATGTAAAAAAATGGATTACATTAATAGGTATCAGACCCAAGGAATTATATTCCTAAGGCTCGACCCCAATATCATGAAAATGAGACTGGACCTCGGCCGGCGTACCAAGTGGTACATTACTGGGTCACCTTACCGGTGCTGTTTAGGTTGCCGCCATGCCTTCTTACGTCAGCATTGCTGGCAACCTCTTGCGAAAGTGTGTAACACTTTCTCACCTTTACGCTCCCCAACCAGCTGTCATGAGCCTGATGACAAGCATCATACGGGATTCTCTGCCGTCGTCAAGAGCGGCGAGTGTTGTAATACGTAAGAGCAATCACCACGAGCGTACCAACGACCCAAGCCACCGCTAACAGCTGCACCCCTTCTTCCCGAGAGATAGAAAGAATACTTGATGAACGGGGATCAATTTCTAAGTTAAGCCAAACTGAGACCGGCAAGGCCCACCATAAAAACCACTGTAGCCATCGTTTAAAATATATTTGTGGAAGCAAGATCAGGAACACAGCAAAGAGTCCGATCCATAGCCCGGCTTCTTCCAGTGGTGATAAAAAACCATCCATTTGCATGACTGTACACTGACCAGTTTTACATACGTATTCCCAATACAAATTAACTCCCCAGTAGGTGACAAATCCCAACAAAATCAGGATTGCGTTATAGAATTTAAAACTGTTTTCTTTAAGGTGCTTTCTCATATTACTTGGTTAGTCTAGTAACTATAGCAGTGATCAGCACCTGGTCATCGGCTGACAGCGGTATACCGATCTGCTGGTGTTCCTCCAGTAAGTCTACCACCGCCAGCAGTAGTACCCGCTCTAGATCGGCGGTGTCTGCCGCTACTCCTAAGACCTGTCCGGCTGGTGCCCGCGGAGTGGTTCGCACTCCTTTTTGTGTAGCACTAGTCTCTGGCACAGTCTCAGCTATTACTGCCAACAACTCCCCGGACACCGGGTGGATTCGGCCATCAATCACCCCGTCACCATCAGTATCAACCGCCAGTGCTGCCAGAGCATTCGCCGTCAGAGCGGACGTGATGATAGTGGACTCAGTAATCGTTGCCACGGCGATGTGGTGTCGCGCGAGACTCTCATCACCGACCAAATCAGTCACCGTAAACGTCATCCCGCCCTCCCCTTCGCCAACAATCTCGATCACGAGATCAAGGCCCGCAGGCACAATAATATAAATACTGCCAGCAATTTCTCGATAGGAACTGCCGGGGATATCTGTCACTATGCGACCGTCAATCAGGCCGGTGACATTACCCGCACCATCGACCACCCGCAACGCCACCGGCGAGTGGGCTCCCAGCATCACTCGCTCGGTAGCAAAATCACCAGGCGTATCGGTAATAAATGGGATAGACTCAACAGAATCATCAGTCAAACGAGTAGTCACTAGATCTTGAATCGAAACTGCTTCCGTAATATTAGAATGATTAAGTCTAATACTATTAACTTCCCTGAGCCTTTTCAAATCAAAATAAAAAGTCTCTTTCTCACCCTGATACCCTGCCGCCGACTCGCCCACCACCGTCTGGTCGCCAAACTGCGTGTACTGCGGCACGGGGGCAGCAAAAGTTACGTTCTGGCAAAAGAAGATGGCGGTGCACATCCGCTCGGTAAACGCTTGGTACTCGAACCCGATCTCAGTATCAAGGCCAACCCCCACTACTTCGGTGACTTTCGTGCCCGCTGGCGCGCGCCAAGCATCAAGCAAAGCTCGCTGGGGACTAAGTGCGGCGGTGAGCATGTCGGTATTAGCTAAGCCAGGTTCATAAATAGTCGCTGGTGCTACGCGTCCATCAGCCTCACCCACCATAAAATCTTGCAGGGTAGCTTCAGCTGTAATCTCCGCCCCATACGCATTGCGTAAGTCACTGGTGACTGGCCTGTCCACAAAACTAATGACCGGATCAGGTCGCGCCGCAAAATATGACGCTCCGGGCAAGAGACCATACGCACCCGGTAAGTTAGTGATGACTTCTCGAGCCACCTCGTCATCAATGATTAATCCCAACGCCTGCTTCTGGTCATACCCATGCAAAATAGTTCCAATCGCTTTGGGCGTACCGAGCTGTGGCGAACCTACAAAAATAATCTCATCAACCAGGTCTGCTTTACCCGCTGCCTCTAGTTGCAGCATGAGCGCTTTGGCCAGTAAACCACCATTTGAATGCGCCACGATGGTGACTTTGCCAGAATACGATTCAGCCGCTAACCCCTCAACTGCCTGTTGCGGAAATACCGGTACTAACTCCTGCAAGATTCCCGCTGGCCGAGTGAGCGTACCGTTTTGCACCACTGAAAATACATCGTATCGCCAATCATACGCAAAGGGCTGCCAATCAGCGATCACTTCTTCTGCAACTAACGTCTCGAGATGCTCCATAAATCCCTCATACACATTACTAACTCCGAAGATCTCTGCGAGGATATCGCGAGTATAGACATCATTAACACTCACCCCACTAGGGGTCATCTCAAGTTTACGAACATCAGCATTGCCAAAGGGTTCCCAGATACGATTTTCAAATTCTACCGGGTGCCGAGTATACAAGCGACTCGCTTGAATACCGGGTAAGAAAAGTACGCTGGAAGCGCACGAATCTAGTTCGCACACTTCTATGTCAGCGGGCTCAGTCACCTCAAAAGTAATAACCGACACATCACCAATCGCGGCGTGCGCCGTGGGTACAATTTTTTGCCACCAATCTAGATACCAGCTATCTGACACTGTCAGTAGATTTTCTGTTACCACAATCGTATACGTACCGGTAGCAGTAAACACATACGTTCCAGTTAAGTCGCTTTCAAATCTATAATCCATTCCGTCATGAAAAAAGAGTCGCTGAGTCACTTCATTTGCGCCCGGATCAGTTCCAACAATAGTGAACTGTCCTGTCTCCCTCAAGAGTGGCAAACGCGCTCCTGCAGTCAAGACTGTTTCAGTAAATGTAACGTGGAGCACTTCATTAGACTGCACCATGCCAAAGGGATTTTCACAATCGGTCACCGCTTGGATATTCTCTGCACTGAAAATAAATCGACCACAAGGTACTTCGACCCCCGCTTCATCGTCTTCGTCAGAGTCAGTATCAGCCTCAACCGTAAAATACAACACAAATACTTTAGTCCCATCTGATTCAGGCTCAGATTCATCGTTTTCAAAAAAACTACCTTCATCGGTATCCGGTGCCGAATCTTGCATATCGGCTATTTCTTCTGCATGAGCGGCTGTGACAAACCAAGATCGCCAGTCATTAAACACCGCTTCTTCTGAATCACTTTCATCCTCAGTAGTCACTACCAGCACATAATCCCCCGCAGTAGTGAACTGCACCCCAGAAACAAGCTGACTAGCTGTTTCAGCCTGCGGCACAAGTATGTAGTCATCATCAGCAATCAAAAAGAGTTGGGCCTGGATTACCTCCTCAGTCTCTCCAGTGAGAGTAAACTCATACGTTTGATCTAAATTAAGCGCAATAACAGCTGCATCATTTACCAATGCACCATCTAGGCGGAGCTCAAACGGAAACCCGGCCTGAGCGCCAAACGGATTAGTACAATCATCATAAAATTCTCCTGCAATAGTTCCACAAGCCAGCAGCAATTGTGGACCCAGCACCCACAATACGAACATCAGACACACACCGCTCCAGATAATTTTACCCAGATGCTGTGTCGTGAAGTGAAACATAGTATTTTAAAAACCGCGTTCGTTTTGATTTTTTACGCGTTCCGCTTGATGACCGATCAGATTGGTTACGAGCTGCAGGAACGTGGCTACTGCTGAGACAGCGAGGAAAATAAGTGGATACAAGGCGAGTGGTGTCAGTAGGTACAAAAACACAACCACTGCTCCCGCCCAAGCCCCAAAACACCACGGGCAGGAGAAGAGATCCGCCAAGGTTCGTCGTGGCCCAGACTTAGGCTTTTCCAATACATAGCCTGACTTAGTTTTCTTAGCGTTCCAGAACTGCTCGCGGAAGAATTTAGTAATCGCGTCATATATGAAGAGTCGGATCAAGCGCCAGGTAGCCAGCGTCATAATGATGAAATCAAACAGTGTTAACTCTGCAATACTTTTATGAGATTCCCCATCAAGAATGATAGATCCCATAATAACCAGCACGATAAAAAAGGTACTGAAGACAAAATTCCAAAAATACTGGTCGGTGATACGAATCATAATTACGAGTTAGCTCCAAATACCAATATCAAAATAAGGGTGACCGAGATCACTGCTATAAAACTGAACAGGAACTTGTAAAAGGTTTTATTAAATACATTCATGTGTCCCTAAGTATAGCAAACCAAAATACCCAGCCGGGACAGGACTGGGTATTGGTGAGACACACAAAAAGCCCCCGAAGGGGCTTTTTGTTTTGAGTCTAAACTCTTTTCGTTCTAGCTAAAACTAGATTGAAAGTGAGTCAGTCTCGTAGTCACTCTCATCAAGCGCACGCTGTTGCGTGTTCGGGTTCGCGTTAGCGATGTTGAAGTTGATTGAGTACAGTTGTAGTTGGAAGAATCCTTCTGCAACTGGATCATACTCTACAGTTAGGGTGAATGTTTCTGTTTCACCTTCGTCTACCTGGAATCGAGTTCCTTCAGTATCCGCTGTTGATGTAAGTGATGCTGATGAAGTACCAGCAAGCACTTGTACACCGTTTGCATCTTCTACAAGGAAGTTTGCTCCAGCAGTACCCATAGTAGTACCAGAAGCAGCTGTCTTGTTTACAAAGATGTCTGACTCGAATGCTGTTACATCAAACTTGATGGTGAATACACCTTCATCGTCTGCTGCAGTAGCATCGTTATTTTCCTTAAGGTCTTCGTCAGTTGACACAAGAGCAAGGATAGCACCTTCGGTTCGAAGTGTGTGCTGTTCACCAGTAGCTGAACCTGAAAGTTGTGCACCAATTAGGTCATCTGCACCCTCAGCATCAATGTTAGCTGAGTCTACAGTAGCCTCTACTGTCGCACCTTCTAGGTTGCTCGCTAGAGCTTCGAATTCAACTTGGAATTCTACAGTTACCCGATCTCCTGCTTCGATCATCCAGTCATCATCGTCAGTGTCGAATGTGAACACGTTTCCGTTACTTGTGATAGTAACATCATCGTACACTTCACCGTCTACGAGAAGCTGTGCGTCGTCAACAAGAAGATCTGTTGTTGTAGCTGCAGATCCATCTTCAGTTGAAGAAATGTCAATTCGGATTTCGTTCATCTCAATATCATTAACACTGTCTTCAGTGTCAAGATCAAAGGCGAAGATTGTAACCCAGTCTGAATTTTCATCATCTTCTAGTTCAATTGTAGTTGAATCAGGATCAGATGAAGAAGTTCGAACGAATATTTCGTCCTCACCACCTTCTTCTTCAATAGTGAAGGTTACTGCAGCAGTACCGTCAGTTCGTGAGAATCGAACGATATCACCAGTTGCGTCTTCAACTCGAAGCGCGTCTGTGTCTAGGTTAACTTCCCAGTCAGCAGTGTCGTCGTTTTCAAGATCAAGACCGTCTTGAGTAGTAACCGCTACAACAATAACAATGTTATCGTCTTCACGAACTACGAAGTCTAGACCTGAGAATCGCATAGTCATGTCGTCTGACAACCAGTCATCTTCATCGTCTGCATTTTCTTCTGCAATCATTTCACCGTCAACCCATAGAGAGATTGTTTCAAATACATCCCAAGGATCATTATCAGCAACTGATTGACCTGAAGCAAGTGCAAATTCGATGTCGAATCGTTCAAGTGAAACATCACCATCTTCGAATTCTAGTTCGATTTCAGCAACTGGCTCGTTTTCTTGACCTTCTTCAATGTCATCATCTTCTGCGTCGTCAAGTTCGAAAGTATCTACTTCCGCCTCGTCGCCTCGAAGTGGGCCATTGTCAGAATCATCATCATCCATGTCTTCGTCGTCCATGTCCTCATCATCCATGTCTTCGTCGTCCATGTCAGGCATAGTAGGAGCTACCATACACAGATCATTGGCTTGGGCTCGTGTTGAGTTACCGAAGAATGTTGTTGGGTTAACAAGTCCGAGCGGAGAAAGGATCTCTGATCGATACTTCATTTGGAAGTTAGCAACTGCCGCTCCTGTAGCAGGACCGTAGTACTCAGTTTCCATACCAGCTGATCCAGCACCTGATGCTGCAACCATTGTTTCTGGCATGCTGTTAAGGAACTTCTGAAGCATCATTACGTCAGAACCAGTGTCACCCATGTTGAGTGAACGTGTCCAGTTGTAAGGACATACAGAAGATGTCGAAACCATCATGTCATCACCGCCGCTAAGCTGTGATTGAAGAGTGTTCACCATTGCGATGAGGTCTTCAAGTGACATATCGTCAACGCTTTGCGCTTGTGCCGGAGCAACAAGTGTAAACGCCATTGCAAGAGTTACAAAAGCTACTGAAAGCTTTGCAACTGCAGAGTTTGCAATTGTAGTCATAAGTTTTATAAGTTTGTTATTACTAAATGAGCTTAACCTGAGGATTAATCAGGGACTCAACTAATAATATGAATTAATTCATATTTGCGACCGAAGTCGCTAGCAACTAAATACTGGAGTTTTTAGCTAGTAGCGACTTCGGTCATTTAGCACAGTAATCAGCTGTACTTATGAATCACACATAACGCTACGTATACGTACGTAGCAACGTTTCGTGACTATATATAGACTTGGCCTTAGTAGCTCAAATCATTGTCGACGAACAATAGTGCATTCCCTACGCACCGCTTATAAAAAAAGCGTGCGTGGCACTCGCCTACAGTATACCAAAGTGACGTAAGATACAACTTTTTTATACTGTGGATACGCAGTACTTAGTAAATGAATCCAAGCATTCTGCGAGCTACTATTTAAGACGGACTATCTTTTAGATTCTTACCTCTGAGAAAAACTATGTAATACATCTGACTGATTGCAAATCGTAGTTACCATAGTGAAGTTTTAAACGATTGTAAACGAGCAGTACAAGACAATAATTGTCTTAGAGATTATTTTTTTTAAAGAACATATTAATTTTAAAAGTACTTCTTTTACTTTATAAACTATTTATTAAATAGCATATATTTAGACCACCTGCGTTCTCCCTGTCTTTTAACTAGATTGTCCTCTATCATTGCACTCAGTTCACGCTGAATAGTTTTTTCACTAACGTCGTTTATAACTTCTACTATGTCTTTGATAGATGCTTCTCCCCGAGCTTCGATGACTGTCAAAATTCTGGCTTGGCGAGTATCCTTTTGAGCCGCTGTTACCTCCGTTTGTGGCAGGACATTTCTGGTAGATGACTGTGATTGTCCTGAGCGTTTTTGAGCTGATGATTTTTTAGCAGAGAGCTCAGGTTCAGAGAGAATCACCGATTCATTTTGTAGATACTTATTCATTCCTCGCAGGACTGCATCGATCTCACCCACCAACACTCCGAGTACTTCATTGGATAGCAAGCCCATGGCTTGTGCCACCCGAAGCTTGCTCTCCATCGTAATCACTGCATGAGCAGCTTCTCTAATGCTGTCTTCTGCGACATGTGCCCGTGCCTCTAATGACGACAGGATTGCATTATGTACCTCACGGGCTTTTAGCTCTATGTCTTCAATATGACTTTTATTACGCTCACCTTGCGGTAAGTTTTGGGTAATATAAAAGACAACAGAAACTATTCTTTCTGTCTTTTTGAAAATATACTTATAATAATCTTGATCTTGTATCAGTCTTTGAGTTGACTGTGTGGCTTTTATAATATCTTGAGTGTCCATATATGTCTTTTATATTTAAGACTTCGAGAACTTTTACCTACCATATACGATTGTCCTTAATATTACAAGTCCTATAGATCTGCCTCTTCCTTATGTCCAGAGTAAATAGAGCTTTATTTAACAACGTTTCTACGTGGTAGAATGGTCAGATATTACTAATTACTTCTGTATCCCTTAGAGACGAAATTCATATCTTATGGCTGCTCGCAAAAAGAAAAAACCTGAACGAAAACCTTTTTTTGATGATTTATCGCAACACACCAAACAAGCCATCTGGGCTGTCGCTTTTTTTGTGCTCGGTATTTTCCTCACCCTATCGCTTACTGGCTATGCTGGTATGGTGGGCGAATGGACTGATTCCGCTCTAGAATTCCTCTTTGGTCGAGGAGCATACATTGCTCCCTTCATCTGTGGCTTCTACATATACGCGCTTTTGAATCCAAAAGAAGATCAAGAAGTTAGTCTCTCTAAAGTAATTGGAATCGCTCTTTTGTTTATTTCCCTACTTGGACTTTTCTCATTATATGAAGCTGAACTCGGTGGCATTATTGGTATGGGACCAGAATTACTTCTGGAGTATCTAGTTGGATCAATTGCCGCTGGAGTTGCTCTAGTAGCGACACTACTTATAAGTACCTTTCTGATCTTCAACACTGGCTTTGCCAGGCCAAAGCTATTCTCTAAAAAGGAGCCTGTGGAAAATGAGGACAGTGTCGAAGACATCGAATATCCCGAGGAAGAAGATGAGGAGGTTGAAGAAGTGGAAGAGGAGAATGTAGAAGAAATAGAAGAAGAGGCCTCAGATGAACCAAAAAGGAAGAGTGTCGGTGAACGACTCGGTTTGGCTAAAAGTACTGAATTTGCAGTGTCGAGTTTTGAAGGACCGTATGCCCCACCACCACTCTCACTCCTACTAAAAGACCGCGGAAAGGCAAAAACTGGTGACGTAAAAGCTAATGCCAACATTATCAAACGCACCCTCAAAAACTTTAATATCGAAGTTGAGATGGACGAAGTATCGATTGGACCATCAGTAACTCGTTACGCCCTCAAGCCAGCTGAAGGAGTGCGCATCTCTAAGATTGTAGGACTACAAAATAACCTTGAACTAGCCTTAGCTGCTTCCCCTATCCGAATTGAAGCACCGATCCCTGGTAAGTCACTGGTTGGTATTGAAGTACCAAACACAGCAAAAGCTACCGTTGGTCTCGCTGCCCTACTTTCATCGCCAGAATTTACTGACTCACCAAAACCACTCTTAGCTGCTCTAGGGAAGGATATTACTGGTATTGCTCACTTTGCAAATATCGCCAAGATGCCGCACACCTTGATTGCCGGTACTACCGGATCTGGTAAGTCAGTCACGATCAACGCCATCATCACCTCCCTCCTGTTCCGGAACTCACCCGAACAGCTCCGCTTCATTATGGTAGACCCAAAGCGAGTTGAACTCACGCTGTACAACGACATCCCACACCTACTAACACCAGTTATCACTGACGCCAAAAAAGCCATCCTGTCGCTCAAATGGGCAATCAAAGAAATGGAACGACGCTACGATGTCTTGCAAGCTGAAAAAGTACGTGACCTTGATTCATACCACGAAAATATTTACAAACCCGCTAAGGAAGCTTGGGCAGCTGATGGTGAACCAGAGGAAGCTAAAGCTGAGTTACCAGAACCGCTTCCTTACATTGTGATTGTGATGGATGAGCTTGCTGACTTGATGCAGGCGTACCCACGTGAACTGGAAGCTTCTATTGTGCGACTAGCGCAGATGAGTCGAGCAGTTGGTATTCACCTCATCTTAGCCACTCAACGGCCATCAGTGAATGTTATTACCGGTACAATCAAGGCTAACATCCCCAGCCGACTTGCCCTGCAAGTAGCTTCACAGATCGACTCACGAACCATTCTTGATCAGGTCGGAGCAGAAAAACTCCTGGGCCAAGGTGACATGCTCTTCCTTTCGGGAGAATTGGCTAAGCCGCTGCGGCTGCAGTCCGCCTACGTAACTGAAGATGAACTCAAGAAGGTTGTCGATTACCTCAAAAACCAGACTGATGCGCATGAACTAGACTCTATCAACCTTGAGGGTGATAACGGCGGCAATCCAGATGCATTCTTCAGTGCTGTGGTAGATGACGATGAAGATGACGACCTATATCAAGACGCAAAGCAAGCAGTGTTAGAAGCCGGTAAAGCCTCGACCTCATACCTCCAACGTAAGCTTCGAGTTGGTTACTCACGGGCAGCGCGACTCATGGACATCCTGGAAGAACGCGGTGTGATTGGACCACAAGATGGTGCAAAACCACGAGAGATCCTGGCTGGCAACGATGATTCTGACCCAGAAGAAGCTTAAATATGAAGCACAATCCATTCACTATTACCCAGGTCATTGGTTTCGGTCTCTTGACTGTAATTGCGGTAGCGTTTCTAGCGTATGTGGCCTACCAAGCTCGTTTTCTCATTGTTGGACCAATTCTCACTTTTACTAACGATGCTGAATTAGTACAAAACAATCGGATCGTTGATGTTACCGGCATTGCCTTTAACATCACTGAAATCACCGTAAATGACCGCCCTATCTCAACCGATGAACGAGGCAATTTCTCTGAATCGATTGTGCTCGAGAATGGGTATACTATAATACGTATAGCAGCCCGTGACCGATATGGACGCGAGACGAGCATTGAGCGAACGCACGTATATGTGCCCCAATCAACCTTATAAACTTATCGATTAAACATATGGCAGTAAAAAAAACAGTAAAGAAGGTTCCTAAAGCCACTCCCGAGGAGAATGTAAAAGATGGCACTGATATTTCAGAGACGCTACGAAGTATCAAAACTAAGTTTGGTGACGACGCCATCATGACTTTAAGCGAAGGTAAGAAAGTTGATGTTGATGCAATTGCGACTGGTTCAATTGGACTTGATGACGCACTTGGTATCGGAGGTCTCCCCCGTGGTCGAATCATTGAAATCTTTGGTCCAGAGTCTTCGGGTAAAACTACCCTATCACTCCACGCTATCGCTGAAGCTCAAAAGCTTGGTGGTCTCTGTGCCTTTATCGATGCCGAGCACGCCATGGATCCTGAGTACGCAAAGAACCTAGGTGTAAAGCTCGACGAACTTCTGGTCTCACAACCAGGTAGTGGTGAACAAGCCCTCGAGATCGTAGAGAGTCTCGTACGTTCAGGCAAAATTGACGTAATTGTGATCGACTCAGTTGCCGCACTTACTCCAAAAGATGAAATTGAAGGTGAAATGGGAGCTCACCACGTTGGTAAGCAAGCCCGACTGATGAGTCAAGCCTTACGAAAATTGACCGCCATTACCGCCAAGAGTAAGACCGTGGTGATCTTCATCAACCAGATCCGGATGCAGATTGGAGTAATGTTTGGTAACCCAGAAACTACTCCAGGAGGAAAAGCTCTGAAGTTCTACACTTCAGTTCGTCTTGATATCCGACGCATCGCCCAAATCAAGAAAGGTGACGAAGTGGTTGGTGGTCGGCATCGGGTAAAGGTAGTGAAGAACAAAGTCGCTGCCCCTTTCCGGACTACTGAATTCGACCTCATTTACGGAGAAGGTATCAGTCGTGAAGGAGAAATCCTGGCGCTCGGAGAAAAGTACGACATGGTTGCCAAGAGTGGCGCCAGCTACTCCTACACTCCCCCAGGTGGTGATGAGTCAAGTGTTGTGAAACTCGGTCGGGGCTACGACGCCGCCCGCACCACCCTCAAGGGTGACAAGAAACTCACCAATGAAATCTTGAAGCACATCCGAAAATCGCTCAAGGACGAAGCTAAATAGTTGGAACTGCAACACACCAAACCGGCGATACCTAAAAGGTCTCGCTGGTTTGGTGTTTGACAAAAATATTATTTACTGTTTAATTACCACAATCACGTTCCTAAAAACGAGGTCTTAAATGAATCTGTATGAAAGAATCGCTGAACTCATTCACCTACAAAACAATCCTCTCAGATCTATTCCTGGAATTGAGCCAATTATCATCTACAGCGAAGATTCAGGTTATCTGAACATCAGATGTGGAGCGTTGGTTCGCACCTCAACTGGCTCTCCTAACTGGGTTGTAAGTACGTATCATGGCTTCGACAGTGGCTTTAGTCACGTACACCATGTACTTACGACAGATGGGAAAACATGCTTTGTCAGCAATGATATCGAAGTGAGTCCAGAAACAGATTTGATGAAAGCAGCTGTGGGAGATGTTGCAGACAGTGTCACTGCATTCGATACAAAAATACCACGATTAGTGCTGCTAAAAAGCTCTGCTGCTAAAAAAGTTGAGCGGCTCGTTCAGCCTTTCACTGTTGTGTCACTACATGATTCGACTGAGGTAGATTTGTTTGCGGTCTTAACAATCTCGGGCGGTGAAATTACAACGACACCATTTGTTAAACTTCTAGGTACCGCACCATCGCTAGGCTCTGGTCATTCTGGGCGTGTGTTTATCCACCCTAAAAATAGCAACATGTACATATTCCATGCTCAGGTAAATAGCGAGGGATTATGTATTTTTGGAGAGATAAAAAGAAAGCAGTTAACTCAAGCCGGCCCCTAACGGGACCGGCACTTTTTTATATATAAACCAAAAAGTCCGGCGCTGTGCGCCGGCCTTTTTGTGTTTTTTGTTCGCAATATGAATTAAGCGTTTCGTAGTCGAGTGAGTTGCCAGTGTGGTAGCCGTAGTGGCAATGACAACGCTGCGAAGATAGCGATGCCAAGCACTACTAATGATATAGCGTCAGCGTTAAACAGAATCGCGGTGACCTTACCACCCAAGTCCGCCACTTCTGTGGTGGCTAAGTTTCGTAGCACCATCTCTACATGCACCAACGAAGCCAGTAGGTAGCCAGCGATTAGTAGTATGACAGCATGTAGCGTCACTGAGTGTGTAGCCAAACGCACCCCAAATGTGTAGTACACTCGTCGCATTATCTTTTGTTGTAGTTTTGTATTTGTTCGCATATAAATCTAACTGTAGCCATGTCCCTTTTTCAGGAACAATATATATAACTATCTATCATCAAAAAAGTTACATTAATGATCAGAGAGTAACAACTCTGATTCATCATCTTTTGCTTCCTTGCGGAAGGCTGCTTTAGCTCGATGAATCCGGGCTTTAATTGTTCCTACGGTCTCCCCGGTTTCATCAGCTATATCAGCATGACTCCAGCGCTCAAGATAGTGCATACGCAATACCACTACAAAATGTCCTGGCATTCGCTCCAATACTCGCTCAATCGCGTCACGCTTCTCGGCAAATCCGCTATGCTCCGCTTTCTCACCAATCAGCTGCTCAAACTCGGGATCGATGTTCACAAACCGGTGCCCTTCCTTTACTCGTTTTTGATAGCGAGTAAACGCCGTATTCATTAAGATACGATACGCCCAACTCGAAAACTTCGCTCCTTCTTGTACTTCAAAGCGATGCGCATTCATATAGATCTTAGTAAAAGCATCTTGCACGATTTCTTCTGCATCAAGCTGATTATGAATGATCGTCATTGCTTTACGCATAAATGCATCTTGATAGCGCTCCAGAAGCACCGCAAAGATCCACGGCTGCGCTTGACTGCGCGCCAGGATTTCTTCATCAGACAACTCTTTAGCGTTATCAGTAGTGGTTAAGCCGAGCATAGTTTGGTACCATTGTGCCCGTTATAACCAAGATTTACAACTACAAGTTACCTATGGCAAAAGTTAAATGAAGAAAGGAGCAAAAGCGACTATTCTGAATTTACTTCCCAATTCGCCAAGTCCTATGGCGAAT
This sequence comes from uncultured Candidatus Saccharibacteria bacterium, assembly GCA_964350735.1. Lineage (GTDB taxonomy): Bacteria > Patescibacteriota > Minisyncoccia > Phycocordibacterales > UBA918 > OLB19. The sequence goes on from CAYGKO010000001.1 coordinate 18,970, forward strand.
TGCTGGAAGACTAAAGGTACCCATTTAGTACAGAAAACACTATGGCAAAATTAAACTACAACGAAGTCCTCCCCAAACGAACCGTCATTATGGATAATGACCCTTATTTAGTGCTTTCATCCAACATTGCCAAGAAGGATCGACAAAAAGCCAGTAACGCTGTGAAGATGAAAAACCTCCGCACTGGTGGTGTAGTTGATCGAACCTTTCATCAGTCTGACGTGCTCGAAGCAGCTGATATCGAAAAGCGAGAGGTGAAATTTTTGTACAGCAACCGTGGTGAGTTCTGGTTCTGTACTCCTGACAGCCCAGGTAATCGCTTTAATTTAAGCGAAGACGTAGTCGGCGCCATGAGCAAATATGTTACTGAAAACAGTATTGTGGAAGCAATTGTATTCGACGACGTCATCATGAGCGTCATAACGCCAATCAAGGTAGAGCTCAAAGTGACCGAAGCATCCGAAGCAGTCAAAGGCAACACCTCAAGTGGCGCTACTAAAGAAGTAACCCTCGAAACTGGTCTCCTGATCCAGGTTCCCCAATTCATCAACCAAGGAGACATCATAAAAGTAAACACCGAAAGCGGTCTCTATACCGAACGAACTACCAAAGCGTAGGTAGAAACAATCCACCGCATACAAAAACCCGATGCTGATAGCATCGGGTTTTTGTCTTCGTCCCTTCTCTCTAGTGTGTCACAAACGCCATGAGCGCCATGAATCGAGCTCGTTTGGTTGCTCGAGCGAAGTCTCGCTGCTGCTTAGCAGTGAAACCAGTTCGCTTTCGGCCGTACATACGAGAGTGTGGGTTCACATGATTACTGAGACGAGTGATGTCTTTGTAATCAACGTGGTTGATTGTTTGAATTACGTTTTTTTCTTCCATATCTTTTTAATTATACTGAAATTATGTCTTAGGATGTTCCAAGAATTTGCTCTAGGCATTGAGCAAATTCGGAACTAAATTCGGAATAGTCGCTTGCGCTCCTTTCCTCATTCATCTTCTGACATAATTTCAAATTTTGGCTGATAAGTATCTATTTTTTAAGAGTTTTAGCGAATCTGGGATGACTGAGAAGCGAGGCGCACAAGAAATTTTTTTACGAGTTGTACGTAGGTACGGTGAGTAAAAAATTATCGCCGTGCAACGAAGCTAATCGGTTATATCCAATTCGTTAAAATGGGATGTCTTCTGGATTGATTTCCTCTTCAGGGTAATCTGGGGTCTTTGGCGCTGCGCTATCTGCTGCACCAGTGCTGCTAGCAGCACTGGGGGCATCATTATTAGCCGGCGCTCCTTCACCACTGTTACCGCTCTTAGGTCCAAATTGTACCCGATCAGCAATCACTTCAGTCCGATACTGCTTGTGACCATCTTTCTCCCATGACCGAGTCTGCAGACGACCTTCAACGTATGTACTGCTTCCCTTGTGTAGATATTTCGACACATTTTCAGCTTGCTTACCAAATACCACAATGTTGTGGTAATCAGTTGATTCTTGTCGGTTTCCATCTCGGTCATTGTAGACGCGATTAGTAGCCAAACTGAACGAACAAACTTGCATTCCACTCGGGAGGGATTTCATTTCTGGATCTCGAGTTAGATTTCCAAAAATCATCGCTTTGTTGAGGTACATATCGTGAGTTGCTTAAATGATTAGACGTTACTTATTTTGCTTCTGTCTTGGCTTCAGACTCCTCTTTTGGAGACTCTTCAGCTGCTTCAGATGCTTCAGTCTTTTCATTATCCTCTGATTTTGCTTCTTCTGCAACTGGTGCAACTACTTCTTTTTCTTCCACGTCAGTTACCATCTTTTCTGAAGCTAACGCTTCGTGGAATCGGAATGGATGAGCTTCTTCTTCTCGAGAAAGTCGGATCAGTAGGTGTCGCAAAATATCACTTCGCGCTTCCATTTCTTCACCCATTTCTGTTACTGCAGATGATTCGGCTGTAAACCGCACCCACCCAAAGTACGCTGATGCAAACTTTCGGTTCTTACCTTCTAAGTGCTTCACGATCTCATACGCAAGATCAAATCGTTCTGGCGCTTCTTCACCAGTGATCTCACCACCAGCTTTTGACACTAGGGCTTTAATCTCTTCTACTACTTTAGTCACTTCCCCTTCAGCAACTGTTGGAAGTACGTGGAAAGCAAGTTCGTACGCAAACCGTTCATTTTGGTCTACGCCTGACTCAGCTTCAGCTGCTGGCATTGTTGTTTCTGACATATTTTTCAGGAACTACTGATAACGGCGCTACGGTACCATGAAAAACTCCTTCATACAAGCTGCCGCAAGTGCTACAATAGGGGCCAAATATGCAGCAAAACCGAACTATTTCCTGGCCATTTTATATCCTCATAGTATTCTTTCTGATTGCGCTAGGTGGTAGTGCCTATCTCTATCTTGAGCTGACAGAACGGACTGATGAGCGTGACGCTCTTTTGCTAACTAAAGCCAATTTAACCACCAATCTCGATCAAACTACCAAAAAACTCAGCGCCGCGAGTAATACAGTCGCTGCCCTCGTGCAAGAACTTGATATCACCGCCGAAGAGCTCGAGGATGCGGAACGAGACTACCGACGAGAAAAAGACAAAAATGATGATCTTGAAGACGAGTACCGCGATACTATCGAAACTGTACGTGTACTCGACAAACTATCTAAAACCGATGAGGAGCTGCTCCAAAAATACTCTCGGGTTTCGTTCTTGAATGAAAATTACATCCCGTCTGATATCGACGAGATTCACAGTAAATATATCCTCAGCAGTCGGAGCGACCAGTACTTCCACGCTGATGCGATGTCCTTTCTTGAGGATCTGCTTGATGATGCACGGCGCGACAAGATTGATCTGCAAGTAGTATCGGCCTATCGATCATTTGATACCCAAGCGCAACTTAAAGGCCAGTATACCCAAACCTACGGCTCGGGCGCCAACACCTTCTCGGCTGACCAAGGTTTCTCCGAACACCAGCTTGGGACCACCGTCGATTTCACCGACACTGAAGCAAACGCTTTACGGCCAAGCTTTGAAAATACCGACGCCTTTGAGTGGCTCGAAAAGAACGCCTACAAACACGGCTTTGTGCTGTCCTACCCTAAAGGCAACGACTTCTTTATCTTTGAGCCCTGGCACTGGCGCTTTGTCGGCGAAGAATTGGCCCGCGACCTTGATCGTGATGACGCCAACTTCTACGACTGGGACCAACGCGATATCGATCCCTACCTCTTAAACATTTTTGATTAACAGTATGGATATCCCTGAATGTTTTTACAGAGTCAGTGCAAAAGCTCTTGTATTAAATGAAACCAGGGATAAGTTTCTAATTATTCAAGATGAGAATGGTTGGTGGGATCTTCCTGGAGGTGGTTTAGAATGGGAAACAACTCCTCAGATTGATATCCCTCGTGAGGTAACTGAAGAAATGTCCCTAAAGGTTACGTCTGTAAGTGATAATCCATCTTATTTTTACACTGACCGTAAACCAAGTTTAGTAACTAAAGGAGCTATTAATCCCTACGCATACGTGCTGTATGAGACTGTTCTTGAAAACCTAGATTTTAAAGCGTCTGATGAATGTGTGAGGATCATGTTTGTTAACAAACAATGTCTCCCAGAAGATAACGTCCATCAACAAGTATTAAAGCTGGCAAAAATATTTAATCAATGAAAATTAGCATCATTGGTCACAACGCGTGTGGTAAAAGTACCTTAGCGACAAAGATTGCTGATGAATTTACTATCCCACGACTAGAGTTAGATCGACTATGGTTTACCCATGGTGGCAATGAAACGACTCGTCACCAAGTCGAGCAGCGAAAGCTAATAAGCGATAGTATTCATACAGATGTTTCAAATTTTTTAGCCCAAAATGAACGCTGGGTTTCAGATGGTTTTTATAGTAAAGAGCAGCCTGCAATTTCTGATCTTGCCGATCAAGTAGTATTCATCGATATACCTTTATGGCAGCGGCAGTGGAACCATTTGAAAAGGATCTGGAACCGAAGTGAAAGACACCCCGAATTATCAATCTGGGACGAACTATTTTTTACCTACGATATGATTCGTCGCACCAAAGAGCGCACGCCACAAATAGCGGCATTTTATAATACCTACAAGAACAAACTCATTCATCTTCGTTCACATCAAGAAGTAGATACTTACTTTGAATCACTAGAAAAATAAAATCGGTGCCAATTTTCTACTAGTTTAAGTCGGACCTCCTCTTCATCCTCTCCCCGAATCTCCGCGATCTTTTTATACACTTCCTGCACCATCCAGGGTTCACAGCGTTGACCACGGTATGGCTTTGGAGCTACATATGGACAATCGGTCTCAGCGTGGATCAATTCGAGGGGAGCATTTTTGACTATCTCTTCATAATCTTTGGCGAAGGTAATCACACCAGTAAACGAGATGGTGCAGCCAAGATCAAAAAACTTCTTCGCTTGTTCCCAATTCCCCGCGTAGAAATGAATATTAGCTGGCACCTTCGCGTACTGCTTCAAGACATCATAGACATCATCATAAGCACTCCGGCCAGTCGCTGAGGCACTGGCTTGATTCCCGGCTGCATCGCGGGTGTGGATCATGAGTGGCAGCTGCAGTTCATTAGCAAGCTGAATTTGTGCAATAAATTGCTCTTCTTGAATGGCGTAGGTATCAGCATCAGCTCGATAGAAATCAAAGCCACATTCGCCAATCCCTACCACCTTCTCGTGTTTTGCCAGCTCACGATAGAAATCAACATCAAACACTTCCCCCTGGCTTTTAAACGGCGCGCTCCCCTCCCCAATTTCTTCATTAGAATGAAAATCTGGTGTAGTTTGGATCGGATGCAATCCTACTATGGCGTAACAATGCTCGTGTTTCGCAGCTATCTCAACCGCCTTCTGGCTGGTACTTTCCTTCGTCCCAATATTAATCACTGCCACACCATCATCAGCACATTTCTTGGCCACCGCATCCCGGTCCTCATCAAATGACGAAATGTTGAGGTGCGCATGGGTATCAATGTATTTCCAGTCCATAGTTTCCAATTAATATCGCTATAATACCACACCAAAAACCTTTCAATCGATTGAAAGGTTTGTTATCCTGATTCTAATGGCTCGACTCAATAAAAACCCTCTGCCTCCTGAACAATTAACCAAACTATTGGATCAATTTGATAACACTCTAGGCCGCATCCCCGTCGCAGAAACTGGACCATTCTTTTCTGAACTCTTGGGCCATGAAGAAAGAATTATGTTAGCAAAAAGACTCGCTATTATTATTCTCTTACTGGAAGAGTATTCCCTCTACAAAATAAGTAATCTCCTTAAAGTCAGTTCTGGCACTGCAGAAAATATCAAACGTCGACTCAACAAAGGAGAATACGACCACATCGTTAGAGTACTCGGAAAAGATAAAAATAATTACTTTCAAATATTGGAAGCGATCGATACTGTCTTACACCTTGGCGGCATGCTTCCACACTACAATGGCATCGAGCGCTATAAATTCTTAAAGTAAACCTTTCAATCGATTGAAAGGTTACAAGATGTGTTCTTTTTCTAGAGATTGTTTCACTCGTTCAAAAATTAAACGATGTCCTTCAGCATTAGGGTGGTCACCGTCATATGTAAGTTCTGCAACTCTTTCACCAAACAGACCTTGCATAGGTACAAAATGAACCCCATGTTCTCTTACCAATTCTTGTAGAGCTTTGTCATACAGATCACCATCAGCATCTAATGCGGCATGTCCTTCATACCAAGGCATTGGGTTTAACTGTGATTCATCTGAATCATACAAGCCTAAAAACACTATCGTCCCAAATGGTTTGGTAATGCCAATCATTCGCTCGCAGTTTTCTTTAAAGCGATCGATTGGTACCTGGCATTCGTTAGTCTCAAGATTGCGTACACTATCATTACCTCCAGTCTCAAAAATAATCAAATTCTTATCCTCTGCCCGAAAATACAGTTCATGTTCTAAACGCTTGACGATCCCATCACTCGTATCTCCTGACACACCAAGATTAAATACTGCGTGATAATCATTATGATTTTGCTCAGCGACCCGTGGGCCATATTCTAGAAATAACCGATTTACCCAACCTCCTTTTTCTGTATCGTCAAAACCCTGCGCGATACTTGTTCCAAAAACAATAATATTCATATCTATGATTCAAGTGGTGGGAGATGATTAATAAATTCAAGCTTATCCATCTCACCATTGTATTTGGTTATGGTGCCGACTTCAACTGAGTAGTCTTCGTGGGATTGGCGATCTTTTCCATCGAGAAGTGGAAGGATCGCTCGTAGGCAGCCGTGGTGTGTCACCACCACTAATTGATCACCTGGTTCAGCTGCTTCGACCATCAGAGTGAGAACTCCGAACAAGCGGTCTTCCATCATCTGCCACGACTCGCCTTCTGGCGGTGTAAACGCATATCTTTCAGCAAAAGTCATCTCACTGAGTTGTTCTGAAAGTGTTATCCAGGTGTAGTTACTGTACTTACCCCAATCGCGCTCAACCAGACGATCACTCTCGAGCGCCTCCACACCAGTAGCGCCAATAATTGCGGCAGCAGTCTCATTAGTGCGAGAGCGGAATGAGGTATAGATTGTTTTGATTGGTGAGTGAAGTACAGCGAAGTATTTTCCAATTGCTTTAGCCTGCTCTTTTCCAAGTGCGGTAAGCGCCGTATCCTGACAAACCAAACAATGCTTCCCCAGCGTATTCCCGTCACTTTGGCCATGACGTACAAAGTAAATACTGATATTTTTCTTTTTAGCGAGAGCTGCTTTAAATAAATCGTATCCCATACACAAATAATTATGACGTGCCCCAAATTACAGAAACTGCCGCAGGAGCGGCAATTTCTGTACGACATGACTGGATAAAATGAGGGGCGTTAAAACCATTGGTTGACCCCCAACCTTCTGTTTCCCCTTTAATTGCTGAATATTTCAGACAACACATATTCGGGCCATTATACACAGACCTACTATTCTGGCAATCGACTAAAGAGATTGGCTGGTTTCTGGTTTTTCAGGACTGATTCTTTAATAATTACATTAGCTTCGGGCATAATTGGGTAGAGATAGCGACCAATGAGGTACAAATCATGAGCTAATTCTGCAATAATTTTTTGAGCGGCTGGTTTATCCTCTTTTACGAGCTTAAACGGTTCGGTCTCAGCAATCTTTTCATCGAGGGCCTGCACGAGGCTCCAGACAAAATCACAGGCCCCCTGGAAATCGTAGCGATCAAGCGCATCGAGGTAGACCTGATCAAACCCGGCTCGGTCTGGCTTTTCAATTGCCGCATCGAGATGCGTCTCGGCCATTTTCATAATACGGGCCGTGAGATTCCCCAGGCCATTTACTAAGTTGGCGGTGTAGTATTCGTCCATTTTCTCCCAAGTGAGATCTGAATCATCAACTGGATGTACGTGTCGAAGCAAGATATAGCGCGTCGCGTCAGTGCCATATTTTTCTACCAACTCATACGGAGAAATCACATTCCCAATACTCTTACTCATTTTCTGCCCCCCACTGTTAATGAAGCCATGGTAATTCACCTGATCAGTCGCTGCGACGCCGGCGCTCTTCAGCATCGCTTGCCACATAATCGACTGGAAACGCACTTGGTCTTTCCCAGCTAGTTGCAGCGTGTGGCCCTCGGTCCAGAATTTTTTAAAATCCCCACCTTCCTCTGGCCACCCTAGAGTAGAGATGTAGTTAGTCAGCGCATCAAACCACACGTACATCACTTGATCATCATCACCTGGCACTGGCACTCCCCAGTCCATGCGACTTTTCTGGCGAGAGATAGAAAAGTCTTCGAGGCCTCCCTTCACAAACGTAATCGCTTCTTCGCGACGCCACTCTGGCGTCACTACTTCCGGTTGACTAAGATACTCTTCAAGATATGCCTGATAGTTTGAAAGTTTGAAGAAATAATTCTCTTCTTCCACCTCCTCTACTGGCTTCTTATGGATCAAACAACACTTGTTCTCATCAAGTTCATCTTCTTTGTAGTACACCTCACACCCAACGCAGTATAGTCCGGTATAGGACTTCTTATAAATATCTCCAGCCGCATCACAGTGACGCCAAATCTCCTGACAAGCCGCTTTATGATCAGTATCAGTGGTACGAATAAAGTTGTCATACGAAAGATTTAATGCTTCTTTCAAGCGATTGAACTCACCAGCAAAGTGATCAACGTACGCTTGCCGATCTTTCCCTTCCTCATCGGCTTTCTGAGCAATCTTTTGGCCGTGTTCATCAGTTCCTGTCGTAAAGAACACTTCATTACCTGACACATGCCGCCAATAGCGAGCCAGCGTATCAGCCTGAACCACTTCTAAACCAAAGCCAATATGCGGGTCGGCGTTTACGTACGGCAATGTAGTGGTTATATATCGAGCTTGTTTGTCTGTCATAGTAAAATCTACTCTATCATACAGCTTAAATAAAAAAAGCGGGCTACCGTGCCATAAGTAGCCCTCCCTTGACCGCTAATCCTAACTGGAAGTAAACGTCCAGCTAGCTACTGCCTCTCCGAGAGAAACGCTGCCGGCACAAACGAAGCATTTTGCAAACAAGGTTTACTAAAACTACGCCTACTTCAGATAATTTACAAGCTCTTCAATAGCGACACGGGTCTGTTCTCCTGTATCTCGGTCACGGACCGTTACGGTATCTTTATTGGTCGGGTCTTCTTCCCCTAAGGTATCGAAATCGATCACGATGCAGTGCGGCGTACCAATTTCGTCTTGGCGGCGATAGCGCTTTCCGACGTTGCCGTTATCATCCCAGGCGACGTTACCAAATTCTTTCTTGAGCGCAGTGAAAACTTCGCGGGCTTTCTCAACCAGCTGCGGCTTGTTCTTTAAGAGCGGTGAGACGGCCACTCGGTATGGAGCCAAGTCTTTATGGAGCTTGAGCACCGTACGAGTACCGCCATCAATCTCTTCTTCATGATAGGCATCAGCAAGTACCGTCAAAAACATCCGCCCCAAGCCAACTGACGTCTCCAGAATCCATGGAATATAGCGTTCGTTGGTTTCTGGATCTAGGTACGTTAAATCAACACCAGAAAACTCCATATGTTGCTTCAGATCATAATCAGTTCGATCATGAATACCTTCTACCTCGTCCCAGCCTAGGCTCGGGAAATTGTATTCAATATCCCACGCATCTGAAGCATAGAAAACTAAGTTTTCATGCTGCTTAAAACGCAAGTTCTCTGGTTTTACACCAAGCGAGATATACCAGTCCATGCGCTCTTGCTTGATCTTCTCAAAGGCTTCTTTATTTTCGTTTGGCTTCACAAACGTCTGCGTATCAGCTTGCTCCAGTTCCCGCGTCCGGAAGAGGAAATTACGCGGTGAGATTTCGTTACGAAACGCCTTGCCAATCTGCACGAGCCCAAATGGTAGCTTTGGTGACATAGAATCCATCACATTCTTATAGTTGAGATAGATACCCTGACACGCTTCACCAGGTAAGTACACCGGATCGTTATCTTGATCAGTAAAATCGCCCAGGTTTGACTTCACCAGCAAATTAAAAGCTCGGACTGGAGTAAAGTTCCCTGACAAATTGTTGCGCTTAGCAATCGCGTCTTTATGTTCGTCGAACAAAGCCTGAAGATCTGCAACTGACATCTTCTCATCTGCTGTGACTCCAACTGCTTCCAATTCTTTATCTACTCGTAAGCGGGTCTGGGTATCTCGACACTCAACAATCGGGTCGCTGAATCCAGACGTATGTCCACTCGCATCCCACACTCGGGGATGCTTAAACATTCCTGAATCAAGGCCAAAGTAATTTTCCTTATCGTAAACATTGGTTTTCCACCACAATCGCTTTAGATTATTCAGTAGCTCAACTCCGTGAGGACCAAAGTCATACACACCGGCTAGCCCCCCATAAATCTCACTCCCTTGAAAGACAAAACCGCGTCGCTTGCAGAGCGAGACAATATTTTCCATCTTATTTTCAGTTTTATCAGTCATGGTTTTAGTGATTATGTAAATTCTATATTTTGCTAGTCATTCTGGAAAAATTGGATGAAGTACGAAGTACATGAGAAAAATAATTCGAGACGTACTAAGTGGTACGGTGAGAATTATTTTTTAAAGTGTACTGAAGTAATTCGCCGATTTTTACTGAATGACCCGGCCGTTGCCTTGCTGGTATCCCGCCTCTTGCGGCAACTCTGTCGTAACTGCCGCTCTTGTGGTGCGCACCGTACCACCAGTAAAGTCATCAGTTCCCCGGAATCGCTGCTCCCCGAGCAGTGTTGGTGTTGTACCAATTTGTGAGACACTTGGCAAGATTTTTACTTGAAATGATGAGATGGCAGTATCATTTGCAGCAACGTCCCCCACTTTCCAAGTCATTACTCGAGACGTGCTGTTATACGACACCACTCCATCACCAGTTGGATTATCTTCAAATGTTACATACGTTGGAACCGTTGCCGTTACTTCGCCACCAGAAATTTTGTTACTACCATTCTCAACTAAGAGTGAGATGGTGTAGGTTGTGGCTTCACCAGACCGTGGTGGAACCGGACCACTACCAACAAAGCTGCCGACGTTAAAGCGTGAATCCGCCAAGAGCTTTGGTTCACTCGACACCTTTGCTACTCCAGTAGCGGTCCCGAGTAACTCCTCTGGTACACTCCGTTCTGACACTCGACGGGCTTTTACATTCACCAAGAAGTCGATCTGTGGAGTACGTGTAGCATCTGGCGCTGGTGCCAAACTAAACGTAAAGCGCGCTTTATCACCTGGCAACATTTGCTCTAAGTCTGGGTAGCGCGTCACGTCCCAAATGATCGTGTTGGTATTTGAGTCATAGAAGCCGTCATTCACATTAATATTAAGGTTTGAAATGGCATTGCCAGATAATTCTGCTGTAACAACACCATCGTAAACTGTATTATTGAGTGAATTTTCAATATCAATTGCCACAGTAATTGGCTGACCCGTTTCAATAACAGCGTTATTGCCACTGGAATCAATCGACAAATTAACATCAATAAATGGTCGCTCGATTTCAAACTGAGTCGTCCCCGTAGTGAAGATAGAAGCGAGTACAAATGGCTCGCGCTCGTTGGGTACACCAACAGAGAAATTAGTTGCAAACTCATCAGTCTCGGTTCCCGATACAATACCCTTGAGAGAGATCTTAGTTGATTCACCTGGCTCGAGGGCTGAAATACTCCACGTACCGTTACCCGCTACCGGGTCTGGATCTGCCGACACAAAATCAAAACCAGACGGATACTCAGCTTTGACGAGAATATCTGTCAGTGTTGTTGGAGCATTTGAAGTCACCGTGATATCCATTGTCGCTTCTTGACCTGAGGAAATCTTCTTCACGGAATCAACGCGCAATACTACCGGAGAGAAGCTAATCTTGAATCGTAGCGGATCTGCCTCCTTGAAGAAGGTTGCATTTGAACCCTCAACTCGGTACTCGATCGAAGCATTCACAATCTTCTCAGCATTCTCTTCTCCAAACACAACGGCCTTGAGTGGAATATTTAAAGTTTCTCCAGACCCAACTGTATCAAGTGGCAGGCGCTCAATATACAGCTCTTTCCCAGCTTCTGCCGCTGATTGTGTACCAAGCGGGTACTCTATGATTAAGGTAGCGGAATTGATCGAAACAGCATTTGCGTTAGTCACTCCAATTTGCAGCGGCAGCTCTTGCCCTCCCCCAACTGTAAATGGCCCGGTGATACTGATAGCGATGTTTTCGCCTGAAATACGGTTGTTGCCACCAAGTAAAAATACGCTCGATATAAGCACTGCTAAAACAAATAACCCAATTGCACCTAATACAATTTTTATTCGGTAGCTGCGCTTTTTCTGTTTACGATTCATAGCTAGTTCAGGCTCAGCTTGGATTTCCGCTACCAATCCTGGTTCCATAATGGTTGGCTCAGGATCAGGTTCAATAATTGGCTCTGGCGGTTGTGCCCACGTTTCAGATACCTCAGGCTTTTCCGGTTCAACTGAAGGATGTGACGAAGAAATATCAAACGCTTTACGCTTTTCCATTTTATCACCTCGGGCATATAAACGACGACGCAAATCATCGATCCGATCTTGATCCTTAAAGTCCGACATATCGCATCAGTATAGCACTTAGAGATGGCTAGCTTCCAGGCCGTCGCTGATGGCTTTTTGCGCCACAGCTGGTAAGACGACTACTTCTTTAAGCCACTCAGTGTCAGTTATATAGTCGGCGTATTCTGACCTACTAGCAATATACCCAAGTTCAGCCAAAAGCCGCAGCGTGAAATGATCAACGACGTGCGTAACATCCGCAGGGTCGACACGCGGGAGGTGCTGCAGCACCTCCCGCGTGTCGACATACACCGCAGTCACCACCTCCTCTCCTTGTACCAATCGCCGCAGCAGCTTAATGACCGAGGCCACCCCAGCCCGGGCCGGCTGCGTATCAGCAGCCAGAAAGGTATTCTTAATACTTTCCACACTCCCAATCCGCCAGCCAGTCTTGCCTTTCACCAACGAGACCCGAATCAATGAGAAGTCTTGCAAGGCGAAGCGTTGCTTCGAACGTTCCTCCCGCACACTGCGGGCCGTCGCCCACAACATCCCCGCCTCTTCCGTGAAGAGCAAGTACGATCGGTCTGAGGTGTAGCTGTCACGACTCCCACACACGATTGCTTCAGTGGTGTAGGTACGATAGGCCATAGCTAGATTTCTTCAAAAATAAGATTCTCCGCGTCTTTTCGCACCTTTAGTGGATCAAACAATTTCGCGTGCATACAAATTGCTATCCGTGCTTCGGTAGTATTAAGCAGAATGCCAAGCGCTGCCCCCAGATTAATCGGCGCATCGCTACCAAGCACGGTCCACGGGAACATCGATCCGGTAATCAGAATTTGACTACCAGCTTTAATATCGTCACTCAGATGATCAACCAAATACTTGCCTGTTTCTGGCATAGTATACGTCCCGTGTGTCAGGATAAACTTTCGTACTCCAGCAGCATACTGCTTTTCAATATCGCGAACCATAGCCGCTCGGTCTTCTTCGGCAACATCACGACTATCTTTATGACAGACATTTGTTTCAGTATACTTCGCGTGAACTTTCAAACTTTGGGTAAGAAACTTATCCAAGTTAATCATGTCTGGGAACATCTCAGCCAGTAGACCAATTTCGGCATACTCTGGAATACAACCACCAATAGTCCCACCCGTTTTTAAATGATGAACAGTTTCCATATTATTGTTTCTGGAATGAAACGGTTAAAGAATGCTCACCAGCAACCACCTCTTCTCCTTCCGTTCGGTCAAACACGATCTCGTCTGCCCCGACGGTCTTTTGAATTTCAGCCCTAAAGGTTTCTACCACGGCTTCCCCACCATCGGAAGCTTGGACGGTGAGCACAATCCGGTCACTGGCTTCGAGCCCAGCTTGCTTGCGCATATTTTGCACGGCTCGGATAAACTCGCGGGCATCACCTTCAGTCTGGAGCTCCGGCGTGATGGTTGTATCGAGTACGACTATCTCGGCAAGGCCGGTATCAACAACTACATCTTTCACGTTCATTTCGTCAGCAATGATTTGTCGATACACTTCGTCCACTTCAGTTTGAATTGTGAGCAGACGAAGGGGTTGACGAACCTTCATCCCGGCCTTGGTACGTGCCTCAAGCGCGGCAGTAACGACTTCACGCACGGTTTGCATAGTGGCGATTATCTCAGCCTCCACTTCTCCTGCCTCTGGCCAGGCACTGAGATGCACACTTTCCGCCTGATCATCAGATCGAATCGCCCGCCAGAGATACTCAGCATAAAACGGCATACTTGGCGCCATTAGATGAGCCAACGTCTCGAGCGTGTAGCGCAAGGTAGCAATCGCTGCTGTACGATCCTCAACATCCCCTCCCTTGAGCCGATCTCGTGAGCGGCGCAGATACCACACGGATAAATCATCTACCAGGTCAGTAATTGGCCGCGTCGCTTTATCGAGCTCGTAGTTCTTAAAGCCCGCCGTGATCTCAGTGGTCGCTTCTGCGACCCGCGCCAGCATCCAACGATCCAACACATGAGTCGAATCTGATGCAGCTACTGTACCGTCGGCAAACATCTGGTACATCGCCAACACATTGTGCAATCGGCCAATGTTCTTTCGCTGTAGTTCAGTTACTTCTTTCTCAGAGAAGTTCAAATCCTCCCCTTTAATGATTGATGATGACAATAGGTAAAAACGCATCGCATCTGCTCCCTGTCGTTCAACCAGCTCTACCGGATCAGGATAGTTCTGTAGTGACTTACTCATCTTCTTACCATCTTCTGCTAAGACAAGACCATTGGTAATCACATTCTTAAATGGTGACTTCCCAAATAAGGCGACGCCGAGCACGGTCAATGAGTAGAACCAGCCACGGGTTTGGTCCACTGCTTCGGAAATAAAGTCAGCGGGGAATCGTACTCCATCTGCCATATTGGCGATATCAAGATTTTCAAATGGGTAGTGAGTTTCCGCATACGGCATCGAGCCACTCTCAAACCAACAGTCAAACACATCCGGCACCCGTTCGAGCTGTACGCCGTCCTCTTCAAGGACCACATCATCAATATACGGTCGATGGAAATCGAGCTCGTATTTGTCGTTGTGCGGCAACGGCGCAAAGTCGAGCTCCCGGACTTCCGCATTCGCAAAACGCTTGCCATCAGCATCATGGTCAAAATCAGTTTCAGCCAACACGCTGCCGTGCGCGACAGCCGCTAGCATTCGCAGTGGTGAATTATGTGACACGATCAAAATCGTCTCCCCTTCATGAGCGGCTTCAATGTCATACAAGAATGACCCCATGCGATCACGAACCGATGCCCATGACTCACCACCAGTTGGTGCACAATCACACCACTGTGCTCCGCTCGCCACAAAGGCTTGGTACTCAGCGTTGGGCTTACCCTCAAGCTCACCGAGTTGGATTTCTCCAATCCTCTCGTCATACACAAGAGCATCGTCTCCAAGACCCAAACCAGCACGCACCAACTCAGCTGTCGCCTTGGTGCGCTCAAATGGTGAGGCGATGATCTTCGTCACACCAGCGTCTTTAAGATGTTCGAGGGCTGAGTCAATCTGCTTCTTCCCCTTCTCAGTCAGTGGGTTAGCTCCAGCGATATCAGTCTGTACCACATCAGCGGCATTACTCTCACTCTCACCGTGGCGCATGGTAAAGAAGGTGTTGCCACGCTTTGGTACGTAGACCTGCAGCTCGGCTAAAGAACCGAAGACTTTAAACGCTTTTGTTTCGGAATTTCGCCAGATCGGTAGCGGTGCTCCCCAGTAGCGTTGCCGGCTCACCGCCCAGTCACGAGCGCCTTCCAGCCACTTACCAAAGCGGTTCGTGCCGACATGCTCTGGCACCCACTTCACTTTATTATTTTCAGCCACCAGCTGATCCTTGATCTTCGTCACCTCCACAAACCACGACGTGGTGGCGTAGTTCAAGAGTGGTGTATCACAACGCCAACAGTGCGGGTAGCTGTGCGTGATATTTTCTTTCTTCAAAAGTCGACCGTTTGCCTTCAGGGCTTTCACAATCTCGATATCAGCATCAAGGTGTGTCACTCCGGCTTCGTCATCATCTTTTGGTTTTACGAGCTGTCCCGCGAAGTCAGTGATAAAGTCCTTAAAGTGTCCGGCTTCATCGACGTGGTGCACGATTGGTACGTTGTGCTCTTGCGCCAGACGCATATCGTCTTCACCAAAGGCTGGCGCTAAGTGCACCGCTCCCGTTCCTTCTTCGCCCAACTCAACGTAGTCAGCATGCAGAATCTGCCAGGCGTTTTCTTTACCAGCAAAGTCTTCTTCCTTCAGCCACGGGAATGGGGGTTCGTAACGTTGGCCGACTAATTCGGCTCCGGACAGTTCTCCAATCACTTCATACTCTAGGCCATCAAGTTGCGACAAGCGCTCTTTCGCCAGGATTACAACTTCACTGTCTGCTTCAGTGGTGACACGCACCTTCGCATAGACATAGTCTTTATGCACAGCAGCCGCTAAGTTCCCTGGCATTGTCCATGGCGTGGTCGTCCACACCAAAAGTGACGCGTTGTCAGGGTCATCGAGTAGCGGCAGCTTCACTGTAATGGCGATGTCTTTAATATCTTTGTAGCCTTGGTTGACCTCAAAGTTCGACAACGTCGTCCCACACCGTGGACACAGATGCATCGTTTTGAAGCCTTCGTACACCAAACCTTTCTCATGCAGCTGCTTAAAGACCCACCACACACTTTCGGTGTAGGTACTATCCATCGTCTTGTAGTCATCGTCCATGTCAACGAACCGTCCCATCTGCGGAATGATCCGACGCCAATCATCAGCGTACTCCATCACCGTGTCCCGGGCCTGTTCGTTGAAGTTCTTAATGCCGTACTCCTCAATGTCGCGCTTCGTCGCTAGACCAAGCTTCTTCTCGATCAGGTTCTCAAGCGGCAAGCCATGACAATCCCACCCCCACTTCCGCCGGACACGGTAGCCATTCATGGTCCAAAAGCGTGGCACCGCGTCTTTAATCGTCCCCGCTAAAATATGTCCGTAGTGCGGCAAGCCAGTCGCAAACGGCGGCCCATCATAAAAAACAAAATCCCCGACCGGCTCATTGCCCGCTGGAGTTTCTAAACTCTTTTTAAATACATCATGCTCCTGCCAAAACGCTAGTATCGTTTCTTCACGCAGCGCTACCTCACTCTTTTCAGTTGTTTCTATTTTAGTATTCATATTGTCTTTTGTATGCGTATCAGGCATAACGAGTAAAACAGCGTATCAGGCTGTGTATCGATAGTAGCATGAATTTTACTTTTGAAAACAAACGACCGCGCTCAGCTAGAGCACGGTCCCAAACGGCAAGCCATCTTGCCATTTTTTTATCTATGACGCCAAAGTTGGTAGAAGGTGGCACCGATTGTCGATGAAAGTAGCACTGCTGCAATTACTGCGACAACCACAGAGAAGCAGATCGGAACAATGCAGTAAAGAAGCAGAAGAACTCCACAAAAGCTCGGTAACAACAATCCCGTATATGCTGGCTCAAGCAGCAGCTTGTCAAACCACTCAGCCCCAAATTGCAGGGTTGCATTTCCTACGCATACCAACCAAAAGAACCAGAAAATTATCTCCATAACATTCATCCTTCCGACCCCATGTCGGTTAAGAACGAAAATACGCTAAAAACTCTCTCTCTGCAAGCTTTACTCCCAAAATAAGAAACCCCAGCCAGCTAATTTTTGCAACCCGCAGCGGAATATTCAAAGCGAGGACCTTTTGTAAAAATTAGCTGGCTGGGGTTTCTGGATATACCTACATTGACTCAGGTGACTTCATTCCCAGTACCCACAGCCCATTCTTCAATGTCTGACGAACACTATCTGCCACCGCCGCCTTATACGGTGCAAACTCGTCGCTTGGATCGGCGATTTTTTCATGCGCGTAAAACGCATTAAAAGCGCTAGCGAGCTCGGTGAGATAGCCGACTACTTTCTGTGGACCGCGCTCTGCCAAGGCCTCGGCAATGACTTCAGGGAATTGATAGATCAGCTTCTCGATTACATACGGCTCGGTTGGTGCACTGGCTGTACTCATCACTACTCCAGCTGCTGCCGCTTTTTCGAGCACTGAACAAATCCGAGCATGTGTGTACTGCAAGTACGGACCACTATCCCCTTCAAATGACAACGCGCGTTCTTTATCAAAAATAATATTAGATCCAACACCATGACGCAGAATTTCGTATTTCAGCGCAGCGACCGCTACTTCTTCCACCAGCGCACCGACATTGGTATTCCGACTTTCCTCGGCGCGCGCTTGCGCAGCGGCTTCCATTTCTTCCAGCAGCGATTCGCCCGTGAGCACATTCCCCTGGCGAGATGACATCTTACCGGTTGTCAGCGTCAAGAAACCAGTCGGGATATGCTCAAGCGTTCGGTCACCAATCTGGGGGAACAATTCTTTGAGCGCTGCAAACACCACTTTAAAGTATTCCGCCTGTTCGTTTCCAGTCACAATAATCGAATGCTCCCAATCAGACTCAGCAGCATCTTTGAGTGTGAAATGTCCCACGTCTTTGGCCTCGTACGTTGGTAGTCCCTTAGAATTCAAAAACACTCGAGTATGCAAACCTACCTTCTCTCCTTCATACACCACCGCGCCATCACTTTCGACAAAGATACTGCCGATATTCGCACGAACTTTCTCAGCCCCGGGCGCACTCGCCATTGATTCAGTAATTTCGTGATCAAACTTCGTTCCAAGTCGTAGTAATAATTCATTCAGTCGAGCCTTTGAAGTCGCAATCCCTTGTTCACGAAGGGCTGACAGTTCAGGATCAGTATTTTCGTATAACGCTTTGTTGATCATCTTAATCTCCTCCGCTTCCGCTCCTCCAGCTTCATACGCAGTGTTACCGGTTCGGTACGCTTCCCCGAGAGCAGTTATATCATTTGGATCGCCCCCGGTCTTCTGCAGTCCCCACACTCCCTTCGCCACCGTGAGACCAATGTCAGACGGATAGTTGAACCGCTTTACATCTGCCCCGTTCATTTCAAACAGTCGGGTCGTCGCTTCCCCAATAATATTCCCCACTAAGTTCCCGATGTGCAGTGGTTTGAAAAGATTCGGACTGGTGTATTCCACTACCACCTTCTTACCAGACCAACTATCATTCCTTCCCCACTGCTCTCCCGCAGTGGATACACTAGTAAGTTGCTCCGTGAAAAACTCTCGCGTCAGGTGAAAGTTAATAAAGCCCGGACCAGCGACAGACAGTCCTGCTACCCCCGGTATATTTTTTAGTACTGTTAACAGTACTAATTCTTCGGCTAATTCGCGGGGTTTTTTACCGAGGGTTTTTGCAGCCGATAAGGCGACGTTGGTGGCGTAGTCTCCATGACTCAGCTCGGCCGGGTGTTCCACCACAAAATTCGCCTCGGCTACACCGAGTTCTTGGAGGGCTGCTGCAATCGCTGCTCTAATAGTTGTTTCCATTCCCGCTACCATAGCAAAAAAGCTTCTTGCTGGCGAGACACTTGTTGGTATTTAGTGTATTCTAAAATAAACTGAACCAATTCTCATATACGATGACCAGAGTCTGATATGTGAATGGCTGGTTAGTTTTGAAAGCAGTAATAAAAAATCTCTCCAGGAGTTTTCTGCGCACATTTTCTCAGGAGTAAACGTGAAAATGCCCGTCGCTTAAAGGTGAGCGTATCACCAACTATAAAGAAGTTCTGGCCTGACGCTCTTCGGAGCGTCTTATTTTTATGTTAAGGTGCCCTTATGCCCAAACCCCGCGGAAAAGAACATACTACCCTGACCGAAACCGCAGCGCAGGTAGTACGTGAATTAGAAAAAATCCCCGGGATCAAAATGATCGCTCCCGGGGAGATTCGTACCAATGCGCGCAAGCGCGGCGGCGAGCGCTTCGTGACCGCCACCTACACCCCCGCTGGCTTCGAACTCCTCATCTCCGGCCAGTCTGTCCAGAAAGTCGCCGTGCACACTACTAAAAGTGCCCCCATCATATTTAAAACCCTTACCAGCGCCAAACGTATGAAAGAAATTCAGTTTAAAGAACGTACAAGAAAGCCTGGAATTTAATTATTATCCCTAGGTAATGCTGCTTGTTGATTAGTTACAAAGAAATCAACATGACTTTCAAGTTCATCATTAACTGAAAACCCAGAATCGTGCAATAACTTTACTGCTTGTGCAACAGTAATCTCATTTTTAATGGCCCTATCTAAAAACTGTCTAACGGAAGTTAATGTGTCGTAGGCTTGCCTCAGATCAGTATACGAAAAAATCTCCATTGGATCTCCTTTCCTTCTAGGTAACTCAAAGGCTTTCATAGGATGTAGTATAACGCACCTAAAAGAACGGCGCCTGTAGGCGCCGTTCTTTTGTGTACTCTCCTTCTTTACTAAAACAAATAGATTTGCTCAAGATACGCGGCGGACAAGAAAAAAGACCCGAGTGCTGCACGTGCAGAGTGAGGGTCTTTTTTCGTAGTCCAACAAAGTAGGTTGGGTGAATTATTAAGTCTGGGTCAAGTTTCTAATTCGCTTACGCTCATAAGAACTTCCTCCCCGGCCTCGATTGTTTTTGTGCTGGGAAACGCACAAAAACATATCTCCGGCTATAAACGCTAGAAAACCATCCACAGGGATGGTTTTCTTTTACGCGTTTAGCGTCGTTTTCCTACCTTTCGGCGAGAAACGATAAGCTTGTTGCTGTACTTCTTCGGTGACCTTGTCTTCTGTCCCTTTCCGGTTGGACGACCTTGCTTGGTGCGAGATCGTTTGTGTCCTCGAGGAGACTTACCTTCACCACCACCATGCGGGTGGTCAACAGCGTTCTTCGCAGTACCACGAGTCTTCGGCCGAAGTCCCATGTGGCGAGCGCGTCCCGCTTTACCGATGTTCACCAAACGGTGTTCTTCGTTTGACACTTCACCGATTGACGCCCAACAAGATGAAATAATCTTTCGAATTTCAGTCGAAGGCATCTTCAGCTGGGTGTAGCCACCATCATGGGCTACTACTTCAGCGTAGTTACCCGCTGAGCGAGCCACGCGTCCACCACCTTCCGGCTTCATTTCGATGTTGTACACAAAGGTACCAAGTGGTACTTTCGCGAGCGGCATTCGGTTACCAGTTTTGGCTTTCGCTGTTTCTGACACAATGAATGTATCATCTACCTTCATCTTTTGTGGTACCAGCACGTAGCGTCGTTCCCCATCTTTATACAGTACCAAAGCGATGAATCCAGAACGATACGGATCATATTCAATTGATTCGATTTTTGCTTCAATATCTTTCTTGTCGAACTTGAAGTCCACCATTCGATATTTCCGCTTGTTACCGTTTCCACGGTACCAGTTGGTGATACGTCCCTGACTGTTACGTCCACCAGTTGATTTCTTACCTTTGGTAAGCGCTTTCGCTGGCTTACTTCGGTTAGTAGTGAGGTACTTCTTGTATTCGATCACGGTCATCCCACGACGGCCCGGACTGGTTGGTTTGAGTTTTTTCATACCTATACAATTGAGATTGAATCACCACTTTTAAGATATACGTAGGCCTTCTTCATGCCTGATTCCGTAACTTTTCGACCCTTACTACGTGACATAAATTGTCGAGGTGCTTTATTTACGATGTTCACCTTCACCGGCGTCACTGAGAATAGTTGCTGTACAGCGTCACGAACGTCGTACTTAGTTGCGTCCTTTCGAACCACAAATGTGTATACGTTTCGTTCACCCATCTTTACCGCTTTTTCGGTAACTCGAGGTTTGATGATGACACCTGAGAGATCTCGGTCTGTTGCAAGCGCAGTAGATTTCACTACTGGTTTCACAGCCTTGTCTCCTTCAGCTTTCTGCTCAGTCTTTTTGCTTCGACTAAAGAGAGCCATAATTATTTTTCTGAGGCGGTAGATCCAATACGTGACTCAAGAATCTCAAGAGCCTTTGCTGGTTCTGCCATTACTACATATTTGTAAGTAAGAAGATCAACTGGGTTGATATCCTTCACTTGAGCAACCACCAGGTTGCCGAAGTTGCGGAAGCTCTTCTCAGTTGCTTCGTTGCGTTCTGAAAGTACCACGAGGGCAGCATTCTTTCGCTTGGTTGCCATATCATCGTGCTTGCTGCCCGCTGCGATCGCCTTGATCGCTGCTTTTGCTTCAGCTGTCTTTGGTGATGCAAAATTGATTTGATCAATAAAAACAACTTCGCCATCAGCATGCTTCTTAGAAAGTGTTGCCGCTAATGCTTTGGCGCGAACTTTCTTATTGATTTTCTTGGCGTAGTTACGGTCGTTTCGCGGGCCAAAAGTGACACCTCCCCCAGTCCAGATCGGTGAACGACGAGAACCATGTCGCGCGCGACCAGTTCCCTTCTGTCGCCATGGCTTTCGTCCACCACCGCGTACTTCACTTCGATCTTTCGTGTGAGCTGTATTAGCTCGGGCGTTACTCTGCATAGAGACCACTACTTCGTGCACCAAGTCAGCGTTCCACTTTTCACCGAAAACGGCTTCGGGTAGAGTCAACTTTCCTGATTCTTTTCCTTCGATTGTGAATATTGTTGTTTCCATACGTTTATACGCCACGAACCTCTACTAATGAACCCCGTCGACCCGGAATTGCGCCTTTGATAAGCAACAGATTGTCTGCTGCATTCACCTGCAAGACTTGTAGGTTCTTGACCGTTACCCGGTCAGCTCCCATTCGTCCAGCCATTTTCTTTCCTTTAAAAACACGAGCTGGCCCAGTCGCACCGATTGAACCGGCTTTACGACTTGAGTGCTTTCGTCCGTGAGAGGCTTTGTCTCCTTTGAAGTTGTAGCGCTTAACTACACCTTGGAAACCTTTACCTTTTGAAGTAGCTGACACTACTACAGTATCGCCAGCTTCAAACACAGATGCATCGAGAGTTTGACCTTTCTCGAAGCCTTCGAGAGTTTCGTCAAAACTAGCGCGTGCGCGGAATTCTTGTACGTGTGCAAATGCACCGCCAAGATGTCCTTTTTCGGCTTTGTTTACCCGGTGCTCCTTTTGTGAACCAGTTGCCACCTGGACCGCTTGGTAGCCGTCAGAATCGGTGGTTTTTAGCTGTGTTATCATAGTTGGTTCAACCCGGAGTACCGTTGCTGGATGACACACACCATCGGCGTCAAACACCTGTGTCATGCCATCTTTGGTTCCTAAAATAAATTTCATTTATTTTGAACTATCTAATAATGTTGCTTTTATTAGACCACAAATGAGAAATCGCGCAGTTTTGCTAGCGCGGACAGAAGTCCGCACGCAAAACCGCGCGATTTCTGCCCATTGGTTCTCATGCAGCAAAGCTGCAATCACCGAACATAGGTCTTTTAAAGCTGGGGGTAGTATACCTACATATTTGCCTTTTGCAAGCTGATGTGGTTTTATACAACAAACGTTCAAACATGGAGTGTTCAAATGAACGAATGGCCAGTTCTTACCGCTGCGGTACTCAATCTCATCACCGACAGAGTGTGGCGCTCATCCGACGGATCGGCGTTTACGCCTAATGACGATGGGTTTGATGGGGTCATGAGCATATTCTTCGACGAAGACGCTGGATGTGTCTATGCAGTCGATCGAGAAGGGAATCTTTACCGAATGCATTCGAAAGATGCTTTTCAAACCCTAAAAGACCGTCGTATCATGATCGTTCAGGTCTTTTGGATCCAAACATCTCAAACCAAGACTAAACTTGTCGAAATCGCTGAAGACGTGACATAAAGTACCATCCGCCTCCCTATGAAACGCCCCTCGCCGCACCCGCGGCGAGGATGAACGACTCACTACGGTGAGCGTTTTTTGTTTTAAAACAGCTTTATATCTTTGGGAATAAACGAAAAGATAATATGTAGTGCCGTCCAAATAAAGAAGTACGTTTCACTAAAAAAATACTCATGTCCGGGTAAGGTAAATCCATACCACGCAACTGTTGCGATAGCTCCGAGTAGCAGATTTACTCCCAACACCCGCTTCGCATACGTCGTACGTGCCGGCCCCTTCCCCCACAGCTTTTGTAAATACTCCACGTACCACAAAAAGTAATGGAACAAAATAATACAACCGAGAACCAACATCACCGGCACGACGTCGACAACTAAAATCAGTATCATTGATAGCGTTGCAAGCAAGATACTATACAAAGCAAAATAGTTGCCCTGACTGCGATGGATACGCAGCCCCGCCAAGGTGATTATAAATGACACTCCAGCCAACACCTGCAGCTTTGTCTCTCCGTACACAAAGCCAGTAGCCAGCGACGATAACTCCAGAGTAAATAACAGTAGTACGCCATTGAAAATAACCAAGATACTGAACCAGTCTATATACCCCGAAATGAGGGTGACGTCGTCGATACAGTTGTGCAGCACAAACAGTGCCCCAGCAAATACAATCCAAAACGTCGGCGAAAACACCTCGAATAAACCTAGCAACATGAAGACAACGACTGCGCTAAACCAAAGTCTAAAAAAATCAGACCGCCACCACTTCCCCAGCCGTTCAAACGTATACCAGTAGGCCAAGATAAAATGAGCCTGACCGAGAAAGATAATCAGGACCAGTACGAGTGCGGGTGAAAAAAAACTAACCAAACTAAATGCCAATCCCAGAGAAAACACTCTCGCAAAGAAAGAACCTAGAACCATGCCCCCAAAAAGATTATCCCACTCAAGACATAGAGCATCAGATGAAAATGGATCCTCGCACTAGCAGGTTGGAGGAAATATAGATACCCAGCCAATACTCCCGCTACCGCATAATTTGCCACATGATAGTCGTACGACATCGCTAGCCCGATTGCTACAAATACCAAGCCAATGATCTTGGCTACGGGCACCCCTAGTACGACTGGAATAGTATTTACCTTGGATACTCGGTCGCCTGCAACATCACGAATATCCCAAAGTACTTCCCCCGCCAGGTAGAAGAACGCGAAACTCACGAGTGCACCAGCGAATAAAACAGTGTTTTCGTTTGGGAAGTAAATATACACGCCGAACCAAATCGGTAAGAACATATCAATGTACGCCCAGAAGTTTTTTAAGAAAAATATGTTCTTCACGCGGTAGTGCTTGTAGACAGGATATGAATACAAGCAGCCAATCCCAATATAAATTAGATACGGAAGCACCGGCATATCTATCACATATAAAATCGTGGCTGGGATCACAATCAAAAGTGGTAATAACCGCTTGGCCCATTGGTGCGATGATTCACTCATCATTTCTTGCGGCTGCGAAACAGCGTCTTCTACGCGATCAGTGGTTTTGTTATATAAATAAATCCACACCAGCCCGCACATGAAACAAAACCCCACAGTCAGACGGTCATCAATCCCACCCGTTTTCTGACTGGGCAGGTATTGCCACAAGCTAAATGTCAGAGCGGCGAAGAATACATAGACATCAATCCGATATGACTGCAGCCAGTTTAGATATTTCATTACGAGCAGTATACCGGTACCAGGAAAAATAAAAATCTTTACAAACATTGGTTTAGTAACCTGGTACGACCAGTCTATTAGTAAGTAATTTCTTGTCCGCGGCAACACAAAAGACCGACCCCTTTCGGAGTCGGTCTTTTGCTATGGCAAACTTCTACGAGCGCTCTATCACTTAGTTTTACTACCGAGCGACATGAGCGAAGGTAGAAAGAAGTTGAAGTATGCTTCAGCTCCTTACATCATCTTCACGTCGATGTTCACACCAGACGGAAGTGAGAGATTGGTTAAGGCTTCAATGACCTTACCGCTTGGGTTCATAATGTCGATGACACGCTTATGCATGCGCATTTCGAATTGTTCTCGCGCGTCTTTGTGGACGAACGTTGAACGGTTTACGGTGTACTTCTTGATTTCAGTTGGCAACGGGATTGGTCCTACTACGTCGGCATCAAACCGAGCAGCAGTATCAATGATTTGCTTCACTGACTGGTCAAGAATTTTGTGCTCGTACGCTCGCACCCGAATGCGGAGCTTCTGGATTTCTCCAGTTGGAGCAACGTCTTTTTTTGATGTAGTTTTTGTTGTAGCCATAGTGTGAATGAATTAGTGCTTACGCGACAATTTTAGTGATCACACCAGCACCTACTGTCTTACCTCCTTCACGAATCGCGAAGTTAGTTTGTTCTTCCATAGCAACTGGAGCTACCAACTTCACTTTGAACGTTGCAGTATCTCCTGGCATTACCATTTCAGTTCCTTCAGCTAGGGTTACGTCTCCAGTTACGTCCGTGGTTCGGATGTAGAACTGTGGCTTGTACCCTGAGAAGAATGGAGTATGACGTCCACCTTCTTCTTTACCAAGTACGTATACTTCAGCTTCGAACTCAGTGTGTGGAGTTACAGAACCCTTGGCAGCGAGTACTTGACCTCGGTGTACGTCTTCCTTCTTAGTCCCTCGCAGGAGAATACCAGCGTTGTCTCCAGCTTGCGCTGAGTCGAGCTGCTTGTTGAACATTTCAACTCCAGTTACTGTAGTTGTAACGGTATCCTTGATTCCAACGATTTCAATTTCTTCACCTACCTTTACTGACCCTCGTTCTACCCGACCAGTTACTACTGTACCGCGTCCTTCAATTGAGAAAATGTCCTCAACTGGCATTAGGAATGGCTTATCGAGTTCACGTACTGGCATTGGGAAGTACTCATCCATGGCTGTAGCTAGTTCGAGGATCTTCTTACCCCAGTCTCCCGCTGGCTCTTCGAGTGCCTTCAACGCTGAACCTTGGATGATTGGAGCATTCTCTCCATCAAAACCAGCCTTGGTAAGGTCTTCTCGTAGTTCTTCTTCTACCAACATGATCATTTCTTCGTCATCTACCATGTCACATTTGTTGAGGAATACGAGCATTTTTGGTACTCCTACTTGCTTTGCAAGCAAGATGTGTTCCTTGGTCTGTGGCATCGCACCATCAGTCGCAGCCACCACAAGGATAGCCCCGTCCATTTGGGCAGCACCAGTAATCATGTTCTTAATGTAGTCGGCGTGACCAGGCGCATCGATGTGCGCGTAGTGTCGGTTGGGAGTCTCGTACTCAGAGTGAGAAAGAGAAATTGTAATACCACGCGCCTTTTCTTCTGGCGCCTTATCAATGTCTTCTACTGCTTTAAGGTTTGCAGTGTATCCTTCGCCAGCTTGCGCTAGTACGTTTAGGATCGCAGCCGTAAGTGTAGTCTTACCGTGGTCAACGTGACCAATAGTACCTACGTTAATGTGCGGCTTTGATCGATCGAATGAATCGGCCATAATCGTAATGTAATTACTAAGTATTTATAAGTTACCGCACACGGCTGCTTTTTATATAAAAAAAGCGATACACGAATACAGAGGAGTAACGCCACGAGAACCAGTTTCGTTACTACTTCGCACACGCGAGTGTGAAAGAGCGATATGAATTGCCCTACCCCAACCATAGGCCGGTGCAGTGGCGAAATAGTACCAGAGCACCCAATTTTTGCAAGCAAAAGTTAGATACCTGCCCATCCCTCCCCCAGAAACAATCAAACCGCACAATCTCCTTTCGCGTTGCGATTAGATTGCGCGGTGTTTAGGTAAACCTTCTAGCTTACCCATAGTTCTTGTAGTAAGGCCTGACCACAAAGCGCCGTCAACGAAATGGGAAATTTGCTGCCACTTTGAAATGCTATCAAGTAAAAAAGGAGTGATCTCTCCCGGAATCAAATCTCCATCACTATCAATCAACAAGTGTACAGACCTTGTCATACAAGGAGCCCAAAGATCTTCGTGCGGTTCAGCTGTGAGCTTTATTTCTTCAGGCCCAAAAAATTCAGCGATGCTCAATACCGTGCGCAAGTAATCAAAGTCAGATATTCTTAGAATTTCTTTTTCAGGATCAACCCACACAAACTCAAGATCAATTTTCATTCCTTCAAATGAAACTTGATCTACACTTATCCATCCGAATCCAAAAACACCTTCTCCTGCGTCTACTCTCAATGTGATACTTCCTCCCTCTATTTCCATAGTGGGATATACTTCCTGAAGCTCGTCAAGAACGAGACCAAGTGGTGTAATTTTATTCATCTTAGTCTCCCTTACTAAATTTTGACTCTCTAATCTTGCAGGATACGAGAAAAAAATAAAAAGTAAAGCTACTCCACTCGTGTCACCAATTCCTCTGGCTCGCTGTTTGTCTCGATATGGAACACTTCGCGCCCCAACACCTGGCCTCGTCCAGTTTCTACTGAACAGCGCCACTTCCCCGCTTGGTAGTTTTTGATAAAGGTATAGCCTCGGAAACCACCGTCGCGGCCGCCACTGATGGGGTATGAAATCCGGCTATGAGTCTTCCATTCGTCAGCTGATTCATCAAAGCGTTCCCAGTGGTGATAAATATCAATCTGAATTTTGGTTGGGGCGAAGACCTGGGCAAAACAAAACACATTATCACCGCCGCGCGCATGAAACGTATCATTAGAATCTTTAAAATACTGCCACCAACTCCCTGCCTCGTACTTCAGTTGGTAATCACCATTTTCAAACCGAACCACCGAATGATAAATTCCCACGTCTTTCAGTGATAATGGAATTGGCGGAATGATATTAGTGAAGTAGAGAAAGTTAAACCCAACGAAGATCGCCCCAATCGAGAACACCACCGCCCGCATCTGCAGCTGCAAGAAATTGGGAATGATTTTGTAGAGCTGCTGGATAAAGACGTACATTAAGAAGAGCGCAATCAATCCACTGCCGACAAACACCCACGGTCCCATAAAACCGGTAAAGACAGGAATCACTAAAACCACGTATGAAAAAAGAGCGATGAAAAATACCGCTAAGTTAAATACCAAGCGCGCTGAGCGATCTTTGATGGTTTCATTACCATAGATCACCGCTACAATCACTAAGAGAAACGGCCAACTCTCCGTCCAAGCGCCCGAGCGGCCATAGAAGATAAGCATCCCTGAGAGGAGCCCACCAAAGGCATATTGCACCGCCAGCGGCGCGTACTTCCGCGCCCGCGGGATCCACTTCTCCGGCAACTTCCCGGCTGCGCCAGCATAGAGGAAGAAAATACTAGCCGTGGCAATCACGACGTAAGAAAAGAGAATAACGTTGTCAAAGAGTTGATCAACGCGGTTGAGCGTCAGATTGTCGACAATGAATCCCAGTATGAAAGCCAGCGTTAACCAGTGCCGTCGGATCAGGCTGGCTTGTTTTTGGGGAACTTTAGGAAGTGAAGCTGCGGTCGGCATTTGCATACCGGTATTGTACCTTGATTTTGATTGAGTATAAAAAAAGCGCCGATTCATTGGAATCGGGCGCATCAGCTGCCAAAGGAGTCGGGCAGCTAATGCGCCCCTCACTCCGTTCAGCCCCACATCGCGCTTCTGTGCCCCACACGAGAAGCCGCGTGACGAAAGCAAGACAACCACATTACGCAACTTACAAGCAGCAGAATTGATTGTTGCAGGACAATACCATAAGAAAATAAATTTGCAAGAAAAAAGCGCCCAATATGTTTGGACGCATCCTGGTGCCTACGAGACACAGGATGCGTCCATCGGCAGGCCCCGGGCAGGGGTCGAATTAAAAAAGGGTGGCTTCCATACAGCTCGAACAACTTCTCGCTACTTATATGTATGGGAGCCACCCAAACTATCGCTCATCAACACTCCTTCCCAGCAGGAGGGAACCGTGGCGTGCGGTTGAGTGGATATACGACAGTATTAGGACTTTACTACAATTTTGAAAAAAGAAAAGGCCGTGAGCGAAGCTCACGGCCTTTTCTTTTTCTATCTCCCTCTACTCTCAAGTCTTGGTATCATTAATGATACCAAGACTCTACATCATTACCTCCGGCACCGGGAACGCTTCACACATCGCTTGTACTTCTACTTGCAACTCAGCTTTCTTCGCGGCGTCGTCTTTGTGCCGCATTGTTTCAATCATAATTTCAGCTAAGCGCGTTGCCTCTCCTTCTTTCATGCCACGTGTCGTCATTGCTGGTGTCCCGAAGCGAATCCCAGATGGGTCCATTGGTTTTCGAGGATCGTCAGCAATCATATTTTTGTTAAGAGTAATTCCTACCTCATCAATAACAGTTTCCGCTTCTTTACCAGTTAAATTAAGTGGTGTGACATCTACCAACAACAAATGGTTGTCAGTCCCTCCACAAATTATTCGGGCTCCAGCCTCTTTAAATACTACCTCCATAGCTTTGGCATTTTTAAGAATCTGCGCAGCATAGTCTTTAAAGCTTGGTTGCAGCGCTTCACCAAAGGCGACTGCCTTCGCTGCAATCTGATGCATATGTGGACCACCCTGCATCCCTGGGAAGACCGCCTTATTAATCTTTTTGGCAATCTCAGCGTCTTCCCGCACCACGATCATTCCCCCGCGTGGACCACGCAGTGACTTATGGGTTGTCATCGTCATCACATCAAAGCCGTAGTCAAAAGGGTTCTTCACGACACCCGCAGCAATCAATCCGGTGATGTGGGCGACGTCAGCGACCGTGTACGCACCCACCTCATCCGCAATCTCTTTAAACTTCGCGTAGTCGAGTTCGCGACTGTAGGCAGAGAAGCCAGCCAAGATAATTTTTGGCTTATGCTCCAGTGCCACTTCACGCAACGCTTCGTAGTCGATCTCACCCGTGTCGACGTCTTTCATCTTGTAGCGCACGAAGTTGAAAACTTTGTTGATGGCAGTGGTTGGGTGTCCGTGGGTGAGGTGCCCACCGTGACTCAGATCCATCCCAAGTACGGTGTCGCCTGGTTCCATCAGCGCAAAGTACATCGCTACGTTTGCCGCTGCTCCCCCGAGGGGTTGCACGTTGGCATACTTGGCTTTAAATAACTGACACGCCCTATCAATCGCAATCTGTTCCATCTGGTCGGTAAATTCTTGCCCGCCATAATAGCGTCGGCCCGGGTAGCCTTCGGAGTATTTATTGGTAAACACTGATCCAGCGGCTTCTCGGACTGCCATGGAGACGTAGTTCTCGCTGGGGATCAACTCCACCCCCTTTCGCTCCCGCTCTTCTTCTCCCACTAACGTGGCGTACAACTCTGGATCCTGTTCTTTAATGAATTGGTATTCGTTCATGTTTTATAGTCTTAAAATACAGTAATAAAAGCCCTGATGGCTTGGCTCTACAGATACGTGAACGACATTCATTAGATCATAGGCGAATTCTTACTTAGCGATTATCTCCATTTCCGGTTATTTTACCACGCTCTAACCGAGAGGTCAGCTTCTCTATGTTCTGCTCAGCGATGTCACCCAGCTTCAGACCACACTCGGTACTGAGTTGCGTCAGATACCACAACACATCTCCCAACTCCTTAGCGATTTCTCCCCGCTGTTCGTCTGTCAGCTGCGATGGCTTATATACTCCATGATCACGAATCAACTTCTTAAACTTCTCTGCCACCTCTCCTGCTTCACCAGCAAGCCCCAGGGTAATGTACACAAAATCATCATCTTTGTTTGGGTAGACCGCAGTCTTCCTTGAAGTGGTTTGGTAGTCGTTGAAATCCATATTATGTAAATAATTTATTAGCGATTTCGTATACCTCTTCATGAATAGCTTCTCGCGTCCGCAGCTCCCCATCTTCAGTACAACAATTTACTCGATGCCAATTGTTAAGCAGCGCCACAATCTGTCGGGCCCGCTCCTCGGTATCAATCTGATGCTGTTCGTCTTTCTCCGCCACATCTTCTTTTACTTCTTTGCCATGCTTCCCTTCTGCCACTGCTTGCTGCTTTAACTTCTGGCGAATCTCGTGCGGGATATCGAAGTAGAAAATTTGATCCGGTCGCGGGATCCCGAAGATCTCGTGCTCGATATGATCAAGCCATTTGAGAAAACCTTTGAGGGTGGCTTCGTCTTTAATCTTCGCTCCTTGGTGCATCATGTTGGCACTCACATATCGGTCGAGCACCACCACCTTGCCTTCGCTTAGCCACGCTTCTAACTTTGGTTTACTCTCAAACCGGTCAGCCGCGTAAATAGTCGAGACGATCCGCGGATCGGTATTCATAAAATCATTACAATATCCATCAAGACACGTCCGCAACAACTGGCCAAAAGTATTCTGCGTATATTGGGGAAAATCTAACGTTTCGATTTGATGACCATCAGCTTGCAGGCGCTCAATCAGTAACTTAGCCTGAGTAGCCTTGCCTGCTCCATCTCCTCCATCGATCACAATTAGTTTTCCAGACATTACATATATAGTATCACTGGAAACTTAAGCTATTCAAATATTTCCATAATCAGAAACAGGGTTGCGTGGGCGTCAAGGCTGTGGCCCGGGTGTCAAATGCTAAAATAAACGTATTAATTCCTAAGCCCCTACCTATGAGCACTATCGCTGCTATCACCCACACTCGCCAAAGTCTTAAAAACGGCGGCCAAGTTGTTGTCCTCAACACTGACGCTACTATCAACGCTGAATCTGAAGCCATGCTCCAGGCGCTGCACTCCCGCTCCACTGAAGGGATTGATGGGCACCTCGAGATCTTAGCTGAGAAAGGATCAGAGAAATTCATGTCGACCTTCTATGTCGGCTACGGCCACAAATCAATTGGTGACTGTGGGAGCGCTACCCTCTTCATTGAAGGTGTGTCGATGTTGGCGGCTAAAGCGATCCAAGACTGGAAGCTCTACTCGGGCCAAGAATCATCAACCCGCTACATCGACTTTGCCGAACAAGCCTTCATGAATCCAGCTGGTTCGACCGAGGGTGAAACGATCGTAGAAACGTGGAGAACGTTCTACCTCAAAGCAGTGAACGAAATGAAAGACGTCCTCAAAGAACGGTACCCAATACAAGATGGAGAAAAGGAAGGCGTATACAACAAAGCGATCGCGGCCCGGGCTTTTGATACCACGAGAGGCTTCCTCCCCGCTGGCGCCACCACCAACCTCGCCTGGCACGGCAACCTGCGACAGTTCGCCGACAAAGTTGCCCAGCTCCGTCATCACCCCCTCGCTGAAGTACGCGAAATTGCTGAAGCCACTGAGCAAGCCCTTCTCATTGCCTTCCCCAACTCCTTCACCGACAAGCGCTACGAAACATCAGAGGAATACACCAAGCTGGTGATGAACACCCACTACTACCATCACGATGTCGACTGCCCGAAGCTGAAGCTGGTGCGTAACGGGATTGATACCGACCGATTGGCCACTCACCGAGAAGTACTCGAGCAGCGCCCACAATACGCCGAACTACCAAAGTCATTAGGAACGCTCGGTGAAGTAGAGTTTGACTACCTGCTCGACTTTGGATCATTCCGAGACATTCAACGACACCGCGCCATCACGCAGCGCATGCCGCTTCTGACCTCAGACATTGGCTTCAACGCTTGGTACCTTGACGAACTTTCTGACAGTCTCAAAACTGAAGCGACGGCCCTCATTGCTGACCTCAAAGCTAAGACCGACGCTCTCGATATCTCTCCTGAAGCCAAGCAGTACTACGTCCCGATGGGTTACAACGTCTCGTGTAACTTCTCCGGTGACCTACCAGCGGTGGTATACATGGTAGAGCTACGCGCCACTCGCTTCGTCCACCCAACCCTTCGCTACCAAGCGGCTGACATGGCCAACATCCTCAGCGACACCTTCGACAGCGCCGGCCTCCAGATCCACCTCGATGCTGACATCGACCGCTTCGATGTGAAACGCGGCGAGCACGATATTACTGCTAAAGAATAAGTGCTATGAAAGTACTCAATGAAATTACTGAGAAAAGTCTTGGCCTTGGTGAGACTGAGCTTTTGGGTGAAAAATACGAACTTCGAAAAAGTGCCCGCGCTATTTTGTTAAATGACTCTGGAGAAATGGCTACCCAATATCTCAACACTTACACTTATCACAAACTTCCTGGTGGTGGTATAGAAATCGGTGAATCTGTCGAAGCAGCATTAAAACGAGAAATTCTTGAAGAAGTTGGCTGTGACTGCGATCCAATCTGCCCAATCGGAATGACGATAGAATACCGCAATGAGTGGATGTGGCTCCATATTTCAAAGTGCTTTGTGGTAAAAGTAGTTGGTGACATTGGACCTACCAATCTCGAACCAGGCGAGATTGAAGAAGGTCAAGAAACCCTCTGGCTACCTCCAGAGCAGGTGCTTGAGAATATGAAAACTGACACTCCAAAACACTATGAAGGCCACTTCATCCTCGCTCGGGAAATAAGCTTCTTAGAGGAATACCTCAACACAATTTAAATAAAAAACCGCACCTGATCAGGTGCAGTTTTTTATTTAAATTGCTTCCCTAACTTTGGGCCGCTTTGCTTCAGATAGTTTGATTCCTTAGTGTCGTAATGAATCATGGGTTCTTCGGTCATAGTTTCAAACTTGATCTTGGCAATTGGCTGGCCGGCCCGAACGACCACGTCTTCAAATGGTCGGACCTCAAGGGTAAATGGTCGTCCCTTCCCGGCACCATCTTCCCCCCAGCCCCACCCCGGGTCTAAAAAGCCGGCGTAGTGTGAGCGGAAGTCACCACTGCGTTCATCCATTGGGGCCATCTCACTCGCGAGGGTCGGTGGGATACGCACCCGCTCAGCGCCGGAGAGAATATAAAATTTGTTTCGCTCTAATTTCAATACGCCGTCTTTTGCATACACTGGGGCGAAGAAATCACTTCCTGTATACCCGGCCACATGCGCGACATCAACCACCTGGGTTTTATCCGCGGTACAGACATAGCCGCAGACATCGTCGCCAATCATCGCAGTGAGAATAAGAGCGCCATCTTTATCGTGCGTCACGAGCTCATCGTACTGGAGTGGTCGATCTTCTGTTTCGTGATACACCAGTTCGTGTTGCTTCAGGGCAATCTCTAAGTCGAGCTCCCCCAGACGCGTATCACCGGTAAAGAGGCGGAGTTGCGTCAGCGGTGTCCCCTCGTGGATCTGAATCGCAAATGATTTGGGGTGTACGGCGGCCCAGAGTTCACCGACATACCCGCGGGGTGTCACCGAGTCATAGCGTGGTACGCCATCAGCGAGAACACGCACGTGCATATCAAGGCGACCGGTTGACGACTTTGGATTACAGAAGCCATAGACTTCTTTTGGTAACTCCAGCGTTTCATTGAGTCGCACCAAATACATTCGATCGCACTGTAGGGGTGTGGCGATATCATGATCAGTCGCCCCCATGAGACCGAGTAAGTCACGGATTTTCTCACCTCGTTTCGGCAGCAAGAGTCCGGTGATTTCATAGAGTTCACTCGACACGGACAAATCAAGAGACGCGGGAGAAATGTTGGCTGGGTTTGCTCCCACTACAAAACCGGCTTCAATTAGATCAGATAGCTTCTGACTTGGTAAGGCGCCTTTTCGTTCCGGATTCATAATTGCTCAAATATACCACGCCAGTTGACTCCCTACAGCTTGGCAAGCTCTAATTTTACTACTTCAATAATGTCAGCGACAGTATCAAAGTGATGATACGGGATGTTTTCTTTCTGCGTAAATCCTGTCACCATCCGCGATACATATTCATCTTTGTGTGCAAATAATACCAAAGGCTTCCCAGTATGGTAGCGAAACACTAATTCCATACCTAAACCTAATGAAGAATAATCACAAATAGCCACCATCAAATCACATGACTCAGTACAAGCACGATCATACTCGTAGACATCTACCTCACTACCATTCTCTAGTCCCACAAAATCAAGCACCTCTATTTCTGGCAATGATCGTAGCTGATTTTTTAATTCAGTTTGGAAACGATTACGAAATTCTTTTGGAGCATCTGTCAGCGCCATGCCGACATAGATAGTTTTCATAAATATATCCTAGCATTTTTAATCTATTGACGGTGGCAAGAATCGTTCGTACAACACTCGAAATGTATCCTCAGCGAACGGTACGATGA
The DNA here is from genome assembly GCA_964350735.1 of uncultured Candidatus Saccharibacteria bacterium. Lineage (GTDB taxonomy): Bacteria > Patescibacteriota > Minisyncoccia > Phycocordibacterales > UBA918 > OLB19. The sequence continues at coordinate 54,452 of CAYGKO010000001.1, forward strand.
GCTTGGCTTTTTGGTTTTCGGTTGTAAAGGTCACCCCCGGCACATTACGGATTATAGCGACTGGTTGACACTCAGCTGTTTCGCCCATCACTACATTAGCAGCGGCTGCCAAACCGTCAGCTAAGTTACTCACCTCAATCTTCATCTCACGACCAAACAAATCTTCTTCTCCCACATGATTGATCACCGGTTCAAACCCCCAGAATCCAATCGACACCCCCGCGGCTCCGCGACGCAACGGATGGGAGTGACTATCAGTCACCAATACCCCAACATTCTGTAAACTAAATCGTCGACATAAGTATCCATGAATAGCTTCCGCACTTTTAAAAGGCTCCTTAGGCAACATAACGAAATACCCATTTGCGTTACTTTCATCGATGCCGGCTGTACCAATAAAAGCACCGTGCTTCACGGTGAGATCCGAACCCCAATAGTCACGCGGAATGGCTAAATCAGCTTCTGCTTGGACCAAAGCAGCTTTGTCGGTTTCTGCTACTAAGCGACAATTTCCTTCGTGGATAGCTACTACCTTAGAAGAGACAGCTACAATGTCTCCCTCCATCACTAAATCAAGTGATTCATCGAGCACTGCAAATAAATCATCTTTTGGTGGAGTCAGGATTCTGGTTTTAATTGGAATTATTTCCATAAGCTGCGCAGAGTATAACAAAACTGACGTGCTGGCCCTAGGGCCAGCACGTCAGTTTTATGTTGTGATTAGAAGCTAATCTTTAACATGTACTTCTTAACAGAAGCTGTACCAGTTTCAGTATTTTCTGGAGAAAATACTAGACAGCCTCGGTACACAATTAGTCCTTAACGTGTACTCCCATTGATTTACAGGTTCCTTCGATAATTTTCATTGCTGCATCGATATCGTTTGCAGAAATATCTACCATCTTAGCTTCAGCAATTTCTTTAATCTGCGCTCGCGTAATGTCGCCAACTTTAGAAACTAGGTTCTTTCCAGATCCCTTATCTTTTCCAATTGCCTTAAGGATCATTCGTGATGCAGGAGCAGTCTTGCAAACAAAGTCGAACGACCGGTCATCGTATACGTTGATGATTGTTGGCACAATCTCCCCCATTCGGTCTCGCGTCTGTTCGTTGAATTGGTTTACGAATTCACCAATGTTAATACCCGCTTGTCCCAGTACTGGCCCAAGTGGTGGCGCTGGTGTTGCTTTTCCTCCGATCGCCTGTACCTTTACCTGCTTAATTAATTGCTTTGCCATAAAATAATTTTAGTTGTTGATAAAAGGATGATTGGTCCAAACAATCATTCCCTTTAGAAGCGCCGCTAGAATAACCTATATATGTAGGAAAATCAATCACTTAACGATCTGTAAACGCAACCTTAATGCCAAGAGCGACTAGTGCCCCACCAAGGAATTTGTTAAACACGCTCTGAAATCGATTGAGTTGGTGTTGTACTCGTTCTTGGGTAAAGGCCAAGGCAACAATCGTAAACCAGAGAGTAGTATTAGTGATCATAATTAGACTCATGACCATGAGAATGATACCGGGAGTTGCTGGATCGATTACGAGCGTAAAGAGACTTAAGAAAAAGAGGGTCACCTTTGGATTAAGAGCATTAGTCAGAAAACCAATCCGCACCGCTTGCCAGCGCGAAATCTCAGCCTTACTTTCTTCAGCTGTTACGGAGACTGCTTGAGACTTACTCAGGATGGCAGTAATTCCTAGATACACTAAATACGCCGCGCCCAAGAATTTAATAATTGTAAACAACAAAATCGACTGTGATATTAGTAAAGCTAAACCAAGGACGCAGTACAACATATGAACACTGATACCAGCCCCCATGCCAACAGCAGTCCAAATACCCGTCCGTCGAGAATAAGTTAGAGAGTTTTTAACGACTACAATAAAATCAGGACCAGGACTAATAACCCCCAACAGATGGATGAGTGTCACCGTACCAATAAGTGCTAGATATTCCATAGAAATACATAGTAGCAAAAATTAGGCGAGGTGTAACTTCTGATAATTAAATGTATCTAGATCAGATTTCAAATTATCCATACTATTCCCTGCCAACACCCCACCAGCAATAAACTTTTCTTGCGTAATATCTGCCAGACAAAAGTCTGACATCATAAAGTTATCTTTTTCTGTCTCTGTTTGGAATTCAAAATCAACTACTACTAAGCCAGCAAGATCTCCAGTAAATACATCGAACTCAGCCGTTCTTCCTTCATGTTCGTAAAAATAGCGTAGTTTAGAAACTCGACGGCACCGAATTGATTTAAAACTGTTAAATTCTTCTTCCATTAAAGGAATCGTGGTCTCTTCTTGTTTTGACGCATCTCCTTCGGAGGTCGGTACCTTACGAGTCAATTCGTACCTGTCCCCATTTTTACGAATCCGTAAGTCAGCGTGATCGGTGCCATTTTCAACATATAAATCTATAATCTCTTTAGCGTCACAGGAGGATAACCCAACAGGGAGTGACTTCGCTAAGTACGTTAGTTCTAGTTCAATCATACATTTAATTTGGATCTAAATATCTCTTGAATTCTGTTAAATTTACACTTACAGATTGTTCACTACGATTAACAACTAGTTCCCCGTCACTTGTTACATGTGCGTCAAAACCTTCAATATAATCAATTGGACTCGTAAGAGTCGTAGTATCATTTTGATCCCAATTAGAGTCCTGCAGAGCCGCATACGATCCTAACTGAAACAAAAATGAACGCATCGTCTCCTCATGAGTAAAATCAAGCTCGATATATTTTGCGCCTTCCTCTACTTCTGTTCCAGCACTTTCTAGGTGAGATACAAAACGCTGCGCTAACTCTCGACCATTTGAACAGTGTGCTTCTTCTAAAGCGGTTATAAAGGGTTCTGGTAACGTGTCAGTAACAAAAGCATGCCAAAACTCAGCAGTCTTGCCTCCATATTGCTCTTTTACTAATCCTTCAAATGTATCAAGGGCAGCTAGTCGTCGCTCTAATTCAGCTGGGATAGTATCTGGATCTAACTCAGCAAAGTCCGCATCAAGAGACTCACCATAATCACCCAAAAACGGTCGCTTAGCGCGATTGTATGGCAATACTTGATTTTCACGTGGACCACCAGTAGTGTCTCTCAGGCGTTCACTCTCTAATTCAGCTTTTTGTGGCGCCTGCTCTTTCACCACTAAACCAGATTGATACGCGAGTGCTTTTTCAAAAATTGCCCCGGTAATTGAAGTTCGTGCCACTGCCCGCATATTCTTTTTTTTCTTCTCACCTTCAGTGGGTGCTGGCGTATTAACTTCAGATCTTGAGATGATGGCTGTTGGACTTTCTCCAATCACAATCATCTGATCTGTTTCACCAAAAAGAGCGGCAGCCCCTTTGGCCCAAGCAATTGCATCATGTTTTGCTTGTCTAACCCCTTCTTCTGTCAAACTACCTGGGACCCCATTTTTGGTGTTAGGCTTATGCCATTCTGCATGACGACGAAATGAAAAAGTTTGCACTGAGGTGTTCTGCCAACGTTCTGGATCAAGAAACAATTCTGACTCAATTTGTTGTTCAACACCATGTTTCATGCCTGTTGCTTCATTAAATCTTTCGCTCATATCAAATAATTATAGCTTTCTAATAACACCTGTGTTGGCATTAACTTCAATCTTATCCCCCGTTTTAATTTTACTCGTTGCTCCTTCTACTCCAACCACGCACGGGATCTGTAACTCTCGAGCAACAATGGCCGCATGGGATAACATACCTCCTTGGTTTGTTATTATAGCAGCAGCTTTTCCACACGCAGCTATAATTTCAGGCACAGTTGAATCAACCACCAATACTTCACCTGCCCGTATCTCTTGCACAAGTTGACTCATTTCTTCAAAATTTGAGGCAGATACGTGAGCCACTCGTGCAATAGCTTGTACAACCCCCGGGAAGGCTGTTAGCCCAACCAAATCATCAGTGTCAGACTCATAGATGATATGCTCAACTTTTTCACCAGCGTGTTCGTGCAAGAGAACAAGTTCATCAAAATACATAACATAGCCTTTCCGTCGCTCGGCCAGTAACTCAGGGGTGATTCGTTGCGTAGGATTGTCAAATAGGTTGACTACCTCAGGCATTTTATACCACTGTAAATCCGACAGAGGAATAGAAAATATTTCTGATACCCACTGCAATAACTGCTTCATTAAGGCATCATCTGTGTATCCAATCTGGTTGACCATTTTTCTCCCCCCTAATTTAAACTTTTCAAAATCACGAATAAAGTTTAGGTCCTCAGCTTTAGCTTCGTAAATACCATCAGTATAGAAAAATTCAGTAAAGCGGTATTGGGCCGATAATTCATCGACGGCATCCAAGTACGGCAACAGATTCGCTTTTGTGCACTCCATTTTTAAAGTCTGAAACGTATCCTGAACACTCTCATAAGACTGAAAAACATCTGATTTTAATTGCTGGTATGCAACTGCATCTAGATAGATTGATTTAGCTTTAGTTTTAGTTGCTTCTAATGCCCCTTTTAATATATAGCTTTTAAAAACACCGTTACTGTACGTCACCAACCCACCCAAGTCAGCAATATGAAACAGAAATCCGAAGGCAAAAAAATAACTAGTGGCGTCATCTATCTGAGTAAACTTTTGATACTCATCAAGATTAATGGCCCGTATCTCAGTTTGCGAATGCTTAATAGTTTGATTAAAAGTTGTAATTGGACGACTCTGTGTAACATATAAAATATCGTCAGCAAATACCCACTCAACATCACATGGCTCGTTAGTACTTACTTCGATTGATCGCATCACTTTCGCAACTTCGCTAATTTCCATATCTGTTAAAACTCTTGATGTGGCTTCTTGATCTGACAAATCTCTCCACTCATTCCCGGTATCAGTTGAAAACAATCCTTTGGTTTTTGTGGCTATTTTTTCATCAATAATACTATTCGCGCCTTTCGCTACAACATAATTATCTGGTGTAATAACACCTGACACTATTGCCTCGCCTAAACCGAAAGCTGCTTCAATGACCATTTCATCATAATTATTATTAACTGGATTTATAGAAAATCCTACACCCGATTTTTCACCTAAGATCATCACTTGAACAACAACCGCCATTTTTAGAGACGTATTTAAAATATCATGCTGTGAACGATACATGAGCGCTTCAGCTGAGTACAGCGAGGACCAACATTTTTTAACAGCTTCTAACAGATCATCTGACTGCACGTTCATATAACTTGAAAATTGCCCAGCCCAAGCAGCAGAACTACTATCCTCAACCGTAGCTGAAGATCGAACTGCAACAGCCACACTTCCTAGTGAATTATATGAATCAAAAATTTCTGTAATCAATTGTTTAGGAATAGCGCACCCTTGTATTACTTTCTGGATATAGACCGCCTCTGCTCGTATTTGTTCAATCTGTGAGGGACTAGTAATTGAAAGAATGTGGTTAATTTCATTCTGAATATCCCTCGTAACCAACTCAAATGCGTCTGTTTCTATTACAAAACCAGGTGGTACATTCACCCCCAAAGAAATAAGTTTTCCAAGCGAGTGGGCTTTTCCTCCGATTTCATTAATATCAGCATTAGCTAATTCTGCGAGAGATCGCATATACATAGACATTACTCATCATCATACCAAAAAGCCGAACACTATGTGCTCGGCTTTTGATTTTACTTTGTATTCTTGCAAAAATGTAGAAATTGAATGAGTCACCAACTAAAACTGACAGAATCAGATGAAATACAAGGAGCCTAAAGAAAAATGACCCGAGTGGGGCAGGTGCCCAGCGAGGATCATTTTTGTTGTAGCGACGCAGTAGTGCGCTGATTCTGTCAGTTTTAAACTTTTTTGGTCTAGCGATTTGCCCAAGGACAACCCAAATCGGGACATAAAAGGTTTATAGTCGCTACGCTCGTTAAACCTTTTTAACTTGGAGGAAGTCGAGTTCTACCGGAGTTTCGCGGCCGAACATTGAAACGAGTACTTTCACCTTCCCTCGTTCCTCATCAATCTCTCCTACCTTCCCTTCTAGTTCCTTGAATGGGCCATCATTGATGATGATCATGTCATCAATCGAGAGGTCTACTTGGTGCTTCGGAGTATCTGCTTCCATTCGGCCCATTAGCGCCTTGTACTCTTCTTCAGAGAGCGGTACTGGCTGTGTTCCACTACCAACGAATCCGGTTACTCGGGGGGTGTTTCGTACGACGTACCATGATTCGTCATCTACGATCATCTCTACCAAGACGTACCCTGGATATACTCGCTCTTCTTCAGTGACACGCTTACCACCTTTCACTCGAATCTTTTTTTCCGTTGGGACCACTACATCAAAAATCTTATCGTTCATGTTGAGCGAATCCATTCGTTGCTTGAGGTTACGGGCGACAGCGTTTTCATACCCAGAGTAGGTATGAATCGCGTACCAGTTTCGTTCACCAGTGCTGTGTTGCTTAGCCATATAAATTAAATAACGCTGTTAAGAACCTGAGTAAAGACGTAGTCAAACGCTCCTACAAACAAGGCTACGAAGATAGAGACACCAATAACTAACGCACTATAAATGATAGTTTGCGTCTGAGTTGGCCAAGATACGTGCTTCATTTCAGCTACGGTATCTTTGAAATATTTGCTAATTCGATTCATGATGTGTGAAAAATAATGTGGTTCTAAAAAACCCCTCGCGGGGTGAATTAGATATATAATACGCTTTGTTTGAGAAAAGTAAAGAGCGACCAATTTACGGTCGCTCTTTACTTTTTCTACACGCTTTCGATTACTTTACCTCGTAAGTAATATTCACCACTCGGCGAATCATGTTTTCACCGGTTGGTAGCTCGGGAGAAAATTTTGCTTCATCCATTGCCATTTCGAGGTTCATGGTTCGACTTTCCGCAAAGTACATCTCGCCTCCAAAACCACCATTCTCCTCATAGAAGCCCGCAATCTTCACCAACTTCACATCGAGATCTTTAGCCAATAGCTTAGCTTTTGTTTTAGCGTCAGCGATCGCTTTTGCCCGTGCTTCAGCCTCCAACGTTGATTCGTCATCGATAGTGAACTGTAAGCTACTGATATTAGTAGCGCCGCGCTCTCCAACACCTGAGATCAGGTCTCCCGCAGCATCAAGATCGCGTACCTTTACGGTGACGCTCTGATTTACTTCATAGCCATCAATCACTCGCTCCCCCGGTGGACAAAAACTGCCTGAAACACACACCCGCTCTTCATACCGATACTTCGGGTTAAGGTTGTAGTTCTGGGTTTTAACATCTTTCTCCTCCACTCCTTCGGAGTCTAGAAACGCTAAGATAGCATTAGTGTCTTCAGCTGAAGCTTCTTGGGCTGCTGCCGCGTCTACACCTTCAGCGCGCACTGAGAATGAGAACGTGCCGATGTCAGGCTTAGCCAACACCTCTCCCTCGCCTTGAACCGAGATAGTCGTCGGACCATACTGCCCCTGACCAACAAGATCCCAGGTGGCCTGAGCATATGCAGCCAAAGCCAATACTGCCATTACTAGCACTGCTGCAGCCAGCCAACGCATGTACCCGTAACTAAAAAGTGATTGTGATTCCATATAAAGAAATTTAGAAATAATACTAAGTATATACCTCCCTACTACTGCAGTCGACTGATCAGCTCCTGCAATGCAGTTATCAGTTGCAGACGCATCTTGGCTCCTGTACTCAGACCACAAATAGCCCCAAATGCTTCTAAGTCAGCTGCTGTTGGTGCATAACCTGACTGCGCACCCAGTAAGAAGTGCATTGTCGCTGACTCACTCTCGACGTGATCGATCGACAACGCATGACCGAGTTCGTGCACCAGAACTAAACGCAACTCTTCAGCATCTTTGAACGTATAAATATTAATCGCATCACCGACATAATCACCCTGAGTAAATTCTCGACCTGAACCGAAGGTGTCATTAAAGGTTTCTACTCCTCGGTTGTAGGTTTCAATCAACTGATTCCCTTGATTGCCCATAGCATTTATTTCTGCCACCTGGTCATTAAGTGATTCAATCTGACTATTCAACGCTCGTTGCTTGCGGTCGAGCGTACTCTTTTCTGCTTCAAGCTCATCAAACACTTCGGGTGGCGCTCCCCCCTCTTCGTTATATGAAGCCACCGTCGCATTGTACTGGCTCAGCTCTTTTTCATATGACGCTACATCTGTCTCGTAGGCAGCGACCGCAGCTTCGTACGCCGCTACTAAGCGATTGTATTTTTCTTGCACCGTTTCACTTAGCTCTTCGGCATTATCGAGTCGATCTAAAAACGCCCCTTCTGCATCAATAAATATCTGACGTTCGTCAAAAATAAAGTTAATAGAGAAATCAGCTGTCTCGCTATAGGTAAAAAGATTTCGCTCAGTCGCATCTTCCCACGCTGCTTCAGCGTCAGTGATCGCCAAGCGCGCTTCGTCAAAAGAAAGATCAAACCGATCATCTAAAACCCCGATCCGATACTCGAGCGGGATCGCACAAATTGCACTGGCACTTTGATAAAAGTATCCACCAGCAAACAGGATAGTAACTATGAGCGTGACGATGTAGATTGATCGCATAGAGATATGATAGCAAATACTTTCTAATATCAGAATTGCATACTTTCCTTGACTACTCATGTGTGTGTAGTATGGTTTTATCAAATTTCAACCAGGTCAAGGAGGACCATCATGGAACGTACTTTGAAAGAAACGATCGAAATCGCGATCGCTGTTCATGTAGATTCGCTCTCACGAGCAGCAGCAATCTGCGCGGTGGTCGACAAAAAAGACGACTACGATGAAGTGATTCGCCTACTGTTTGAGGATTTTTCTGATCCTACACCACCTAGGGCAACCTTCTCACCGCTCAAGCTGTTCGAGCGCCTCATACCTGAACTCACCCTCGACCAGATCATGGTGATGGTGGGCTACGACATCAGCGTGCCAAAAACTGAAGACGGGGCTCAACTCGATGGAATTTTTGACCTCATCGAACATTGGACGATTGAGCACCTAGATGTAATGACTCGCGCTGAGCGTCAGTTATTCTTCGAACAGATCATGACCGCTCATTACAATAAAAGAACTCTTAGACAAGGGGTTCACTGTATGATCGATCTTCTGGCACCAACCAAATTCTCTACACATCCACTTTGGGGATTAATAAAATTAGCTGAAGATGCAGCCCGTCAAAATGACGGGAGTCCAGGCTACGAAGATGCCTACCAGCATGTCTTCAACGGTATCCGGTCCTTGTTCTACCAACAAGGTATTGCTGCAGAAGATTGGGAAATGTCAGAATAAGCACCAAGACGATCGATGTAACGGGCGCCACCTGGCGCCCGTCCGCCCCTGGCATTAGCCACGGGCTTTTTCTTTATCTCCAGAACCAACTGGCTGATTGCTCGCGTTCGCGGGGATCAAGCGCTCACAAAACATGACAAACATCCAAGTGTGCGAGCAATCAGCCAGTTGGTTCGGTACTACCACAGCAGCAAAAAACCTTTCGATATATCGAAAGGTTTTTTGCTGCTGTGCCTTTGCTATTAGTTCCCTGCTTCGGCATTCTCTTCTGAGCGGGCCAGCTTCTGTCGCGTGAGCTCTTGGGCGGCATTCATACTGTGCTGGTAGTAGAGTGTTTTTACACCACTCTTCCAGGCCTGTACGTACAGCGCATTGGTTTCCTTTGGAGTTACACTTGGCGGCACCATGATGTTAAGTGACTGACCTTGGTCGATATGTGGCTGTCGCTCCGCTGCACGGGCAATCACGACTGACTGGTCGACTTCAGCAAAAGTACGGAAGACGGCTTTTTCATTATCGTCGAGGAAGTCGAGGTGTTGGACTGATCCATCATTGTCCCGAATATCATTCCACACTTCTTTATCATTTTTTCCTTTTTCTTCAAGAATCTCTTCGAGGAATGGGTTCTTGATCGTCACCTTTAGCTTCGCTACGTCTTTCACGTAACAGTTGCTCCAGACCGGCTCAATCCCTTGTGATACTTGTCCAAGGATAAATGCACTAGAAGTAGTTGGCGCAATCGCCATAGTAGTCGTGTGTCGGCGGCCATAGCCTTTAAGGATTTCGGGCTCACCAAACTCTTTAGCCATTTCAGCAGAAGCGGCGTGTGAACGTTCATGCATCAACTTAAAGACTTCTTCGTTGATCGCCTTCGCTTCATCACTACCAAACGAGACACGCTTACTTTGCATCAATGAGTGATACCCAAGGACTCCGAGTCCAAGCGCGCGATTGGCTTTAGCAAAGTTGTATGGTCGTTCCATAAACTTAAACGCGAGTTGCTTGTCTTGCTCTTCACTATCACGCATCGCTTCTAGCTTATTGATGAAGTCAGTCATCACCGCTTCAAGGAAGTACGTCATGGTTTCTACCAAGTCACTGTCCTTCCAGTCATCATAGTGCAGCAGGTTGATTGAGGATAGACAACAGACAAACGACCACTCCTTACTGCTCGGCAACATAATCTCACTACACACATTACTCGCGTAGATTGGAAGATTGTTGTCTTTATAGACATCGGGTCGCTGATCATTGGCGTTATCAATAAACATGATGTACGGGTATCCAATTTCACCACGACGTTGAATAACCTTCGCCCAAATCGCTCGCTTAGCTTCATCACCCGCAATCATCGACTCCATCCATTCGTTGGTTACCGTCACGGCGTGATTGATCTTTTGGATCGGATTTCCTTCGGTACCAATATCGAGGAATTCTGAAATATCTGGGTGCTCAACTGGCAAGTAGGCTGCGAACACACCGCGGCGAGTAGCTCCTTGACTCACCACGTCAAGAATCTTCTCAAACAGCTGCATGAAGTGCACCGGACCAGACGAAGTACCGTTTTGGGTAATTGACTCACCCCGAGCACGCAGATCACCAAAGTAGGCAGAACAGCCGCCTCCATACTTACTCATCATTCCTACTTCTGCTTCAGTATGCAGAATGTTGGCCATATCGTCCGCCACGTACGAACCAAAACAACTGATCGGCAGTCCCCGCTTCAGCCCGAAGTTTGCCCATACTGGTGTGGCTAGAGAAATCCAGCCCTTACTCATGTAGTCTTCAAATTTTTCAGCAAACCCGTCTTTACCGAGTGTCTCCTCTGCAAATTCTGCAATGGCACGCACTCGCTCTTCAGTGGTTTGGCCATCCACTAAATATCCTCGGGCCATAAAAGCTCGAGTGTTCTCGTTTACCCAATACCATGGTTCGCTTCGATTTGTCATACAGTCAATGTAAGTGAGTAATATATAGCGGTTATTGTACCAAGCTTAGAATAAGTCGGCACTAGTGACACTTTGCTGTCGTTTGTTGTAATTGATTGATCGCTTGTCGAAGAAGTCAACGTGCTTGGTTGCAATCACCTCATCATCAAACCATTCAGTATTCTCAAGTAGAGCGTCGTCTACACCAAAGACGGCGTCCATACCAATTCCTTTCAGAGATTTGTTGAGACGATGTTTGATAAACTCTTTTACTTCAGCGGCTGGCATGAAGTCGAGCTCCCCTGCTTCAAAGATCCAGTCGACAATCGCACTTTCAGCTTGATAGGCTTCGATACACATAGTACGCACCATTTCTCGATGTGAATCATCAAACCATTCAGGATGCTCACTCTTAATGATATTGATCAAGTCAGTCCCGAACAAACCGTGGATCTGCTCTTCTTTACTCGTTGCTTCTACTGCGTTACTCATTCCTTTAAATAGGTTCTTGTGCTTGTTAAAGCTCATCATGATAAGGAACTGTGAGAATAGCGATACGTGCTCAATAAAGAGTGAGAACAGTAGTACTGACTGTGTATACTCGCGATTTTCATTCGTCTTGCCGAGAGTAAGCACCTTGTCGAGGTACGCGATTCGCTTTTGGATCACTGGCACTTCGTGCAGTGTCTTAAAATCATCATTGAGACCAAGAATCTCGAGCAAGTGTGCGTACGCATCCATGTGCCGTACTTCTGATTCGGCAAAGGTGAATCCTACCGCGCCAATTTCTGGCTTCGGCATCTTTTGATACAAACTACCCCAGAAGGTCTTCACCGATACTTCGATCTGTGCAATCGCGAGCATGGTGCGCTTGATGGCATTACGCTCTGATTCAGTCACGTTCACTTTGAAGTCACCAATATCACCAGTGAAGTTGAATTCCGTGTGGATCCAGTATGAGTGCCGGACAGCATCGACATATGATGCGAGTTCTGGGTACTCGTATGGCTTGAGATTCGTTCGTTTATGGAAGATGTCACGTTCCCGCATCTGCTTCCGCTGCGCTCGGTAGATGATGTACGACTTGGCAGTCTCGAAGTAGTCGAGCTCCATCAAAGCCGCCTCAACGAGGTCTTGGACTTCTTCAACGGTTGGATAGCCGTCTTTACACATCTTAGCTTTGACGTCGTCAGCTGGCGCGGTGCCAGCTTGCACGCACATTGCGACGGCTTTCTCATGCACGCAGTCGGCTACTTTTTGAGCATCTGCATCAGTACCTTCTTTGGTTTCCGAAAAAGCTTTGGCGACAGCTTTGGCGATCTTGGCAGCCGTGAACGGCACCATTGATCCATCTCGTTTACGAATTTGGCTAATTTCCATAGGGTTATTAAGAACGTGACAAGGTTTATAAATAAGTAATCTATTCTTCGCATTCAGTATCTGAACGCTTGTCTGGTGTAGTACCCGGTACAGACCGTTGTGTCGCGATCCACAACAATCTGTACCGGGAACCAAACCGGTCATCAAGGACATCCTCCCCTTCAGCTGAGGGCAGTAAAGAGACACGAGGGCAGACTATGCCGACGTGAACAGGATGTTCATAGATAATCTCTCACAAAAGTGATTGGTGGTGTGGAGTACATACGGTTGTATGGCCGTATGCGCATGCAGAAGCTAGTCGTTGTACAAGCTCTGAACAATCATTTTTAAGAAAGATCGTTACATTCATTGCATTCAATAGTGAGATAAAGGCAACAGCATGTGCGATACATGACTCCAAAATGTAGAGCGCGTGCCTTATCTCCGACACACACGTAGGAGTAACTCAACGTGTGATATTTAGATAGTAGCGCTGCTGCGCGGATTTGTAAAATAGGGCTAAGGTTGGTCCTTTTGGGGAAAAATACTGCACATAAATGCAAAATAGCCTGAAGAATGGGGCTGAATTTTCTGCCTCAACATCTAGCCCTATTCTATAACCTGTGGATAGCCACGCACTCTTTGCTTGCGCAAGTATTTAAGGGTGTGGTGTGGTGCAAAAATCGACTGGATTCACAGATGAATCCAGTCGATTTTCTTTTACAAACTTGAGATTATCGTCGCAATCCGTCTCGAATCTCACGTAGTAGCTTCACCTCTTCTGAAGGCTCGACTGGCTTTTCTTCAGTCACTTCTTCTGGCTCAGAAGCTACTGATTTCGCTTTGTTGATCATCTTTACCATCATAAAGATGGCAAGAGCAACAATCACGAAGTCGAGCACTGACTGGATGAACATACCATAGCTCACCACCGCTTCTCCAACTGTAACTGACAAGCTAGCAAAACTCACACCACCGAGTAGTACCCCTACCAGCGGCATCACGATGTTATCAACCAGTGATGATACAATCTTCCCAAAGGCGGCACCGATCACTACCGCTACCGCCAGGTCAATGACATTGCCTTTAACCGCAAACGCTTTGAACTCTTCAATAAATCCTTTCATATATAATAATCTTACGTTTAATTAAATTTCGATCATTATAGCGGCTTAGTGATGGTGATGTCCGTGAGACGATGAAACATGCCGCTCGTCAACTCCGTGGGTACCAAACCACCACGCCGCTAGAATGGTGGTACATGGCACTGCCAGCACCAGCCCAATACTCCCCACCATAATCCGCACCAACTCAGCCGCCACCACTTCTTGATTTAGAATATGTGTGATCGGCGCTTCACTCCCCGAGAGGAAGAGTACGAGCGGTAATGAAATACCAACGTACGCCAAGGCAAGTGTATTTACGAGCGATCCCACATGGTCACGTCCCACCCGGATAGCCCGAGTATACAGCTCACTGATTGAAAAAGACTCATTAGCGGCTTTCAACTCCTGCACTACTGATGCTTGGGTGATTGACACATCATCAAGAATCCCCAAGATTCCAATAATGATCGAACCGAGCAATAAACCAGCAAAATCAAGTCGCCCGTCCGTGGCGAAGTTGAGATACACCGACGCATCAGACCCAAAGCCCGTCAGCCGCATTGAGAACACCCACCACCACGCTACCAAGCCAGTAAACAACACGGCTGCCATCGTCCCACCATACGCCAAGATCACGTGAGGGCGTACACCATGGGTCCCAAAGAGCACTACCGCTAAGATAACCGCTGCGATCCCAATGCTGGTAAGAATCGGATTGTACCCAGCTAGCAGAAGCGGCACCAGAATAAACAAAATCGCTCCCACACTCACTCCCAGTGACAACAGCGCCCGCACTCCTTGTCTCCCCGCGAACCACACCAACAGCCCGATGAACAACAGTGCCAGCGACAGTAGCTCAGTCCGGCGGTCAATATCCTTTAATATGAATAGCTCATCACCATTGATCGTGACCTGACGATTGAGAAAGATCCGTTCGCCCGGCTGCAGTGGGATCAAATCATTCTCAAACTCCACTACATCCCCCGCGCGTGTCCCGTCAAAAATCTCTACTGTAATAGTTTGAGTTACCGCCTCAGCATTAGTGCCGGCAATCTCCCGTACCTCTTCACTCAGTATTTCTTTTACCTCAGCTCGCACTGTCTCAATGTCAGCATCTAAAATCTGAGCTGAAGCGCTAAACGGCAACAGTGCTAGCGCAACTAAAAAGAGCCATCGCATACTAAAAAATAAACCGCGCTAAATAAAAGCCCACTCCAGCAAAAAAGAGGAAGGTGAAAAACATCGTGACTTTTCGTGATTCGTCATCCATAGGCTATCGCAGTAAGTAAATACCGATAATGATAAAAAGTAAACCGACGATCTTTATTAGAGTCACCTGTGCACCCAAAAACGCTACTGAAAACACAAAAGAAGTAAGTACCCCGACCGAAATCGCGATTGGGATTGCCAACTGTGTAGTCAGAAAACCGAAGTACAGCGCTCCCCCAAGGAGAGCATTAGCAACCAAAACTACTCCAAGTGGTAGCGGTTTAAAGGTGCTGATCAAGGCATTTGTGAAAGAAGTGCTTTCAGGACCAACTAATCTACCAAAGATAGAAATGCCAATATACCCGATAATCGACAAGCCGATAAAATAAATCCAAGTCATATTCATAAGTATACGTGAGCAGTGGCAGACAAAGAAGCGGCTGACATTTACTTTTGTGCAGAAAATAGGTATAGTTTTGCCCACTGATGTTGATGGGCGATGCTGATCAACCAGGAAATGGCGACTATAGTATAACGGTTAGTGCACCGGTTTGTGGTACCGGCAGTTCGGGTTCGATTCCCGGTAGTCGCCCCAAGTGAGAATAAGTTGAGCAAAACGTGCATTTCGTGTTGCTATATCTAGGTTTTCTTCCAGTTCGAGCCGCTTATATTCGGCTTCTAATTCTGGGTACGCTTTTTCGATTGGAACGAACCAATCACTAGGAGAAATAAGGACTTTTTGGTCCTTTAGAGTAAAGTTCTGACCAAGTGCAGAAAAAATCTCTCGCTTCTCCTGGATACTCCCAAACATGAAGCTTGCTCGTGCGTGCCGTGCGAAGTTAAATGTACGCTCGCTGAGGTCTAGCCAGGTCTTTGCTCGATTCTCTGTTGAGTTCAACTGCAACTTCAATTTGCCTAGCTGCAACTTCAATCCCTTCTTTTCTTTAATGAAGGTCTCATCGTCAATCAAGCTCCGGTAGCGCATCTGTGTCAGAGTGTCTAGCTCTGTCTGAGTCTTGTTGTACGCTTTTTGTTGTGACTCGTAGATTTTGGTGCGTTCTTGAATCTCGGTGTCATTCTTTTCATTGATGATTTCAAGTGCCCACTCCTGAAAGACTGGCAAGATAGTGTACCGCTCAAGTTCTACATCCACCTGACGCTCAAATTCATCCAAGGTGACTGGTTTTTGCTTACAGGTACACTTTCCATTCTCCCCTTTCTTTTTCTTGGTGCAGTGATAATAAGAATAGGTCTTAAGCTCATTCGTCTTCAAGACAATTTTTTGCTTAGCAGAATACGTACACGCTCCACCACATTCACCACAAACAACCATCCCTGTGAAGGATGATTCGTGTACTTGATTACGAGGCTTCCCTTTCCGCCCGAGGATTACCTGGGCTTTATCGTATTCATCAATGGTAATCATTGGCTTGTGGTTACCGTTTTCATACACTGTGCCCGACCAAGCAAACATCCCGGTATAGAAGATGTTATTAAAGATTCGGTACAGTGAACTTTCAGCAATAGGACCATCACCTGACCGCTTGAACTTTGGCGTCCGGAAACCCCATTCTTCATTAGCAATCTTACGAATCTGCGGCACAGTATAGTTTCCAGACAGCAACATATCCCACATTTTGCGAACCATGTCGAAGCGTTCTTTGTCAGGGTAAATCTCATTCACAATCTTTTCATTGAAGTAACCAAGTGGTGCCCGTGACGGCAGCCACCCTTTATCTGCCTTGCTCTCCATACCTCGACGACTATCCTTTGCTAAATCTCGAACGAACTGGTTTGCCATGGCTCCTTCTACGTTGAATAGCAATACATTGTCCTCAGGTAGATACACCTTGTCACGAGTAATAATCGTTTTAAGGACACCTGTCTGAAGCATCCAAGCTACCCGACCTTGGTCTACTGGATTCCGAAACAACCGATTCAAGTGCCAACAAATGATTCCATCAGCCTCACCTGCATCAATCCGGTCTAACATCTCATAAAATGTCTTTCTCACGTAGGGCTGCTTAGCTGACTTTGATTCAGGCATGATGTCTACTAACTTATGCTTCATCTCAGCAGACCTTGTCTTAATGAAATCAGTTTGGTCACCAATAGATTGCAGCTGATTGTCCGAAGACTCATCAGAAGATTTACGGGGGTATCCGAGTAATTTTAGTTTTAGTTCTTGCATTTTATTCATTTTACATTATTTTAATTCTCTTCGCCTAAGCGCTTTTCTAGGTCTGTTTGAGTTGCTAGTCGATGCAAATCAATTTCAGCCTCCTGCTCAGAGGTCATCGGCTTGTAGACCACAGACAGCAAATTAACCAGCTTGAGACCTTGCTCAGCTGCTTCTGCTTTTGTTATATCGGTCCCAAACTGTGCTTTATGGATAGCTTGGAATTGTGCAATATTTTTGTCTGTTAGAGTCACGCTTTAGGAGAAAATTACTGGTAACAGGGATTCGACTACTTCCCTATACCTTAATTGTCTCTCGCTACCTGTGACCGATTGTCAGGTAAAGTGACCCACCGATTTAGTATCTGCGTAACACCCTATGTTGAATTGAAGTGTCAAAAAAGTCCTCAGCTGTAACCAAGCTATCCTTAAATACCTCATTAACGGCTCTGCACGCATCTTTAATTGCCCTTCCAGTTGGCTCCCTTAGGCCAGTGCTTTCTGCATCAATCCAAGTGGCTATTTGTGCTACATCAACCTGCTCATTCTTAGTCTTTTGGGTAACCATGTACTGAGTAACCAGGTCCATTAGTGATTCACTTTCTAAAGCAATTCGCACTGTATCTATTATTAAATTATGGTTCTCATAGGCAATCACAGCTGAGGACAAATCCACTGTAGCCTGATGCGACCCTGACCGACTTCTCTGGGTTCTTTTTGCTATCATTTGCCTCCCTGTATTAACGGCCTCCATGACCTCTGAAGGCACAGGAGTCCCATATCCTTTCTTGGCAATATTATATGGCTTCAGGTCTCCCCGGGCATTTTGTATCTGATTCCATGCTTCCTCGGTAGTTTGCGACAAGGTTCTAGTTGGCAGCAGGCGTTCGAGAGTCAGAGGATGCACGTTACTCCCTGCCTCTTCGGGGTCCAGTGAGGCCAATTCGTAGTATTTGTGTAATAGCTCTTTCAGGCCTCCCGGACGCAAATAAAAAATGTCTAGCTGTTCGGGTGACTCATCGGACTTCAGGACGTGGGCTGCCATATCACCATACAGATAATACAAATCAGTTAAAGCATTAAGAGCTTCTTTGTTTACTGCATTATTGGTGGGGCGTCCGGGAGGCATAAAAAAATACTACCCAATAAAGTAGTAATTGACCAGACACAAATATCGCTAATTTACACACCCGGTTACCTCCCCTGTATCCCAACCCTGCTACCCTTGGTGAAGTATGTATACGTGGTGCATCCCTTTCTGCATTCCCTGCTACCCGGGTAAGCCATTTTCGCTATCGCATTCCTTTGTTTTATTTGTTATACGAGTGTTACCAAACCTGACTACCCGACTTGGTATATGTTTGTAGGGTAACAATTGATTCAATCCCCGACTTCTAGGACAAGAGAGGGCTAAAGCGGTCTGGGGATTGCCATGTACCACTTGTACCTATATGCCTGATTCCGTTTTCTCTCGGGACACACTTACTTCACCACTGTCAGCATCACACTCTCTGTGTTTCTTTTCGCCAGCATCTCCTTATATCCATTACTTCCATAACAAGGGGTAGTCTCCTGACGTGCCGCGTGCATACATCGCCAATGAAGTTTAGGTAAACGATGTAGAGGCTTCTAAAGTCATCTGTCTTACGTCCTAGTGTGTCAGCTAACGAATAAATCACGAGCTAACTCCCAGGAGCCGGAATGCTGTCCGAGCCGCATCAGAGCATAGAATTCGAAGGTTTCACCGCAGCCAGGGAGCAGGCCTTCGATTCGCGTCCTACACCTCCCCAGTATTAGCTAGCATCACTGCTACAGCAAACCGAGGCTTTATTAGCACTTCGGTCACTGCCCCATTGTCCGAAAACAAGGAGACTCTCTGCGTATTCAATTGGGATTTGGATATAGGATTTCGTCTAGGAGAGCTATCTACCTACTACTGTACTTGAGTACCACACGGTTCAGCAAGTATTTGAAATTACGCCACACAAATATAATTGCTCTAGTGACGCCATACTACAGTGACGTCTACTACCTTACTTATTAAAAATTACTGCCGGAAATTTTGACCCCCTACGACTATTTATACCAACTTCAATACCAAACAAAACTGTGAGCGCACCCGGTTTATAACAGTTTCCTTACTCCTGACACCCATATTGGAAACAGCTCCCCCTACTTCATTCCCGCAGAGGTTCTTGTAACTGGATTAGTGAAGAGCATTAATCATTCAGGCAACCACTCTTCGTGTTGTGATGCATACCAGCACTGCCACAAAAAAAAACTATGAGAACACCAGCAGACGTATTAAATAACCGACCACGGAGTAACTACCAAGGTTCTGAAGCAACTAAAGCTATGGTTGCCGACCAGATTAGAGAACGATGGGGTGAGAAAGAAGCAAGTTCATTTGACCCGTATCACGATTGCATGACGGCAACCGCTTGGTTTGCAGCTGGGTTCAAAATCAAGAAGGGTGAAAAGGCATTACGGTCCATTACATTTCTTGAGAGTGAAGACAATGAGGGTAATATACACCGCAAAATTCGTAGAGGAGTTTCTTTATTCCACAAACGACAAGTGACTCCAACATCATAATTACCATGAATACATTTATCCCAACCCAGGCCCCGCACCTCCAAATGCCAGATGTACGTGACAGCAGACACCCAGCTAGGGCAGAAATCCAGCGCTGCTTAGGTGAATATGATTTGAAAGCAATCGTGGAAGAAGATTTGCAGACGTCAGCTTTAATGAAGCATTTACCAGGCTTAATATCTTTTGTCTGCACACTGAAGCTGAAGGACCGAGTAATATCGCAGGGCTATGGCAGCAGTATCCTGAATCAAAACAATCGTTACGTGAATCGGGCGGTCCACTCTGCCATGAATTCAGCGGTTGCCGACAGTGTTATACGGGCCACAAAAGTACTTGGAACGCTACAAGATGAAGTAGAGGCTATGATTGGTTCTGCGATGCCTCCTGAGCCCATTACAGAGCCCCAGAAGAAGTATTTGCGAGAGCTAGCCATGCAACAGATGAACGATGAGGACGAGCGTGAACAATTCCTCTCTGAGCTACCTGAACTAACTAAACAGGAGGCTTCAATGAAGATTCAACAGCTGAAGAGCTAGCCATAAAGCCAGGTATCCAATGCGGTCCCTGGCTTTTGTTGTGTTATTTCCTCTAGAAAATCTGTTCACATGAGGTTATCCACACAACGATTCCTAAATCGCGGCTGTACTAAGCCGCGATTTGAATAGAGCCATATTATTAGCATCTAACACTTAGTATTTTATGTATAATGTACCCATGCAAACTGCCACAAAACGACAAACTGCCACCAAAAAAGCATCTGTTCGGAAGGATAAATCCAAGCAAACCGACAAGCCACGAGTTGTATCACTATTTTCAGGGTCTGGAGGAATGGACCTTGGTTTCAAAGCATCTGGATTCAATATCCTATGGGCAAATGACGTTGACCATTGGGCATGTCAGACTTTCAAAAAAAACTTCGGGGACCACATAGTTGAAGGTAGTATTTGTGACATCAAAAACGAAGAAGTACCAGACTGCGACATTATTTTAGGAGGATTCCCCTGCCAAGATTTTTCAATGATTTGGAAGCGTGCTGGTATTAAATCTGAGCGAGGAAATTTGTACAGGCACTTCGTGAGAATTGTGACTGACAAACGACCAAAGGTATTCATTGCTGAAAACGTGAAGGGTCTAATTAGCGCAAATGGTGGCAAGGCAGTAGAACAAATAGTAGCAGACTTCGCTAATGCTGGATATAAAGTATCAGTAAACAAGATTAATTTTGCTCACTATGGTGCACCCCAGTTACGCGAACGAGTGCTTATTATAGGAACGCGAAATGACTTACCAAAAGAATTTGAATTTCCAAAACCAACACATACTCCTGCTAATTTTGTTACTGCAAAAGTGGCTCTTGAAGGGGCTGAAAAGGCACTCTACAACAACGAACACCAAAATATTATGCCCTCAACTGTTGCAAAACTTCGCATTATTCCGCCAGGTGGCAACTTCACTGACATACCAAAAGATTCTCCTCACTATGTAAAGGGAATGATTTCACATGTGTATCGTCGCTTGCATCCTGACAAACCATCCACTACTATCATTGCTGGGGGTGGAGGAGGTACTTGGGGCTATCACTATGCAGAACCACGACCACTTACAAATCGTGAACGCGCCCGTTTATTTGGATATCCTGATAACTTCCAATTTGAAGGCTCTATTGCTGAAGTGCGTAGACAGATTGGTAACTCGGTCCCCCCTGCTGGTATAAAGCCTATTGCTCGAGCAATAAGGCGATATCTACGAGAAGTATAAAATTAAATTGTAATAAACGTATGGAACTATTATTTTCTAATGTTAAACCATGCGAGTACAACAACTCCTCATTCAGTGAGGCTTTTGAACTAGGGGTAGTAAATTCCGATGAAGTAAATATTGCTACAGGCTATGTTTCTGAAGAATCACTACTAGAACTAAAGTCTATTCTTTCGTTTTATGCTGAAAATAATAAAGCAAAAAAGTGTAGCCTGGTAATCGGAATGCACGGAAGAGAAGGTTTTACTCGCCCTCAATATGAAGCAGCTGTAGAGCTTGGTAAATTTTTAGCCGATAATTCACTTGGGGGTGTATTTGTTTGCACAGCATTCCGTTTTCATGGAAAGACTTACGTGTTTTACAAAAAAACTAGCCCTGTGTCAGCAATACTAGGCTCTTCTAATTTGAGTAATATTGTAGGCAACCGACAGTGGGAGGTTGATACAAAAATTACCGAGAAAGAACCATTGAAGCAGCTGACTAGCTTACATACTGACCTGGCTAACAAAGCCTCTCGTAACATCCTGGAGATAGAAACACCCTCTTCTTTCACTGAAACAAACGATTTACTTCAAGATAGAATTGGTGTCGACAAGGCTGATTCTGACTTATACGCACAAGCTGAGGACTCACTAACTGGTGTTGTGTTTGACCTACCTCTTAAAGCAACTGAAAAAAGTAATTTGAACGTCTACTTTGGAAAAGGGCGTTTAGCAACAAAAACTGGAGCTATCCGACCGCGACACTGGTACGAAGTAGAATTAATTGTACCTATTGATATCACCTCCTCTACGCTGTATCCTAAAAAAGGTTCGACCATTCACGTCTACACAGACGATGGCTGGTCCTTCAAGTGCAAAGCAGAAGGCCAAAACAGCAAGAACTTCCGTTCAGAAAATGACTTAAGAACACTTGGAAGATGGATTAAAGGACGCCTCGAACGAGCTGGATGCTTACAGGTCGGCAAGCCAGTCACTGAAGAGGTGCTCGAATCTTACGGACGAAAAACTATTTCACTTAAACAAACAAAAGACCCGGAGCTTTGGCTGCTAGACTTTTCACGATAAATAATATGGATTATCTAAATAACTACTTAAAGAGGGTTGAGAAAGACAAGCCAGGGTTAGCCCCGGCATTAAGACATAGTGCTGAACACTTTACAAAAGAACACATCGAAACTTTTGACTTCAATAGTCACAAATCTGGGCTTCTTTTTGGTCATGTACAAAGTGGTAAAACCGGGCAAATGCTTGCCATAGCGGCAGCGGCAGCTGACCATGGTTTCAAGTTTTTTATTTTAGTTACAACAGACAACGTTATCCTGCAAAAACAAACGCTGGAGCGGGCAAAGTCTGCTCTTGGGGGTTTTATGGCCGGCTTTAATGTGTTGGGAGAAATGGATGAGCAAGCTTTCTTGACACGTGGATTACAAATGCCGACTCTTCTGGTACTGAAGAAGAACTCGAGTGTATTAAAAACTTGGGCAAACAACATTAGTGCAAACCCTACGTACAGGGATGAACCCCTTTTGATTCTCGATGATGAAGCAGATGCATCTAGCCTTAACACAAAGGTCAATAAGGAGGAGCAGAGCACTATTAATATGCTTCTCGAGAAAATCAACAAGCAGGCTCCATCTAGTATGTACCTGCATATTACTGCCACTCCTCAGTCGCTAGTTCTACAAGTTGCTCAATCTGGATGGAAACCTCAATTCTCTTTCTACCTGCCCCCAGGTAAAGGATACCTCGGAGGAGACTTTTTCTATGGTGAAGATTCTCACTGCTTAGTTGAGACAGAAGATGGAGAGAGGGATGATTTAATTAACGCTGAACACGTTCCCCATGGCCTCCGTAAAGCAGCTCTGCATTTTTTAATTGCTGCTTCTGAGAGATTTTTAACCAAGAGCAGCGATGTGTGCACCATGCTTATTCATCCAGGCCTACGCATTAGTGAACATACCGTGGTCAGTAGTAAGATTGAAAGATTTCTGGAGGGAGTAAAAACTGATTTAATCGCAGGCTCTAAGACCCTAGAGTTTGATTTACGGGATGCATGGGAAGAACTCTCTAAAACAAAAACCGACATTACCCCGTTTAATGACATCATGTCTTTTCTGGCGAGTGATATGCCCCCAGCAAACATCGTTGTATTAAATTCGAAAGCACCGGATGGAACATCCTATGAAAAAGGGTTGAATATTGTCATTGGTGGCAACACACTAGGTCGTGGCGTTACTTTCCCTGGCTTACACGTAGTATATTACTGTCGCAGTTCGAAGAAGCCACAAGCCGATACATATTGGCAGCACGCTCGAATATTCGGTTATGACAGAGACCAAGGTTTGTGCCGTATCTTCAGCCCTAGGCCACTACTCAAGCTCTTTAGGGAGCTAAATGACGCCAATAATGCCCTCTTCGAAACATTGGAACAGAAAGGACCTGGTGCAGTAAGCATACTAAGTCCCGCTGGAACACGTCCGACACGACCAAGCGTGGTTAAGAAGGATGATTTATTAGTAATTGCAGGTAACGTAAACTACTTCCCTACATTCCCTACTGACTCAAATACTGCAAAAATTGATGCTGTTTTGGGTGCAAAAGATGACGAACGTGAAATATCACTCAATGAAGCAATTAAGATACTGGAGCTTGTTAAGGTCGAAAAAGGAGACCTGTGGCACCGTCATTCATTTCCAGACTGCATCGAGACACTGAAAAAAAGAACAAAGTTACCTTGTAAATTAATCGTTCGGACTGAGCGAAACATCGGTAAAGGAACCGGCACCCTACTCTCGCCAGTTGACCGAAAAATCGGCGCCGACCACAAAAATCAACTAGTGCTAACTATGTATCGACTTACTGGTGAGAAATGGGATGGTAAACCACTTTGGGTACCTAACATCAAATTCCCTGAAGAAACTTACTTTTACTTTCAGATGAAATAGGATGTCTACTTGCGAAGAGGTAATCAGTGATGTAAGTATAAAAGACAACGTTCTCGGGTGGATGGCAGTAGAAATGCACTCTTCAGCTACACAAGAAATGTATTACCCAGCAATAGCCACACTTTTTACTCTAATGGAGCAGACACTCAAGTGGGCAACAAATAGCGAGTCGGAGGATAAGTTGTTTGCAGTTATTAATTTAGCTAATAAGATGGAGCTAATTACAAACGAAGAACGTTTGTTTCTTCACGAACTTAGAATGAGTCGTAATAAATACGTGCACGCAAATTTTCATTCAGAGGCATTCGAGTGGAGTGGTCTACTGCATCCTGTAAATGACTCATCTACAGCTGAAGCGTTGTACGACCATTATTCATTACCAACTCTTCAAATAATGTTGAAATTATTAAGCTATTGAGGTTTGAATGTAAATTGTAGTGTCGTTTGTCCGTTCGAAAATAGTTAGAACTTCCTCTACTAACTGGCCCAGCATTTTTGAGCAAGCTTTATAAGGTTTTTTGGATACCCCAGTAGGAAGTTCGAACTAAATGGCATCTACTCGTACCGCAACGCTTCAATCGGACTCTTCTTAGACGCTTGGTTGGCTGGATAGATACCAAAAATGAGACCCACGGTAGCAGACACTCCTACACCCAATAATGCGCCTGTCACCGGGAAACTAAATGCCCACCCTTCTGCAACCGTTTGAGCCAATACAACCGATACCCCCAATGAAATGAGTGCCCCGATAATGGTCCCAATGATTCCACCAATACTCGTGAGGATGATTGCTTCGGTTAAAAACTGCGTCAGAATATCTTTGCTACGTGCGCCTAAAGCTTTCCTTAATCCAATCTCCTTGGTTCGCTCTGACACCGACACCAACATGATATTCATAATTCCAATACCGCCTACCACCAAAGAAATAGACACTACTGCAATCAGAAACGCTGTGAAGACATTTACAATTGTCTCGATTTGCTCAATGACGTCCTCTTGCGTATTCACCTGAAAATCATCATCTTCACCAAAACCGATATCATGAGTGTCCCGCAGAGTGAGTGTAATGTCATACGCCATTTTTTCAACGTTGGCAGCATCGTCCGCCACTAGATACACTTCATTGAAAAAGCTATTTCCAGTGATATACGTCTGTGCGCTCGTTTGAGGCAACATCACCAAGGTATCAATATTCAAGCCAGCAATACTACCAGCTTCAGCAAACACCCCGACCACCTTAAATTTTCTATCACCTATCTGAATCTGTTCACCAACTGCACGACCGTTCCCAAAAATATCATTCTTGACGTCATGTCCAATCATTGCCACCCGAGCAACCTGGTCAATATCATCTTGGGTGTAAAACTGTCCATCACGTACTTCAAAACCAATCAACTCAGATAAGAACTCAACCGAAGCCCCAAGAATAGTCGGTCTGAATTGCTCGCCTCGGTATTCAATTGATTCTGAGACCACCACCAATGGTGCGTATTCAACCAAGTTGGGTACGTTTTGTTTGCGACCAAGCGCATCAAGGTCAGTTTGAGTGATTGATTGTGCAAATAGTGCAGCTGTAATATCTGTTGTATTACCGCCTGGGCTAAGTACTACCGTTTCTGGACCAAGACCACTCACTTGGTCCAAGATAAGATTCTGCGCCCCTTGCCCGAGCGACATAACAATAATAATCGCCGCTACACCAATGACGATGCCGAGAATAGTCAGAGCTGAACGAGTGAGGTGTGTGCGTAACCCCCTGAATGCTGTAATAAGGACGTGTTTGAAAGGCATAGATTATTTGCTGAATTCAGCCTTGGCATTACGACGGTTTTTAATTGGTTCGTCTCGCTCGACCAAACCATCTACTATATAAATCATACGGTCAGCGTGTTCAGCGGTAAAAGTTTCGTGGGTAATCAAAATAACCGTGTGTCCCAGCTCATCATGCAATCGTTGCAATGTTTGCATAACAGCTTGTCCCGTTTTGGAATCGAGGTTTCCAGTTGGTTCGTCGGCAAAAATAACACTAGGACCATTTACCAATGCTCTGGCGATAGCCACTCGCTGCTTTTCTCCCCCTGAAAGCTTGTAGGTTTCGTAATCAAGACGGTGAGAAAGACCGACAATTTCTACCACCTCTTCGACTCGCTCTTTCCATTCTGATTCTGGACGACCGGAATACATCAGCGGCAACTGCACATTTTCAAAGACGGTTTGTCGTGGCAACAGATTAAACGACTGGAACACAAACCCCATATCAGTGTTACGGATTCGAGCAATCTCATCGTCCGTGTGCTCACTATAACTACGACCCTTGAACTTATAGTCTCCAGCCGTGTGGTCAGCCAGAAACCCCAGGATATGAAGCAGCGTCGACTTCCCCGAACCAGACGGTCCCATGATGGATACGAACTCACCAGCCTCAATGGCAAAATCAAGACCCTTGAGAACCTTGGTATCGGTAATTTCACCAAAGTACGTTTTCTCTAATTTTTCTACCGCAAAGAGACTCATAGTTAGTTTTCAATTCGAGCTATATCGTCTTCACTGGCAAAGGTAATGATTTTTTCTCCACCAGTAAGGCCAGAAATAACTTCTGTTTTCCCGTCTGAGCCTCGCAAACCAGTTTCAATCCTCACCTCTTCTATGGTCTCTTCTGGCGTAACAAGACGGACAAATTTTCCATCAGCGTCTTCATAAATAGAGCGGGTGGTAATCGCCACAACATCTGTTCGTTTAGCAGTTGTAATGTCGATGTCAGCTGACAAGCCATCACGTATCTTGTCGTTAATTTCATCAAACACTAAAGTGACTTCAAACACCCGTACCCCATCTACCAATGTAGCGTTTGGAGATATTCGCTCTACGTGTGCTAAAAAGAAGTCGTCATCGTAGGCATCAAAATGTACTCTTGCTTCATCATCTTGGGTGATTTCTGCAATATCTACTTCCGATATAGAAACGATTAACTCATATTGCCCTTTTGAAATGAGCGACACAGCTGGAGCAGTAGCAGACACAATCTGACCAACTTCTGTATACGTATTTGTAACCACACCAGAGAATGGTGCGATAAGTGTCATGTTATCGAATTGTACTTGAGCAGATTGAACTGACGCCTGCATTTGTCGCACCAATGCTCGCTGCGCTGCTACTCGTTCGTCTCTAGCTGACCCAGACACCTGTGTGAGTTGTGTCTGTCCTTGATTCAGAGCAGACTCAGCTGCTCTCACTGCACTTTCAGCACTCGCAATCGCCAAATCACGGTTTTCTACTATTGAATTATAGGCATTGAGGTTTGCCAGATAACTAGCTGAACGGGTGTTTGGTACAGGAATCTCCCATTCAGTACGTGGAGCGAAGTTAGTTGGAAACTGCACAAACAAGCCACGGGTCCCAACCGCAGTTGGATTCACTGTCGAAACAGAACCACTACCACCTTCTAAACCTTCAACTCTATATGAAGAACCCGATGGTGCGCCTGAATTGTATAGTTCAATGCGATACATTCCTTCTTCATCACTGTCATATACACCAGAAACAACTGGTGCAATGAACGAATCATCAGAATTTTCTCGTTCACCGCTTACTAAATAGGCTTGCAGGCCAGCAGTGCGAAGGGTTTTTTCTGCATTGGCTACCAGCTGATTCTGTTGAGCAACTACTTCATCCAGGTTACGCTGTGCATTAGTTAGTGCCGTTTCAGCAGACACTACTCCCGACTGAGTAACTGCTAAGCTATTTGAATCAGCTCCGTTTAACAATTCCTGCAATCGCACTTGTTCTGCCTCTAATCTTGCAAACGCTGAAGAAAGGTCCGCAGAGACAGACGAATCGTCAAGGCGCACCAATACATCCCCAGCTTCAACCGCAGCTCCTTCTTCAACCAGAATCTCCACTACTCGACCTCCTCGTTCAAATGCCATATCAACAGACTGGGCAGCTTGTACAAATCCTGTCTCGCTCACCACTTCAACTACCTCGCCTCGTTCTACTACTCCCGTTTCGACACTGGCTGGAATAGCATCAGTAGACCGACCTAGAAACCACCACAGACTAATACCTATAATAAGTAGCATTAGTATCCAGAATCGTTTTTTCTTCAAGAGCTTTTTCATACGTAAATATTTAAGTGGTGATTATGGTCGCTGTGTAACTAGCAAATTGCTTTGGTTTGATGTCGTCTACTCCGTATTTCAGTCGAAGCATGTAGCCTTGCGTAGAGGCAAACATGGTATGGCTGGCTAACTTTACCTGTCTCACACCACATTGCTTGAGATACGCTTGGCTCTTTTTATCTATTGCCAACTCTCGTTCAATCACACCACGTAATGCTGGGTCTGTAGTATCAAAATGTGTCGGGTCAATCGGGTCCAGGAGTGCGCCATGCGGCGTTAGGGTTTCAATCAGTTTCAGAATCAGCGTTTCAATATCCTTCTTACTCGTTGGCTTTTTGTCGGTGGTAAAAATATCTTCCAGTTGTATGTGCACTTCTTCAAGGGCAGTGAGGTACAAATCCTGTTTGTTTTTGTAAAAGTAGTAGAGTGATGCCTTGGTAATTCCAACCTCTTTAGCAATGTCAGACATTGAAGTTTCTACATAACCACGAGTTCCCAATAGCTTCTTGCCTGCTGCAATCACTTTTTCACATGTTTTTATATCTTTTGCCATTTCCACAATACAATAGCATGATTACCTACCGAGCGGTAGGTAGATGTGCTACTCTGGGGATAAGGAAGATTAATAAATAATTATATTTTTATGTTTAACAGAAATTCAATTGCTGGACGAGTTGCAATCAGTAAAACCATCGGCTTTGTTATTGGTGCATTGGCACTTGTGGTTTTGCCACTTATCCCAGTTGAAACAACGTTGGAGTTCAAAATCGGTTTTCTTCTACTTATCATGATGATGAGTGTGATGATTGGTTTATTTGGCGTCTTTAGTGAACACCCAATGTTCCCAGGCTGGAGACTTACTTGGTGGACACGTGGACCTCTGCTGGGCGCACTCTTTTTCCTGATTTTAGTACTACTTGCAAAAGATGAGCTTGGTCCATTCATGTCACTCGATATAGTTGCCTGGACTGGACTAACCTCCCCTTATTGGGCGATTCTAGATGGAGTCTTTCTTGGTGGGCTAATCGGCTATATCACAACCAAGTTATGTGGCGAAGGTGACTTGCCGGTGAAGTAGTTACGACTCAAATTCGCTTGATTATCCTGCTCTATACATAGCGGGATTTTCTTTTTCTCTACCTAACCTCTATCTTCTCCACCACCTGAAAGCGTAACCACCCCTTCTAGGACATATTAATCAATGCGAACACTCACTGGCCACACCATCCAATCAGAACCTTTACCTTTTACTGTCTTACAGGGCACCTTTTTCTTCTTCAGTCGCTTCCGATATGTCCTGATTACTTTTGCTTCCTCTCGCCTACTACCTGGGTAATACGCTTTACTTCCCTTCTTTTTTGCCATAAACAATATTTCAAATTAGCTTTTATTAATACACGTCAAATAACCACCTTTGCATCATTGCAAGATGGGTATGTACACCGTTGTATCGTTATTTTGCTCGAAAATAGTTCGAACTTCCTCTACTACCTGGCCCAGATAAGATTAATGCGACTACAAAACATCCCAATTGCTTGTTGGCTTGATTACTGTACCTATTAGCTTAAAAGCATGACGCGACCGACGATGCGTCTTTTGTTTTAAAAGCCTTCGCTCACTGGCTGCTGCACGAGTAGCACACCGATATTGCCAAGCTCGCGAAAAAGCTTTAGTGATTTGATAACTTCTCATTATATAAGTAGACGTGTAGCAAGCTAAAATATTACTTCAGGCATACCCCTACTACAATCCAAACTTCCAAGTCCCCTTCTCTAGAAACGCTTCGATAGTTTGACGCTTTGCTTTATTGATTAGATTCGCGTGTACTTTTTTTTCTTGTTTAGCGTATTCATTCAACGTAACAATCTTCTTTCCTTCAAGGTACGCCAAACGTTTATGCAGACTATTGCTGAGTGCCAAGCCAATAATGCCTTCCATTGCTTCAGTACTGTTGTCACTATCGTATGCTCGCAAGGCATCGTAGTACTGAGTACGATTCACAAAAGCAACATTAATCGGAACATAGCCAGCTTCAAGTAACAAATAATTGTTTAGGAGTCTGCCGATACGACCATTTCCATCGACAAACGGATGAATATACTCAAACTCAAGGTGAAAGCGGGCAATGCGGGCAATGATTGAACTGTCACTGGTTGTATAAAATGATTTGATTGCGGCTTTGATCAGCTTTGGCACCTCCACTGGATCAGCACCGATATGCGTGCCGACTCGCACCCATTCATCACCCTTACGCCACCGTCCAGCAATATCGTCACCGATGTTACCGAGGAGCATTTTATGAAAGAGGAGAATAGATTTATCAGTCAGTTTTTTATCCGTATTCCCCTCCAAGTATTCCATCACTCGAGCCAGGTTCTTCGCTTCGAAAATTTCCCGCTCAGTGACGTAGCGGTCGAGGTCTAGCTGGAGGAGAATCTTCTCAGTTTCTTCGAGAGTCAGGGTTGAGTTCTCAATCGCGTTTGAGTTATAGACATGCTCGGGTATTTCTGCTTCCGTTATAACTTGCAGCAACGACTCTTGATTTTTGGACACTTTCAAAAAGCGTTCATGGAGCTTGTCGATATTTGTGTAAATTTCGGCTTTTCTAGGCATAGATAATAATCGTTAAAAAGTACTTAAATTATAACATTTTAACGATTATTTCCTAGTCATAATCACTGGATGGACAGAGTATGTTCAGTGTCGGTTTATAAATCATTTCAGTGCCTGAGAAATAAAAACGTCGGAATATACAAAGTTGTATCTCTCGTCTTCCCAAACACAGTTCGCACCACAGGAGTATTTCCATTTCTATACTCCCTAAAGTCGTTAGAAATTAGGTCAACATCCTCTACGGAGTAAATGCAGTAAATGGGGTCAGCCACCATTTTCTGCAGTAAATGGGGTCAGCCACCATTTTCTGCATTTTCTCTGTCCCTACCGCAAGAACATTAGGGCGAACAAAGCCAATACTGGTAACTCGAGGATGACATTTCTATACAAAAACTGTTCAGAGTGCCACTGTATACATACTCCTGAGAAAGCTTTCTAAAACTTTCTCACCCCACGACACTAGCACTTTAAAAGCGCATAAGAGGTATACTACAAACTATGTATTACTATATTTTTGGTGGAATTATTATTCTGTTTGTTATTTGGGCGATCGGGAGTTATATTGCCGTACACAACTTAGAGGAACCCGGCTATGCAGTGCTAGAAAAACGTGATGGGTATGAAATCCGACAATACGATCCGTACATTGTTGCTGAAGCAACGGTGACTGGTTTTGGTAGTGAATCCATCAATGAAGGATTTACCATTGTCGCTGATTATATATTCGGGAATAACACGAGTAAAAGTAAAATCTCCATGACTACGCCAGTGTTAGAAGAAGTAGGTGGCGGTAGCTCAGAAAAAATCGCCATGACCGTGCCCGTCCTTGATACAGCTCTATCAGCTGATCAAAAAACCATCGCTTTTGTCCTACCATCAAAATATACCCTCGACACCCTACCGGTTCCAAATAATGAACGGGTGACAATCGCTGAAGTGCCTGAACAAAAAATGGCGGCTATTCGCTACACGTGGTACAGCCCAGATGCACGGACTGAACGCAAGAAAAGTGAATTCTTAACGCAAATAAAAAGCGACGGGCTCACAGCCCTCGATGTTCCTAAAGCAGCGTTTTACAATCCCCCACTTTCAATGCCCCTTCTGCTGCGCAACGAAATTCTCATTCCAATCGAGTAATTATTACCACCCCAATTCTCTCATCCCTTCAAACACCCGGACAAAACCACCGATGTTTGCTCCATCTATGTAGTCGACTGAGCCGTCTGCTTTCTTTCCGTATTTTACACACGTAGCATGGATACTTTTCATAATCTCACGTAACTCAGTATCTACCTCGTCACACTTCCACGGGTGGTGCGAAGCATTCTGCGCCATTTCGAGGCCTGACACTGCGACTCCCCCAGCATTCACTGCCTTAGCGGGACCAAACAAAAGTGAACTGTCTTTAAAAACTTTAAGGGCGTCAAGGTCTGATGGCATGTTCGCGCCTTCGGCGACGAGCGTTGCTCCATGAGCAACAATGGCCTTAGCGTCTTCGCCTGTAATTTCATTCTGAGTCGCACACGGGAAATACAGATCAGCTGACACTGACTGCCATGGCGTACCTTCATTAAACTCAGTGCTATCGATAGTAACATCACTAAGAGCTTTTCGTTCTTGCTTCGCAGTTTCGATCATATCAATATCGTCACTAGTGAATCCGCTGTCTTTCACGACGTAACCAGAGCGATCCGACAGAGTTTTTACGATCACCCCCTCTTCAATTAATTTACGCGCCGCATACAGAGCAACATTTCCAGAACCAGAAACTACCGCTGTCTTTCCTGCCAAGGTCTCATCTGTAGTGGCTAGCATCTCAGCAGCAAAATATACGGCTCCGTATCCCGTTGCCTCTGTCCGACCACACGAACCGCCAAAATTCACACTTTTCCCAGTCAGTACACCATCATTACGATTAGCGATTTGCTTATACATTCCATAGAGGTATCCAATCTCGCGGCCGCCAACGCCGATGTCTCCCGCCGGGACGTCAGTCTCAATCCCAATGTGCCGATAGAGCTCAGTCATAAAGGCGCGGGCAAAGCGACGAATTTCCCCATCACTCCGTCCCTTCGGATTAAAGTCACTCCCTCCCTTCCCGGCGCCAAGCGGCAAGCCGGTTAACGCATTCTTGAATATTTGCTCAAAACCTAAGAACTTCAAAATGTCTTCGTTCACTGACGGGTCAAACCGCAAGCCGCCTTTATACGGACCAAGCACTGAATTGAACTGCACGCGGTAGCCAGTGTTGTGCTGTAGCTTGCCAGCATCGTCTTCCCACGTCACGCGAAATGAAATGATGCGCTCTGGAACCAACATCCGCTCCAGACGACCATAGTCTTCTTCAGTCGCGCCAGTAGTTTCTAGGTAGTCACCGATACTATCAAAAAACTCCGTGACTGTTTGTATGAAAATTGGTTGGTGAAAATATTTTTCTTTAAGATTGGCTAGGATAGTTTCAGTATTCATATAATAGTAAAAGTTAATATTTTATAGTGTCGTAATCACTACTACGGACGCCTCCTCTAAATATTACACAAATCTGCTATAGTGGCGACAATGAAAACGCATCAGAAAGGATTATTTATATTTCGCCGCGACTTACGCCTGGAAGACAACTTGGGATTACTTGCCTTGTTAGAAAATTCAGAGGCGGTCATTCCTGCGTTTATGTTTGATCCGCGCCAAATCAATCCAAAGCAAAACGACTACTTCAGCGCGCCGGCCTTTCAGTTCCTACTCAATTCTCTAGCGGAACTCGATACTGCCCTACAAGCTCGGGGTTCAAAGCTCTATATATTTGAAGGAGACCCGGCTGAGATTACTCAATCACTCATCAAAAAAGATGGGGTTGATGTCGTGTATGTAAACAAAGACTACACGCCGTTTGCTCGCACTCGGGATAAAGCCATTGCCGACGTCTGTGTAGACGAGTGTGTGCCATTTGAGCGTATTGCCGACGCTGTGCTCTCCCCGATTGAAGAGATCCGGACTCAACAAGACAAACTGTATACCGTGTTTACCCCATTTATGAAAAATGCAGCTACACATGACGTGGCTCACCCCCGAAAGAACAACTTTTCTAACTACTGTACTACCACCCTGACAACCTCAACTACTGTACTGACTGACTACCACGCTGATATTGGCGACCGAACACTAGTCTTGCAGGGCGGTCGTGATGAAGCACTGGAGATCTTGCGTGAAAATCAGTACCTTAAAAACTACAAAGAACGGCGCAATCTCCCAGCTGACCTTGGCACCTCTCGGCTGTCCGCCCACCATAAGTTTGGCACCATCTCGATCCGAGAAAGTTACCACATGGCTGCTGAACACGCTGGCAAAGGCTCTCACTTTATCTCTGAATTATACTGGCGCGATTTCTACTACTACATTGCCTACAACTTCCCGATTGTCTTCAAACAATCATTTTTACCGTGGGCAAAACATATGCAGTGGATCAACAATAAAGATCAATTCACCGCTTGGTGTGCGGGCCAGACTGGTGTGCCCATGGTCGACGCTGGCATGCGTGAACTTAACCAAACTGGTTGGATGCATAATCGTTCACGGATGATCGTAGCGTCATATCTTACTAAGAATCTTTTAATCATCTGGCAGTGGGGTGAAAAATATTTTGCCCAAAATCTCATTGACTACGACCCCGCTCAAAATAATGGCGGCTGGCAATGGAGCGCCTCAACCGGGGCTGACCCGCGCCCACTCCGCATTTTCAATCCCTACACCCAAGCCACCAACTACGACCCTGACGCTGCATACATCAAAAAGTGGATTCCAGAACTTGCCGATGTACCAAACGAAACTCTGAGCGATGGTAAAACCCAAAACTTTAACTCGCTCTTTTCTGATTACCCAGCACCGATCGAAGATCAAAAATCTAGCTTCCACCGCGCCAACGAAACCTACAAAGCCGCCAAAGAAGCTTGGAAACAAGAACAAGCCGCAGATAACAGCTAGTGGTATAATCAAATTATGAACAATCAAGCCTCTTGGTATAACGAACTTATTCAGCCAGCCTTCGCTCCACCGAGCTGGGTTTTTGGTCCAGTTTGGAGCGTGCTTTATACCATCATTGCTATCTCATTTGGGTACGTGCTCTACCAAGCGTTCCGCGGCAACATCCCCTGGATTATTGCCCTACCATTTATCTTAAACTTGATGTTTAATTTTGCCTTCACTCCACTTCAGTTTGGGGTACAAAATAACCTGCTGGCTGCTATCGATATTCTACTCGTACTAGGAACGATCATTTGGGCTGGTTTCGTAATCTACCCGTACGCCGCTTGGGTAGTGTACGTAAATATTCCCTACTTTCTTTGGGTTAGTTTTGCAACGGTGTTGCAACTCTCTATCACGTACTTCAATTGGTAAACAGTGGCCATGGAAAATGCATTGACTGACATTGATATTGAACAAATTATTCTTATGGCCTGGGGTGACACCATTCCTTTTGAAGTAATTGAGCGCGAATACGGACTCAACCCCAACGAAGTACAAAAACTGATGCGTAAATACCAATCTGAGAAGACATACACTCGATGGCGAAAGCGCGTAACTGCACGTAGTGGTATCAGCAGCAAACACGAAGCTCTCAGCACCAAAACGTCCTCCCGACAAAAATACTAACGAACTACCTTCCGACACCGATCGCTACAATACTTCACCTGATCCCACTGCCCGCGCAGCTTCCAACTTTTTCGATTTTCAAACCGCAGACCACACTCTGCGCATACTTTAGTTTCTTTCACTATTACGATTTGAAAAAGCCCTCTTCGTTGTTATTAAGATAGTCTAATTCTTCAGCTGTACTAACGCGTCCGAGCTGTGCATTGCGATGTGGGTAGCGGCCAAACCGGTCAATAATATCTTTATGAATTTGTTCATACTTCAAATTCCCCTCGTCACCGAGCTCGGTAAAAAGTCTCAGCGCTTCCACGTGCACGATACGAGACTCACTGTGCATGTAGGGCATGTATAAAAATTGTTTTTGCCTCTTAGTTAATCCTTGGTCAAAATTTTTAGCCACTGCCTCTTGGGCCAACGTTAAAGCTTGTCCATCTCCCGAAAACACTGCTGGATTACCGCGAAAGATATTACGAGAAAACTGATCTAAAACAATTATTTCGGCCAATGAACCTTCTGGTGTAGTCCGCCACTGCCACAACTCACCAGCTCGTGCAGCGGTAAGAACATCGGTAAACCTATCGGCGATAGTACGATCAATTGCTTCGGTACCAGAATACCAATCTGCTTCTGTTAATTCTTCAAACCAAAAGGTGAGGATATCTTGATATTCCATATATATATTAATTTAACAAAATAGGGTTAATTCGAATAATTTTGTCGTCAGTAGGAGCTGGAGTATCTCCGCGCCCGTCGCGATTACTCGTGAGGAGATACAACAAACCGTCAGGACCAACCCGCACCGAACGCAACCGTCCGTACTCGCCAATAAAGTGCCCTCGCCAGTCGATAATTTCCGTTTCAGCTTCGTTCAAAATAGCTTGATAGAGCGTCTCACCTCGTAAACCAGGTATATATAAACTGCCATCGAAATACTGCAGATCACCTGGTGCCCAGGTAACGCTGGCTGATGAATGTCTAGCTGGGCCTAGCGTACCCGGGAGCACAGTATCGCCCTCACTGTCTGGCCAGCCATAGTTACCACCGACTTCGATCAAGTTAATCTCATCAAAACCAGAACGGACCCCAGAGCGGCCGTGCTCACTGCTCCACAGTACTCCATTACTATCCCAGGTGAGACCCTGCGGATTCCGGTGTCCGTACGAATAGACCATTGAAGCAAATGGATTACCCGGCACTGAATCACCCTCAGCCGTCAGACGAATGATGGTACCCTCAAGGCTCGTATTATTTTGAGCTTCGTCCGGACTAAGCGCATCCCCGACAGTAGCGTACAAATACCCGTCAGGACCAAACGCGAGCCGTCCCCCATCGTGATACAACGCACCTGGTAAGTCAGACACAATAACGCGATCAAGCGTCAGCGTCGCATTGCGCAGTACATACCGCACAATGCGATTTGATAATCCGTCTCCAGCGTTGGTCGTTTCATACAGATAGATAAAATTGTTATTGGGGAAATCAGGATGCAATGCTGCCCCCAGCAAACCACCTTCCCCAGTCGATGTAATATCCGGCACCGGGACTTCAACTCCAGCTTTCAATAACACTAAACGCCCCGGCCGCTCAGTCACCAGCAGTTCTCCGTCAGGCAAGAACAGCAACTCCCACGGGACAGTTAAATTCTCAGCCACCACCTCGGTCCGTGGTGCTTCACTTATATATCCACTCCTCTCATCACCTAATCCAGTCGTGCTTGCAGTGCGATCTTCTCCAACAAATACGGCCGGTGCCGCGGGCTCGCTCGGGCCTTGTAAAAACCACCACACTCCCCCACCTACCAATACTACTAACCCGCCAATAAATATCCATTTCATACTGGCAGTATAACAAACCGGTTTTCTACTAAAACGAGTGGGTATCTTACCGAAAATGTACAAACAGCCGGCCATGATTTTTGGTATCAATTTCAACTCGTTTGTATTGAGCTTTAATCTCTTTTTGGTCGAGCCATTTCTTAACTCGCTTCATCAGCTGACCACTGCCTTTACCAGGAATAATCTCGGCAGCCTTTACACGCTTAGCCGCTGCTTCAGCAAACAGCTCAGTCAACGCCTCATCAATCGCTCGACTATTTTTTGCGACCAAGTGTAGATCGAGATGGAGGATTGATTTTGACATTACTACCCCTTTGTAATACAGCCTCGTACTGTCAGGAGAATAATTGCCAACCCACTCAGAACTGGTGGTGTAAGTACGTTTCCGTTATAAAAGCCAAAGATCATGTAGGCACCTAGCGCAATCGTAGCAACACTGAAGATATTGTGAATCATAGTATATATAGTTATTAGTGTCTGTTTAGTTTACCTCAACCGTGGTTGAACCTTTCATATAATCCATCTTATACGGAACATAGGTGGCTGTGTAGGAGCCATACTGATTGATTCGCCAGATCACCTTAGTATACCCATCGTCTCCAATCACCACCTCTTTTTTATTGGTGTTCATTACCCCTGGACCAGACAGCTCTACCACCACAGTCTCTCCAGGAATTCCTCGAACTGCACCATACACTTCACTATATTCACCTGGCGACACATGATTGAACGTTAATTCGACTCCAGTGTTTTCGAGCTGGGCAATTTCTTGCACTGAGGCATCTCGAAAACCTCCTTGATCATCAGGCATTGAATAACTTGTCTCAACTCCAAATCGCTTTTCATTAGACGCGTTCATCTCCATGGTCTCATCAGTACCAGACAGCGGTACCGCTACAATCTCATCTGCACTCTGCTCCACCTCACCCTCACCCTCACCCTCACCCTCACCCTCAGCCTCAGCCACATCATTCAGATCTACTATAAAAAACAATAAAAGAATTATTGCCAACACCCCTCCCCCAAGTAGTAGTTTTGTATTCATATAGTTTTAGTATACGCCGACCACTATAGGTTTCAACGTTAGTAATTAATGAAAATGATCTCAGTTACTATCAGAAGCGACTGCACCAAAGCCAGTGGTCACCAGCTTATAGATAAAGTACACACCGAGTACGATCGCGATCACTAGGTACACTTTCAGGTATTGTCCGACCAGATCAGCCCAGTACGAACCAACCATCAGACCAATCACAAAAACATACAGCTTCAACATCCCCACCTCCCACCACGGCATAAGATAGTCTCGAAATAATTTCATAGAGTTTTAATTAGACTAGTACTACTTGCAGTGTACTCCTCTTTACAAGAAATACAGATTCTTGATTACAGCTACATTTCTAATCTTTTTATAAACATTCCTAATACTTTAAAATCGTCATACTCTCCCAATAACCTCTCTTGATGTATCGTATTCGAAGACTTTGGCTTTAAAAGTAATCCCTCAGGCAAATACTCAATTTCTTTAAGGGCAGCATCATCTCCTATCATGACGACAGCAACACTACCACTTGGTGCCTGATAATTTTTTTGGCACAAAATTAAATCACCGTCTTGAATTCCTAACTTATTCATAGAGTCACCGCTTGTTCTAAGAACAAAATATTTTGCACCTTTTGAAATTGCCTCCGCTGGAACCTCTATCATTTCTTCAGGAGTTGAGTTAGCAAACATCGCTTCACCACACCCAATGGAATCAAATAGGGGCAGCTTCACTGTTTCAGTATAGGGCGATACTACGGACTGCTTTTCTATACTTCGTGTTTTCTTTTTAGCATCCTGATTTAAGCAAGCGGCGAAATACTCTCTGAGGTTATCATCAACAACATATATAAAAGTACCAAGAATTGCTCTTGTTAAAAGAGTTTTATAAATGTTGATCACATATCTTTTTAGCTCCTCTGGATCAGATACCCCTCGATGTCCGTTAGCGTCTTTGTACTTATCTTTGTGAACAATAATTTCTTTATTAACAGAATCATATGAAATCTCAGGTCCAATGATTACCCCTACATAATTTAAATCATAACCTTGGATTGTATGGATACATCCCACCTCATTAGGCGCATTTGGTGAATTTACCCAGTCAGTTAACTTTGAATTCCAAAATAACTTATGTTCGTCAATTTCTATGTCCGGTTGAGATTTGTTATTTCTTGATTTCCATTCCCAAGCATATCCAGCCACCATACGACTCAAGGAATGCTGTTTTTCTTTATTTTTTATTGCCGCGACAAATCTTGTAAAATCTGAAAAGAGTTTACATTCATAATCGCTACTTTTATATGGCGTGGTTGATTTTATTTCTAAAGTATCATCGATGAATTGTACGTATTCTTCCCCTCCTTTCACTCGCATCTGTGTTTGCAAATGAAACTCTTTGGTATGTAAGCTACTGATTTTTTCAGGCAAAATATCTGATGGTCTGACTGATTGCTTAGCATCATAGAATAAGATTGTTTGCTTTGCTGACCGCAAAATCCAATCAAGCTCATCACTCTCTTTGTCTAAGCCTAGTGATTTATTTACAGAATCAAAACTACCATAGTTAGGAATATTTTTTCGGCGTCGTAGCCGATGAGCTTCATCTACTAAAATAACATCGAATTTATTCGCGCTAGCTGCTGCTTTAGCAGGACCAATAACCATGTTGGATTTTAAACCTGGAACACTTCGAAAAACTTTCTCCAATGTATTACGTAAAGCCGTCATCGCTATTACTAACGCGATGTTAGTTTTTCCACTATCAACTAATTGTTTCATCAGGAAAGTTGCAACGATTGTCTTTCCTGTACCTGGACCGCCGTTTACTACTAAAACTTCGTCTCTTGATTCCTTGATAGAACCAAGAATTTCATGAGCCACCAAATATTGATCATCAGTCAATGTTTTATACGGGGAATATTTAAATAAATCAGAATTTTTTATTGCTCTCCAATCATGATCGGCCAGATCCATACTACGCATCTCTTCCCAGAGTACTTCAAACTTGCTCTGGTAGCGCTCACGATCATAATAATCATGATTTTGCATGCCACCATTGCCATTTTGGACTTGGAATTTTCCATCAGCCACCATGTACTCAATCAAAGAAGACTCGATGTCTAGTGTTGCCGACTTATTAGATTCATCATCTGCAATAATATGTACAGAGTTAAGTCGCTTTCGTGCTGGATTATCCATATGCTGCCGTGAGCGGCCATACGCACGAATTGTCTCTCCCACATACACCTCTTTTCCATTTTCCATTACATACACCACTGGCCAGTTACTACCATATTTATACGCTTTTATTTCTTCAATCCCTTCTTTTGTAAAAGAAAACGTCTTAATCTCCGACATACTAGAGCTCGTTATATTTATCGGCCTTACCTTTTGCCTTACTCACTGGGTACTTTGCTTCGTTCTTATCCATTTTTGCATTTAAGGCTTGTACCATATCTATGTCGTAATGATTTGCCAGCATAATTAAACAATAAAAAACATCGGCTAATTCATCAGCCATTTGTTGATCTTTATCAGGCTTCGCTTGATTGTCTTTTGTCCACTGAAAAAGCTCAAGTACTTCTGCTGTTTCTAGCTGAAGTGAGATAGCTAGATTTTTTGGGTCATGAAACTGTGACCAGTCTCGATCTGCACAAAATTTTTGGATGCGGTTCAGGAGATCAGTATATCTTTTATCTACTATCATATCCAAAGACTACCACCTCCCCATCATTTCCTCAATTACAGACCTAAAAATAAAGACCGCTTGGTAGTTGTCAAACGGTCTTTTGAATGAAATGGGGTACTGGCAACTATTCTGCGTACCAATCGAGAATTTCTACCTTGATATTTTCGCTGCCGGCCTGAACTAACTCTTTGAAACGCTCGACATCACTAAAGCCGTTTGGGGTACGGAAGTGATACGGATAAACCACCTGTGGAGCAAAAGCAAGTACTGCTTCAGCGGCGGCGTCGACATCCATCGTGTACGGGAGGTTCATTGAAATGAAGGCAACGTCGATGTTTTCAAGGGCGCGCATTTCTGGCGTGCCTTCAGTGTCACCTGAGAAGTACACGCGAGAAGTACCATCATCAAACACTACGCCGATATCACCGCGTGACTGGGGGTGGAAGTTTTGCGCTTCCTCGCGGGTGTTGTACGCTGCCACCGCTTCGAGCGTGAGCGGATTAATTGTGGTGGTTTCTCCTGGTGCAAGCGCGATTACATTTGCCACGATTCCCTCAGGTAGCTGGTCAATCACATCTTGTGGCGCAATCAGTGTCGTAGCTTCGCTGAGCATCGCTGGTAAGTTGTCAGCATCGAAGTGGTCGCCGTGACGATGAGTAATAAATACCACGTCCGGCATACCGTAGGTAGTGTACAAAGTCGCTGCACCAACTGGGTCAGCGAAGATCAGGACATCTCCCCACTTCACTACCGCTGACGCGTGTGAAATCGGCGCCAACTCGACTTCGGGAGCGATTGTAATAAAACTCACATCGCTATGCATCATGTCACCACCATGAGAATGGTCTTCATCGCCACTGTGTGGATGGCTATGGTCCTCATCTACGTCTTTGGCATAACCCTGATCATCATCGGTACGGTGCTGCATATACCCTGAAACCTGCATGACACCCAGTAACAATAGCAACCCTAAGAGTCCTCCAATCAAAAACTGCTTTGTCATAATCTGCGTACAAATACCTTAATAATAATCCTAGTATAACAAACCCTTCTACCCTCCCACCTGGCATCCGGCTTCTGATACGTTATACTACCCGCCATGACTGAAGCCACCATCGTCTATCCGCATCAATTATTTAAAGATTCACCCGCCATTACTGATTTGCGGCCAGTATATGTAGTTGAAGAACCACTCCTTCTCACCTACAACCCAATCCATCGGCAAAAACTGATGCTGCATAAGCTGTCGATGGATGCGTACCAGGCGGAGCTTGAAGCGGCGGGTCACGAAGTGACTCGCCTCACCATCCAAGATCATCCAGAAACCAGTACCGTATTCGATCGACTAAAATCAGACGGTATCGAAACCATTCATGTTATTGATACGACCGATACGTACCTCGAGGCAGCTCTAGCAGAATCAGACTTAGAACGAATCTGGTACGAATCGCCGCTTTTTATACTAGAGAAAGCTGATGCTATTGAGCGCTACCAGAAAAGCAAACGACACTTAGCTAAATTCTATAAAGAACTACGAGTCGATAAAAAGATACTAGTTGAAAAGGACGGCTCGCCAACTGGTGGCAAGTGGAGTTTTGATGCTGAGAATCGCAAGAAGATTCCTAAAGGCACTGAACTACCCGAAGATATCGAATTGATTGAAGGTACTGCGGTTACAACTGCAGCCGCCTGGCTAAAAAGTGTGTCCGCTGAACAGTACGGCGAAGTCGGTTGCTGGGTGCCTTATACTCGACCAGACGGTGAAGCATTTTTAAAACGATTCCTGGCTGAACGCTTCCAAAATTTTGGTCCATACGAAGACGCTATCGATACTACTCATACCAGACT
This sequence comes from uncultured Candidatus Saccharibacteria bacterium, assembly GCA_964350735.1. Classification (GTDB taxonomy): domain Bacteria; phylum Patescibacteriota; class Minisyncoccia; order Phycocordibacterales; family UBA918; genus OLB19. Next base: position 97,624 of record CAYGKO010000001.1, read on the forward strand.
CTGGCACTCAACACTATCACCACTATTAAATGTCGGCTTACTCACACCAAAACAAGTTTTACAAGCTGCTTTAAAGTACGCCAAAAAACACGACGTGCCAATTAATTCTTTAGAAGGATTTGTGCGGCAGCTACTTGGTTGGCGAGAATTTATCCGGGCTAGTTACGAGAGTGACGGGAGCAACATGCGGATCCAAAATTTCTGGAGTTACACTCGACCGCTCCCCAATACGTTCTGGACCGGAAAGACTTACATCACCCCAGTTGATCACGCTATTCATACCGCTCTACAAACTGGCTACAACCACCATATCGAGCGACTGATGGTACTGGGTAATTTCATGCTACTTAGTCAAACCAATCCCAATGATGTCTATCGCTGGTTCATGGGAATGTATGTTGATGCCTACGATTGGGTAATGGTGCCTAATGTCTATGGCATGAGTCAGTTTGCCGACGGTGGCAGCTTTGCGACCAAGCCCTACATCAGCGGATCGAATTACCTTACAAAAATGTCTGACTTCAAGTCAGGTGATTGGGAAGAAACTTGGACCGCTCTCTACTGGTACTTCATCGAAAACCACTTTGAATTCTTTAAAACCAACCACCGCCTTTCGATGATGCCTCGCATGCTCGAGAAGATGGATCCAGAAAAGCGCTCGAACCACCAAAAGATCGCTGAGGAATATTTAAATAAATAAAAGGCTCAGCGAACGAATCGCTGAGCCAAGATGTGTTTCATAGTCATACTTTTTCAGCATAGACTTCGACTGGTTTTCCATCAGTGCCGATTCTTACTTCAACGAGGACAAGATCGGTCACGACCCCTTGTCGCTGAACAGTGTATCGCTCGTGCTCTGGGACAGGTTTTGCAACCGGTTCTTCAGAAGCAAAGTAATTGACTGCCCAAATGGCAAACATACACGCAAGAATGACAAGAATCATTTCCCAGGTCATATAACCTCCATCAATTAGGTACATATACCACTCACCCCTTCGAAGGCGTGGCCAGAGCATTCGCTCCAGACAAAACTGCTCCGTGGAGCAGTACTGAAAGAACGTATCAGATTTACAAAAAGATCTAGGTAGACGCGGCGGCGGGCCGCCGCGTCTGAGGTCGGATTACTCCAACTATTCTGCTACTGGAAGCTCCATGAACTGCTTACGCGCTGCCGCATTTTCATCAACATTGCGCTCGTTGTAGCCCTGGTTCGCTCGATCGCGTAGATCACCTTCCGCCGGTTTGATGTCCGGGGCTGGCAAGCGATCGATTTCCCGTAACTGCATCTCCAGAACAGGGTTTGCAGGCTGGATCACAGTTTTGGGGCGATAACCCATCTCAACTTGCGACCAAAAGAGTGCCGCAAAGAAGATGAGCGCCCAGCCTCCAATATAGTAGCGGTTCAGCCAAAGAACCTCTGGCCACGCCACCACCATGACAGCTTCGTCAGCTGTTACGTCAGTATCGACAGATGCAGAACTCATCTCCCGCCATAGTTTGCGACCAAGAGCCACCGCTAGCGCGAGTACTCCGAGCCAAATTACAATCTTCAGCATTGCAAAACCGAAGATCGACATACCAGTCATGTCCATATTGGATCTCCTTCGTTACTGGCGAGCTTCTGCGATCGCCTGGTTCATCGTACCCATCAGGATTGCTGGGTCTTTGATGGCTTCGTACGGCAGGATGATAATCCGACCATCTGGATTCTCAGCCAACGTGGTCATAATCTTCAGCCAGCGCTGCGTCACAAACGCGTCATTAACGCCTTCGGCCAGCTTGGTGTTCACCAAGACTTGCGTCTCGGCTTCTTTCAGATCAACTTCCTGCTGCTTGATGGCGACCTCGAGCGCCGCTTCAGCCTCCTTCAGCGAAACTTGTTTGTTCGCTTCAGCCTGCTGAATAGCGATCTCACGCTCTTTGGCTTTTTCACGAGCCTTAACGATCACATCTGGCGGCTGTACGTCAGCCAAACCAAACCGAATCGTTGTGATTGGTGTGGTCGACAAACGTGCCCGCACCTCACCAACCAACTCTGCCGAGATTGCATCGCGATTCTCCATCACCTCAGCAATCGAGTACTTCGTGAGAAGTGCCCTGACGGCTTCGCGGATGATAGGTTTGGCATAGGTTTCATATACCTTCACCATCGAGATCACCCGAACGCGATTCGATTCTCCAACTGGTTGCGCCGGCAAGCGAGCGAACACTTTTTCAATGTTCACTTCGTCTGCGCTGATAGAGAAGATCCCGCGCACATCGACCGTCAGATTGAGCTGGTCTTTGGGCATGTAGATCTGCATACTCTCCATGGCACCATAGTCAGACGCCTCAGCCAGAATCAGATTGTCGCAGTTGAGACAAAAGCTTTCCAGCCGAAACTTTGACGGTTGGATAATACCCTCCTGCAAACCGGATTCCGTCGAGAGCTTACCGACGAAAGCCGGTGGAACTTCGACGACTTCACCGCAACCAGCCAGAAATCCAGCCAGTACGATCGCGCTGGTTACACCAGCAATACGCTTGATATTCATGTTGCCTCCATTAGCATTTTCAAAGTTCAAGGCCGTCCTCTCATCCCTCAAGGGTGAGAACGGGGAGCGGGTGCTCCTGGCAGGGCTGTTGGCCACTAGCCCTGTCAGGAAAGTCAGATTTAAATATGTAAATAAGAACTCATTGGTCTGGCGAGGATTCGCCAGACGCGACCTGCATGGTGGTTACGACTGTTTTTCTTTCAGTCGCTTCCGCGATTCAGCCAAGAGCAGAATCGCAATCTGAATGGCAGCGTAGGCGAGGCCCATCGTCGTTGCCATATTCAGAATGATCAGCAGTTCTTGCCTGAAGGTCATGGAAGCCTCCTCTAGCCAGTTGTATGTTCACGTGTCTCCTCGAGCGAAGCCCAAGACGTGAAAGAGCGGTTCCTGTAGGAACCGCTCTTCACAAGACTCTTCTCTTCTCAACGCTAAATCTGACTAAAACATTGAGGAGAAAAGCCTTGCAAGGAACCTTCCTACGTTTGTCAGATTTAGCTAATTTTGATGAACGTGTAGTTACCTCTTTTGTAACTACCCATACTATACGTGATAGTTATATTTTATTGAAAATAATTAGTACAAGATGTAATAAATTTTTATAAAGTTACAAAATAGTCTTTGTTTTAATTGTGTTTTCATGATATAAAAAGTGTAATAAATAATTACATACTTATGAAATTACCTCACCTGCTTAACGCTCTTGGACTCACTAAGGTAGAAACGGCTATTTATATAGACTTACTTGAGTACGGTACCCAAACTGTCTCGAGTATTGCTCGCACCAGTAAAATGCACCGTCCGACTATCTACAAGGCACTACCTGGGCTAAAAGAAAAGGGGTTAATCAACGAACGAATGGTCGGCAAATTAATCCACTACGCTGCCGAGTCCCCGACCCGACTTAAAGGAGTGCTCCAGCAAATGCATACTGAACTAGATACCGTTATTCCAGAACTACAACGAATTCAGAAGAAGAAAACGCCTCTAGTAAAACGACTCGATGGAAAAATTGGGATTCATTTTGTATTTGATGACATAGTTAACACCTTAAAAAAAGGAGAGGAATTTTATCGTATTAGTTCCGAAGATATTCATGATATCGAAAGTATCGGATTGCCTAAGGATTATGAAGAACGTCGTGACAAATTGAAGTTAGAACGACTGGTCATTACGAACCCGGCATTTAAAGCTGCTCGGGAACCTAGACTAGAAGAATCACTCAAGATCGTGCCTGACGATTTTCTTCCTTTTGACTACGGTGTAGCTCAAATTATCTATGGTGACAAAATTGCGTATATAGACTACACCCAACCGCTTGCTACTGTGATTGAAAATGCAACGCTGGCCCAATTCCAAAAAGATATCTTTAAAATGTTATTTAAGCGTTTGTAGTCAGGAGATGTGTCTGTATTTCGTCTAATACGAGTCTTGAATTTTCTTTCGAAAGCCGCGTTCTGGCTGCATCATACGGCAACCACACTGCTTCACTCACTTCTCCAGCCTGGAGTTTCAAGGTGCTAATGTCAGTAATCCAGCCAATAAAGAAATGTACTTCTTTATCTATTTGCACATCCTTGGCCATAAAGTCATAGCGCAATGTAAAAATCGTTTTGTTTGGTATCTCAGCAACTAAGCCGGTCTCTTCCCTTAGTTCTCGGACGGCTGACTCAAGTGGTGTTTCTTCTTTTTCAGCATGGCCTTTCGGAAAAATCCAATAGTGATCATCTCCAACTGGGCTGTATTGGTAGATCAGTAAGTACTCTATCTCCCCCACCTGATTTTTTCTAACCGGCACTATACCGTATGAATAGTCTTTTTTAATCTGCATAAACCCAGTATACCTTGAATTACGGATAGGGTTCAGGCATAATAGCGCCACTCTTAATTAGAGATCCTCAATGTCCACGTGGCGGAATTGGTAGACGCGCTACCTTGAGGGGGTAGTGAGCATTTGCTCGTGCTGGTTCAACTCCAGTCGTGGACACAGAAGTAAAATAAAAATGGCAATGCGATATGCATTGCCATTTTTATTTTAAAACGTGACCTGCGTCACGTTTGACTTCTGTGTCAACCGGAGACATGTTTTTATTTCCTTTCCTAGAAATAAAACGGTCGAGGTTGGGGAGGAAGTTCTTATGAGCATAAGCGAATTTGAAACTTGACCCCACAAACAACATCAGATAACTTGTAGCCGTAGTTTTAATTACAAATTCTCCAAAAAAATTTGCAGCTCTGACAACTCATTTATGCAATACTCAGCAGCAGACTGATCGAGCTCTGGGAATGCGGGATTTTTAATTGCCACTACTTTGATACCAGCAGCTTGAGCGGATGCAATACCACGAGGTGAGTCTTCAACTACCAATGCTTCACTTGGCTGAACTCCAAGATTTTTGAGTGCTGCACTGTACGCATCAGGAGCTGGTTTAGGATTTATATAATCTACTCGAGAAATAATTATTGTAAACAAATCCGCTGGAATAATATCTTCATACAACTCAAGAATAAGATCTTTGGGAGAATTTGAAGCTACAGCCAAAGTGTACTTGGAAGAAAGTGTTGTCAGCATTTCACTTGCTCCTGGTGCGCTATCGATTTTTACCAAATATTTCTCCAACAAAGAATCTTTGGTTGATTTGAATTTTTTCATTATTTCTTTTGAGTAGCCGGCCTGTTCTAGCCAGCCACCTGAACCCCAGCCTTCTATAAAGGTATGCTGGATGAAATCATTTCTCGTGTAAGGAATATTAAGAATGGAGGCTGTTTCTAAAAATAATTCTAGATACTTTTGTTCTGTATGAATAAGAACTCCGTCATTATCAAAAATAATTGCTTTAAGACTGTTCATAAACTTGAGTATATCACCAACAAAAAGCCCGGCGCCATTGGCGCCGGGCTTTTTGTTGGTATTATGCCTTTTTTTCTTCTTCTTTTTCCTCCTCCTTTACTTCTTCAGCTGGAGTTTCTGCTGCAGGCGCTGATTCAGCTTCTGCTGCTTCGGCCTCGGCTTTCTTAGTGGCTTCCTCAGCTGCTTTTGCTTCAGCTTCTTCGGCCGCCTTTGCCGCTACCGCTTCTTCCTCAGCTTGTCGCGCTGTTGCTTCTGCTTCAGATTCTGAAGCAATAGACACCAGACTCATACGACGCATTTGTCGTTTGATCTGTCGCGCTACCTTTTCTCGGATGTAGTACAGTTTCGCTCGACGCACCTTAGCTCGCTTCACAATTTCGATCTTATCGATATTTGGAGAGTATAGTGGGAAAATCTTTTCGACTCCTACCCCACTCGCTACTTTACGAACGGTGAATGTAGCACCGGCTTCATCGCCATGCTTACGCGCGAGTACCACACCTTCGAAGATCTGGATTCGAGTTTTACCTTTATCGACAATTTTTTGGTGCACTTTGATCGTATCTCCAGCTTTAATGCCGAGAGACTTACGATCTTCCATATTCACCGGCGAAATTGTGACGCCTTGTAGTGTTGTTGTCATAGTGTGAAATTCGGTTAATAAATTCGCAAATAGCGTTTAAAAACGTGCCCTAATCTACCACACACCTTCATCAGGATCAATACTCTTCAGGATCGCTATGAAGATGGTCAGCCGCCTGCTCAAAGTCCGGTGGTACTGGTGCAATAAATCGCTGATCCTGGCCATCAGGTAAAATCAACTCAAGCTGGTGAGCATGTAGGGCGAGACGGTTTAGTCCTAGATTATTTGACTGCTCCACTCGTGCGCCCGCATACATCAGATCTCCCACGATCGGACGATCTATTGCTTTTAAATGCACGCGTAGTTGATGCGTGCGTCCGGTTTTTGGCTTGAGCTTTACGTACGCAAACGATTGCTGTTCGTACTCACCTTGGCCAATCAATTCCCAGTCAGTCACTGCATCACGCAAGGTACCCTTCGCCCCCCGCTCCGCACTACGCTTGCGGAAGTCGCTACTATTGCGACCAATCTGACGATCGATCGTTCCCCACTTCTCACGCATGTGTCCGTATACAAATGCCCGGTATTCCTTCTTTGCCAGTCGATCATGAAATTGCTTTTTCAGATGTTCAAATGCTTCCTGTGTCTTAGCCAGCACCATCACCCCAGAAGTACCCCGATCAAGACGATGGACAATGCCCGAACGTTCAAGTGGTTCACCGTTTTTATCATTTTGTTCCTCCCCTACTCCTTTGGCATTTGGGTATTGTTCTAGAAACCAATCTACGATAGTACTTTCTTCAGTATGCCCGTCAGCGTGCACCATCAAATCCACTGGTTTGTTAATAACCACTAAATCATCATTCTCGAAAATTATTGAAACGTTACTCATGTAAAATTGAAAACTCATCATACACGGTTTTGACCGTTCGCCAATCAACCGCCACCGCTTCTACCTTGGCGCGGAGCGATCCCTCGTGTAAATACTCTACAAAATCCTTGAGCTCATCAGGCATCCCTTGGACCACTACCTCAACCGACCCATCAGGCAAATTTTTCACCCAACCGGTTAGGTTCAGTTCGGTGGCTGAATCTTGAACGTACGTACGATACGCAACATTTTGTACTTCACCTGTAACAATACAATTCATTTCCGTCATTGCGCAGCAGTATACCCCATATAAGACAAGTAAGCTGCTATTGAATTTTTTCCAAAAACCGGTACTATGTGGCCTACCTAAATACGAATACGTATGCGCGAATAGCTCAGTTGGTAGAGCAGCTCGTTTACACCGAGAAGGTCGGGAGTTCAAGTCTCTCTTCGCGCACAATCAGATACATTCGAGGTATCAAGACGTTCTAAAGAAGCAAAAGGTTCGTTGAGGGTATATTCCTCAACGTTCTTTTTGTTTACAGTGAAGTTCAAGAACACTTTTCGTAAAAGTATGTCCAGGTCCTTCATTTTAGTGGTTTTAGCTAGGATTACACTCATATTATCGAATAGTTCAAGAAATTCTTCATAGGTCAGTAATGTGCCCTTTATAGCTTCAACCTTGCTCTCAAGCTTCTCAATTTCTCCTGTAAGAGCGACTATCTTGTCATTAGTCTTTTGGAAGTCTTCTTTCTGGTAACCCTTCACATCCTCATCTTTCTCCAAGACCATGGCTTCCTTAAGTTCAGTAATGCGACCATTGAGTTTGGTTAGCTCTGATTTATTGAGACGTAGTTGTTCCCTGGTCTCTTTGATACGCTGTTCCTTCACTCGTTGCATCTCTTTCTTATAGTGCTGATATGCGTCTACATTTGAAAATGGTTTCTTTTCAAAGTATTTAATAGCAAAATCGAGAATAGTCTTTGCCCGAGTAGATTTGTTCTCTAATGGGCAACCATCTGTCTCACATCGGTAGTAGAAGTAGTTCTTGGTCTCATGTTTTAGTTTCTTTGCAGTGATTCCTGCCAGCTTCGCCTCACCACAATGAGAGCAATAGACTTTCCCTCGTAGTAAATCTGCCTTTACCGTCCCGGTACGCTTGTATGACCTAGCTAGAGCAATCAATTGGGAGTGCTTCTCAAGCTTATTTATCTTCATGAAGTCAGAGACACTAACAGCTGGCACAAAATCATATAGTTCTGTCAAATCTTCTACTTGTGACCCGTACACTATTACTCCTGCATAGATTGGGTCCTTCATGATCTTACCCAACATTGATTTGGTCGCATTAGCCACGTACGTCTTACCTTTACGAGTGTTAGTGCGCGAATAGTTGTTCTTATTTAAATACTCTGCAACCTCATCGAGCGTTAGCTCATTAAGACGCATTTGGAATGCTTCACAAATCAGATTGAAGTTATTGCCATCTGGTCGTAGGTAGCCGTTCCTGTCTTTCTTATATCCACCCTTGGCTTTATTTATATACTTACCCTCTTCGATACTACGGCGGTTACCACGCAACACACTATCGCTTAAGTGGTCTGAATACTGCTTGGACATTACAAAGGTAATCCCGAGTAGCATCTTCCCGCTCGCGTCATTGTTGTGTGTGTAGGCTACAAACTTTAAGTCCTTGATAATGCTCTTATCCAGATGGTCTATGATTTCACTCGCTTCCTTCATATTGCGAGCTAGCCGATTCGGGTGCCACGCAATCACTCCATCGTATCTGCCTGACTGGAGCCCCTCCATCATCTTTCTAAACTTTGGTCTAATGTCCGGTTCTTTTGCTGACATTGATTCTTCGATCACATCAACTATCCTCAAACGATGTTTAAGGGCAAGTTCATTACATTCTGCCAACTGGTCTTTTAATGAACGTTCTTGTTTATCTTCAGTGTCAGTAGATTTACGGACATAGATAACATAGCGATAAAACTCTTCGCTATCCTTTTCACTACCCTCAAATTGCTTTGAAAGTACCTCCTTGAGTTTTGCTGTAGTATCTATCTCCTGCATATAATGTGATTATACGCCCTACTGCAGTTTAGTGAACCTGATTGCAAAGGTAAGGATATTTGACCTTACTGAAGATGAGAATATGATAAGTAAATGGCAAAAAAACAGAAGCCGACAAAAACTACTAACCCTATACACTTCGAAGATTTAGATCCACACCGCTTCGAAGATTTAGTGCGTCAACTTCTGTACGACCTAAAGGATTGGGCAAACATTGAACCTACAGGCAAAGGAGGTTCGGATGATGGTTACGATGTGAGGGCTTATGAGAAGAATCACGACACTGACACTGACACTGACACTGAAGATAGCCACCCAATGGATGGAAATATGTGGATGGTGCAGTGCAAGAGAGAAAGGGCACTCGGACCAAAACGAGTTAAAGAGATTATAGAAGAAGACGTCAAAGGCGATATTCCTTATGGCTTTATTCTTGCAGCTCCCACTAATTTTTCAAAAAAATCATACGACATATTCAGAGAGGAGTTGAGAAAAAAAGGTGTTATGGAGTTCTATTTGTGGGGAAAGCAAGAACTTGAAGATATGCTGTATCTCCCAAAGAATGACCGTGTTCTCTTCACTTTTTTTGGTATATCTTTGGTAAGCAGGAGACGTTCTAGAGCAACACAAGTGCGTTCTGTTGTAACTACAAAAAACAAACTGAAAAAAATATTGCCAGGAGGTAGAGGGTTCGGCCACCCTGTCCTTGTACGTGATATTAAAGACGAACACTATCCATATGGCGGTGAGTATCCAGACTTTGAAAAAAACCCTCGATGGAAACAATATTACGTCTCATCACACCACGCCCTTGGTTTAATTTTAACTGTACATAGATACCATGCTTATTTTGATATTAATAAATCTGAGTGGGACTTCTGTTCGAAACTAGATTTACTTCCTAGAGAGCACGAGGAAGACTCATCCCAGGAGACTGATATAAACGGATTCAGCGAAATGATCCCTAACGCGAACAGGGCTACTCTAGTAGACAGTAGACTAATACAATACGAAGACATACTTGTGATAGATGACATAGGTGACGAAAGCTACAACATGCCTCATATATTTGTTGATTTTGAAGGAAAACATGGACCTTTTTCTGGTGATCTTCTTTCTTTGAAAAGAGACGACACATCCATTGATTTTGATATTAAAAAAGCTAAAAGAATAGAATACTTTCCAACAAAAATTCCGACGTTTATATGGGGAAAAGTTCACAAGAAGCCTATTGAGCTTCCGAAGGATATCGTTGAAAACCTCACCTACTATAGTGATAGTTACTATCAGTTGCTGTCACCTACAGACAGGAAGCTTAAACCACTCGACGTTATCAATATAGTCAGTGATGAAGAGAATGGAATGTCTTCATACTTCCAGATCAAAACCACTGACCTGACCACTGTATCGAAATACAAGAAAAAACAATACGTTGGAAATCCTGAATATGTTCTAAAATCTATGTGCGGAGAAGTGAGCGACAAAGACAAAATACACATCTATGAGTTGAGGAAGGTATATGAACGACAATTTTCTAAATAAAAACACCACCCTACATATGGGTGGTGTTTTTGGGAGGTGTTACCTTTCAGTCGTCGTTTCAGATTAGCAATTGCTACCTATTGTTCTTTTAGTAAATCTCCTTCCGAGCAGACTCTACTTAAACCAGTAACTTTTCCATTTACCTCTTGTTGCGATTAACGTTGTCATTCTTGCTACTGTCTGGATTATCACGCAAGTACTCACGTCTGTTGATTTTGACGATATGCGCACCTTGATGCATCCCTTGCTTCTTTTCCCTGACAGCTTGAGCACGAGGGACGTGTGACCTTCCACCAATCTTATAAGATTCGTTTCGACCATTAGGCCCATCGTTGTTACCAATTACTTTTGCCATTGCAATGAAAAACTTAAAAACTTCTAATGAGAATCACACAAATCCGACTACATCTATGCTCATCTGACTCTATTTTACCATTTTGGTATTTTTCAGTTTGAAAACACTTTGTCGTGTACCACAATCTTTATCTGTGGCACATTCACCGGTGCAGTAGGCATTTGTCTACCCCTACCGTACTCTTCTGGACAATGTATCTCCAAGTACTTAAATGCTGCCCACCAGTTCCCATGGACCGCAAATGCGTCAATAAAGGCCATCTTTGCCGACAGGATTGGTGACATCCTGAAGCTTTCCAGACTGTTGCGAAACTCTGGGTATTTATTACAGAACCTGTAGAACGAATCACGGGAGATACCTGCGTAGAAACAAGCTTCTTTTACCGTACAGTCCATAGCGAACGCACGTGCCAATTTCGCAACAACGACCCCTGGGTCTATCCCTCCCCACGTCTTTCTTCCAGGTGTTGACGCACTATCTTTAGTTACTGCACCGGTGCAGTGATCTAACTCCTTGAGTATCTTTATTCTATTGTAAGCTGTGGCTGATTCATGCATGGTGATGCAGTGATTTAGCCTTCCCTGTATATATATTCTATCGTACTTTTGCACTGGTGTTGCAGCCTTACCCAGAAAGTTCAAGCGGATTACCCTTATGTGTTATTTTCGTTATATTTACCCACCTTTCCTTTACAAGTACCTTTTTTAGTTATATTGTTCGAATCAGCTTTTGAGGTCTTAAACGACCAATAAGTTCCTGCTTTTTAGGCTAACAAACTTGCTCTATAACCAATGGAGGTTGCCATGCAAGAACAAATCTACTTCCAGCCGACCGAGGTACCAATTGGTGCCCTGGTGCGGTTCTGCATCCCTGACAGTGATGAGCCGGTGGACGATGTTCCCGCTTTGACCTGTCTCTTGGGTGGAGTCCCACACAGGCCGAAGCTTTACGACCTGACCGGAGACAATCCAGCCATCTTTGGTGAATGCGACAAGTTCGTCGATGGTGTTCGGTTTGTTCCGGCTGAAACGTATTCCGCTGAAACTGCACCCGAGAAGATGGCGTTCATCGTTCACTCGGGTGGTGACTGGCTCAACTACGAAGCGTATCCACGCTACCGTATGTTGGTCACCAAGCTGGACGACGGCACCTTCATGTCCGTATGTGGGTACGCCTACGACCATTGGCTTCGTCGCCTTGAACTGCCCGAGGATGCTCGTCTTGTATCGACCGGCAAGTGCGAACGCATGCAGACGGTCGACGATGCGACTCTGCTCTTCGTTTCACCACGGAGCAAAGAGTGGAAGATGCTTGAAGAAGCTGGGTGTGCTTTCTATCGGGCACGTTCGGAAAGCTTCGTTTCGGATTCAGACCCGCACTACGTCTGGATGCCCGATGGATGGCATCTCGAACAAACCGACCGCAGGTTCATGGGCGATGACGGTCGGGAGTATGAAATCAAAGACGCCGAAGGCACAGTCCATGCCCATGCAATTTTCTTCCCCTGGGAAGGCAAGCAGGGCGGCGGTGTCAGCATTCGCGAAAAAGCGGATGCGTAAACCATCAGCCATCGTCTTGGCGAAACTGGAAGCGACCCTTCCGTTTCGGCGGGAGGGTGGCTTTATTTTTTATCTAGTTATTCAAAGTAACAATCTCTCCATTGTCTCCCTCGACCCTTCCTTCTGTCACTCTATTTTCAACCTCTACTTCTTGAGCCATTTCAGCTACATCAGTTAAATTGTCTTTTGTATCCATATGTATTTCAATTACTGCTTATATTTATAAAAAGTATATACCTAATACGTTACGGGCACAGCGTCACTGCATCGGTCAGTTGTTAAGAACTCCTTTATTTGTTCATTCCAAGCAAGCATAGATTCATATTCCTCAACCACACAGTCAAAAAGTTCAAGTAGGGCTATACTCTGTGCACCAGACCAAAGAAAAACCGGACACGTGTCCGGTTTTTCTTATGTTTGATACAATGGCTACATTATGCAAAACAAAGCTCCAATGGAAGCAGACCATCCGGAAGAAATAATTGACCTAGTTAACGAGAAGGACGAAGTTATTGGTACAGCCACTCGTAAAGAAATTTACGCTCAGGGAATGCGAAACTATCGTGTAGTCCACGCGTTTATAGTTAATGACGAAGGTGCGTTTTGGATACCAAGACGAGTATCAACCAAAAAACTATACCCAAACGGATTGGACTACAGCATTGCCGGACATGTGTCAGCAGGAGAAACGTATGGCGGTGCATTAATGAAAGAAGCGACTGAAGAAGCCGGTCTAGACCTGACTCGAATCTCCTTCAAAGAAATTGGACGCTTCAATCTGCACACTCACGAAGTACACTGCTTCCAGCGAGTGTATGAAATTCATGCAAATGAAGTTCCCAACTATAACCACGATGATTTCTCAGGCTTCGAGTGGCTCAGCGCCCAAGAAATAATCGATCGCTATAAAAACGGAGAAATTGGGAAAGAAGATATTCCTGAGGTAATTACACAGTGTTACTTGAGTTAAAGTTGGGCTGACATATAGCTACTGAGAATATCCTCGTAAGACAGGTATACTACATACGTTATGGAAGAATTTTATCCATTTTTTCTCATTGTTTTCTCGGGAGTATTTTTTTCAATGCTTTCTATTCGAACGCATATTCCCTGGGCAGTTATGTTGATAATTGGTGGGATCGTGGCCGGACCTAGTTTTTTAAATATACTTTCTATAAATCCAACCATTGATTTCTTTGGTCAGATTGGATTGGTGTTCTTGATGTTTATGGCGGGACTAGAAACAAAGTTTTCGCAGTTTCGTGAATTTCGAAAAGGGCTTTTGTTTTTATCTTTTATGAATGGGTTCGTTCCCTTCTTAGTTGGGGCTGGAGTAGTGCTTCTCCTTGGCTACGAACCACTCACAGCATTGATTGTCGGAATTATTTTTGTCTCATCCTCAATTGCAGTAGTGATTCCGACTCTAGAAGTCTCTGGAATACTCCATACTAAGCTTGGACAGTCAGTTGTGATATCGACAGTGCTGCAAGACATAACCAGTCTAGTTCTGTTGTCGCTCTTACTACAAACAGTTAGTCCTGTGACTGAAGTGCCACTATATGTCTTCTACCCTACACTACTCGGTGTGTTGATAGCCCTCCGGCTCTTGATCCCAAAACTGCGAGAGTGGGTGATGCGTGTGACGACCGATTCTCCAGACCTGTTTCAGCTGGAATTTAGATCAACATTTTTGATCCTAATTGGAACTGTCATCGCATTTGAACTGCTTGGACTCCATCCGATTGTAGCAGGCTTCTTTTCAGGCCTTGTTCTGGCTGACTCAATCAAAAGCAAAGTCCTGAAAGAAAAAATAAAAACCATCAGTTACGGCATTTTTATACCTACCTTCTTTATTGTGATTGGCCTGCAGACTGACATGAGCGTCTTTAATGATATTGGTGCGGTTCTATTAGTAATGGTCTCTATCATGCTGGCACTCGTTATTTCAAAATACACCAGTGGCTACCTTGCAGCCAGGCTAACTGGCTTTGACAACACGGAAGCAAATCTTTTTGCGGCCACATCGCTTCCCCAACTCTCCACCACACTCGCAACGGCTTTTGTAGCTTTCAGTCTAGACTTGATAGATCAAACCCTATTAACTTCGCTAGTGATGTTGAGTGTACTCACTGTACTACTAAGTCCGGTACTGATACGAATCTACGCTCTGCGCTTACAAAAGAGAAAGTGACCTAGTGTAATTAGAGGTGATTTGACAAATGTAGTAAGTGTTGTAATTCACTTTACTGTCTAGAAAGCTTTATTTGCGAGGAGTAGCATATAGGTATGGTGACACTCCCGTCATTATAGAGAGTTGGAGGAAGCAATGTCCAAGCAAGACTTAGAGACTGCATGCCTATTTGCACTAATGGGTATGCAGGCCATGGAAGAAGCGCGCCGCATTAAAGAGAGAACGTACGCGCAATTTATTCAGAGACTTGCAAGAACAAAAGGATAAGTCCACACATGTCGTTAGTACAACTGAGTGCGCCGTAGCCAATCATTTTATTTTACTTTTTGTAAATTTTCCTACGCGCGCTCTTTCTTTTACGCAATTTTCATACTGAACACAAGACGGCGGCCACTTCGTGGCCGCCGTCTTGTGTTCCCCTTCTACTCTAATTTTGTTATTGTGTTCTGGCCTCCATAGTTTAATGGATAGAACAGGAGACTTCTAAGCTCTTGGTAGGGGTTCGATTCCTCTTGGAGGCACCACAATAGAAAATTGAATATTCAAAGAGAACATACCTCTAATAATGTTAAAGGTGATTTTGCGGTTCCAACTTTCTAGAAAGAAGAGTTGGAGATTTGATGTAAAAAAGTCCGGTTTGGAACCAAAAATGCTGCGGGTGATTCTATATAGGTGTATTTTTACTATTCTTGAACGTAGTGACCCAGTACTCAAAAACCCCTTTCCTAAATAAGATTGGCATTAACATTCCTGAAACAGCGTTGTAGGTGAATTCTTGCGGCAAGAGCCTTGAGGCAAACTTTCCAATCCTCGGACGTTTAAAAAATCGTTCCGCCATCCTCTCAAACCTTTGCATTGTGGGAATCACAAATTTGGACAAATCTTCCTCCTTAATAACGTGAAGTCCATTTTTTGTAGACAGATTTTTAAAGTTCTGGTACTCAAGAAACTCAGCAACTGCCATTCCGTGCTCGGTAATCTTTGCAGCTGTTTTTTCATCGTCAGAAAGCTCCCTACTACCTAGATACCCGTCAAAAACAATGAAGTGCCCATCGTCTTTAAGTACTCTGTTTATTTCACTCAAGGCTTTGCCAGTTGAGTTGCTGTGGCAAAGTGCTTCTACAATAAAAACAATGTCAAACGTATTATCTTCGAACTGCTCTAAATTGTGAAAATCACCTAATTCTGCGTGAAAATTAGAATATTCTTTCGCACCCTTTCTTGCGAATGAAATTTGTCCTTCTGACAAATCAACTCCATAAAAATTCTTATCAGGATGTTTTCTTGCCAACCATAGACTATTAGCACCCCGACCAGTTGCCAATTCTAGAACATTGGTAGCATCCAGTTCAGTGATGTACTTGTCCACTAGTGAAGCGTGTTCGAGCAAATCCTGCTCTTTAAATACTTCGTCACGACTTATTCCCATATGAACAAAATTCAACTTTGTATGAAAAATTGAGTACGGAATCTTATTTTTTAGATAATAACTACGGATGTAATTATTATCAGCTTGAACTGACTGCAGTTTATCAATATCAAAAACACGAGCAATTTTATACAACTTCTCTTTCAGTACATCATTCATAATCTCATTCTACCAAAATAGACTCATTTATACTTGTTTTAAACTAAAACCTAAGCCTCTATAGCCTCCTGTAATTCTGACCAGCCCATCAATTCCTCTACAATCTGGTTCCAAGGAAATGATTCGAGGGGCACTATTCAGAAACTACATTACTATCCGACTCTTCTATCACTACCGTGTCTGCTTCTGCACTCTCAATCGTCTCCTCATTTGAATCACTGTTTTCTTCTACCTGGGTTTCGACTGGTCGCGCTTGAATCGTATTAGCGATAGCTGCAAAAGCTTCGGCGGCTGCATTATAACGATTTATAGCTTTTTCTACATTTGCTTCTTGGTAGCGGATCACTCGTGTGTCTGTATCAGCAATATTATCTTCTAGATTATCTAAATTAAAATACACTTGAGCACTCAGTGCTGCACCTCCGATCACTACCGCTAAAAATATAATCAATCCAATCATCCACTCCCGGTTAGGGTGAATAAGTCGCTTATCAGGTTTCCCTTGAGCTCGCTTACTCACGTTCTTTATCATCTTTAGAATGTCTTTTTTCTCGATCATAATTCAACAATACTTACCCGTAATGAGATTGTCCCCTGCATTTGGGGTAGTCCAGTAGTGCGATCAACAACTCGACGCATTTCCATCTGAGTGATTTCATTCGCATATGGAATATTTTCAAGCAGTGTAATCATTTTTTTAACATCGCGTTCAACTCCATTCAATCCAAATGTGAGCAAAAGCACATCAAATTGTGAATCTTTTACATCTTCTACACTAAGTGCGTTAGTGGTTAGTTCTACTCCAAGTTGATCTGCAACATCATCTACTTTAGATAATAACGTAACTGTACCATCATCACCCTGGAGTACGTATGTACTTAAAGCAGCTCGGTCAGTCTCAGTTTTGGTAATAATTGAGGCGAGCTGTGCCTGCTCTTTTAAGACCGCTTGCTCATCAGCAATTGTTTGCATGCGTTCTGATACTTCCACCGTTTGTTGATTAAGAAAAAACGATGCAAAAATAAGTGTTCCTCCAGCTCCAACAGCTAGCACGATCGCAATTAATAGTACCCTGATAGTTTGGTTATTTTTCATATACTAATTTTGGCTAGGCGTTACTGTGATGGAAAATCTGATATCTAAATCTTGAGCAAGATTTGCAATTGGAAGTGCCGCATTATCAAACGCTACATCGCTGGTAATCACATCTTTAAATGTAGTCAATGACTTTCGGTCAGTGGCGATACCGGTAATCAAAATCTCTTTAAGAGTATTTCCCTCTTTTTTAAAAGAAAACTGCTCAATCACAATCCCATTAACAGCTAGGGCATCTAGAGCATCTATGTACACCGAAAACGGAGTCGAGGTGGCAAAACTATTCAAATGTTGTGCCTCCAAATTTGCCTTCTTAATTAACGCTTCAGAAGCTTCAAATTCAACTTGTTTTTGTTGGGCTGACTCATACTGTTCTTCAAATGCGATCTCTTGGGTTTGCAATAAGACATATGACGGAAATCGAAACACCACGACAATTGCTAAAGCGATCGATAACAAAAACAACCAGACAATGGCGACACGAAGCCAATACTCTTTTACGACTGCCTTGCGAGCATCTGGTGGGATTAGATTAATCATAATTAGATAAAAGAAGTGAGACCGAGACCAATAGCAGTAGCGTACCCAAATGAATGTCGTCGATCGATTGGTGGTACTTTTTCGCTAATATCAAAAGCATTCTGCCAGACCTGCGCTCGCTTTGACTCAATTCCAAGCGTCTCGGTAAAATAGCTGGGCAAACCCTTGAGGTTTGCACTCCCACCACAAAGCACAATCGACTGAACGGAACGATCATTGGAGCGATCCTGAGTATTCCAATATTGGATCCGCAGCGCTACTTCATCTTTGATAGCTGACATTGTTGAAATGAGCGCATCATACGCAGCAGTGTCGCTTGCGCCCCGTACTAAGCCTTGTGAGTTTTTTATTTTTGTCAGCTCTGATTCAGGTAAATCACCAAGCTGGCGACGAAGCGCAGTGGAAAGTCCCGCTCCCCCGATATCAATCGTCGATGTATACATCAGTGTCCCCTGATGCATGATCCCTACCCCAGATCTTGTCTTCCCAAAATCAATAATGAGATGGGTTCCTGTATCATCTCTGGGAAGCGAAGCGCGCGCAATCGCCTGTGCCTCTACTTCAAACGACATTGGGGTGAGACCAGCTGCGTGACACGCTTCGTAGTATCCCATGATTGTATCGCGGGAATACACCGTCACTGACACCAAGAGCATATCTGACTTCAGTGGACTGTCGATAATTTCATAATCAAAAAAAGCGTCCCGGGGTGAAAGTGGCACATTCTCTTCTAAGCGAAATTCTAACAAGCCTCGAATCTCTTTGAAGGGAGTCCCTTTTTTAATTTCTGTTTCAAACAAATACGCGCGCTCTTCCGGTAGTGAAACTCGTACGTTTGCAACCCCTGATTCTTTTTTCACTTGCTTAAGTGCATCCACGAGCTTAGGACCATCATGTACATTGCCCCGAGTAAGGGTTCCTTCTGGAATTTCAATATCACCCCACTTCGTTAAATTCAAATCATGTTTGCCGCTGTGATCACGTTCAAAAAAAACGTACTTCAGTGAAGTATCAGAAATATCTACCCCGACACTCGGAAGTGTGAGATAGGTTGGAGGGGGGAAAAATTTACTAACCGCAGAAATAACAGACATCACTTTTATTATACGACACTAACGCTGATGATCTCTCCGCTACACACACTAGGTCAATTGAAAAAAGATATAGGCAATTAAGATCACTAAGAAGACATACGCCATCTTAAGTAAGTGCTTGCGGAACATTGGCAACGCGTGAGGACCAACTGCGTACGCAATATATCCAACTAATCCGAGCCTGATAATTCTGCCGAAAATAGAAGCAAAAATGAACGTCGCTAGATCTACCTGCACCAAACCACTTGCAAGTGCTACAAGCTTATATGGGATTGGTGTAATCGCACCGATCAATACAAAAACAAATCCGTTGCTGTCTAAGC
Organism: uncultured Candidatus Saccharibacteria bacterium; assembly: GCA_964350735.1. Lineage (GTDB taxonomy): Bacteria > Patescibacteriota > Minisyncoccia > Phycocordibacterales > UBA918 > OLB19. The sequence continues at coordinate 116,826 of CAYGKO010000001.1, forward strand.
CGGCAGCAATTGAATCAAATTGGGTGCGAAAATTAAAAAAATCTACAATCTTTTGTCCGATGACATCAAAAAATAAAGCTCCTAGAACATACGCAACAAGCCCACCAACAATGGATGTGCAAATTGCAATTACAGTGTAATGAATCCAACGTTCACGCTTGGCCAAAATCATAGCCACCAAAAATGGATCAATGAGAATAGGAGCAAAGACTGACTCGGCAAATGCGATTCCGGCTAAAAACCAGCTCGCATATTTTGACCGAAGCCACTTAGCGCCGTGCTCACCAACTTTTTCGATATGTGCCTCTACGTGATCTGATTGCATACTTACGATACTCGCGTCCCTGCTGGGAGCGTATTATGTGGCACTAGTAGTGCAAAGATATCTTCATGATTAGATGCCAAAATCATTCCCTGACTTTCTAGACCCCGAATCACTCTTGGTTCTAGATTCAGCACAAACGGACACTGCTTCCCCACTAAAAACTCTGGGTCTTCAAAATATTCACGAATTCCAGATACGATCTGTCGCGGCGCTGCTTCCCCCACTTCCACAGTGAGCTTGAGGAGCTTATCAGCATCTTCCACCACTTCGACAGCAATAATATTCCCAATCGCAATATCAAGCGCAGCAAACTGTTCGTAATTAATTTCTGGTTTCATGGAATTATTTTTGACGACTGATAAAGCTATTAAGGATGATAGCAGCCGCTGCAGCATCTGTCTTCTCTGTTCGTCCCTGGAACCTAATTGCTTCTTGGGTGGTGTATTGTTCTGGCTCTAGGTGCACTGGGATACCAAGTTCGAGCGTCAGGTCAGTCACTAATTCCGTCACCGCAGCTTGGATCTCATTATGCTCACCCGCTCGATTCTTTGACTCTCCAATCACAATCACTTCTACGTTATGTTCTGAGATAATTTTTAGTAACAATTGGAAGAACTTCTCATCATTTTTATACACATCTTGTGGAAACGCCATCAGCCCCCTGTCATCAGACAGGGCAATGCCAATTCGTTTTTTTCCATAATCAATTCCGAGTAGCTTCATGATTTTAGTAGCTTACCACGCGCTTCTAAAAAAACGTATTTATGGTATTATCCGGCCACATTGCTCTCGTAGTTTAATGGATAAAACTCCGGTTTGCGGTACCGGTACTCCAGGTTCGACTCCTGGCGAGAGCACGAGTACAAAAAAGCGCCCCTCTTGGGGCCTTTTTTGTTCGTGCTCTCGCAGAACTGTCTGGGAGACAGTTCGTCAGGAGTCGAAAAGGTTGCCTGCGATTTTGAAGTATGAAAAATCGTGACAACCTGTACCGTTCATGTAATGAAAGATTTCCTGGCGAGAGCACAAATGAAAACAGCCCTTTGGGGCTGTTTTCATTTGTGCGAACTAGAATCCAAATATTTCCAGTATTTTATTAACTACCGGTTCTTCTATATGTTCTTCAGGCAATCGCAGTTCGAGTATATCTTCAATCTCTTCGACATACTCTTCTGGTAGAGGCATGATAATAAGCGGCCCAAATAGTTTTTGTGATCGAGCGAGTAAGTGTGGACCCAACTCATGATCTTCATCAATATAAAATGCTTCCAGTGCGCTGTATGGATACAGCTGGTCGTTCACCCGCAAGCCTCGAGTTGAGACAGCATAAGGTATCACTTGAGGTTCGCGGTTTGCTACCAGAGCAATTGCCCCTGCCCCAATAATTATCAAAATCGCTAGAAGAAAGTTACCAAAGAAAAACGCCGTTGCTGCGGCTGCAAACGCTAGAATACCAAGCACCCAAAACCAATCACTGTTTTTTTCAACGTGATGATGTTCTAACGCTTCCCAAGTAACTGCACGAGCTGCTTCTACCATTGTCGCTATTGTATCACGGGCTTTGATGTACATTTGGGCTTGAATCTGGTAGTATCTCTGCCACAATTGAATATTTGGAGGGATGCCAGAGTGGTCGAATGGACTTGTCTTGAAAACAAGCGTGCGGCAACGTACCGAGGGTTCGAATCCCTCTCCCTCCGCAACTGCAAAATAGCGCCTTTTGGCGCTATTTTGTTTGTGGAGGGAGAGTAAAGCGTGGGACGCTTTACGTAGGGATTCGAAGCTGTTGCCAGATATTTTTGGAGGCACGGCCGAACAAAAATATCGACAACGGATACTGGTTGTGTAGCAACCGAAATTCCCTCTCCCTCCGAAAAAGTAAAAGTCGCGCCCATGGGCGCGGCTTTTACTTTTGTAGATACTCAAGAAGCAAAAAACTCCCAGCGGGAGTTTTTTGTTATCTATATAACTAGATCTAGTTCTTAGCTTTCACAACAGCGGCTGCAATTCGAGACTTCTTTCGAGCAGCAGTGTTTTCTTTGATGATCCCACGCTTCGCTGCTTTGTCGATTGCTTTGTGTACGGTTGGCATCATTTCTTCTGCCTCCTTGACGTCACCTTTAGTAATCAAATCTCGTACTTTCTTTACCACTTCGTTCATTGTTCGGTTACGTCGTACGTTAAATACACGCTTTCGTAGCGATGCTCGGTGGGCTTTTTGTGCTCCTTTAGTGATTGGCATATATATACTTCTATTTAAGTGCGCGTACTATACCGCACTCGCACAAAAAAGCAACTAGAGCGAGACGGACTTACTTTTGTTACAATACCCCCATGATTCGACACCTCACCGGCCGCGTAATAGATGCCTCCCCTACCAGCGTAGTCTTAGACGTCGCTGGCGTTGGATACTTGGTCTACACTACTAATGCGGGGACCAACTTTGCTACCGACTGTGAGGTGCACTTATGGACATACCAGGCTGTACGTGAGACAGCGCTCGACCTGTACGGCTTTACCACGCGAGATGAACTCGAAATCTTTGAACTATTACTCACCCTGCCGAAAGTCGGACCAAAGTCAGCTGCTGGTATCCTCGCTCAAGCTGACATTGAGCTGCTGAAAAAAGCCGTCCTCGAGAATGACGCGACCTACTTATCAAAGATGTCAGGGATTGGGAAAAAGACAGCGGAGAAGATTGTATTGGAACTAAAAGATAAATTTGAAAACCTAGGCGGTGCTGACGCGAGCACGTATGGTGCCAACCAAAGCAGTGACAATGCCATCATGAGCGACACTATCGATGCGCTCGTCTCACTAGGGTACCCGCAAGCAGACGCGAGGCGCGTGGTGCAACAACTCCCACCCGAGATCGACAATGCTAATGACGCGGTTCGGGCTGCCCTCAAGGTATTGAGTAGTTAAGACCTTTGTGGTGTATCGCCACAAATACTCCCCTCCCACGCGCTTTCTGCGTATACTACGTATATATGGAACACATGCTGTACTGGATCAAACGATTTCTACCGACCTCGCTTTTAAATAGTATCCGGCCGCTCTATCACTATTCTCTCGCTTGGCTGGGCGCCACTATCTACCGCCACCCCTCAAAACACATTACCGTGCTCGCAGTAACTGGCACTAAAGGCAAGTCGACTGTTACCGAGCTGGTGACAAACATTCTTGAAGGTGACGGCAAATCAGTGGCATCGCTCTCTACGATTCAATTTAAAGTTGGCAACGACGTACGCCCAAATCTTTACAAAATGACCACCCCCGGGCGCTTCTTCGTGCAGTCATTCCTGCGTGAAGCCGTTGACGCCGGCTGTATTCACGCGGTCATCGAACTCACCTCAGAAGGTGCAAAACAGTTCCGTCACAAATTCCTGGAACTTGATGCACTGATTTTTACCAACCTGACACCAGAACATATCGAGTCACACGGTTCGTTTGAAAACTACAAGAACGCCAAGTTACAAATCGCCAAACAGCTTGAAGCATCGGTGAAACAACCTCGCTTCATCGTCTCCAATACCGACGATGAACATGGCACGGACTTCTTAGCTGTCGACGTAGAAGAAAAAATCCCGTACGGTTTAAAAGATCTTAAACTTTATACCCTGCACAAAGACGGGATCGGCCTCATTTTTACCGACGGCGAAGACGAACGAACTATCCGGGTTCCGCTCGTCGGACTCTTTAATGTCTACAACGCCCTAGCAGCTATCAAACTGACTCGAGCTCTCGGAGTGTCACTTAATTCTATCGAGAAGTCCTTGCGGTCATTACCCCCAGTCAAAGGTCGGGTGGAACATGTGTATAGCCCAAAGGAGGCCACCAAACAAGTGACCGCCATCGTCGACTACGCCCACACTCCCGACTCACTCGAAAAGCTCTACCAGGCCTTTAAAGACGTGCCTAAGATTGGTGTACTCGGTAACTGTGGTGGTGGCCGCGACAGCTGGAAGCGCCCGGAGATGGCTAGTATCGCCGAACGCTACTGTGACTACATCATTCTCACTAACGAAGATCCGTACGATGAAAATCCGCGGCAGATCGTCGAGCAAATGACTAAAGGAATTGAAAACAAAGAGAAATTTGAAATCATCATGGATCGGCGAGCAGCTATCGCCACCGCGATCAAGAAAGCTCCGTCCGGTGGCTACGTGCTCATTTCTGGTAAAGGAACTGATCCGTACATCATGGGACCAAACAACACCAAAGAACCTTGGAGCGATGCTGAGGTAGCGGCTGAAGAATTAGCGAAGCTAACGTAACAAAAAACCTTTCGATATATCGAAAGGTTTTTTGTTACTTTTTGAACAACACTATCCCCGCGGTCACCGAGACATTCAGTGACTCCTTCATGCCAGCCATTGGTATCTCAAGTATTTGATCACAGACTTTGATTATTGCTTCTGGTACTCCATCCACTTCATGCCCGAGCACATAGACCACTTTTTCTGGTACAAAAAAATCGTAGTATGAAATTGACTCTTCTCCCTGCTCGATTGCGACCACCGTCCACCCGTCAGCCTGAAGCTCATTAATTAAGGCGAGAGTCTCGTCTAACGACTCGCTCGTCGCTTCTCCCACATGCTCCCAGAGAATACTCTCACTCGCCCCGAGCGACGTCTTCTTAATCTCAGCCACCTCCCGCCCAAAGCGATCAATCGGCAATGGCGTCGTACCGACTAAGTACAAATGCTCCACCCCCGCCCCATCACTGGTCCGGAAAATCGACCCCACATTATGGGCACTCCTGATGTTGTATAAAATCGCTCGTTTTTGCATATTTTTCTTAAATTTCTATTACAGAAATAGACGAAAAATCACTAATTAAATTTATATTGATCAGCTCCTGTTTCAAAAATATTAATTAATGATGTTACCGCCATATCACTAGCTGTACGATTAGCCTCATGAGTATTGAAGGCAGTATGATCGTTAGAATTCATCCAAATTTCTTTTGGTAAGTCATTAAATTTTTCAGCTGCTGGATAATCTTGGAATCCGCGAAGTCTACCCGTGTTCACCTCTTCGTATATTGCTTCCTGATCAAGGCCTCCAATAAAACCACAATCAATGATCAGTGAACCGTCTTTCACTTTAGCGAGTTCAGTTTTACCAATAAAACCAAGTCCAGCGGTTGAAGGAGCGTGAAGTGTCACTACATCTGAAGATTCTAAGAGTGTATCCATACTCACATATTCAGCATAATCAACTTTTTTATCATTTGGCCCGGTGTATAAAACTTTTTTAACTCCAAGACCACGACACATCTGAACAACTTCCTTTCCAATTGCACCAAGTCCAATAACCCCAACCGACAGATCTTTGAGGGATTTTGTAGTTTGAAATGTTCGTTCTCCAGTACGTGTTAGCTCAGCGAGGTTTCTGGTCATTGCCATAATATTAGAGACTGTGTATTCAGCCACCGCGTAGGCGTTTGCTCCAGGAGTGCCTGTAATCGCAATACCTTTATCAGTTGCTACCTGGTGACCAGGAATAAAACTAAATGGATCAGCTCCGGTGAACGTAATTACCTTTAAATTCTCTCCAGCCTGGATCACTGCTTCAGTTACGGTTTCAATACCACCAATAATATAGGCGTCTTTATCTTTGATGGCCGCCATGAGTTCTTCCTCGCTTGCTTTTGGATTATCTAAACGCTCTACCTCAAAACCATGCTCTTGCAACTTGGCTACATGCTCATCAAAAATGAAGAGACTATCGGTAACTAACACTTTTTTCATAATTTATGAGCTCGGAATTACATCGTTACTATATCCCAACTTTTCAAATGGCCACACCTGCTTCAGCCAATTATCCAATTCTCGATAGAGAAGTTCATACTTTCCTTCATCATATGCCCTTTGGGTTACCCAAAAACTAACATCCACATCTGCATCTTTTGATTTGTCGTTACGATAACCCGGTTCGTAAAGATAAAAACAACCAATGTATTCTGAACCATCACTTGCATATACAACATAAGCGAATGAACTTCTGAATTCAAATTCTCGTTGATGCCACGCTAAATCAATCTGATCTTCTTCAAAGGTTAAAGACGAATCAGGCCAATCATATCCTCGAGTTTGGTTGATGATAGCAATGCTATTTATGACTGCTTCGTAATCATCTTTAACATCAGAAAAACAAAGTTTACGAAATAAAAAATTGTTCGTTTCATGCCGTTCTGGCACTGTAAATGATTTTGGGATAAATTTCATAACTCCAGTATACCGCATCTAAATTATCGACAAGGAAATTCATTATGGTATAGTTTCGGACACATTTGGGCATCGCCCAGTGACATCCGCCCTTAGCTCAGTTGGTAGAGCAGCTCCCTTTTAAGGAGATGGTCCCAGGTTCGAGCCCTGGAGGGCGGACAAATGAAAAGACCGGCTTAGCCGGTCTTTTCATTTGTCCGCCCTCCAGGTGCAGGATTTGTGCATACAAATCCGTTGCATGGCTCGAAAAGCTTTTGTGGTATTTTAGGAACGTAGTGAACTAAAATATCCAAAAGGTATACTGTTCATGTAATGGAAGAGTCCACATTATTTTAAATAAAAAATGAGATTGTCCCAGTGGGGCAATCTCATCGTGTTCAATTCAACGAGGACGTTGACAATTTGAACATGTCTTCTGGCCCTCGCTGTTACTGCTGAAAGTGCAGTGACTGCACCTCCAGCAACCCGAAGGTGGCGTTGGGTTTGTTTTAGGTTCGGATTTTTGACCAGATCCTGGCATAGAATTTCTTTCTTTGGAACAGGGAGAATAATATTATAACATACAATTGCTTTTTTAGCAAGTATTACACTTATGCTACAGTACCCTCATGCTCCCCCCTTCCCTAACCCACGCCATCTCAACCGCCACCGACGGCAATATGGGCCTGCGTTTTGGTACTGAAGCAGAAGTCACTCTAAACAGAAAGACGTGGCTTACGAAGCAAAATATTGACCCCAACCAAGTCTGCTTAATGGACGTTGCTCACGAAGCCGACATCTTCGATGTGACTAAAGAAAACTTTGAACCCAATATGCGACCCGTCTGTGACGTCCTCGTGATTCAAGAACCAAACCTTGCCCTGATGCTCCTCACTGCCGACTGCCTGCCGGTCACTATCTACGATCCGGTCACCACCACCATCGCCCTTGGTCACTTTAACCGGCACAATATTCCCTTTGAAATCGCTAAGAAGACTATCACTCATTTAGTAGAACACTACGGCAGCAACCCAGCGGACCTACTCATTCACATTGGTCCCTGCATCAGCGCAGATTCATACCGCTTCCCCCTCCCACTTCAACAAGAACCCCCACCTGCCACAAAGCCGTACGTAAAAATTAAAGATAACCACGCTCATGTCGACGTCACCCGCGCGCATGTCGATGCACTACTTGAAGTTGGCGTGCCAGAAAAACAAATCACCCTCCCCACCATCGACACTGCCACTCACCCCAACTACTACTCCCACTTCGCCACCAAACAACTCGAAACCAAACCAGACGGCCGCTTTGCAACGGTCGTGCTACGAAAAATCCTACAGGATCAACACCCCATCTAAACCTCCACACACGGTGCAATTCTTTCGATAGTGTGAATACCAAGTCGCTCAAGTTCTGCAGCGAAGGCCTCAGAAATGAAGAAGCCTTTGGCGACTACCTGACCAATATCCAGCCAAACATGACGCCGCCCTACTCGGCTCTTCTTAACATGGAATTCCAATTCAGGAATCTGACTGTAATTGAAACAATATCGACCGTCTTCTAGAAAACTGTGTTCCACATGATTTCCCGAACCAAAGACAATGGCATCTACGGGTCCAACTAGATTCATAAAATAATATTCATCGATCACTGGGCCGGTCTTCGATTTACGCAGTGATACTGGATGGAAGATGGTTGGTGTAGGCTCCCATTTTTCAACTAGTGTCCGGAGCTCCTTTGACACGATAGGGATGCCGTCGCAGGCCATGGTTAAATGTGAGAGTACTTTTCGTGGCTTACGAAGATAAAGCTCATTTGGCAGACATCCTAATTCTAAGGGAACCCCAGCTCGCGCGCTGTCAGAGTATTTCACAATTTCTGCACTCGTACGTGAATCGTCGGGCATTCGTGAAAGAGGGACAGAACCTGATCCTGAGTATGCCCCACTAACAAACCAAGCCATGTTCCACCTGACTGATTACTACTGTTGATTGTGCTATTTTCATACTCTCAGTGTAATACAAACGTCTACATAATTTAATAAAAACTCTGTCTCGTTGTTGCAGCAATGATTAGGTGATTACAATTTCAACAACCACCGCTCCAATCCTTCATTAATATCAACCACTCCCCCATGACCATCGTGATAGAGCGTAAGGAGGGAGAGTGAGAGTGATTCTAGTTCGCCGTCTTTGAAGGTACTGAGTGCGCGTTTGGCTTTGTTGTAGGGGAAATCTTTCATACCAGCTTCACTGGCTGAACTGGTAAGTTTGGCGAGCCGGAGTGACTTGAGTTGCCACCATAGAATACCAATCAGTTCCTCAGCACTTTGCCCAGCTGCGACCGCCTCTTGGTAGATCAGCCAGAGGGATTTTTTATCTTTCTTGGCGAGTGCGTCAGCAATGGCGAAGCTGTTGAAACGCTCCCCGGCAGCTGCTTTATACTCGGTCATCTCAGCCGCGTGTTTGGCCCACTGCTTTTTAGCCGCTGCTAGTAGGGCCCCTTCGATCACCACGAACTGGGTACTCGAAGTCGCAAGCACTTCAAGGACATCTATACATTCAGTATTAAAATCAGCACTACTACTTGGAGTATCAATCAGATAGACTGTCTCTCCACCAAAGAGCGATGTCGCTCCCGCTGCATCGCGGAGCATGCCGGACTGCCAAGTGTCGCTGTCAATTAGTTCCACTGTCGCCCCCTTATCTTCGAGCGGCTCTACAAAAGTAAAAGCAGCTTGTCGAACTTTGATGGTGTCGTTGCCGTAAAAAACCTGTAACATATCCTTATTATGAACTATCTTGCCTATCTATTAAACCTACCGTGGTCACTACTTGGATTGTGTAACGCATTTTTTTCTATTCCGGTTAGGATTCAGATCAAAAAAAATGCTTTGGTTTTTCATTCTCAATGTTGTGGACTAGTCCATTTTTACGCTCCAAAAGCAAAAGGGGTTACCCTTGGAAATATAATAATCGTAAAAAAATCTGCACCTCAAAATATTACTAATCATGAATTAATTCATATAGAACAAGCTATGCGTGAGCCTTTTTTGTTTCAAATATTATATATTGTTGAACTACTACGGAAAGGTTACTGGAAAAATAAATATGAGATTGAAGCCTATAATCGTTCAAACTCTTGGCCACCCACAAATGGCCCGCGCAACGATTAAAGAGACTTGAGTTCTAACCAATTATCTCCCACTGACACATCTACCTTAATCGGCACGCCGTGGGTTTCTTTTCCTTCTAGTACTTCTTCCATCAGCTGCACAATCTCCTTGATTGTTTTATCCAAAATCTTTTCATCAATCTCAAATACTAATTCGTCGTGTACTTGTAATAAAATCTTGGCTTGACCATTGGTTTTTTGTAGCGCTTCATGCACGCGGATCATGGCGATACGCATGATGTCAGCCGCGGTCCCCTGCACCGGGGCGTTGATTGCCATTCGCTCGGCGGCAGCGCGAATAAACGGCGCACCGGAGCTGATCCCGGGGAAATGTCGACGACGACAAAAAAGCGTTTCAGTATAGCCGTGCTCGCGCGCGAAGGCTTTAGTCTCTTCGAGATACTCAGCCAGCCTGGTGAAGGTATTGAAGTAAGCATTAAGGAATTCTTGCGCTTCTTCGCGTGTTGTCTCATCACCGAGATTTCCCCGTAAGGCATTTACACCCATACCATAGAGGATGCCGAAATTAATCACTTTAGCGTGACGGCGCATATTCTTCGTCACTTCAGTCGCCGGCACATTAAAGACTTGAGCGGCTACTCCCTCGTGGACATCCGTCCCGCTTTTAAAAATCTCAATCATTTTTTTATCACCCGAGAGAATCGCTGCAATCCGCAATTCAATCTGTGAATAATCAATCGCTACCAACTTACTCCCTGGCACTGCCACAAATCCCTTACGCACCGCTCGTCCTTCTTCGGTGCGGATTGGGATATTCTGTAAGTTTGGACTTTGGCTCGCCATTCGGCCCGTCGCCGCTCCAGTTTGGATGAACGTCGTTCGCAGCCGTCCATCAGCGCTCACCATCTCTGGAATGTTGTCGACGTACGTCGAGACTAACTTTTGTAATTCTCGATAACGTAAAATATCGGCAATGATGGGGTGATCGTCTTTCATTTTCTCCAGCTCGCTCTCACGGGTTGAGCGCTGACCGCCGGCGGTCTTCTTTTGGTTTTTTGGTTTGAGCTCTAAAGTATCAAATAAAATCTCGCCCATCTGCTTGGGGGAATTGATATTGAATTCTGTCCCAGCGTGCGTATAAATACTTTTCTCTAGCTTAGTCAGTTCTTTGTGTAGTTGTTTTGAAAAGGTTTTGAAATAGTCGACATCAAGAATCACGCCGGTGGCATTAATGTCAGTCAAAACCGAGAGGAGTGGTTCTTCAATCTCAGTAAATAGTTCAGACAAACCTTGCTCTTTTACTAAAATCTCTAGCTGTTTAGTAATCTCAGTAAAATCAGTGGTATTGAAATACGACCGGCCGTAGTCGACAATATCATCGTACGATGCATTCGTGCGTTCACTCTCAACCAGCCATAACAACACTGCTGTGCGCGCCACCGCCTTGTCACTAACGCCACTCCCCACTTGGTCGACCGATACTTCTTCGGAGATATCGAGCACGTGCTTAATCCGCGTCGCTAAGGTACGGAAGCCAAGCTCACTAAAGAGTGAGAGAGTGGCTTCGCCGTCAGCGGCTTCCTTCCAACTTTGAGTCGGTAGCTCATAGATGATCGGGGCATCAAGTCGGATGGTCGCGAGCATCTTGGAGAACATCGCGTCCTCTTCGTGTTCACGCAGTAAATTAATAATCCGAGGCTTGATACCCACCGCTGCCAACTTCTCATCGCCATTTTTCTGCGCCAGGGTTTTGTAAAGCTTCTCTAATGTCCCAAAGTTCACAATTAAATCCGTTCCACCCTTCTCCCCAATCCCCGGCACCCCTGGGATATTGTCTGACGGATCACCGCGTAGACCTTTGTAGTCAGGAATGAGGGTCGGCCCAAAGCCAAACCGCTCTTTCACGGCTGCTTCGTCGTACATGACAGTATCTTTAATCCCCTTGCGGAGCGTATAAACCTGCACTCGTTTCTTATCAACACACTGCATCGTATCCATATCACCGGAAGCAATAATGATGGTCATGTCTTTATTATCCTTCAGTTGGTGTGCGATGGTACCGAGCATGTCGTCAGCTTCAAAACCAACGTGCTCATACAAGGGAATCCCTAATACTTTAAAAATATCCCGTGAGCGATCGATCTGCTTCACCAGTGAGTCATCCGTCTTCTGTCGACCAGCTTTGTAGTCCTTGAAGGCTTCGTGGCGGTAGGTTGGCTCAGGCAAATCAAAACAAGCGGCGATGTAATCAGGCTTCAACTCTTCCACAATCGACAAAATCATCGCCACCACTCCATACAGCGCTCCGGTTGGTTCCCCGCTTGGTGAACTGAAGTCCGGCAAGGCGTGATAGGCTCGGTGCAAAATTGCGTGGGAGTCGAGTAGTACCAAGGTCTTCTTTTGGTCGTCAGTTTTTTTAGGCATTACGGAGCGTGATTAGATGAGTTTCATTAGTAGTAGTCAGGTCAAGGTGAACTGTTGTTTTTGGTAGTAGAGCGTCTATTCTCTCCGCCCATTCAATTACTAGTATAGTCTCTGTTGAAGCCAGTAATTCACCAAAATGCATAACCCGCATCTCGTCAATATCTTCAATTCGATAGGCATCGATATGAATCAGCTGACTCAGTTGCTCGTCAGTCGTTTCATATCCTTTCATCACGACAAACGTTGGACTTACAACCATCTCTGTAACACCAAGTTGGCGAGCTAGTTCTTGCGTAAGTGTCGTCTTACCAGCACCAAGATCACCATGCAACGCCAAGACGGCGGCAGCGCCGCCGTCTTGGCGTTGCCGAACCAATGTTAAAATCTCACCCGCTACTTGTGGCACTTGTACGACTGAAGTCATTTCCCAACTTGTCATCTCTGTAGTCATATGAGCATTGTACACTGGTGGTACAATAAGGACTATATGGCGCAGTTCAACGATAAATTTACTGATGATCGGATGGATGAAATCCGACGTAAGGAAGAAGAACACCTGATTCAACAGTTAGCTACTCAATACGGCTACCAGTTTGTTGACCTGCAAGGTGTCACGATTGATCCGCGCGCACTTAACAAAATCACTGAAACTGAAGCTATAGCGGCTAATGCGGTAGCGTTTGAACTTAAAAATAAGTTCCTTTCGGTGGCCATTCGTAACCCCAATAACGAAGCGACTAAAGCCCTCCTACAAAAACTGACCAACGACGGCTGGCAAGTGCAAGCAGTCATGACCTCTACGGCCGGACTCGAACACGCCTGGAAGCGCTATCATGATCAGAAAAATACTACAGCGGTGAAGCGGGGTGTTCTTGATATCAACCCAGATCAAATCGGCGCCCTGATGGCCAAATTCACCACTAAAGAAAATGTTCAAAAACACATTCTAGAAATCCGAACTTTGAACTCAGCCCGACGAGTATCGGAAACTCTCGAATCAATGTTCGCTGGTGCGCTGGCTCTTGGTGCTTCTGATATCCATATCGAACCAGAAGAAAATGGTATCCGACTGCGGTATCGTCTTGACGGTGTATTACATGATGTGATGGACTTAGAGCGTAAGATCTACGAGCGACTCATGTCTCGCTTGAAACTTCTGGCTGGAGTAAAACTTAATGTAAAAGATGAAGCCCAAGACGGACGTTTTACCTTTGAAATTGGTGAGCGAGTAGTTGAGGTGCGCGCCTCAATCATTCCTGGTGCCGCTGGTGAATCCATGGTGATGCGACTCCTAGATCCATCAGTTGCCAGCTTCAGCATGGACACGCTTGGCCTTTCACCGATCATGCAAGAAATTATGGCAGCCGAACTGAAGCGCCCGAACGGCATGATTATTACCACTGGTCCGACTGGCTCAGGTAAAACCACTGCCCTCTACGCCTACCTGCAAGCGGCCCATACTTCCGAAGTGAAGATCATCACCATTGAAGACCCGGTGGAGTATAAACTCGACGATATTGTGCAAACCCAGGTTGGTGAAGACTACACGTTCGCCTCCGGTCTCCGGGCCGTCCTCCGACAAGACCCTGACATCATCATGGTGGGTGAGATCCGTGACCGTGAAGTAGCTGAGACTGCTGTGCACGCCGCGCAAACTGGTCACTTAGTATTCTCAACCCTTCATACCAACAGCGCCGTTGGTGCTTTCCCTCGCTTGATTGACCTCGGTGTCGACTACCGTATTCTGGGGAGCGCTGTGAATATCATCCTCGGTCAACGATTAGTTCGTGTCCTCTGTGCTGATTGTAAAAAAGCTCGAGCTGCTACACCTGAAGAAATAACTGTCATCAAAGAAGTGCTTGGCGGCCACCCAGCTCCTCCAACGATCGACGAAATACCTACTATCTACGACCCCGGCGGCTGTGAAATATGTAGCCAAACTGGCTTTAAAGGTCGGGTCGCTGTGATGGAAGCTATTAAAGTAGATACTGCCGTAGAAGAAGCAGTGATCCGTGACCCGCGCGAGCATGTTATTACTGAAGCCGCACGCGGCCAAGGTATTCCCACTATGGCCGAAGACGGAATCGAAAAAGTTATCACTGGCATCACCTCACTCTCCGAACTTGAACGAGTGGTTGATCTGTCTCACGTGCGGGGCGCTGCTCCAAAATCCGAAGTTGATGACGGTGGATTTTCAGACCACGTTATTTGAAAGACAAAAAACCAGCCGAATGTATAATTTGATACATCCGGCTGGTTTTTTTAGTTGGGGTCAAGAGTGACTTCCAATATCTTATGTTATAGTCGGAAGGACTTCAGCCCTTTGGGAGAAAATCGAAATTTCGATCCAGCATATAATTCTCTAAGTAAGCTTTCGCATAGAAAGTGAATCTTGCACTAAGAGATACCCCAGTGCTCTCACTCAAAGGTGAGTACCACGGTACACTCGCAACAACACTCAGGTTACTTAGAGAATTATCGGCTTGATCAGACACCAAAAACGTCAGCTGGTCCCAGCTTTTAAAGCGATAATTTTATATTAAATTGTAATGAATAGGTGGGTGCTTTTCTTTGGCACCAGAACAACTTGTGTAAGATAATAGCACAGCTCAAATATTTGTCAACCCTTTCACACCCTTTTTATAATATTGGTATACTACTCTCATGACAGATACACCAAATACCTTCACCCGCGATGGCGCTGGTAACCTTGACCAAACCCTCCGACCGCAGACGTGGGAAGAATACGTCGGCCAGGCGAAGACCAAGGAAAACCTCCGCATCCTTCTCACCGCCGCCCGCGAACGAGGTCACGCAGCTGAGCACGTCTTACTCTATGGTCCCCCGGGCCTTGGGAAGACCACCCTCGCTCACCTGATCTCAAAGACCTTGGGCACTAACATGAAGACCACCTCTGGCCCCGCGATCGAGCGGGTCGGTGACTTGGCCGCTATCCTCACCAACCTCTCCCCGGGAGATGTCCTCTTTATTGACGAGATCCACCGGCTCAGCAAAAGCATCGAGGAAGTCCTCTACCCAGCCATGGAGTCGGGGGTGCTCGACATCATCATTGGAAAAGGCCCATCGGCTCGCACCGTCCAGCTTGAACTCCCCCCTTTTACTTTAGTCGCTGCTACCACACGCATCTCCCTACTCTCGGCACCGCTGCGATCTCGATTCTCTGGCGGAACTTTCCGGCTCGAGTTTTATAGCGAAGGAGAAATTGCTCAAATTTTAAAACGCTCAGCCGAACTACTAGAGATGGAAATAGTGTCTGAGGTATTACATGATATTTCTACCCGTTGCCGAGCTACCCCCCGAACCGCCAACTATCTTTTGAAGCGGTGCCGCGATATGGCGCAACTCGAAAAAGGCTCACTCAACCGTGATGTGGTGAACCGTACCTTTGCACTCCTTGAAATCGACACCTTGGGACTCGGCTCTCCAGACCGCGCCGTGCTTGAAGCCATCATTGGTAAATTTAATGGTGGTCCGGTCGGACTCAACACCATCGCCGCTGCTACCGGAGAGGAGCAGTCCACCATCGAAGACGTCATCGAACCCTACCTCATCCGCCAAGGCCTCCTCGAACGCACCCCCCGCGGCCGCGTCGCGAGTGCAGATGCCTACAGTCACATTCAATCCATATGAATCAAGAGACCGGGCCACAACT
The DNA here is from genome assembly GCA_964350735.1 of uncultured Candidatus Saccharibacteria bacterium. Taxonomy (GTDB): domain Bacteria; phylum Patescibacteriota; class Minisyncoccia; order Phycocordibacterales; family UBA918; genus OLB19. The sequence goes on from CAYGKO010000001.1 coordinate 132,595, forward strand.
GAAAACTCACGAACTTTTTGTAAAACAATGGATCCTTCCACATATCGAAAGTGGTGCAAAAAAATACGAAGTTAGAATCGACGAACTTGATGCCGGAAAAGGCCGTCACCTCATTCAAGGAATCAATGTAGGTGACTTAATCAAATTTAGGGACGGTTCAGAAAATACCGTAACTAAAGAAGTCGCTGCTATAACTAGACACTATAGTATGGAGGACTTTTTGGAAGAAGTAGACGAAAGTGAAGTCATGCCAGAAATGTCTCATGAAGAAATTTTAGAAAAATGGAATGAAATCACAGGTGGTAGAGAAAAAAATTTAGGTATAGTAGTATTTGAACTCAAATAAACACATATGTCAGGACACAATAAATGGTCAAAGATCAAACACAAAAAAGCTGCCACCGATGCGGCGCGCAGTAAGGTATTTAGTAAGCATGCGGCGTATATTGCGGTGGAGTCACGAAATGCAAATGGGGACGTGAACTCACCTGGGCTAGCGGCAGCGATCGAACGCGCGAAGAAAGACTCGATGCCGAAGGAGAATATTGAACGAGCGGTAGCGAAAGGTTCTGGTGCGGGTGGCGCTGCCTTGGAAGAAGTACTCTTTGAAGGCTATGGTCCTGGGGGCGTCGCGATCCTCATCTGTGCCGTGACTGACAACAACAACCGCACCGCTCCCGAAATCCGTCACATCTTCTCCAAAGCCGGCCTCGAGCTTGGTACCCCCGGCTCCGCCGCCTGGGCGTTTGAAAAGTCAGCTGACGGCTACGTCCCCACGACCCCTATGGAACTCGATGATGCAACTGGTGAAAAACTTGCCGAGTTTATCGAGAAGCTCGAAGAAAACGATGACATTACGGATGTCTACACTGCCGCGGATAATTAAGATTCCGAATAAAGATAGAAAAACGCTACCTATCAAAATCATTTTGATTGATTATTTTTGCAATAGGTGTTTTTATACCTCCAGGAGGAACAAGTATGAAAAACTACCTACGTTGCGCGGTAGCCAATCGTGCAAACCTATCTGGATTCATAATCCTTATTATGGGACTTGGGGGGATTCTTTTTCAGGAAAACATTTTCTTTTACCTAATGGCTGCTGTCGGTTTCTTACTAATGCTGCTATGTAAGTTTGGGCTAGGGACCTTAAATATTTTTCAAAGGACCCTGGAAATACTCGAACATGAAAAAGAAATAGAGTCGCACTGGAAAGAATGGAGCACATGGACATATTGTAATAGAGCTGGTTTTAAACTAGCTCTAAAAGATTGGGAGAAAAAAACGACTCATGGTAAGTGAAGCTTCTTGCATCATTTATGCGGGTCGTTTTACTTATGGTACTCTCTAACTATGAAAGTCTTAGCAGTAGACCCAGGATACGATCGGCTCGGAGTGGCCGTCATGGAACATGACGGCCAGAAGGAGATTTTGCATTACTCAGCTTGTATTGAAACCGACAAACAAGCTGAATTACCTGATCGCCTGCACACCCTCGGGGAAAAATTTGCCGACCTGCTTGAGACCCACAAGCCCGATTGCATTGGGATAGAAACCCTCTTCTTTAATAAGAATGTGAAGACGGCGCTTGGTGTCGCTCACGCGCGTGGTATTTTGATCTACCTTGCTATAGCAGCTGGAGCTGAGGTGCGTGAGTTTGGTCCATCAGAAATAAAAGTCGCTGTTACTGGCTACGGCAAGAGCGACAAAAACGCGGTGATAGATATGGTGAAGCGCTTAGTACCAAACGCCCCAGAAAAAGCCTTAGACGACGAGTACGACGCTATTGCTGTTGGCATTACCACCCTTGCGCACCACCGCTAGACCCTCTATAATCTCCCGGCAAGACTATAGTCTATTGCCAAACAAATCACACTTTGATACAAAGTAGCTATCTAATAATCAAGTTGTAACCGTATGATCTTTTTTTCAGTATTTAAAAATGATGACGAGGATGAAGTAGAAGAAGATGAAGATACTTCGATAGATGATTCTGCTCTAGAAGAGCTGACTGAAGACGAAGTAGATGATACTTCTGACACGGAAGGATTTGGCCAAATAGATGAAGAAGAGGTGAGTAAAAAAATCGCTAAGATTGAATCTGAAGATGAGGAAGATGAGGAGCCACTTGAAGAAGACGCGGAAGATGTTGACTTCGATACCTTCGATGATGTAGACGAGTTTTAAACCAGAAACACAAAAGGCCGAAAGCGTACGCTTTCGGCCTTTTGTGTTTCGTCTACTCAATCGTCAGTACACACAGCTGCTTCTTCCCTCGTTTTAAGAGTGCTAAACCGTTGATGAATAACTCTGTACGCACTAGCGCTTCTACATCAGTCACCTTTTCACCGTTAATAGATACCGCCCCACTTTCAATAAATGTCCGGGCTTCTCGCTTACTCGAAGCTAATTCTGAATCAACTAGCACATCTACTAAATTACTCTCGGCTACTGTATTAAAGACAGGGGCATTCGTACGAAGCATCTCTTGTTCATCAACATCTAAATCTGCTACATCACCATTACCAAACAGTAATTCAGAAACTTTAGCGGCTGCTGTGGCAGCTGCTGCGCCATGAACGAAAGTAGTCACTTCATCAGCTAGACGTTTTTGGGCAGCCCGAGCACCAGGGTTAGCCGCAAAATCCTTCTCCAGAGTCTCAATTTCTTCTAATGAAACAAAAGTGAATCGTTTCAAAAAATCGATTACATTTTCATCAGCAGTGTTAAGCCAAAATTGATAGAACTGGTACGGACTAGTTTTCTCAGCATCAAGCCAAACTGCATTACCTTCACTTTTACCAAACTTTTTACCGGTTGTTTTATCAATTACTAACGCTTGCGTCAGAGCATGGACTGTTTTATGTTCTACTCGACGGATTAAATCAACTCCAGCCACAATATTCGCCCACTGATCTGAACCGCCTGTTTGCAAGTCACAACCATACTGCCGGTGAAGCATTAGGTAGTCATACGCTTGTAAAAGGGGGTAAGCAAATTCCGTATACGAAATTCCCACCTCTGATTCCATGCGACGGGAAATAGCATCTTTTTTAACCAACTCATTGATAGTGAAATGCTTACCAATATCCCGCAAGAAATCAATCAAACCAACCTGACTCAGCCAGTCATTATTGTTTACAAACTCAATATTCTTAGTACCAAGCAAATGTTCGGCTTGGGCTTTGAGTTTTGCTACATTAGTATCAATCACTGTAGTCGCAGTCAGTGTACGTTCTGCGTCAGGTTTTGGATCACCGATCCGGCCAGTACCGCCCCCAACAAGAAAAATTATCTTATGTCCGGCATTAGCAAGATGTCGTAATAAAATCCACTGTACAAAGTTTCCAGCATGAGCAGAATCAGCACTTGGATCTATCCCGTGGTACACCACTCGTTTCTGCTCATCTACAATTTCCTCAATGCTTTCACCAGCAATTTGATTAATAAAACCTCTGACTTTTAATTCTTCTGATAGTTTCATAGTTTCATGTACTCTACCACACATCCGTAGCAATATATCTAGACAGGGCGTGCTACTATAGCTATATTGCTGAGCGAATACTCTATGAAAAAGGTTAAAAAATGGCTTAAAAACAATTGGTTGGAAGTGTTGATAGACGGCACAATCGCTGTTTTTGTGATTGGGTTACTCTCTGTGGGTGGAATTCTACTCTGGATTTCATCTTTTGATATTCCAGACCTCTCTTCATTTGAAGAACGGCGTATCCTCCAATCAACCAAGATTTATGACCGAACTGGTGAAATCCTTTTATATGACCTCCATCAAGATGTGAAACGTACTATTGTCCCCTACGATGAGATTTCGTATCACATCAAGAATGCTACCGTCGCGATCGAAGACGATCAATTTTATGAGCATTTCGGGATCGACCTTATGGCCATTGCCCGCGCTGCTATCACCAACCTCACTCAGGGCGACCTACTGGGTGGACAAGGTGGCTCTACTATTACCCAACAAGTAATTAAAAACTCAGTTCTACAGCAAGAAAAGAAACTAACGCGAAAAATTAAAGAAGCAATTCTTTCAATCCGCCTTGAACAAGTCCTCACGAAAGACGAAATTCTTGGTCATTACCTTAATGAATCTCCATATGGAGGAACTATTTATGGTGTCGAGGAAGCCAGCCAAGCTTTTTTTGGTAAGTCTTCTCGCGATATTACACTTCCTGAAGCAGCGTATCTATCAGCTCTTCCCCAAGCACCCACCTATCTTTCTCCTTATGGGAACAATCGAACCGTGTTGGAGCGTCGTAAGAATTTAGTCTTAGACCGGATGCTCCTTAATGGTTTTATAAATGAGACTGAGCATGCATCTGCTACTGAAGCAGTGATTGAATTTAAACCTCAGGCTGTCACCGGTATCCGTGCTCCGCACTTTGTGATGTATATCCGCGAACAACTTGCAGAGCAGTACGGTGAAGAAACGTTAGCCGAACGTGGCTTTAGAGTTATCACTACTCTCGACTGGGAACTACAGGAAGTAGCTGAAACTATCGTGGCAGAAAAAACAGTCATTAATGTAGAAAAATATGACGCTACCAACGCTGGATTGGTCGCAGTCGATCCCCAAACTGGTGACATTCTTACGATGGTTGGCTCACGTAATTATTTTGATAAAGAAATTGATGGAAACTTTAATGTCGCTCTCGCCCCTCGCCAGCCCGGATCTTCTATTAAACCGTATGTATACGCCTCAGCCTTTTCAAAAGGGTACACTCCAGAAACAATCCTTTATGATGTCCGCACCCAATTCGGGAGTGGATGTGAACCATGGGAAATATCTTCCAAATCACCTTGTTATTCACCAAGTAACTACAATAATGTATTCGTCGGTCCAATCACTATGCGTAACGCTCTAGCGCAGTCTTTAAACATCCCCGCTGTTAAAACCCTGTACTTAACTGGACTTTCAGATGCTATTAAAATAGCTGGTGACTTAGGGGTTACCACTTTAAATGACCCTGATCGACTGGGACTCACACTAGTGCTTGGTGGTGGTGAAGTTAAGTTACTTGAACACGTTGGAGCTTATGGAACTTTTGCTAACGAGGGTGTGCTCGCTAAACGACGTTCCATTCTTCGAGTTGAAGATGCTCAAGGAAACCTTATTGATGAAAACCCTATTGTGACTGAGAGAATCCTTGACCGAGAAGTAGCCCTACAACTTACTGATGTATTATCAGATAATGTTGCTCGCTCTCCACTTTGGGGAAACTTTTCATTAGTTAACTTTGGCGCTCGAGATGTGGCTCTAAAATCTGGTAGTACCAACAACCTTCGTGATGCTTGGCTTATGGGGTATGCACCAAATTTAGCTGTTGGGGTTTGGGTTGGAAATAATGACAACTCCCCTATGGGCGGTGGTCTATCTGGTCTTATCGCAACACCAATGTGGCGAGCATTTATGGATGAAGCCCTGGCTAAAATTCCAACCGAAAGTTTTGCCGAACCGAAAGCTCCGAGTGCTAACCTAAAACCTGTTTTACGTGGTCAAAATATTGATACAACAAAAATAATTACTGATCTTATTTCTGAAGGTGGTGATGTGCGTGATCTAAATCTATCAACTTTAACTAATAACATTCATTCCATCTTACATTTTGTAATAAAAAAAGATCCACAAGGAGCATACCCAACCAACCCACAACAAGACTCACAATATAAAAACTGGGAATATGCAGTTCAAAAATGGAAAGAGGAAGAATATGGTGCTTTATTGAACTCAATTCAAAATGACGGAGAAGATAACGATGGAGAAAACTAAATAAAGTCTTTCGGCGCCCCATCTGCACCTAGCCGTCCTTTTAAATGAGTGAGTATCTCTTTTTTATGTAACAGAAGTTCTGATTTCAACGGCCCGCCAGATTTCAAAGTAATTATCCGAGTACTTGGTTTATATGACACATTACTCTCTTTAACTGCAATATCTAAAAGATCAGCTACAACCTCGACAAATGCTTTTCGCACACTTGCTTCTGGGGCTTTTAGAATGTTTTTATACTTAGCAAACAAATCCCCCACCTTCACAACCTCACCACGACCAAACCTTCGCTGCTCTTTAGTTTTCTTAAAGGCAGACATTACTTATTCATTGGCATCACAAGATATCGAAGTGACTTATCATTCACTCCTTCCATCACCATTGGGCGTCCGATACCAGCCATATGTAATACGATACTATCGTCACTAATATGACTTAAAGGTTCTGATACATACCGCTGATTGAAACTTAAAGTGAGTTCATCACCTTCAGTACTTGCTCGTACGGATTCGGTAGTTGTTCCAACCTCACCACTATTAGCTGAGACTGTGATTGAGTCTTTTGTGACATGCACACCAACTTGAAAGAATTTATTTAAAAAGATATTCGTCTTCTTAAATGCGTGACTAAGATCATTTTTAACCAACGTTGAATGGGTGACGTATTCTTTTGGAATAATCTGCTCATAATCCGGAAATGAGCCTGTGGTAAGACGTGAGGTTATGTATACCCCATCAGAAAATTCTAAAGAAAACTGATTTTCATTAACTCGACAAACTGGGTCAGTATCTTTCATATCACAAACCCTCGATAATTCGACAGCATTCTTTTGTGGTAGTAATATTGACTCTTCAAAAATAACTCCTTTTTGCGGCACTGTTTTCTCCATCAAACGAAACGAGTCTGTTGTAACAAAAGTAAGGCTTTGTTCTTTCTTTTGAAACACATAAATACTTCCAAGCTCTGGTTTAATTGAAGATTGTGAAGCAGCAAAGGCTGTTGTTTTTATACCTAGAGAGAATAAATTATTATTTATCACTTGTCCTTCGGTTGTAAGTCTCGGGATAGTTGGAAACTCTTCATGTGGAATACTTTTAAGCGTGGTTTCAGAACCAGTCCCTTCAACTACTAGCGAATTATCTTCAACTTTTAAGGTAACTTCTTTTTGAGTATGAAGATTTATTATTTGAATCAAGGTACTAGCCGGAACGGCAACACAACCAGTCTCAACAATAGTTGCTTTGATTTCAGTTTCAATCCCTATTTCAAGATTTGTTGCTTTAAGTACACACGTCCCTTTATTCACTTCAAATACCACACATTGAAGAACTGGGAGTGTTACATGTTTTGTACTAACTCTTCCAACGAGATCTAATTTTTCTTTTAACTCCAAAGTATCAACCGTAATGTGCATAGCTGTGCATTAATTTTTTATTTAAAACTATTATACGCTGTATTATTAGCCCTGTGGATCTGTGTATATCTCAAATCTATGGCCTACTACATAGCTATATTTTAAGCCTTATTTTTGGTAACTACTCGAACTACTAATCCAAAACTGTTGATTGTCTGTGTATAAGTGAGGTGGTTTTCTGTTTCTGGGGATAAGGTAGGTAGTTTTCCTCAGGGACGCAGTAGTTGTTGTAATTGTTTTAATAAACTTGTCCCGACTGTACGCAGTACTTACTCAAGTTTTATACCCACATAGTAGTGGATAAGAAAAATGCTGACTTGTAAGTCAGCATTTTTCTTATTTGAGTAGGAGTCTAATTTGCGTAATTTCTTCTTCGAGCTCGTTGTTATCTTTAAGGTCATTTTTTACCTTTTCACATGAGTGAATTACAGTTGTATGATCACGACCCCCCATTTTTTGTCCAATGGCTGGGTATGAGACTTGGAAATCTTCACGCAAGATATACATAATGAGCTGGCGAGGCTTCACTACCTCTTTACGACGAGTTTTTTCGTAGATTGATGACGGATCAATGTCGAAGTAGCGAGCGACTTTATCTACGACATCAGAAACAGCGAGGGTTTTCCGAGGCCGGGTGCTATTTTTGATGATCTGTTTTACCTCATCAAGTGAAAGGGTCCGCCCAAGTAGTTGTGACTGACACATAATAGTGTTTAAAGCTCCTTCTAATTCTCGGATGTTCCCTTCAATGGTGTGCGCAAGATGTTCGACCACATCGTCACTAAGTGAAATACTATTTTGAGCTGCTTTAGCTTTAAGGATTGCTGCTCGCGATTCGAGATCTGGCGCTGGGATATCAACAATCATCCCTTGAGCGAAGCGCGACTGTAGTCGTTCTTCCATTCCATTAAGTAACGCTGGGTGGATGTCACTTGAAAATACAATTTGTTTGTTTGTGTCGTGTAGAGCATTAAACAGGTGAAATAATTCCTCCTGCGTCTTCTCTTTGTTAGTTAAAAACTGGACATCATCCATGATAAGAGCATCATATTGACGGTACTTGTCTTTGAAGCTATTGGCGGTTCCGTTTTGTAGAGAGTTGAAATAATCAACAGTAAACCGCTCACTCGTGACATAAAATACTTTTTTACCCTGTCGCTTCAGGTGATTGCCTACTGCCTGGATGAGGTGGGTTTTACCATGGCCGGTTTTACCGTAGATAAACAATGGATTATAAGTGATACCTGGTTTTTCACTCACTGTTTTTGCTGCAGTATGAGCTAAAGCATTAAAAGGTCCGATTACAAACGTGTCAAAAATATACTTCGGGTTAAGGTTGTCACTCTTATTGATGTAATACTCCTCTAGGGGTAGGGCTGCGTTTACGGTTTGTTGTTTTGTTTCTTGCCGCTTGTCATTTCGTTGTACGACAGCGTACTCAATGCTTCGCACGTGTGGAGTGAGGTCCCGCAGGGTTTTAAGGATGAGTGACTGGAATTTATCCGAAAGCCAATCTCGGACAAATACACTCGGGACACCGATAGTGATAGTTCCGTCTTCAAGCGAAACAATGTGGGTATCTTTAAACCAAGTTTTGAAATTGGCGGGAGTAATTGAAAGTTCGACAGAGACTAAAGCATCATCCCACAGCTTTTTTACATCAACTTGTTCAGTTTCAATGATGCTATTACGAGACGAAGAGTGTGTAGTGGGATTCATACCAATCAAACAGACGTTTAAGGTAAGAAGCATTATACGCGTCTTCAGGCGGCTGTAAACTTTTCGAGTAAAAACTTTTGTTTTTCTATACGCTGCACGTCAAGTGTGTATAACTTGTGTAAAACATATGTATAAGTTTTTCGGGTGTACTTCTTATTATTTCCTATTGAAAAAATATTTGTTTCCTGTATAGTACCCCGGTAATAAAACGTATATGCCTAAACGAACCTATCAACCGAGCCAAAAAAAGCGCATGACTACTCATGGCTTCTTGGTTCGTTCAAAAAGTAAGAATGGCGCAGCTATTCTAAAGCGCCGCCGACAAAAGGGTCGAGCACAGCTTACAGTGAAAAAGAGTCGCTAAGCGACTCTTTTTCGTAGTGGTATATACTACATTCAACGTCAACTACGTATGTTGAAGAAAACTGAGCGTCTCACAAAAAAAGAGTTTGATAAGTATTTTAAGTCTGGAAAGCGCATCCATGGTGATTTATTACAACTCATCTATTCCCCGGCTATAAATTTTAATGGAGCTGTTGTCGTCGGAAAGAAGGTACATAAAAAGGCTGTCGACCGAAACAAGCAGCGTCGTCGAATTTATAATGCGTTATATCAAATACATACAGATCAAGAACTGAGAGGGGTGTATATCTGTATAGCAAAACCTAAAGCCGCTACAGCTTCATATTCTGACTTTAAAACTGAGCTTCTGAGTGCTATTGGTCGCCTCCATAAAACTAAGGTAGAATAGCCGCATTATGTTTAGTTATATTTGGCACACGTTTTTCTTCGACCCAGTGTACAACGGTCTAGTTTTCTTCATTGATATTATTCCTGGCGGCGATATTGGTTTAGCCATCATCGCGATTACAGTAGTGGTGAAGTTGCTCTTACTCCCTCTCTCAGTGAAAGCGGCCAAGACGCAGGTGATTATGCGCGAGTTGGAGCCAAAGCTTAAAGAGATCAAAGAGAAGTTTAAAGATAAGCGTGAAGAACAAGCGCGAGCGATGATGGATCTGTATAAAGAAGCTGGACTGAATCCGTTTGCCAGTATCCTTCTAATTTTGATTCAGTTGCCAATTATTTTTGCCCTCTACTTTTCAGTTTATAGTGGTGGTGGTGTAGCGTTGCCTGAAATCAACACGGCTCTTTTATATAGTTTTATTCCCACTCCTGAGTTTGTCAGTATGATCTTCTTAGGAACGATTGATATAGCAGCTAAAAGCTGGCCCCTTGCCCTCTTAGCTGGAGTCACGCAGTTTATTCAATCACACCTAGCTATTCCTAAACCTACTCCTCGTGAACCAGGGGCTGAGCCAAGTCTTAAAGATGACTTTGCGCGTAGTATGCAGCTCCAAATGCGCTATGTAATGCCTGTGTTGATTGGTTTTGTAGCGTACTACATCTCAGCCGCCATCGCTCTATATTTTGTAGTCAGTAATATCGTTGCTATCGCTCAAGAGCTGTACGTTCGAAAGTACAAGAGACAGAATTAAGGTTTTACACAAACATATTCTGTTAGAGAACCGACGGTCATTTCTCTTATTTCATTACCGGTTTCAGTTGCAAGTGTGGCACCTTCACATTCGTCATACCAAATATCTATAATTTCATTCTTCTCATCAATTGATCGGCCTTCAAATTCACTAACATTAAATCTTTTAACTACTGATTTAAACTCACCAGCCTCAATTCTTTTTTGCTCTTCTTCAGCAATCACTTCACGCTCTTCTTTTGTTTTAGATAGGGTTCCAAAACTACTATCGATACACTCATATCCACTGGGAATACTGGGGTTTTTGGTATAAGTTTGATTGCAGCCACATACACCACCTGCTTTGGATTGGTCACAGGCTGCGTCTCGTTCTGCCCTGAATTCTATCCCCACCTCCCCCCGCGCATTAAACACACAGCCCGGCTTTGGGTTATTAGGGTCTGAAGAATCCTTCGGGCTACATATCTCTTCTAAGGCTGTAAAGTCTGTCAGCTTTGGATTAATGGTCTCTAAAATTAACACTGCTCCCAGCACAATCAGTAACCCTAACAACGCACCTTGAATTTGCTTCTTAGCCGCTCCTTTATCAGTTACCACGTCACTCAACATGTACTGAACACCAGCTAAAATGATTCGGACTACCGCTAAGAACGCAGCGACTGAGATAGATAGAATGTAGAGTGCGTTGATGTAGCCAGCGGTAGAGAGATTGTTGGGATCGAGGCCGGGGATGCCGACGAGTTGCACAAACCCCTCAGCCAAAACAAAATTTGGTAGGAGTAATAAAAAATTAATGAGGATTATTTTAGGAACCAATGAGATCATATTGCCAAAGTGTGCCATCAATTTTATTTACAAAATATAATACCCCACCCTCTTCATTCATCTGAGTAACATCAATCGGTCGATTAGAGGTGCTAAAAAGATCAATTTTTAAGGTAGATATTCCAGTTACTAAGTTAGTTTCCCAAATAATATCTTGTGAGTTTCTATTTCCTTTATACCAATTTTCGATATAGTCCGGAGTAAGCTGTTCGGATGGTGATGCACACCATAGTGTACTGCCAATTGCGTCGCATTTTTCCGGCAGAGGTACTATCGCTAATTCAATTAAGTCAGGAAATATTTGAGCACGAGCGACTCCATATAATACTTCACCATCAGTTTCTGTAGTGATGAAATGGTCGCTGGTTGGAAACCCAACAAAACCAAAACTACTTGGAGTGACTGCTTCGAGGCTATTATTAGTTGCTTTGTATAAACTTCCTTCTAATAACTCACTCGACTTTGGATGCACAAAAACTTCTGACCCACTTTGGTAGATAATCACATCTTGTAAACTCAGGCTCTGACTTTGGTTTTGTTCGAGCGTCTCACCATTAAAGGTAAATAACCCACTCCCCGTAGTAGTATTGGTTGAGTAACTAATCGTATTATCCCCAACAGATATATTCTCTATATTAATTGGTAGTGATCGACCAACAACAGAACCACTGCTGCCAGAGATTTCTATCCTTCCGAAAAATGTTTCACGGATATATCCAGATTCGGATACTAAGGCCACGTATTCACCGCTGGTTGAAAAATAGGCTTCAGTGACTCGAGGAATAGTGGTGCCTGAGATTCGTCTCTCTTCCCCAGAGTCTAGGTTAATTTCGTAAATATGCCCAGTTCCATTCTCTGCGTATCGCACAAATAAAGAGGAAGTGCTTGAAACCACAGTGAAGCCTGCTACCGGCCGGAGCGTTAGTTGGCGGAGCGCTTCGCCAGAAACATCAATTAATACATCAGGATCTGGATTAACAGGATCAATCAAAATTGGATTTTCTGGTTGCTCTGTAATATCAAAACCAAAGTTTGAGAAGATACTCGTCCCAGTCTCATCAGTGTTAAAGAACATTAAGTATGCCCATAGCCCTAGTACTAGGAATATTACGACTATTCCAGCGATAATAAAAAGAGGTTTTTTCACGTATATAGTATACCAAGCTAGTTAACGGTAGTTTTGTATCATTCGGGATAGGTATTGCTATGGTTGACTGCACTGAAATCCAGTGACGATTCCCTCTGCGTTCCTAACTTGTTTAGCACCATGACAACCGGTAGGCCTACCCGGGTTACCAGGTTGTCTGTCTTTAAATGTGCAACCACAAACTCGCTCAGCATAGTCAGCCTGCTTTTCTAGCACATTTTTTAATACCTCCCCTTGAACATCTGCTCCTTGAGAGCCGTTTAGTGCCGCCTCTTCTTCTTCAGTTAATTCAATAGTTTCAAAATCTTCATCAATCTCTATATTTTGTTCACGCAATCTCTGTGCCTCAGTTTTACTTACAGAGCAAGCCCCATCTTCACCAGTAGCAGCACAAAATGATATAACCTCTACTCCTCCCCGCGCATTAAACACACAGCCCGGCTTTGGGTTATTAGGGTCTGAAGAATCCTTCGGGCTACATATCTCTTCTAAGGCTGTAAAGTCTGTCAGCTTTGGATTAATGGTCTCTAAAATTAACACTGCTCCCAGCACAATCAGTAACCCTAACAACGCACCTTGAATTTGCTTCTTAGCCGCTCCTTTATCAGTTACCACGTCACTCAACATGTACTGAACACCAGCTAAAATGATTCGGACTACCGCTAAGAACGCAGCGACTGAGATAGATAGAATGTAGAGTGCGTTGATGTAGCCAGCGGTAGAGAGATTGTTGGGATCGAGGCCGGGGATGCCGACGAGTGGTTTATATGAATTGATAGTTTCTTGTCCAAATGTAGCTAGGGGTAAAAAGAATAAAATAAGTAGTAGCAGTAAACGCAAATTGAACATATTAAAAACGCAGTGTGAAGTTATTTTGAACCCCTTGTAGTAATTGGGTTAAGTTACGAATATGGAATTCAATTTTGAAATTGCCGTTTCCTCCACCATTTTGTAGAGTGATAGTTTGTTGATCTTCGTTGGGGTTTTGAATCACTGATCCATTAATTGACCACTCCAGTAATGGGTTGCTTTCAAATATTGATTCATCCATGTAGTACGGCTCAGCTCGAACATCAACTTCTGGGCCAACCAAGCTGTAGACAGTGGGTACAGAAATCCGGGAGATCCCGCGCAGTGGGTTGTCGGGATAAAAATATAATTCTGGCTGCACAGCTGGAATGACGAGGCTGTCGCTCGCAATTACTTCTCCTGTTTGAGTGAGTACATCAACTCCTAATATAGCGTCTCTACCCATCGGCATCTGGAATTCTGCTACATGTTTACCTTTAATAGAACCTCCAAATAATACCTTGTTGTTTAAACGCCACACGTATGAGTAGTTTTTAGGGTCGGTACCGTTAATCTGCGGTAGGGCTACAGCTCGAACAGTACTGTCGGTAGAAGGTAGGGCACGACCTTTGTAGAAACTCGGTGTGAGAGTTTTTGCTTCGATAATTATGTCTAGGCGCTGCGGTTGTAGAGTATACGTAACAGGAATAATACGGCCAACACGAGTGGTGATTTCTGCCATTATTTTATTTATTGACCCAGCCACTGGTGCCACTAGCTCAATAGTTCGATTATTAGCAGCTGGCAATAATTCTTCATCGTCAACAAACCACTTGATACTTCCACCGCTAGTATCGATAGTATAGGCATTGAGTGACAGTTCGACAATTTCGCCTGGTTCAGGAAAACGCGGGTCAGCAATAATTGAAATATTTGTCTCGCCAGTCAATGTTTGGGCTGAACCAAAACATGGGAATACTAATAATAACAATATAAAAATAGATCGGAATCGATACATACTACAAGAATACCATGGGTAAATGCTGCTATTACCTCGTGATGTAGGTAGCGCCAGCCCAGATAGTAGCCCACGGGAGCATTCCTCCCGAAAGAGGGGCTATAGATAGCGCTAGTAAAATTATAAAAGTGTAGGTACTCATAAAAGTTAGAAGCTTAATTTTATTCATTACGAGATAAGAAGAACACATACTAAATATCGCGATCAGAGAACTGATAAGCCATCCAACAGCGAAGAAGATATATCCAAAGGTGGCAGGATCAATAAATAAATCAAGGAAAGGAATATATTCAGTAAGAGTAGTGCCAAAAGCAGCCAGTGCCGCGCCAAATAAACTCATAACCCAAAAAGATAAACCTAACTGCCAGCCAAGGAAAGTGATTGGTATAACAATTCGGCCTACAAATAATCTTCTCGCTACACCTCTGGCGAGACGAATCATTATATTTTGTTTTTCTGATCCCCGCGCCACTTGAGTAAACGAGTTTTGTTGATTTGGCTGTAATAGCCAGTCGTTTACATCATCATGAGATTTTTTTGCTAGTTTTTTTGTTGAGAGCGTGCGGGCTCCATATTGGACGTGATTGAATTGGCTGCTGATGTCACGCTTATCTAGATTGTCAGCCAACATTTTTGAGCGCAAGCTCATGTTTTTTCGAACAGCTGCCCGGCCTATCTTTTTAACTTTTTTAACAGCCTTGGATCCAACTACTTGTGCTGTTTCCACAATAAGAGGTGCAGCCATATATTATTGTTGTGCTGCTTGGAGTTCCTCGCGGGCCTTTTTGATTTGTAAAATCTGAGACGGGTCAGAAGTGATGATTTGGTCCTCGGTGTAACTGGCGATTACTTTGATAGCGACGTGTTTAAGACCAGCAAAGAAGATCCCCTCTCCGACCCCTGATTCGAGCAAGAGTAGTTTTTCTTCGTCAGTGAGATTGAAGGTATTTTGAATGTTGTCGATCGCGGTCGGCGATTGCTTCATAAGAAGTTGTAGTGATGAGTTGGTGATCATTGGGACTCCATACGGTGAGCGCAAGAAGTCATCGACATCTTGAGTGATGGTTGAGAGACCAAGATAATATTTTCGCCCTCGCTTTGCTAACATAAATAAGAAAGAGGCTGTGTCTTCACTTTTCATCATCCACCATGCCTCGTCAATTACCAATAAGCGCTTAGTCAGACGTCGTCTGATAGCACTCCAAATATGATTAGTGATTATGTACATCGCCACTGTTTTAAGTTCGTCTTCCATGTCTCGAAGGCTGAACACTACAAACTTTTGGTTTACGTCGACATTGGTTGCTTTGTTCATGAAGCCCGACCACGTACCAGAAGTGTACTTTTGTAGTCGAGAGATTAATGAAGAGCTCCCTTCCATTCCGGCCAATACCATCTCAAAATCAGTTAACAGTGGAGGTTCAAGATCAGCAAAGTTACTGTCACCAGTGATGTCTTTAAGGGCGTAGGTTTCTCGGAGAGCAGTATCAACAATGGTTTCTTCTTCTGGTGATAGTCCCCCGAGCATTAGGCGGAATAGACCGATGAGTTCGATGATGTGTGAGCGTAATACATCATCAGGATTTTCATCTGGTTGCGGGGCTGGCAAATCAAACGGATTGATATGATGCGAGGAAGAAAGTGAAATATTAAAGAATCGGCCACCAGTAGATTCTGCCAGGTATTCATATTCACGCTCCGGATCAATCACGATCACTTCAGTTCCAAACATCAGTGAACGAAGAATTTCAAGTTTAGTTGTGTATGACTTCCCGGCTCCAGAAGTCGCAAAAGTTACCGAGTTGTAGTTAGTGAGTTGGTAACGATCAAAAAGAACGAGACTCGAGTTGTGACGATTAATGCCGTACAAAATACCGGTGTCTGAAGTCAGGTCAAATGAAGTGAAGGGAAAGAAACTAGAAAGCGGTGAAGAATTGAATTTGCTGTGCACCAATAGCTCGTCAGTCATAGTCGGAATGATACTCTTCATTCCTTGCTCTTGTTGGAAAAGCGCTGGCTTTAGATACACCAAGCGTGAGTCGAGCATTCCTTTTAATTCAGCTTCGGTCTTATTTAATTCAGCTTCGTCTTCACTATGAATAGCGATATAGAGACCGACATTAAATAATTTTTCCTCGGCTTGTTGGAGTTTATCCCGCAGATCTTCCAAGTTTCGGTAGGCTGCTTCAAGTTGTGGGTCACGGACCATCCCCCGTTCGGCATTGGTATTGATCTGGCTTTGTACCTCAGCTACTTTTTTCTGAAATTTCTTTAACGTATCAGCCGTATCAATGGGGTGAATCACGATTGAGACATCCATTTCACGTTCTAGATTAAGGATGGGTTCGAGCCAGCCATCATTCAGGTAACGAGGATATGAAATGGCAAAAAATACTCGTGAAAGCGTCCCGCTAATATTAATACTGCGGGGATTTATATTTACGGCTGAAGGGGCAATAACATCTTCAAGCGTCATTAGGGCGTTGTCACCAATATCTACGGTGTCATCAGGGTTGGTAGATGCTGGTTTCTTTGGTTGTAAAAAATCTAAGAAAGCCATATTTATTGGTTGGGGGCGTTACCTGCAATATCGCCGGGATTGAAGATATGATAGTAGAGTTCAACTAATTCTTCGTTTTGTAAGGCGACAGTTTTAACACCAACTCGGTTGAGTCCTTGTTCGACGACAGTGACTCGTTGTTCTAGCTGAGTACGATGCTCTGCAAATGACTGATCTTCAATCACTACATTTTTCTTGGCCCCAAATAGGCTGCTAATATTGGACTTGAGATTGATATCAACTGGTGTATACGGAATTACTACAAAGAAGTTCTTGGTCATGATATCAACTTCGCTAGTGAATGTTTTCACAAACTGCATATACTCTCGGAGCTGAATCTTCATGAGGTCGTTATATTGATCATCTTCTCGGGCTGCTAACAGTCCAAGATACGGCTTGATGTCTAGTCGTCGTGACTGCACGTAAATCTGTAATGAAAAATCAATGGTGTTTAAAAATGATTGAAACTGTCGCAAAATAGAAGCTTGTTCATCAAGAGACTTAAGGGCAAAGTTGATAGAAGAGGCTAAGAGCACCATGTTCATCTGTCCGTTTTTTAAGACCACCACCCCATCACGAATATCTTGCACGGGGACAAACTGTTGGGTGGAAGCTTGATTTTGAGTTTTTGTTTTTGCAGGCATATTATTTTTCTTGTTGCAGGGCTTGCAGTTCTAACTTGCGAGATAGCGAGTGGATATTACTACCTGACGTTGGTGGAACGTACGAAGCGATTGGAGTATTTCCAGTGTCTTCATTGTTGTAGAGGACGTCGGTTTTTTTTCGCCATAAGTATAAACGACTAGTACTGAAGTATTGTAAGGCGGCTTCTAAGAAGACTGAAAATGGGCGGTTATTGACTGGGTAAAACGCCAACAGAAACGCTAGGCCAGCGATTGGTAGTCCTAGTAAAACAAATACGATGAAATTAGTGGTCAAAAATAGTACTACCGCGATACCAGCCCCACCCATTAGGTAGACGAATTGCTTCCAAGTGAATGGACCAAAAATCTTATCCTCAATTTCAATAAATTGTGGTACCTCAAATCGCATAATCGTACCACTATTATACATGGCTAACGCGGGTGGAAGCTTTGCTTCCACCCGCGTTATCCCCTACTCTTCTCCTTCAGTATACGACGGGGGTTTCGCCAGTCGGTCTTTTTGCAAAGCATCAGTTTGAGTACTGCTGTGCACCACCTCAGTCTCTGCTTCGTAGGCGGCATTAGCTTGTTTCAAAGCTCCATAACCGTGCACTTTTTTCATATCGTCTGACATGGTGCGGAGTGGTGTAATTCCAATTTCATCACTAGGGTTTGCAGTTCTGATAGTCGCTTTTTTATTGTTATTTTCTTCAGTTAGAAGAGGTTCAGATTCTATTCTGATCCCAGCTACATCTACTGATAGAGGAATTTTTATTAATTTTTCTAAAAATTCCTCCAGGTCATTTATTACCGATTTCTCAAGATTAATTTCATCAAAAGCAGATGAATCACTGATACCTAAGACCCTGTCTGTGATAGTGTTTGTTATATCTATCCTAGAGTCTTGTGGTATCGCATGTTTTTCTAAAAATTCACTTATTTTATTGCTGTCAATAAAGTCTTGCACCGCTTGCGGGGCGTTTTGATAAGCCTTTGAAAATGTGTTCCAGTCTGACATAGTTAATTATTTAGGGTGAAAACCCTGCGATAGCAAATTGACCACCATAAGAATTTCCAGTGACCCAACCACGCCAAGCACTTCGAACACTTCCTGGAGCAGTATCATAATAAGGTTGGAATTCTGCGACTATTGATGCTAATTCAGGAGTAGATAAACCATTCTTCATTCTTTCTTGCAAGATTGCCGGTGTTAGGTATGGGTACATTGCATTTTTTGTGAATACTTCAGGGTCAATCTTACCAGCCTCTTCGTTACTCCGCGCAAACACATCACTATGTGTAATACCATGAGTCGTACTTCCAGGAGCAGCGCTAGCAACAGCAATAAATGCATCGTTTCTCGCTTTTTTTAGACTATTTTTATCTGGGTCAGCCAGATCAAGGTCATCAATTTGTTTTGCCGATAGAGTGACAGCATTTTTTGGTTTAACCAACTCTGTAAGTGGAATAGATCCAAGCTTATCTTTACTGAGTTTACCAACATTTTTAGGCCCACTTGCTGTGCCAACAGTAGCTAGAACACCCTCTCCCCGTTTTGTCGCTAGCTGATTTCGGAATTCATCATCCAGCTGATCATTATCCATGAGAGATTTAACGTGGTCTCCTTTAAGAATGGCAGCATTTGCAATAAGTGTTGCCCTACCATCGGCTGTTTCAGCCAGCTCTTTAATCTGGGCAGAACTTGCATTATAGAGGGCGCGTTCACGGACATCCTGATCGCTACTTCCTAAGTCTTTACGCAGGTCTCCAACAGCGATGCTTCGAGTTGCGCGCTGACGCCGTTCTGTACTTTGCTTCTCTACGTCAGCGCGCCCGAGACCACCACCAGCTTTATAGTCTCGAGCCGCGGTGAGGCCACGCCGAGTAGATTCACCACCTAATAAGGTGCGAGTTACTTTTGCTGTGGTACTACCACTTTCGGCAGCTCTATCCATACGATCCCAAAGATTGCGGACACCACCAGCAGGTAAGCCAACACCAGTTCGGTAGGCTGCCCCAGCAGCTGCTCCTCGTGCTGCATTACCAGCGCTTTTCAGGGCACCTAAGGTTGCTCCAGCGGCTGAAGAGCCCATTTTTTGGGCTATCATCATAGAAGCAATCATAAATCCAGCGGCTACAAAGAGCATAAGGAAAGCTCCAAAACTGCCATTGGCCGTATAGCCATCTTCAAAAGTAGATCCTTGTAGAGGCATTGCACGCAGAACGTTTAGTGAAATAAACATCATGAAAAGAAAAGCTGGCGCGATGAAAGCGTGTTTAAAAAATTCTGACCACCAGTATGATTGCGCTCGTTCTAATTTTGGAAAGATAAATCCAGCAAACATAAGCGGCGAAAAAATCATGAACACAATCAGCATTACAAACCGCTTCACTAAGATTAGGGCAGCGGTGGCAAAAATGAGTCCAATAATGATCATAAAAATCATCATTAAAAATCCATACACGATTACCTTTACAGACAACCAATCAGCCTCACCACTCATCTTGCTGGCTATAGCCCCTTTATCAAATGAGCTAAACCCAAGAACGTTCATGATTCCTCCAGAGATGCTTTTACCAGCCTCAGCTTCACCAGTTCCGATAGTTTGCCCATTGATTGTGTAACTACCAGTGATAGTAATTTGGTCGTAAATTTGGGTAGCTGCGATATTTGAAAAATCTATTATAGTTTTTGTTATTAACAAGCTGAAGTTAATAAGCAGGGCTGCAATAATAAGTTTTCCTAATAATTTACGAGTATCTGCTTTACCTGAATCAAGAATAGTTTGAATACCAATATAGACTAACGCAAAAATAAAGAGCATATTGAGTAAATCACGCACAACTACCCAAAGTTGATCCACTGCAACACCAACAGTAGCAGTTAAGGTGTCACCCATTTTAATAACTAGTTCAAGTATAGCGAAATCCAACAATGTCCCTCCCAACCAAACTACAGCTCCTCCAATACCAATAAAAATAAACCAAAAAAAACTTTCAATTACTGTGCCTGCCCACGAAGTGGCGGCTGCAATTTGTGGCACAGTGGCACAAAAGAATAGAACAAGTGTGGGAAGTAGGTATTTTGTTTTTTTAGAATTTAAAAACATACTATAAACCAGAGAGGGTACATGCTGTACGTCCAACCTCGATCGCTTCTTCAAGCTCATCTTGGGCATTTTGTAATTCGTTCTCAATAAAGAGTTCGGTCACAACCAAGTCCACATCGTTTTTAATGGCCCCAGCTTGCACTAAGTCGAAGTAACGATTAAAGGCCACTTGCTGAGCCGCTGAGCTGGTGGCGGCTTCAAATTGTGACTTAATGCTATTTTCACCCCCAAGTTCATTTAAGGCCATTTCTGCAAGACTAATTTCTTGCTGGGCTTCAATACTGTGGTTAGCAAGTACCTGGAATCGATTGCGGATGGTTGGAATCTCATTGGCGAAACAATTCAAAATACCAGTTTGCTCTTCCCCGTTTTCATCAAGGAGGGGCTCGTTAGTATTTGGATCTCTAATTACAATCGTAAATTGAGCGATAGCCTGTTCAATCTCTATGAGAGAAGACTGTACTTCTCCTCGAATTCTTTCTTGGAGTTGAATATTACGCCGTTCAACTGCAATCGATTCATCGATACTGAGTGCGTTTCCAACTACTTCGTTATTATTTATAGTTTCTTGCTCTAAAGCCGTTAAGTAATTACGTCCGCTACTTCCTGCAAATGAGGTGTCTTCGTAGCTACTCCCTCCCATGCCGAGCAGTCCGTAGGCGCCAGTCAACGCTTGTTGCGCTAGTTGCGCAAACAAAGCTCCGATGATCTCATTGATTTCATCCGCTTCGATGAGGGCTAAAGATCCCGTTTGTAATTCAAATGTCAGTTGATCAGAAATGATTTTTCCTGGGGTGGTGGTTTTACAATCCTCTTTCCCACCCGCTGCACTATCGGCGTTTTCACAAAATTCTAAGTTAAGGAAGAAATCGTTAGCAGCGAGTAGTTCCAACTTTTTCCCCTCGGCATTTTGTAAGCGAATACCCATTTCAGTACTAGCAGCTAACACTGCACCAGTTGGGTTGCTGGAAGGGTTTTGGGTTAGTTCAAACCAAGCTGGCCACCCACCTTGTGAAAAATCACCACCAAGGAAACCTTCTATATTGTCAGTAATTTCTGAGATGGTACATTGTGGTTGATAGTCGCGAGATTGTTGGTATTGGAGTGAAAGGGCAATCCGAACATCAAGCTCAAACGGGCTACATAAGAAACCAAGTTCAGTGCCATAAATGAAATCTCCGGCTACTTGATCAGCCACATCTAATAAAAATCCATCGAGGTCGGTTACAAAAGCCGGGCTACCTTGGAAGCCCGAGTTAATCCAATTAAGAATACTGGAGGTCACACCTTTAAGGACGGTTTTCATCAAACCAAAGGCAATACCATCGAGCGTAAGCTCTTTAATATTGAGGGCAGTCTGGAGACCAGTTTGGACAGTTTCAGCTGCAGCACTGATGGTTGATTCAACTGACGTTTTAATATTTGTTCCAAGGTTGGCGCTGTCTATTACTGAGAGTGCGGCGTGGGTCGTTTGCACAGATCCGTTATATGAAAATGGAGTTAAAAACAATGCAATTGTAATAAGCAGAAGAATACTTTTTTTGGTTTTTTGTATTGTTCTAAACATATTTATTCGATACTGCTAGGGAAAGATACTACCCTCTCTGTGCTGTCGGTTTGATCAAATCTTGCTCCAGCTTCATAAGCAGCATCAAAGACACCAGTAAAAGCAAAAAATAATTTTGTCGCATCATCTTGATATCGCTGCAGTCGGAGCAGCGTATACAAAGGATCTTCAAATGCTAATTTCATTGCTTCTACGTTTGTCAAAATTATTTGGTATACGTTGAGTAGATCGAGGTGTTCGTTCACTAGTTCGTTGGGAACTGGGGTACGTTTCATCTCGATCACCATTCCTTGATACGAATCAATAATGACATCTAATTCATTTAGTACTTCAGGGTTTGAACGCTGGATAGCTCTCTCCAAAATCAGCACTTCATTTGGGGTATCTGCAGGAATTCCGTTTCTTATAGTTATATCGGCGATCTCGTTTGCGTAGGTCCGGGCTAGTTCGGGTGTTGTATTTGGCAAAATTATTATGTCACCTCGACTAAATAATGTGTCGCTTTGCGCATCACGGACGAGGTCAGAGTTTGCTTGGGCAATTAATTCTTCTGGTGTGTCACCAAACTCACCAAACTTTTTGTTCTGAACAATTTGCTGAAAAAAGTCCACAGCAAATTGTCCGGTGACAGTGGTTGGAGCTTCATAGGTTGAAGTCGCTATACTATCGAGTTTGATAGGCTCTTCTGTTCGAAGGGCTTCTTGCCAGTCTGGCACCCCGTTGTTATTTTTATCGTTGCTGCCAATGTAGTTGCGCAGCGGTTGATCACTTTTTGCGACCACTAACCCAGTTGGAGTACTTTCTATCTCGGCACGATTAAAATGCGTGTATGCGAATGAACCACATACTAGTAATACTCCAAAGACAACTGCTCCAAAAATGCGTGGATTCATAGTTCCCAGTTACGTACCTAGTATAACAGTGGGCACTCTTCTATATATATGTATACGAATCAATCTGTGATTAACTCTTTAGTTTGGGGAGTGGAGCCAAGGATTCAATGAGAGGAATCCAGGTTTCCAAGGGGATATCTTCAGCCCGAATGGTGTGATTGATCGCGTGGCTAGTGAAGATCTCTTCCAAGCTTTTTCGTTCAAATGTTCCCGCTAAATTACCTAAAAGTTGCTTACGTTTTTTACCAAATCCAAGGTGTAGTAGTTCAAAAATGATGGCGGGCTCTACCTTTTGGCAGTTTTTACGAGAGATGTTTCGCACTGCAATAATGGCTGAATCCACCTTCGGTGGGGGTGTGAAATGGCCTCTCCGAACTGTCCGAACGTACTCAGGCTGACCGAATAGTTTAATTGATAGTGATAACAACGACTCCTTCTCTCCCCTCGAGAGTTCAGAGGTTGCCCGCCTCGCCACCTCTTTTTGGACCAGAAACACTAGCTGGTTCGGCTGATGTGGGGTATCAAGGAAAGTGCGAAACAACATACCGGAGAGATAGTATGGGATGTTGGCCACGACTTTATAAGGGTGCGAAACGATCGGCAGGGTTGCCAGGTCTAAAGTGCGTACATCAGAGTGAACAACCTCTAATTGCCCGTTTGTAATTTCAGTGTGAAACGTTTCGTTTAAGACATCAATAGCTCTTTGGTCTGCTTCCAGAGCCACTACAGACACCTCTCTTTTGAGTAGTTCGCGTGTTAGTGCACCAGTACCAGGTCCAATTTCGAGTATTGATTCTCCTGGTTCTAAATTCGCTGCGTCACATAACCAACGTGGAACGACCTCACTATTGAGGAAGTGTTGACCAAGTGATTTTTTGTGGGCGAATGATTCTGACATGTTGCTAGCCTACGTGAAGCCCTCAGAAATGCAACAGTTTCTGCTTAGTCTAAAAAAACAGTGGTTTCGTAACCAGAGTCAGAATTTCCACCACCTCGGTGTGCGCCTGAACTTTCTATATGTTTCGTACTAATATCATTTAAAAATGATGAGGGGACATTCACCCGTTGGCTGCCAAAGATGGTGCGCATATGGGCATAGGAAAGAAATACTTTTTTAGCCGCTCGTGTCAGTGCTACGTAAAACAGTCGCCGTTCTTCTTCATGATCAATTCCAGAGTCATCAAGACGTTCGTGCGGGAAGAGTCCTTCTTCCATGCCACTCACAAACACATACGGGAACTCGAGGCCTTTGGCAGCGTGTACGGTCATGAGGCGAACTGCATCTTGGTCTTCTTTGGTCTTGAGTTCATCTTGATCACTTTGTAGGGCGGCATTTTCGAGCAGTGCTTCAACTCCCTCTTCGGGATCCATTTCATCATAGCGTACAGCAAGACTCACGAGTTCTTGCAAGTTCTCAAGACGTGTCAGAGCATCTTCAGTGCCGTCTTTTTTAAACTCAGTTTCAAGACCACTTCGTTTAATAATGAAACGTAGGGTTTTTGAAATAGGTTCAGTGCGAGCTTGGTCTGCGATGTCTATCATCATCTGATCAAACCGAGTGACCTTCTCAAGAGTGGCGCCTTTAATTTCTTCTCGCCTTCCCTCAATCATTTTAAGCATGGTTACTTTTCCAATCCCACGTGTTGGAACATTTACAATGCGCGACAGGTCAGCAGTGCTGGTGGGGTTAAGGGCAAGGCGTAGGAATGACAGCACATCTTTTACTTCTTTTCGTTCAAAGAATTTAGTTCCCAAGAGTTGGTATGGAATGCCAAAATTTAAGTAAGCCTCTTCGAGCACTCTGGATTGGAAGTTAGTTCGATACAGTACAGCGATGTCTGAAGCGCTGACACCGTCGTTAATCAGACTCTTAGCTTTCATGGCGATATACTCAGCTTCTTCAAAACCGTTCATAGCAGCATAGAGATCAATCTTCTCTCCTTCTTGGTTGTTAGTGAATACACTTTTATCAACTCGATTGCTGTTCTTGGCGATAATCTCATTGGAGGCTGCGATAATAGTCTTCGTTGAACGATAGTTTTCTTCTAAGAGAATTGTCTTGGCACCAGGGAAATGACGTTCAAATAGCAAAACATTTTTGATATCGGCTCCACGCCAACTGTAAATATTTTGATCGATGTCCCCCACTACACAAATGTTATGTTTTTCTCCGGCTAAGATACGAGCAATTTCGTACTGTACTTTGTTAGTATCTTGGTATTCATCAACGTGAAGATATTGATAGCGTGCTTGCATTACTTCACGCACAACCGGATTGTTTTCGAGTAGTCGCAATGTTTTAACTAGTAGGTCATCAAAATCAAGTGCGTGTTCGGCGCGCATCGTGGCTTCATAATATTCCCACACCTCAGCCGCCACTCGCTCGGGGTAGCTTGAGGCTTCATTTAAAAAATCGGCTCGGCTCTGGGCGTCACCTTTAGCCCGTGAGATCATTGAAAGAATTTTCCGTGGTTCAAATTGCTTTGGACTATAGCCGGCCTTTTCAATACCGGCCTTGATAGCCCGGACACTATCACTCCGATCATAGATAACAAAGTGCCGGCGAAGATCAAGCAGTTCATGATGCTCTCGCAGTATACGCACACCAAACGCATGAAAGGTGGTGACCATCGGCAAAGAATCAAAAGCCGACCGTTCACTTCCAGGGAATTGCTTGATTAGCTTCTCTACTCGTTCGCGCATTTCTTTGGCGGCTTTGTTGGTGAAGGTAACCGCGAGGATGTTGTGGGGAGCTACTCCTTGGTGGATGAGGTGCACGATGCGGTGGGTGATCACTCGGGTCTTTCCCGACCCGGCTCCAGCAAGGACTAAGAGCGGCCCACTAGTAGTTTGCACCGCTGCTTGTTGTTTTTCGTTCAGTCCTTCGAGGTATGGAAGTGCGTTCATTGGCCGACACTATACACTATATAGAAGGTATAGAAAAATCCGGCACTCGACCTAGTGTGTTGACGAAAAAAAGTAATCCAGGTACTATCAAATATGAAATTATGAATACATTTTATTATCACATGCCAAAGCGTTGGAAAAGCCCCGAGAAGGTGTGTGTTAATAATCGTGTGTAATTTATAAAAACTCGAAATAAAACCGCCCTTCTCATTCGTGAGAAGGGCGGTTTTATTTTGAAAACTCGTTGTCGATACGCTGGTGGGGTCTAGAAACCGCCAGCGTGGCGCCAACGGGGCGTCACGTACATTTACAACGAGGAGGCAGTCACATGCCACTACAAATAGAAAACAACTACGACCAGGTTTCGTTAAATGATCTGGTGCGCTTGCGGGAGCAGGGTTATTCGGTGTTGAAATCACCACACGTTGGTAATCAACATCGGAGTAACTTAGCGTGCGCTAAGCTCGGTATCCCGCTCGAGATGGTTTCCTTCACTCAAGGCGAACGGGATACCAACTTTCATCCTCAGGTACGGATTGAAGATGGGGTGCAAACTTCTCTCTACGACGCTCGGGTCTGGACGCAGTTTGCATCAGTGCCCGATGGCCGGAGTGCGACTGAATATCACCAGTCAGCTGTGCAAGAGGTGTTCCCTCAGACAGAAATCCTGACCGACGTGGAGCGGATGCGGCAATATCCAGCGCTCGCTGCCACGGTACTGCGGGCGACAAACATAAAGCGGTCGCAGTCAGTTTGGTATCGTCGAGTATCTGAAGCTGGTCACGTGACCAATCGGAGTACCGGGTTGCTGACTGACACTCAACTTGAAACTGAAGTGTTTCAATTCAGCAATGATCACTCGGGTTGGGTGATTCCCAACAAGGTCCACATCATTTTTGATTTGGCATACCAAGCGCTGGCTTCTGGTCGATCAACGGTATATCACCTGTCAGGTCCTCAGATGGTGCACTACGTTGACAGTATTGCGAGTGAGTTGGAACTACTTTACGACGCAGTTCGTTTGGTAATGCCTGACTTACCACTGGTTCTTAAGGTGCGTATTGTACCGGTAGCAGCTGCTCAGTTTGTGACAACGTCCAATCGAAAAATTGGACTTGATGCGTTTGCAGAAGTGCGGACAGACCTGCAGTACGCTGCAGTGGCGGCTGAGTTTGTAACTCTCTACCCAGAGTTCACTACGCCGATCGAAAGTGGTACAACCTTGTCGCAGTATGATCTGACTACCGCTGATGACTTACTCCTCGATCCTTGGATGCTTGAAGCTTCTCTTGCTGAAGTCACTCGTATCTACAATCTGCTTATCCAAACAAATCAATCACGGATAGCAGCTGAATAATTTGATGGGCGACATAGTCGCCCATCTATCCATATTAAAATTAATCATACTACTTTTACACATGAAAAAAATATACGACCTACATCAAGACCTCATGACACATATCAGGTTTCGTGACGTGCTAGGGCAGTCACACCAAACCTCCTTTGAGGATATTCTCAGTAGTGAGGTTGATTTAGTAATTGCTACTGCCTTCCCTTTTCCACCGCATGATGATCAGTACCATACTGCTGTACCAGAATTAATTACCGAAGAATTGGGCTTATACCATGAGTACATTACACAGCATCCAGACTGGAAACTAGTGCAGTCTGCTAAAGATTTGGCTTGTGATGCCCAAAAAATAATTCTGCACCTGGAAGGACTTAATGTGTTTGATGGTTCTGATCAAGCTTGGGATCAACTTGATGTGTGGGTCAAAATGGGAGTGCGTTCGATCGGTACTCACTGGAATGTTGCTAACCAACTGGGTGGTGGTACGTTGCAGCCAGATGTCTCGCTGACAGATTTAGGCAGAGAGCTGATCACGTACCTTGAAAAGCAGCAGCTTATTTTTGACTTAGCCCACATGGGTCGAAAAAGTTTTGCCGACGCAGCAGCAATTTCAAAGCGACCTTTATATGTGAGTCATGGTAATACTGATGCGGTGTGTAGTAATGTGCGTAATTACACTGACGAACAACTTTACCAGATTGCTGCATCAGACGGGGTGATTGGGGTATTTTTTGCCAACACATTTGTGGTTGGAAAAGGTGCTGTCAGTAATGTTGAACACGTTGTTGCACATATTGAATATACCAAGCATTTGATTGGTGTTCGCCATATTGCAATCGGCAGTGATCTGGGAGGAGTCATTACTGGAGGTGTGTTGGGACTGGAGGAGGTGACTAACATTAAAAATCTGATCGCCGCTCTCGCAGAGCATGGATATACTGAAACTGAAATTGAAGCCATTGCTTGGAAGAATGCTGATCGGGTTTTACGAGCACATCTACAATAATAAAAAACGCACGCGACTGTTGTCGCGTGCGTGAGTTGCAGAACTACAATTGAAACCCTTGAGCGTCAGCCATCTCTCTAAAGAGTGCTTCAGACTCGTAAGCTTTATGTAGTGAGGTGTATACCGTGACTTGTTCAGCGTCAGCTCCACATGCGCCGATGGGACGAACAAAAATGATTTTGTCGCACCCACGCAAAGTAGAAAGACGATGTGCAATCATCATCACGATCACGTCTTTTGGCAGTGAGCCATAGATATGACTCATCACAGTCACTTCTGAAATCGAGTCAAGGGCAGACGTCATTTCGTCCCCAATGATCAACTTCGGTCGTTTGGCGAGTGCGATCGCAATCGCCAAACGTTGTCGCTGTCCACCGGATAACTTCAAACCCTGGTACCCGACGTTAGTGTTGAGTCCGTTAGTAAGAACAGAGAAATCAAGACCAGCTCGATTGAGTACGTCCCAGATCTCTTCATCACTCACTACAAGCCCGCTGCCGATACCCGAGAGTACGTTGTCTCTGATTGTACCTTCGAAGATCTCGATATCTTGTGGGATGTATCCCACATGAGCTAAGTAGTCTTCGAGCCTGATGTCCGAGAAGGACTGATTGTTGACAGTCACTTCACCTGATACACCGGCATATGCTCGAAGGAACAACTCAATGAGTTTGGTTTTACCGGCTCCACTGGGGCCAATAATACCAACTCGTTCACCGGGATTGAGCGTCAGAGACACGTTACGCAAGATGGGTGTTTGCACACCTTCTTTTTTAAGTGACAGTGACACAGCACGGAGATCGATCGTAAGCTTCTCAGCTTCGAAAGGTTCTCCTTCGGTGGCCAGAAAGGGTGCTGGTTCTTGTAGCGGTACACGATAGCCTTGTACTCGAGGCCGATCACGAGCGATCATCCGTTCGGCATCCGCAATGTCGCGAAGTCGAATAGTGATTTCTCGTAGCACCAAGAGTAGCCACACCATCTTGTCAGTTCCGAGAGTATCCTCGTTGTTTGAACTGCCCAGCCAAAGACTGATACCGACGATAAGCGCAGTAGCACTTAGGCGACGCAGCGTGATGCTTTTGGCAAAGCGCACTCGATACACGTAGTCATCGAGTGCAAGTGCTGGTTGCACGCGCTCGTGCAGTTCACGCAAAATACGTGACACGGTGCCATAGGCTTTCATGACGACTGCCGCATCCGCCCGTTCACGCATCCAGCGTATCCAACGACGGAATTCTGTATCGATGGGTAGACAGGCTTCGGTCATGTAGGCGTTGAAGCGACTGTTCCAGATTAGTTGGATCAGAATGAAGCCGCAGGCGGCCATACCGATCCAGGAATCAATCGCAAAACACACGACGACCCCAAAACTGATGCTGCAGTAGTTTGGAACGATATTGAACAAGTACTGATCGTGCATGTTCATCACCTTGTCCCGTAGGCTTTCGACGCCACCACCATCGATCTGGTGTTCGTTGTCGATAAGCCAACCGATGGGCTTTTCGAGGTACTGGTCGAGAATGTTATACGGAATACTCCAGAAGCATTGCTGGAAGAACCGTTCACGAACTCGGAACAGTCCCCAGTGTGCGGCATGAGTAGCGATGTCAACCACGATGAAGTAGGTAACACCAAACAGCACCAGGTCAAAATCATTGCTGCCGAGTCCGGCAGCAATCTGACCGAGTCCATACGGCACACAGATCGCAATTGCTTCGACGAGCATGACGAGCAGTAATACGTAGATACCAAGCTGCTTCCCTCTTGGGGTAAGCAGATTCCACGTGTAATGGAGATTATCGTCGAGAAGTTTCATAAGTCCCTCGTAGGTTGTGAAAGAGCGTGGTCAGGATCGACCAAAAGAACGAAAAGCGCCTTAACCCGCAGGCAAGACGCTGTAATCACACAAGAAAATAAGGAGAAAACTTACATAGTCTGAGCATATTGCCTACACATTTTTGAAATTTGGTTAGATACCACACGAAGCCCCACGGTAAATGGGTTCGTTGTCACATGGGCACGAGTGTATGTGATAGCTCGTCCACGCATGAGATATGTGGTTGTGTATGCAATAGTACGCATCTAAAAATAATAACATTAAAAACTTATATGTCAATACATAAAAAACGCCCTATGTTAGCCCCAGCACAGACTAATTGGGCTTTACGGAGAGAAGTGCATTACGTCAATTGCGCCCTCGGTTTGCTTTAGTAGAATTACCGGCATACTAGAAATAGTGACTGAGAGCGAATGCGCTCTTTTTGTTTGAAAGCAAATTTCCGTAACTGATTGAACCGGCGGTGAGACCTAACTACCTGACGTATAAAACCGAAACCACAAGACTCTGAAGACAGCTCTGATAGTTTTATATCAAGCACTCAGACGACACAGAAGCACACATCATGGGTAACTTCTCGAGTTGCTTTTGAAGTACTGCCGCTACTTATTATTGTAGCGGTCCCCTTCTCGGTACACGCTGGAATGCTTACATCACTCTTAGGCATGATGAGTCAGACTGAAACTGATACCGAAGTCGTAAGTGAGGCAGCCAACGATGTGCGACTCCTGCGCGCTGACAACACCATTGATCCATTGGCCGCCCGTGGAGGGGGCGATCTTATAGTAGAAGAAGGAGCGCTCGTCTCGGGTGGATTATTTGGTGAAGATATTATTGATAGCGCCGCGTACGAATCAGGTGAAATTAGCGTGTATGTCGTCCGTGAAGGTGATACGCTCTCACAGATCGCTGAGATGTTTGAGGTGACAAGCAATACCATTTTGTGGGCTAATGACCTATCGAGTGCTGTGGCCATTCAGCCAGGTGACTCACTAGTGATCCTGCCGATTGTTGGAGTTCGACACGTCGTGAAAGACGGTGACACTATCTCAACTATTGCCAAAAAGTACGATGGCGACACCGATGAGATTCTTTCATACAACCAACTCGCTTCAGCTGATGAGTTAGCAGCTGGCGACACGTTGGTAATTCCAGGTGGAAACATGGATCGACCGACTAAGGCTCGCACCGGCAAAGTGGCGTCGCCAACCAAAGTGACCGGAGCGGCTGCCTCAACCGCCTTTACGCACCCATCTCCTGGTGCACTACGTACCCAAGGTATTCACGGCTACAATGCGGTTGACCTAGCAGCTGGATACGGCACCCCAATCCGCGCTGCTGCTACCGGGGAAGTAATCATCTCTAAAGGTTCTGGCTGGAATGGAGGCTATGGAAACTACATCGTGGTGCGACATAGTAATGGTACGCAGACACTGTACGCACACTTGAGTAGTAACGCAGTTGGAGTCGGTGCATTTGTAGGCGCCGGAGAAGTGATCGGGTACATGGGTAGTACGGGACGGTCTACTGGGTCGCATCTCCACTTTGAAGTCCGCGGCGCTCGCAATCCTTTCTAAGCGATCTACTTCGTTACATTCGTGAAAAAATTATTCACCTTACGACCAGTAAGGCTCATAATTTTTTCACTCTGTGCCTCGTATCTCATCTTAGAAATGATTGCGAGCTATCAGGGTAAGAAATATAAATATTTAAAAACAAAAACCACCGACTAGTCGGTGGTTTTTGTTTGGTATCTAGATTTATTAATTTTTTCTAGCAATTAAATAAATTAGATCTGTAAGTTTTCTGTCGCCAGTATAGGCGTCGATGTGCATTGGATCGGATTGTCGTAGAGAAAGAATTTCAAAATCTCGTAGCTCTTCGCCGAGTTCGTCTGTAGTTGTTGTACTTCTTTGCGGTTGACCCTCTACAGTCTCATCTGCTTCTCCGAAAAAAGTTGCTAGGAATATTCCTCCTGGTTTTAATCCAGAGTAAATGCGTCCCAGGCTGCCGCCTTATTTTCTTCTGGTGATTCATTCATATTAATGTATTCAATTTCGGCACACGGCTTCGATATTATTTCCAGCAGGATCCAGTACAAATGCAGCGTAATAAGTTGGGCTGTAATCGGCACGGACGCCAGGGGTGCCGTGGTCAGTACCACCATTCGTCAGAGCAGCTGCATAGAATGCGTCGACCACTTCTCTACTTTCTACATCAAAACAGAGATGCAGATTACTTAGTCCGTTTGCCCGATTGTGAATATAGAGTCGGGTGCTACCGTTCTCTCCATAGCGCACATTGTTTTCTTCACCTCGACTGATTACTTCTAAATTAAGTAATGGAGTAATTGCATCATAAAACTCTTTACTGGTTGGTACGTCTTGTACCGGAATTCCAATGTGTCCTAGTTTCATGATCTCAGCATACCGTATCTAGATAAATTTTCTAGACTAGAGCTTCACTCGATATTGGAGGGCTTCAAAGACATGAGCTGCTTCGATTGTTTCCTTGTCGTCGAGGTCGGCGATGGTGCGGGCGACTTTGATGAGGCGGTGGTAACTGCGGGGGGAGAGGTTTAGTTTTTGACTGGAGGTTTTGAGGAGTTCTTGCACTTCGGGGGTGAGGGTGATGGTGGCTTCGAGTTCTCGAGCCGAAAGTTGGGCGTTGGTAGTGCTTGTGTGTGCTTGCAGACGATGAGCTTGGTGCTCGCGAGCGGCGAGGATTTGGTCGCGTGCTTTCTTAGTTTCTCCTTCGGTCGTGGTGGTGTTGGTAAGGGTTTCATAGTCAACGTGAGGTACCTCAAGCCACAGATCAATCCGGTCAAGGATTGGTCCAGAGACTTTTTGTTTGTAAGTATCTGCCATAGCGGCCGCGTAGTCGGTGGTACCGTCTTCACTGCCGCGATACGGGTTCATGGCTGCAACCAAAATAAAGTCGGCGGGAAATAGCGCACTTCCCTGTACTCGAGAGATAGCGATTACGCGATCTTCCAGTGGTTGGCGCAGGGCATCGATGGAGCGACGTTCAAATTCAGGAAACTCATCCATAAATAACACTCCTTGGTGTGCGAGTGTAATCTCTCCGGGCCTGGGGTGTGCTCCGCCACCGACTAAGCTGGTATGACTGGCTGTGTGATGAGGCGCCCGAAACGGTGGACAAGAGCTGATACTGCCGCCGAGTTCCCCAGCGTATGAATGTATGCCGAGCACCTCAAGGGCTTCCTCGTGTGAAAGTGGCGGTAATATTCCCTGGAAGGCCCGGGCCAGCATGGTCTTGCCGGTCCCGGGTGGTCCCACCATAATGACGTTATGACGCCCAGCAGCAGCGATGACAAGTCCACGCTTCGCACTCTCCTGTCCTTTGATATCCTCGAGACTGATATGTGTGTCGATCCAACTATCAGGAATGATGGTATCAGTTTGAGCAGTAATTAATGCATGACTTTCTCGCTTGGTATCAAGGTGGTCGATCACCGTTAGGAGTGAACTAGCTGGAGTAATGGTGATGCCAGTTACGAGGGCGGCTTCTTCAGCATTTTCATTTGGGACTACTACTTCGTTGAGGCCTGCAGCGCGGGCGGCTTGTACCGCTGGGAGCACTCCACGCACCGGTCGCAAGGTGCCGTCGAGTGCCAACTCACCTAAAAACGCTACATTTTTATCAGTGATGGTGATTTCTTCCGCTGCTTCGAGGTAGGCGAGCGCGATTGGTAGATCAAATAGGGGTCCTTCTTTTTTGATGTCGGCTGGTGCCAGAGAAATAACTATTTTGTGGTTGGTACTTTTAGGGGACTTGAAGCCGGAGTTTTTGATGGCTGCGCTCACTCGGTCTTTGGCCTCTTCAACGGCTTTACCAGCGAGTCCAACGATCGAAAACGAATGCAGACCTCGCGAGAGGTCTGCTTCAATCGTCACGACAGTGCCGGTTAGTACGCCAGGTTGTGCTGTAAGTACTCGCGCGACAGCCATGATTATATTTATGCTGGGAGATCAGCTTCGTCGTTAATGTGTGCTTTACAGGTTCGTGCGGCAGGGTTGGCTGTCAGTCGATCTTCTTCAATGGCGTCGCCAGCAATTTCACAAATACCGTAGCTGCCATCGTCGAGCTTATTGAGCGCTCGCTTGATGTTGTTGAAGCGAGTTTCAAGTGCTGACAGGGTGGCTCGTTTTTCGGCCCAGTCTTCATTGCGGTCAGCGCCAACATTAGGATCAGCTTCGCTGGTGTCTACACCACTGGGAGTTGCTACCCAGTCACCAGTTTCTGGCTCGTGTATACCAAGGGTGGCGAGTTCAGCGGTTATCTCAGCTTTCATTTCTTCTAAGCGAACTTTCATTGCGTTAGTATCAGTCATATTTCTTTGGCTTATAGCTATACATACAAGTGTAGCATGAGTAATTTAGCGCAATCGATCAGATAGTGTGATGAACGACTCGCGGGAGGTGGTGATCAACACGGTATTTCGATCAAGAAGTGAATACATGATTCGCTCATTCTTATTTTCATCGACTAACAGGCGTACATCTTTATTGTTGATGAGTGTATCAACAAAGAATGCTGGCCGCACCTGACTAGCTCCACGACTGGTTGGGTCAAATGATTCTCGAACAACTGGGCCAAAGAATGGACTAAGATCAGTACTCATAGTGGTTTCCCACCCAATCATGCCACTCAAGGTGGCGTCAAAAGAGTTGGTTTTAAGAATGATAAAACTATCAGTGACCAATGATCCAAATGTAATTTCCTCGATCGAACGACTGAAAGTGCCTGATACTCCCGCTTCCATCGCTGCCAGAATCACTGGTGCAGTCGCTGGAATGTCACCGTCTTCACCGGGCACAACTGGGTAGAGCTGAATTAAACTAGCGGTAGATTCTTGGGCAGCAACGGTAAGGGCGTTTATGAATTCAGATGAAAGAACAATAGGGATTTGTTGCTCCACTGGGATTGGTGATGGGATGGTAACGATTGCAACGGTATCTGGAGTTCTTTGTCCAAATAATACAAAAGCTACGATAATACCAAGGATAATTGCAGCAATACCAATGATTATAATCAGCAACGTATTGTTTGACTGGAGCGGTGCCGGAGTTGGTGCGTATTGCCGAGTTGGTAGAGGGGTTTCTGGCTCCGGGATGTGAGTCACTGGTTCCGGTTTGCGTATAGGTTGTGGAGGGGGTACGCTCTCTGCCGGAGTTGGGGCCGGAGTTGGGGCCGGAGTTGGGGCCGGAGTTGGGGCCGGAGTTGGGGCCGGAACAACTTCTGGAGTTAATTCAGGTTCTTGATCAGGTATGGTAATAACGGGTATTTCTGTAGAGGCGGCTGTCTGA
Organism: uncultured Candidatus Saccharibacteria bacterium; assembly: GCA_964350735.1. Lineage (GTDB taxonomy): Bacteria > Patescibacteriota > Minisyncoccia > Phycocordibacterales > UBA918 > OLB19. Next base: position 167,995 of record CAYGKO010000001.1, read on the forward strand.
TCTGTGCTTGTTTCAGCATCAATTGAATGGCTCCAACTTGGGGTTGCTAGGGCTTCGGGTTTTTTGATAGTAAATCCACTCGAAGGAGTAGAGCGTTCCACTTGACGTAATCGGTCGGCCACTGATGCATGATCATCTTTTGGAGCGAGGTTTCCATTTTGGGCAGCAGCAGCGATAGTTTCTTTTCGAGTGTCTGATTTCGTAATAGTGCGCACCGGTGCTTTTGGAGTACGCAGCGCCGCAGTTTTATCAGTAAACCATTCAGCTAACGCGATTCCAATTGAACGAATGATCCCCGGCCGACTATACTTTTGGTCAGTAATGATACTTCCTTCTCGAGTTCCGGTATTTGCTTGATGAATATCAAAAATATCATCTTTAGTTGTTAAGATTGAATCTTTGTCAGCATCAGAGTGTAGGTCAGATTTTAGTACGGCTGCCGAAAGTGAAGCTGCATTATTATGTAGCGTCGGAGTTGGTGCGGACTTAGTTTTTATTACAGTAGGTACTATGGGAGACTTTTTTATACCAAAGACTCCAACAGATGAGGTTTTTTGGCTATCTCTTGTATCTGAATTGAGAGTGGTTTCGCCTGGAGCACTATCTTGCAAGAAATGGAATGGCGGATTTTCTACTGCTGCTTCGTGAGTTGATTTTTTGGGCTCTACTGGAGCTATTAAAGCTGGGGGTTTGTTCGGTAGAATTTTAACAGGCGCTTTGATGGCTATATTTTCAGGCAGTGTTTCCAAAGCTTTGGCCGGAGGGACTGACTGTTGTTGTTTCGGTTGCAGTTTTTCGTGGACACGTTCAAAATCATCCGCATAAGTACGGAGTTTTACAATGTCTGTCGGCAACTTTTTATCGTCCATCTTGCTATTAGTATCGCATGTTTTTATTGTTTGCTTGAGTGATTCATACACAAAAGGCCCGACGGTTTGTGTCGGGCCTTTTGGACTATTTTTCTCGTTACTCTTTCATTTCGGGGGCTTTGAAACCATTTTTTTCGGCCCAGGTTTCATCAACTTGCTTGATCGATAGACCAACTTTCCCGTCTTCTACTTTAGACACTACAATTGGTACCACATCGCCTTCTGTAAGGACTCCGTCCAGTGACTCAACTCTAAATGGTGCAATTTCTGATATATGGATTAACCCTTCATGTTGTTCATCCAGTCGAGCAAAGGCGCCAAAGTTTGTCACTTTGGTAATAACCACGTCCATCTTTTCACCGACGGTATACGTCTTGGTAAGTAGAGTAATTTTATCTGCCGCTAATTGAGAACTGCCGCCTTTTCCAGTAATGAAGATAGTCCCATCTTCTTCGATTGAAATTTCTTCCACCCCGGTATCATCTTTGATGCCATTAATAGTCTTGCCGCCGCCTCCGATCACGAGCCCAATTTGATCAGGATCAATTTTCATACTAATGATTTGTGGAGCCCGGTCTGAGATTTTGGCCCGAGGTTCGGAAATTGTCGCTTCGATTGTTTTCAAAATATGTAGTCGAGCAGTTTTCGCTTTTTCCAGTGCTTCTCCCAAGATGTGTACTGGTACACCATCCACTTTTACATCCATTTGAATGGCGGTAATTCCGACGGCAGTACCAGCCACTTTGAAGTCCATATCACCATGCTCATCTTCTGGCCCTTGGATATCAGTGAGTAAGGTGTATTTGTCGCCCTGCATCATCAATCCCGAAGCAATCCCAGCGACCGGTCTTGTGATCGGCACACCACCATCCATAAGAGCTAAGGTTGAGCCGCAGACAGAGCCCATTGAGCTCGATCCATTGCTCGACATGGTTTCTGAGACTAACCGGATAGTGTAGGGGAAGGTGTCTTTGTCTGGGATTACCGGTGCGATCGCTTTTTCTGCGAGGGCACCGTGTCCGATCATGCGACGATTAAAGCCCCCCACCCGTCCGGTCTCCCCAACTGAGAATGGTGGGAAGTTGTAGTGGTGGATGAAGCGTTTTTTAGTCTCACGTTCTTCCATAGTGTCGAGTAATTGAGCCGCTTCTGGTCCACCGAGCGTAAGGGCGGTAAAGATGTGCGTGCCCCCTCGATAGAAAATCCCGGAGCCATGTAGTACGGGAGACACATCACCAGCTTGAGCGTAGAGCTCTCGGACTTCATCCATACCGCGGCCATCAGCCCGAGCATTATCTTCCAGCGCCCCGCGGTGTAATTCTTCGTCTACTTTATCTTCAAAGAAAGCTCCGGCGTGGGTGCCGTCTGCCTCTTCAAGGGTAGCGACCGCTGCCAGGAACTCGTCTTTGAGGGCATGGATATGATCCTTCCCGGCTCGACTGGAGAAGACGGTTTCGGTTAGTTTAGCGGCGAATTGTTCAGTAAAAAGTGTCGCAACTTCAGTTGGTACGTGTGGTGTTTCATACATCATTTTTGTTTTACCGATCTCAGCTATGATAGCTTTTTGCCACGCTTCAAGCTTTTGGTGTACGGTAACTGAGGCTTCTAAGATTGCGACCACGTCATCTTCACTTACTTCATGAGCGGCGGTTTCTACCATATTAATATTGCCATCTTTTCCGCAGGCCAAGACCTCAAATGAAAGGTTTCCTTCTTCACGGTCTAGGTATGATGGGTTGACGATGATGGCCCCATTATCTTTCTTTTGGCCAATCCGCACGGCACCGACTGGTCCCGCCCAAGGAATGTCAGAGACGGCCAGAGCGAGACTAGCTCCGATGACACCCAGTACATCAGGGTCATCTTCTCCCATAGCGAGCACGGTTGCGACGACTTGGATATCTTTGCGCATCGTTTGGTCAAACAGGGGTCGAATCGTACGATCGACGATCCGGGCTGAGAGTACTGCCTCATCGCTTGGTCGACCTTCCCGGCGCTGGAAGCGACTGCCGAGAATCTGTCCAGCAGCGTAGAACTTTTCTTCAAATTCTACTGACAAAGGAAAGTACGGTAGATTATTTGGCCGACTACTCATGACCGCCGTAATAAGTACGGCCGTCTCTCCCATACGGAGTAAGACGGAGCCGTTGGCTTGACCGGTGAGGTCAGTAAAGTCGGCGGTAATAGTTTTGCCGGCAATATCAATTGAATATGATTTTTTCTGCATGTGATTCTGATTTAACCAGCCCGAGACATGGCAGATTGCAACACTCGTATATACGAGTTGTAACCTGGGAATGTCTCGAGCTAGATCTCTAATAACGTCTCACTTGAGGATACAGAACGGGCGGCCAAATCACAAGTGATGTAACTGCTGGTTCTCCACACACCTCACTATATTTGCATTTTTACTAAAATATGGTATAATATAAACAAGTAGTAACATACCTTAATGGAGGGGTGTAATGGGTAAACGTGAAAATCAATTCTTGCAGGCGCTAAAAGAAATGGCACCTGAAGAAATGGCCAGAGTTATCGAGGGTATTGTCGCTAACTTTATCCCGATTCTTTTTCTGGTAGGAGGCCTGGCCTACCTGGTCATTCAGTTTTGGGATTTCAGCATCTCAGCTTGGATGACTGACACAGTTCTTCAGGAGCTGAAAAGTCGCCAGGTTCCAGAGAGGGATTTGGGAAATATATTTGGTCAGACCGACTAAGGTCTACCATCGTTCGCTAATGTGAGCGCTTTGACATCCGGTCTCAGCGCTCTTTTTTGCGTACTTATATATGAAATATAAAAGAAAACGGCGGGCCAAAAGGTCCGCCGCTCGTACCGTACGGATGTTTAACCGTACTTGCATTTAGACCGTTCTCGCAGGTGAGCGCGAGACGCTGCAAGAGCAGCGCGCTCTTCGTCTACGCTTATAAAGCGTCCTCCCCATAACCCTAAGTCTAGAATGTTCTTTAGACAATAGATAATGCCTATAAGGCAGAGCGCGAAAAGCCCGATTTCAAGTAGGTTGATGAGGAAACTGATAAGCAGCGCCACATAGATTTTTTTCATTGATACCTCCACTGTTTCTTCACTAATGTATCAAACTGTACCCCTACCGTCTACAAGTCATCTGTATCCGTCCCAACCACCTTACTAATCTGTTGCTTTAGTCTAGCTTTGGTAGAGGTTGTTTTTTGACTACTGTCAATTTTGTTCGTTCGCTTTCCAGGGCTCTTACGAGCTCCCCCACCGCGGTAGCCAATTAAGTATTCGTTAGGGTCTTCATCAAGATCAATAAAGTCATCAACCGCAGCGCGCAGCGCCGAAGAGGCGCTGCGGCCGAAGGTGATCGCTTCTACTTGGCAGCCCATACTTTGGATATACTCCACACCAGGAATGAAGTCGCCATCACCAGTGGCGAAGACAATCGCGTCGACTTTATGAGCTAGTTTGATTGCGTCGACGACCATTCCCACGTCCCAGTCGGCTTTTTTTGCTCCCCCGTAGAATATCTGCAGGTCTTTAGTTTTAATCTCGATGCCGACTTTCTCAAGAGCTTCAAAAAAGGCGCTTTCGTCACCACCTTCGGTGTTTACTACGTATGACATCGCGCGGATAAGCTTGCGGTCTTGCACCGCTTTAGCTACCACGTTGGCGAAGTTTACTTTTGATTTGTATAAGTTTTTAGCTGAGTGATACAGGTTTTGCGTATCAATGATCACCGCCACGCGTTGATCAGGGTGTCGAATTACTGACATATGAATTTAAATATAAAAATTAGTTTGTTTTATTAAAAAAGTACCTTCTAGGGTAAGCATACCGCAAAACAGTAGAAAAGGAACAGTTAAAACAAAACCCGCAAACGCGGGAGTTGCTTATAACTTAGCGCTTAAGGCCGAGTTTCTTGATGAGGCCTTGGTAGGCTTTAGCATCCTTTCGCTCGAGATACTTCAAGTGCTTACGTCGGTCCGCCACCATTTGGAGGAGTCCGCGACGTGAGTGGAAGTCTTTCGCGTTCTTTTTGAGGTGTGTTGATAGTTCGTTGATCTTCTTAGTTAGAAGGGCAACTTGTGATTCTGGCGAACCAGTATCACTATCGTGACGCTGAACGTCTTTCACCGCATTAGTTTTTTGTCGTTTGCTTAACATTTTGTATTTGAAATGTGCGCTTATAAGTCTAGATACAACGTCTGGTTTGAAACCAAACGCGGCACTTACAAGGCACGTTAACCCGCGAAGGTAGATAAACTATAGCACATCTATAAAATATTTCAAGTTATGTCGCAGGATGAGGGCTTTGTCAAAAGAAAAGGCGACCCCAGCGAGCAAAGCTCGACTGACAGGGTCGCCAGATGATTATTGAGTCGGTGTCCTCAATGTTGTGCATTTTATACACCGACTTGGCTGGATGTGTCACCAGCTACACCATGTACTGGCCATTCAAAATCCCGGTCGGGACCTTGTGCCGGGTCGTAGCAAAGTACAGCGCACTCAACTACCGTCCGACGAGTGGTCTTAAGCCGAGCCAAGAGCCCCCAGTGCATCGGATACAGGTACTGCAGCAGTGCCTTCTCCTCAGGACTTAAAGGAACAAACGTGACAGACCGCAGCAGCTCCCGCTTTGGTGTCCATTCTGGCACTGCCAGGTGCCAATCACCAACGGTGCCATTTACCTGTGGCCAGACAACTCGTCTGCCCCAATGGCACAGTGGTAAACCGTTCTTGTTGGTAAACATCGTACACCTCCTTTCGTGGTGTTATTTGATAAAGTACTCTACGCTTCACTACTCAAAACAAAAGGACTCCCGCTTACGGGAGTCCTTTTGCATCGAGGTGTGTCGTCTGACACTAACTACTCACAAAACCCTCCCGCTTGAAGCGAGTTAGTACGATGAGTACCGGGTTGTTGTGACTAAATGTCATTCCTCTGAGTATTACCCAGACTGCAAAATATGTAAAGTAAAAAGTGCAAAAATTGTCATCAGTAAATAACATTTTATCTACGTCAATAGCGGCTTAGATACGATCGTATGTATGTTTTAGACTCATATTGTTAATAAAAACAAACGATTTTACTAGATTTTTTTAGTTTGATAATGTTATACTATTCTTAGTAATTTGCCATGAATACTCCCCTCCTAGAAAAACTCCAAGAATTTGGCCTGACCGACAAAGAAGCCCGGGTATATTTAGCGTCACTCGAGCTAGGCAGCACTACCGCTGACAAAATTTCCAAACAAGCAGACGTAAATCGTTCAACTACGTACGTGCAGATTGAACAATTGATGGAGATGGGTTTGATGAGTACTCATGAAGAAGGTAAAAAGACGCTTTATACAGCAGAGTCACCTGATAATCTCAAACGTCTCTTTGAGAGAAAGCAAGAAGAGTTAAAGCAGAAGTCTAAAGCTTTGGAGAATTTTGTACCGGAATTGAGCCGTATATATGATAGTGCAGGTGAACGTCCAGTAGTTCGGTTCTTTCAAGGTAAATCAGGTGTTGCCACTATGAGAAATGAGATTTTAAAAGCAAAAGATAAAAGAGTCCTGGTAGCAACGTCTTTTGATGACCTTTGGAATACATTCAGCGAAGAAGAGCTTATGAAATACAGTACCGCAAGAGCCAAGAAAAAGATTACCTCTTATGTTTTATATACAAAATCAGGAGAGGATGTCGCCCCTGTACCACCTTCAGAATTGCGGAGGGTATCGGAAAAAGAATTTCCGTTTGAGTGTGATGTGTATATATTTGATAATAAAGTGGCCATGGCGTCACTGAAAGAGCCTTTACATGCAGTTATTATTGAAAGTGCTCCACTGTCAAAAAGTATGCACTCAATTTTTAGATTAGCTTGGCGTAGTTCTGAGGTAAAAAAATAGCGGACACCTGATCAGTGAAGAAAAGATATCCGCCCCCTATGATGTCAGGGTACCCTCAATTGGGTTGATGCGTCGGTGAGCAGCCGACTTCTTGGAGGTTTGTTAATCCTCCAGACAGCCCAGGTTGTCAGCCCGAGCTGCGCTCTGGGTCGATACAGGCGGGTGAACTCATTTGAGCTCAAAGATCCCCGTCTGCAGTGCGGGGGTCTTACTGACCCATGCTGCACGACCCTTTCGCCGCCAGGGTCATCATCGACCCCTTAAGCCATAATGATGTGATCATTTCACATCTCCTATTTGGCTACCCAGCGTGAACTGCACGTGGGTGCGCTTCCTCTTTACCAAGGTTGGTCTGATTTAAACTACGCATTTAAGTCAGGAGGCACTACCTAATGTACTCTTTTTAAATAAACTGTCAATCATTTTTGACTAAATATCCACAGGTGTAGTAGATTATTTTCAATAAAACATAACAATATTTTTTGTCAAAAGTTGTTATATAATAAGCCATTTTTAATACAAAAACGGGGTTTGGGGATAACTTTGTCAAAAAGTTTTGACAAAAAATGACTTTCTCCTATACTTACCAACATCACTTTTAGTCAATAAAAAGTGACAAATAAATTTTAACTCAACTATTCACCTCTAACCATGAAGCAACTACATTCACAGACGAACGTTGTGGCCCACGCCATCAACGCAGCGATACAACTAAGAAAAGTTAAGTTGTACCCCAGCGTTCGGGCAGTGACCGTAGTTGCCTACTACAAGGATCGAGATCGGCAGGCAGGAGATTATATCGGCAGAGCTTACTGCTTCGATTGGAAAAGCTTACGAGCCTACACCACTATGGTTATCCACAACAATCACACGCACGCCCCACCAACTGACGAGGAAGACCAGGAAGATGAGATCGAGTTGGCTCCCCCCGGAGAGCGACTACCAGCCATTGGCTACTAAGTAATTAACCAACCATGCATTCATACATTAAATCAGGCGTGCCACTAGGAGCCCACGCCCCACCAAGTCAGGAGTAGCAAAGCATTATCATCCATTAACTAAGGCAATCATGACACAAGCTACCACTATAAGCGCCAAACCTCCGTAACTGGAGTAATTAAAAAAGTCCACTAAACAAATTTCAATACGTAACATTATGAAAAACAAATACCACAACTTGCCTCCTCCACTAATCCCGGCCGCAGGGCCGAACTAAAGAAATGTAATCACCAATTTCAGCACCAGCGGGTGCTGTTTTTGGTGATGATGTATGGGCGTCGCAAATTACGGAGTAATTTTGCGACGCTTCCCTGCTACAATACTGGTAATGAAATTAAGTGAGCTACAGCGTCAATTCTTGGAGTACTTAGAGATTGAACGGGGTCGGAGTGTGAAGACGGTTGAGAACTATGATCGCTATCTCAAGCGTTTCCTGGCATTCGCGAAGACTGATGACCCTAAGAAATTAACCGAAGAACAGGTGCGGGAATTTCGTCTCTGGCTTAATCGCCAAGATGGCACTAAGACCGGTGGCCGGATGGAGCCGATGAAGCGGCGTACCCAAAATTACTACTTGATTGCGCTCCGAGCCTTTTTGAAGTATCTCCGCAAGCGTGACGTCGAATCACTCAACCCTGAACGGATTGAGTTAGCGAAAGTACCAGAGCGGTCGCTTGATCTAATTTCCCCTACGGAGCTAGCGCGGCTGATGAAAGCACCAGATACCACTACTCTGCCGGGGCTGCGAGATAAAGCGATTTTAGAACTCTTCTTCTCGACTGGCCTGCGTATTTCTGAACTCTGTGGACTATCAATAGATGATGTTGATCTCACTCGGGATGAATTCTCAGTGCGCGGTAAGGGTGACAAGGTGCGGGTAGTGTTTCTGTCTGATACCGCTAAAGACGCTATCAGGAAGTATCTTAAAGAACGGAAAGATATGAGCGATGCGCTCTTCATTCAGTATGGGAAAAACGCGAAGGGGGCGAAAGACTTACGTCTGTCGCCCCGCACCGTGCAACGCATGCTGAAGCAAGTAGCCGCCAAGGCCGGTATCACCCGCAAAGTCACCCCCCACGTCTTACGTCACAGTTTCGCCACCGACCTACTCAGTAACGGCGCCGACCTACGTTCCGTCCAAGCCCTTCTCGGCCACGCCAACATTGCCACCACCCAGGTCTACACCCACGTCACCGACAAACACCTGCGTGATGTCCATAAGAAGTTCCATGGAAAGGGTGGGTAAAGAAAATAGGTGCATCAGGGATTGATGCACCTATTAAGAACAATTAGAAGCAGCTTACTTATTTTTAAACACGATGACGATGTAAATAAGTGATGCGTTGACAATTAGATATATTCCACCCACCACCATAATCCAACCGGTGCGGTGGCCTGTCATTATCCCGAGGCCGGTGCGACACGTCCATTCTCCTTCGAGATAGAAACCACCAAAAAATACTAATATAGGTCCGAGCACCGCGCCGGCAGCTAGGCTGCAGACGGATAGTATACGCTGAGCTTTTGTCATCATTTTCTTCCTTTAGTTTCTAGGTTTTAGTTTGTACAAAGAGCGGAGGAATGATCTCAAGGGCGTACCACAGAGCGGGTAATGTTCCGGATTCTTTTTCCAGGCGTCCCCAGGCCATAAGTGTCATTTGTGGTATACCGAAACGATAGAAGATTGTGTGTTTAGGGTTTCCAAAGCACACAAAATATTCAAACGCTTCAGGAGGAATAAGCCGCAAGTAATCCAATGTTTGTACTTTACTGGCTGGATAGTTCAGTTCACCATTTTGATTTACTACTCGTGCTTGATTCCATCCCAACGTTTTAACCTCATTTTCTTTGGGAAGTAGTAACCAGCGAAAACCTTCTATTAGCAATCCATTGGGTTTTTCAGAAGGGTCGTACCCGTGTTTCTTCCAGTATTTTTCTTGCTCAGTAATAGATGGAATTGGCCTCCGCCTCGCTGACCGTACTTCTGGTGAAGCAACAAAGACTGGAAGAAAAATTAATGCCAAAACAAGCAGAGTAAGGCAGAATCCGATCAAGATGCGCCAGGTTTCCATGGGGGTGTCCTTTCGAAGTTTGTTACATCTGCTCTTAATCTATTTCTTATTCTAAATAAATCAAATATAAATTATTTCTTTAAAAAATAAGCCTTATAGTAAAGCTTTTATACGGCAATAGTTTTGTCATTAATTTTGGACGAAAAGATTTATTTATGCTAGTTTTGGAGTAATGACACCAAAAATAAATAGTGTGCTATCTGAGTTTGGCTTAACTCAAAATGAAGCAGCTGCCTATGTGGCGCTGCTACAAATGGGTAAAGGTTCGGCTGATTCGGTGGCTTCGCGCGCTGAGATTAAACGATCGACAGCCTATTTGGCCCTAGAGTCGCTGTTGCGCCAGGGCTTTATTGGAAAAGTACCCCGGGCCCGAAAGATGCTTTTTATTGCTAAAGATCCGGAAGAGCTACGCGAACGTGAGCTGCATCGGATGAAAGAGGTTGATCGCCTCGTTCCCCTTTTGCGCTCAATGGCCGCAGAGGCTAATCATTTCGGGACGCGTTTGTTTGAAGGGGTAGAAGGAATTAAGAGTGCCTACAACTTTAGACGAGAAGAATTACAGAATATTGAATACGTTGGCTTTTTTGGTTTTACCCCTGACCTGGATCCGGAACTGGAGTCGTTTATTGAAGACTGGAACGTTATTAACGCTGAACGAAATATTAGTTCCCGGGCCATCGTGCCGGAGCATAGTTCGCTCCAACATTTTCGGGCCTTGGATAGTGTACATAAGCGTCAGGTAAAGGTGATTGCAAAAGAAGACTACCCTTCAAATATATCAATTGAAGTGTATGAAGATTTTATTCGGATTGTCTTATTTGCCGAGAAAGCGGCTTTAGTGATTGAAAGTAAGTCGCTGGCGACAGCAATGCGAGCAGTGTTTGAGATGGTGTGGTAAATAAAAACAGCGGCACCGATCGGTGCCGCTGTTTTTTCTTTGCCTCCCCTGTTACTCTAAGTTAACTTCAATCACGGCGTTCATACGCAGCATATCAATCAGGTTTTGTACGGCTTCTTGTTGGGTGTTGGCTTGGATTTGCTGTTCGATTTGTGGTGCTAGTTCTTCTAGTGACGGGACATTCTCGCCTGCTGGAATACTGTCGTAGAAGGCTTGGATTTCTTCTGCGGTTACTTCCAGTTCGTTCAGTCCAGCTTCTGTGGTGATGTATTCGTCTACAATTAGTTGCTCTTCGATGTCAGCGTTGAGGTCAGCTGGAGTCATGTTTTGACGCTCCAGTTCAGCTGCTAAAGCAGCTTCTCCACCAAATTGTTCTTGGATGAGAATGTATTGCTCAGCTACTGCTTCTGGAGTGGTGGTGATACCAGCTTCACGAGCAGCTTCTAGAAATAAGGTGGTGTTTACCAGCACATCGATGGCTTGCTCCTCAATTTGCGCTCGTACAGTAGGGTCAGTTGGTAGGGCACCTTGAGCTACGGCTAGTTCAGTCGTCCGAGCGACACTTTGTTCAAAGGTATCTGCTGAGATCTCAGTCCCATTTACGACAGCAACTACATCAGGATAGGCTGAGGTAGTGCTTTGATCTTGGTTTTGATACCAAAGATATCCCCCTGCTACTAAGGCTCCGGCTATCAAGATACCAACGGCGTACTTTACGTGGTTGTTTTGTACGACTGGTTCTACTGGTGTAGCCACGTCTGACGTTGGGATTGCTGTTTCAGCGGGAGCACTAGAAGTATCAGTGGTGGTAACTTCAGACGCTGCTTTCGGTGATGACTGTTGTTCGTCCATAATTCGTTCTTAGGTAATTAATACAATAACTCTAGCATGTTTATTCAGCAGCGTATTGGTTTAATACTGCGGTCACGCCAGCTATATTTTGTGAAAACTCAACCTCATTAAAGGCCTGAAGTTCTACCGTCACGGCTGGGATGCCAATCGAGGCAAGCCAACCTTCCGCGTCGCCGGTAATTGGGTACGCGGTCCAGAGGCCGGCGGCTTCATAACCAGAAGCAGCTGAGTATGAGTTCATGAGGGCGGTAGTGCCAGGTAATACACCAGCTCCACACTCACTCGTGAATACAGCATTTCCAATACTGTGCCAGAAGGCAACGGCAGCTGGATTGTTTGCGAGCACCCAGTCACGTAAAGCGGCAGCTTCAGGTTCTGAGAAAGCGGCACTTCCGGCAGACCGGACTTCTCCGCGCCAGGTACTCTTTGGCTCCCATCTACAATCAAAGTTGCGATTAAGATCGATGCCGTTGGCATTGAAACGTCCAGCGGTTTCACGAGTAGTGGTATTTAGCACCTCAGCAAAAGTGAAGGAGCCAGTTTTTCCTGTCGCTAGCGTAGTACCATCTGGGTTCAGATCAGGAATAATAGCCAATGTGATGTTGTCAGGTACTAGGCTCGGATCGGCCGTGAAGTGATCGATCATCTGGTAGGCCAAGAGGGCGGTATTCCATTCGTAGTCACCATGAATTCCACCGACAAATAAGAGGGTGGTCTCGCCAGTGCCGATAGTGGTAGCGGTGATGTCTCTCCCTTCGACTGATTGTCCGATCGTACTGCTAGCAATTGGTGAAATCATTACCTCGACTGGTTCTGGAGTAGATATTGCTGCTGGTGCTGGCTCGGGTGCAGGAGTACTCACTAAGATATAGGTACCAACTGCAATAATGACCGCTCCCGCGGCCACTAGTGCTAAGTAGGTTTTCGACAACCCGAACATTATTGCGCGTAGAAGTTTAAGACAGCTTCTACCCCGGCTTTGTTCTTTGCCCACTCCCCGTTGGTGTAGTCAGTCAGAAGCACGCCGATAGCTGGAATGCCTTCTTTGGCGAGCCAGTTAGTCATGTCACCACTGATCTTGTAAGCATCGAATTCTTCGTTAGCGGTGTAACCAGCTGCGTCAGCATAAAGGCCAGTGAGAGTTGCGATTTTTGGATCAAGTCCACCACCACCACAGTTAGAAGCGTAGACGCCTCCATCAGCGGCGTAGTACACCACGGCGCCAGCAACATTGTTGTTAGCTACATAGGTTTCGATCGCTTTTGTTTCTGGTTCTGAGCCAGCTGCACTTCCACCACTGACTGCTGTGCTACGCCAAGTACCCTCAGCCTCCCATTCACAGTTAAAGTTTCGGTTGAGGTCAACACCGTTGGCGTTGAGGCGGCCTGCCAGAGTGTTGGCGTTCTTCGGTGCATCAGGATTGAGGTTGGTAATTACCGTTACGCGTAATCCTTCGGGTACAGTCACATCACCATCTTCTAGAGCGGCGAGCAGTCCTTCAGCTACCGCTACCGTACTCGGAGCAAATCCGCTATGAATCCCACCCACAAAGAGAACTTCAGTGGCCCCGGTACCAAAGTGATTGGCGACGATATCAACTCCGTTGGCTGAAGTACCGATTACTTCTGATACTTCACTGGGGTTTTCCAGTAACTCATCGAGTGGCTGTGCGCCGTCGCCAATACCACCATCTGGCTCTACTGGCATACGATCTTCCATACTTACATCAGGCGTGTCTTCCACAGTGGGAGCGTCCGCCTTATCTGATAAAAATACAAATGCTAATCCTCCGATAATAAGTAGCGCTATAACGCCAATAACAATATTTTTCATATACCCCTATTATACTCCCTTTAAAAATCCTGGCTAATTTTGCTTAACCAAGGCGTTCTTTTCTAAATTCGTTGAAATTTTTAGCTAAAAAGAAGCGGTTATGAATGAGCTCATGTCCGATAGTGCTAGTAGGAGTTGGTCCGTAGTTGTGCCCGGGGTAGATGATTGTATTAGTTGGTAAAGCTTTTAATTCAGCGAGGCTTTCGTAGAGGTCTTTTACTCTGGTTGCTGTCGTGCGGCCACAGCCTTCGACAAATAAAGTATCACCAGCAATTAGGCAAGGATTTTGGTCGTTGGACTGACTGGATTCAATGTAAAAACAAATTGAGTCGTCAGTGTGGCCAGGAGTGTATATCACTCGAATAGTGTGATTGCCGAGCACAAGAGCATCGCCGTCGTGGAGTAGCTTTAATGGAGCGGCGGCTATCGCCGCCGCTCCCCTATCGTGTACATATATAGGTACGGGGAACTGGGCGTGGATTTCAGGCAGGGCATCAATGTGGTCGTGGTCCGTATGGGTGATGAGAATACCGACGATGGTGAGGGACGCGGCGTTGATTGCAGCAGCAATCAACGCCGCGTCCCCAGACGGATCCACAATAAAGCCCTGGAGGCTCTCAGTGTCGTGAATCAGATAAGCGAAGTTATCATCGAGTCCACCAACAGGAATTTGAGTGACGGTAAGCATAGGAGTAATAATACCAGAATTAAAAATACCGCCGTAAGGGGCGGGGTATCGGTGATCTATGGGACCACCGATACTGGGATGTCAATACGGGCCCAATTGTTTGAGCGTACTTCTCCTACGCATTCTTCTTCTTTGTAGAATTTCCCCTTTTTGTGTTTCAAGCCGTATTTTGTAGCCCAGCTCGTCCAAGATTCACTGGGTTTTCTGAAGATAAACGCCGGCACTGCTATTCTCCACAAATCAAAAACAATTTTCTCTAAACTACCAATAAATTATAGAGTGTCAATACCACAATCACCCAAACGAAAACCGGTCGGGAACCCCAAGGGGTTCCCGACCGGTTTTCTTGAGTCAGCTGCTTACGCAGCGTCATCTGCAGCGTCATCGTTTGCTGCTGGTGCCGGAGCATCAGACTTTGAAACGTTAGTAGCTGCTGGACCTTTTGGTCCTTCTTCGATATCGAAGTTAACGATATCTCCTTCTCGTAGGTCGTCGAATACTGTTTCACCTACAACTGATCGGGCGTGGAAGAAAAGTTCCTTGTCACCTTCAGCTGGCTTGATAAAACCAAATCCTCGATCGTCTACTACTTTAACAATTGATCCTGTCATCTTGATATATTTTTTGTTTTGAATAAACACAAAACCTTCTTCGCCTGAACCTTCTACTTTAGCGTCGAAACACTACGTGGAGAACGAGCTCCAGAGGAGAACTGCTTTGCTTACGTGCATTAAAGCACGATGAGCGGAAAACACAAGTGTTTTCCGCTCATTGTTCTACTCCCTCGTGGCTAATCGTACTGAGCGTAAGGCTACTGCGTGCGCAACTGCCTGTTCGTCGGTGGGAGCAGAGAAAGTCTCATACCCATCAACGTAAAACCAGGCTTCGTCGATAGTGAACTTTTGTAACCGAATATCTACGTCGGTGGCTACATTGATTTGGCTAAATTGTTTCCCGCTAGCCGTGAGGCCAGTGATAGTACCATCATTCTGTACAGTGAAACTGACGGGCATATCGTGGGTGGTGCTCCAGAGGTTATCGTTCGTGTATGTCTGCGGTACTGCGGCTTCTGCGGTTGGGAGGAAGCTTACGAATAATCCGAAGCAGAGTAGCATAACAAAGCTACCAAATGTTCTCATGAACCCGCTCAGTATAGTCCTCCTATACTTCCTTGCAACAAAATCTCCGTATTCAAAAACAGCTTTGACGAACTGTCACCGCAGTGGCACGACCACACAAATTACAAAAAAATAGGGCTGGCTACAAAAGGCGTATCACGCCTTTTGTAGCCAGCCCGTCAGTCACGGTGCTGAATCAACTTCCGTCACTTCCCCATTAATAAAGGTGAAGTGACGTAGAGATGTGTCTTCTGGTTCCCAAAGCTGTACGTAGTTTTTTATAACCCTGACTTCGTCAGTCACGGCGATCAGTACGCTCAGACGCATTTCTCTAAAGAGAGTGTCGGTGGCAATTCCATCAATACGGAAATAGCCTTCTTTCGTCAGGGCACTGGCCGGTTGATAATGAATTTCTACGCGCGCTCGGTCATTTATTGGTTGAACGATAGTGCAACGGCTGCTCCCTCCGATGGAAAGTCCGGTAGATTCAATTTCAAACCCAAATGCTGTAGCAACAACTGCACAAAATGCCGTGTCAGCTGCCTCCCAGGCTCGTTCTGCCATTCTTCGATTATTGTTTCCCGCTTCCCGCTTAAGGGCGGCTTCGTATGCCTTCCAGTTCATGAGTCACCTCCCTTTTCAAATAGCAGATTGTCCTACTCGCTAATCTACCCCACTACACTCAAAAAGCAACTAGAATTCTTTTTGTTCGTCATTTCTTAGCCGGACAAACTCAATTTCGTTCACGGTGAGCTGTGATTCAAACAGTCCATGAGTCAGTGCGATGCCGTCTTCGTTTAAAAGCCAGTCATGCACGGGGAAGGCTTTCTTTGGTTTTACTTTGAGGGCATAGTTGATAGCGTCAGCAGTCTTACACCACGGGCCTGCGACCGGGAGAGCCAAGATAGGCACCTCTTTCCCTGGTTCGGTGTACGCATCACCGGGGTAGAACAGCTCCTCAGCAATAAAATAGCCGGTGTTTTGCACTTGTCCATATTCTTCAAAGATTTCGGCGTGTTTGCCGTCGTAGGCTTCTATTGCTACTCCGGTGTGTTCGCCTCTCTCACGCCCTTCCAGAATCTCATACGTGACCCTAAGCTCGGTGAGTACCTTCCCTACGCTCGTATTAGTCACTACTTTCGCTTCTGGGTTCTTGGCCAGAATTGTTTCGAGTGATTCACTGTGTAAATGATCGGCGTGCTCGTGCGTGATCAGAATAAGATCAATAGCAGTCACCTCATTTTGTGACACCGAAAACTTCCCCGGATCAGTCAAAATCCGCTTCCCCGCCACTTCTATAAGTAAACAACACTGTCCAAATTTAGTAATTTTCATATTTATGCAAAATCTTCTGGATTAAAATATGTAAGTAAGTCTTTCATCTGACCATCTAGATCTAATGTTTTAATTTCGTCAGGGGTGAAAAATGCAATCTCAGCACACTCCTCACTCGGAGTGAAGTTGAGGTCTTTAAACGAAACCTTATAGGCAAGAACCATAGAGTAAAACCAATCCAAGCCACGGTTGTTTGAGTATTTGTGAGGCCAGGCATAAAGGGGGTCTTTAGACATGCTAGACACCTCGAGCCCCATTTCTTCCTGCACTTCACGGTGAAAGGCAGTTTGAATGTCTTCACCAAAGTCTAATCCCCCGCCCGGAAGCTCCCATTTCCCGCTCAGAGACTCAGCCTCGCGCATCATCAGTAACTTCCCGTCTTCTACACACATACCTTTTATTGTGACGCGATAGAAACTATCGGGGAAATGAGGTGATTGATTCATGATTATTTAGTCTTAGTTTCTAAATGCTGCTTTACTTTAGCTAAAGCGAGCTTGCGCATTGAGGTTTTGGTTTCACCAGCAGGGTCCATTTCACCCCAGGTTTTATCATACCCTTCAGGAATAAAAATTGGATCCCAACCAAATCCTCGTTCACCTCGAGGGGTATCTGCCACATGACCTGTAACCGAAGCATTAAATAGCTTTACTCCAGTCTCATCACAAAGCGCAAAACAAACCTGAGCGGTGCAACTTCGATTGTTATAGTCAGTAAGAAGCTGGGCTAGTCCCATATTATCTAATGATTCTAAAAACCATTTGATCAGCGGTCCCGGTAAACCTCCCAGTGCATGGAATACTAATGACGTATCTTCAACTAAGACTGGCGTGCCAATCTGCGCGTACGCAGCTTCCGCTTTTTTGGTGGCAATCTCTTCCAGGTCGAGTGACTGAATTTCAGGAATATCGAGTTTTTGGTGTTGCACTTCGTAATCTAAGTGCAGACTGAGTTGCTTGGCTTTTTCAATATTTCCGGTAATGAAAGTGAGATTCATCTAGGCAGTGTATCATTTTCTATAAGTCTGTAGTCGACTGAATACTTGCTCGTATTGCATTCAGGGTTCCCTCTGCTGTCTGGGTAGAGGTGTCGATGACTGTAGCGCTTGGACGTTTTTTAATTTGTTCTTGAGTCAGCTGCCATACTCGTAGTGCTAATTCCTCAGAAGCCATTACATCTTTAAAGCCCCGTTTCTTTATACGTTCAAGTAGCACTTCTTGAGGGATATTTAAAATGAATTCGTGTACTTCTACACCAGCTATTTCACCAAGGTTTATGAAACGATCCAAAATATCATCTGGTTCAGCGAGGGTCTTATCGACAACTACGTCTCTACCAGCGTTTAAATATGCAGCCACGGCCGGTAGGGCAGCAGTATAGGTAAGTTCGATTACTGTTAATCTTTCTCCCTCCCCTTCATTTACAAGTGATCGCCACGAGTCGATATCAGCATAAAGACCTAAAGGAAAATCCTTATACAGTTGTTCGCGATGGTGCTTTTTCCAGCCAGCGGGCAACCATTGAGAATAATAAGTTTCATATTTTGAGTATAGAAAAAAAGAGCTGTACGTCTTTTTCTCGCGGTTCCTTTTCGTCCTTGTGTGGTAGCTGCTGTTCCGTTTTCCTTATTTAGGTGACACTACGGTCTGTCGGTAGGTTTCTAGGTCTGTTACTAGCGCTTTGTGGTGGCGCTTCGCTACTGCTATTGTGACAGTGCTAACAAATGGTTTAGTTGAGGACTCTGTTGTGTAGATTTCTAGTATTAAACCATCACTCAGTCCACCAATCGGGAGGTCCCATTGATGTGCTGCGATGATCTTAAGGGCCGTAATCTGTTCCCAAGGAATAATTTTTTTGGTCCATAGGTTTTTTATAGTCAATTCGTCATTATTACCAGACACTCTTGTTCGAGGAATAGCCATAAGCCATGTTACAAGTGCTACGATCCACCACCAAATTGCAGATGAATCTGCCGCAGTATTTGATTCAGTTGGAATAGTGATAAAAATCGCAATGATGGTTAATAAGATTGCGAGCGTAATCCAGATAAATCCTCCTCGCCAGCGAACGAATATTTTTTCTTGTTCCATGATTCTAAGTTAGCATCATTGAGCTTGTTAAACCAGCTTTTCAATTTTGGAGTAATTTGTGTACACTTATGTGATGAAAATCTACTCGTGGAACATGAATGGGGTGCGGGCGGTGCAGAAGAAGGAGTTATTTGAGCCTTTTATTGCGAAACATGCACCCGATGTGCTCTGTATTCAGGAAACCAAGGCCCAGCCAGAGCAAGTTGAAGAGATGTTTGCTGAATTATTCCCCGAATATGAGCAATACTGGCACTCAGCGGAGAAGAAAGGCTACTCCGGGACGGCTATTTTCACTAAAATACCGCCAGAAGACGTGCTATTTGGCTTGCCAGAGGAGATCGTGAAACAATTCAAGCTTGAGGACAACTATGGCGATACCAGCAAAGAAGGTCGTGTACTGGTGGCCGAATACGAGCATTTTTACCTCTCTACCGTCTATACCCCCAATGCTAAAGATGATCTCAGCCGGATCCCGATGCGGCAGCAGTGGGATCCAGCCTACTTGGCGTACATGAAACAACTCAAAAGTGAGAAACCAGTCGTCTTCTGCGGCGACTTCAACGTGGCACACACTGAACTCGACCTCGCCCGACCGAAGCCGAACGTCGGGAAGAAGGGTTTCACCACCGAAGAACGAGCCGGGTTTGATGCCATGCTTGAAGCTGACTTCGTTGATTCGCTCCGAGTGAAGTATCCAGAAGTGCCCGACCTCTATACTTGGTGGAGCCACTTCGGTGGTGCGCGCGAGCGAAACGTCGGCTGGCGGATCGACTACGTGATGGTCGATACCGATCTAAAAGAGCTCATCAAGCGAGCTGAGATTCACCCAGATGTACTCGGCAGTGATCACTGCCCAGTTTCAATTGAATTGACAATTTAGACAATCACACGAAAACTATGAATGTCAAGTTTTAAAAGGGCTCTGTTGAGCCATTTTTTAATGTCTTTTATAAAAGACATTGTTGAAAAGTTTTCCCCAGTTATCCCCAAGCTTTGTCCTTTACATAACGCTATAAAGGACATAGTATATGCGTAGGCCCAGAAAGGGCAAGCAGATAACTCTGAAGTCTTGCGAAGAATCACTTCCTCGAAAGACTTCAGAGCTATCCCTTCAAGAGCACGTTCCACAACAAATTAGATACCTCCAAATCTAAAAAAACGTTCATAACATTCCCACCTTAGTGGACAAATGTGTAACGCGATGAGCCGCGAAGAGTACCGAAGTAGTAGAGCGCTTCGTTACTCCTCCCGGCTCAACGTAGAGCACGGACAGTATAAGTTAACTAAACTAATATTGTGACATAAAGTCCACAAACAAAAGTTGAGCTCCAACAAGCGGGTAAAATGCTTAAGAAGTATAAGCAACCCACATTACGGGGCTAAGTAGCTCCAAATAAGTGGGCTCACAAGAAGATAGGTAGTAGAAGAGACGCAAAGGCCTGAAGGCTCCGGCAGCAAATCACCACACCACTGATTAGCTTCCGAATCCTTCAGGCCTTTTTTTATTTTGCTATACTCATAAATATGAATCAGAAATTTACCTACATTGGATCATCCTACTTGTTCTTAATTACAGACGGGAAGATTCTTTTGCAACGTAGAGCCAATACCGGGTTTGAAGATGGGAACTACGGGGTTCCGGCTGGGCATTTAGATGGTAACGAAACAGCAACTGAGGGCTGCATCCGAGAAATACGCGAAGAAATAGGGGTTATTTTAAATCAAGAAGATCTCAGTGTCGTCCATGTAATGCATCGCAAAGCCGAAACAGATGAACGAATCGACTTCTTTTTCACCGCCACTAGCTATGAGGGAGAGATTATTAATGCTGAACCAAACAAATGTGATGATTTAAGTTGGTTTTTACTTGATGATCTGCCAGTAAATACGATTGATTACGTAAAAAGTGCCATTGAGCACTATAAAAACGGTGTTACGTACTCAGAGTACGGTTGGTAAGCATGCCTGAGGGTTATCCCCAGTAAAAGGACTAACGCACACAGTGCGTTAGTCCTTTTGTGGTTTTTGGTGTGGTCAAAGACTATCCGACGCGGTGTTCACGCTCGATGGCTTTGATCTCAGCCGCTTCTTCAGCTTGCTGCTTTTCCTTCCCTTTTTCAGCCAGTGCCTGCAGCTCTGAAATATCCATAGCTAACAACGCTTTTGTACGGTTATCCAGGTATTCCGCAGTGTTTGTACTAGGGTCTTCCAACACCTCTTCCAACAGTGCATGCAGCAGATATCCCAGTCTTTTCCCCGGCTTTTCCCCAAACTTGTCCATTATATGGTCACCATTGGTCTTAAGCATCTTGACCGAGATAGGGTCACGTAGCGCTTGGTCCACCATCGCTTTGTACTTCCGGAAGCGAAACGGCTGTTCTTTCGGTCGCCCGGTCCCAATCCGGTCGCAGACCCGGAGATTTAGTAAGTCTTCGATATTATCTTCCCCAATCCGCACTATGGTCCGTCGGACGGCTGCGAGGGTGATTTCATCTGGATCAGCAAAAAACATGTGCCAACGAACCAGATTCTCTACTTTTTCAGCTAGTTCACGGGGCATCTTCAGACGTTTCATGATTTTGCGCGTCATACGGGCCCCTACGACCTCATGGCCAAAGAAGGTGTATTTCTTGTTCTTCCCGCCTTCCCGCCTCGTCGCTGGTTTACCAATATCATGCAGAAGGGCCGCTAGGCGCATCTCGGTCGAGAATTCTTTATCCGCCGCCCCTTGTAGGGTCCGCAGTAGGTGTTCGTAGACGTCGTAGGCGTGGATACCGCCCTGCTCGCAACCAATCGAGTCTTTAATCTCTGGCAGGATGTAGTCGATCAGCCCGAGGCGCTCTAGTAGCGCCATTCCCTGCATGGGGGTGGCAGAATTAATGATCCGGAGCCACTCAGCTTGGATACGTTCAACCGATATGCGGCTCAAAAGCTGGTTATTTCGGGTAATTGCAGCCATAGTGTCGCCCTCGATAGCGAAGTTAAGCTCGGCTGCCAAGCGAATCGCTCGCATCATACGTAAGGCATCTTCTCCGAAGCGTTCGTTCGGATCACCGACAGTTTTAAGGCGTTTTTTAGTGATATCCGCTTCCCCGTCAAACAAATCAACAATCGTTTCATCTTTAAGGCGGTACGCAACGGCATTGATGGTGAAATCGCGGCGTTTTAGGTCTTCTTCCAGTGACACGCCAAATTGCACGCTGTCAGGCCGACGATTATCAGAGTAGCCATGTTCGGTCCGGTAGGGAGTCACTTCAATCACTTTTAGACGCTCATCTTCCGTTTCCTCATTTTTCACCCCAACGGTGCCGTAGTCATTATTACAAAAGGTCTCGTCTTCTCCCCAGAGCGCTTGGATTTGTTCAGGATGGGCATTGGTAGTGAGATCCCAGTCTTTGGGAGTCCGGCCGAGGAGTAAGTCGCGGGTACAGCCGCCAACCAAATACGCTTCAAAACCAGCGTTTTCTAAAGTGTCAGCCACTGTTTGGACTTCGGTGGGGATTTGAGCGCGAGTAATCATTGGGGTAATTGTAGCAGAAAGCCGTTGCGTTTTTCTTACAAGCGACGTATAGTATTGGCCACGCAGTGATTGCACCTGTAGTGAAATGGATATCATAACTGACTTCGGATCAGTCGTTCCAGGTTCGAGTCCTGGCAGGTGCACAAAAGAGTCCAGACAGGGGCTAGACAACAAAATCGCTCTATTGAGCGGTTTTGTTAACTCTAAATGGGGACTAATTCGCAAAAAAGCTCATGAGTCTTTAGAGGAGTCGAACTTTTTCCGATCTAGCTCTGCCATTACCTCATGGAAGCGACCAGACCGCTGTAAATCGTGGAATAGTTTAACGCAGATTTCTACGTAGCGTTCACTACATGGATGTAGGGGTTCTTTCATAATTATTTGGTTATTTGGTAAGAGAAAAGGGCCGGATTTGGGTCCGGCCCTTTCGATGATCGACTTGAACGTTTTATGCGTCTGCCAACTCTTTCACTGGCGCTGCACTCTTCGATGCGTTCAGTGCCTCTGTGATTGAAGTAGGAAGATCTGGATGCCCGCCGAGAACCGGACTGTTCGCCTTCTGAGCATTCACAGCGACGCTGAGGGCATGGACGTTATAGCCGTACTCGAACGCGAAGAGTAGGACACTCATCGTCAGGAGATTGCAATTGTGCGCGGCCCTCACGCGACGGCGGCGTGTCCGCTTGCGACCCGGAGAACCATACGGAAGCTCGATGCCATGTTCAGTGGCCAGTTTCCGAAACTCCGGGTAATAGGCTTTGCTGCACGCCCGACGATAGTGGTCGTAATGGCCACCAACGATGTAAACATCAGCTGGTCGCGTGTGCACCATCTTCGCCAATTCGGGCAGGTTGAAGATGAGCACGTCGCCGACGCGAACGGCTTCACGGATGTTTGCCCGACGGCGTTTGTCCATCGTGCAACTAAGGGCAAAGTCATCGACATGCGGTCGTTCATGAAGTGTGAGTGTTTCATAACCCATCACATCCTTCTGTTCAGCTCGCGGCAAGCAAGCTTCGCAATGGTTCATTCCTTGACACATGTACGTGTCCTCCTCTGTAGCCACGCACCAGTTCAAATTACTGGCACTCCATGGCATGCAGAGGACGACGTCTGTTTACTAGTAAAGCAGAATAGTAAATATAATCAAATATTTAGATCCTGATTTTCAAGTGTACTCTGGTCAAGAATTCGATTTCTGACCCACTCCTGAGCACAGATGCAAAACGTTGCAGAGCCTTTAGCTCTGCGACGTTTTGCTATACTGAAGCTATGGAATTATCTGAACGCTACCTGCAAAAGTTTGAAGCTGAAGGCTTTACTTCGGTGTATGAATGGCAAGATCCAGCGGGGACAGTGTATGAAGAACATGCTCACCAAGGAAAAGTATCACTGTTTGTGACTGATGGCTCAGCCACTTTTGATATTGCTGGTGAAAAGAAAGAATTAGTGGCTGGTCAGCGTCTTGATGTGCCTGTAGGTGTTATACATTCAGCGGTAGTTGGTCCAGAAGGTTGGATTGTGATTGTGGGTGAAGAGATAGAGGGTGATTCGTAAAAATAAAATACGGGCGGCTGTGTAAACAGCCGCCCGATTTCGTGCACTTACTTTTTTTGTTTGTTGCGGTAGTACCAGTATAGATACCAAAGTGCCGGGACTGGTACCAGTAAAAGAGCAATCAAATCGAGCGTTTGCATTCTGTTCTTCACCTCCTTTTTTACTGAGGGTAATTTAACCCGATCACTATTTTATTCAAAAATAACGTGTATTTATATTGAATATAACTATATTTATCAACCTATAAATATAGTCTACAAAATTATTGAACATTTAGGGTAAAAGTGCTACTGTACATAAATGGAAGATATTAAAGCTAAACTCATCCAGGTTGGTCTCACTGACAAAGAAGCTGCGGTGTATATTGCGCTTTTAGCCACTGGCAAAACCACTGCTTATAATCTGGCTAAAAAAGCGGGATTGAAGATCTCTACGTCGTACGTCGTCTTGGAGTCACTGCGTGAGAAAGATTTAGTCAGCAAGATCCCAGACTCCAAACGTCAGCTATTTTTAGCCACTGATCCGACCTACTTCTTCGAACGACTGAATAGCAATGTGCATGCCTTGGAGACTGTCCTCCCCAAGCTGCAGTCACTCAGCCGGCGTAAAGAAGAGTCGAGTGTGTTGGTATATGAAGGCTACGCTGGGATAAAGGACGCTTTGGAGTATAAGTTCAGCGCGATGCGCGGCAAGACCTTCAAGGGTTTGTACTCTAGTTTGCCCGACCCAGACGAGAAATTACTGCGGGTAATGACTCGCTGGAGCGACAAATGTGTGAAAGCTGGCGTGGATACCCAAGTAATTGCTCCTGATACCGCAGACTCTAAGCGGTGGGTGCAAGATACTTTAGAAAAATACACGAAAGGACTTAAGCTCATACCAGAGAAACTATGGTCGCCAGAGATTTCAATTGAAGTTGGTGATGGGTTTGTGCGAATTATTGATACCAAAGAACTACAGGCTGTCGTAGTAGACAACCCAAAGGTAGCTATGGCTTTAGAGCAGTTGTTTGCGATAGTGTGGGACGGGGTTGAGGGTAATGAGGTGACTAGTTAAGTATGGAACATTTTTTACAAACGCTGGTATTCATCGGAGCAAAATGTATGGCTGCCGTCATGGATTTTGGGATTGGAGCGCTGATTGCAGTCTCTACACTTCTTTATTTTGATCAAGAAGTGGCCTGGTATACCTTTATTATTGGCGGTTTTATGGCGCTGATACCTGATATGGACGTATTGCCAAGCATGATGCGAGGTAAAAGTTTGGAGTTTGACCATCATCAAACACTATTCCATCATCCGCTAGTGATACTACCAATTGCGGTCATTGGTGCGTACCTGTTGGGAGGTTTTGTCTGGGCGCTTATCGCTGCAATAAGTATCACCTACCATTTCCTTCATGACACCGGCTGGTTTACAGACACCACCGGTATTAGTTGGCTATGGCCGTTTTCTAAGCGTTGCTGGACTTGGCATGGCTCTTACCCGGTGCCTGGCCACATTGACCAGCATGTGTGGCTTGGTCGGCACTGGCTTCGGCCCACCACTAAAGGCATGATTGAGATTGGGGTTGGGGTGACCGCGCTTGGAATCGTGGTGTATCTGCAAAACTTCACTTCCCTCCTGCCCGTATTGCTAGCAAATCTCATCTTGCTCGGCACAGCCTTTGTCTGGCTTACCGCTCGCCAACTTTCCAAAAGTAGACAAACAGAGACTTAAGGAATTTAGTAATGCCTTCACTTTCAAGCACTGCTGCGCATTAGTTGTGCATTACTACTAAACTCAACTAATAAAAAAGTATATAATATACATACTTTATGGTTCGGAATGAAGAAAAGTACCAATTAGCAACACATTATCGCAAACAGGGTTTTACCTATGCTGAAATAGCTAAGATCTGTGGGGTGAGTAAGAGTACGGTGAGTGCCTGGCTCGCTGGTAAGCGTTTTTCGAAGCAGGTGAAGCAGGATAACCAGGTACGCGCCGGTAAAGCCAATGCTAAGCGAGTGGCTTTAGTTCAGAAAGCCCGGCAGACAGAACGGACTACTCGCTATAAAGAAGCAGTTCGTTCCGCTGAGACTGAATACAAGCACTATAAGAGTAACCCGCAGTTTATCGCTGGCTTGATGTTGTACTTGGCTAAGGGTGATCACAATGATCCGTCACAAATTCGCCTGACAGGGCAAGATATAACCACTCACCGCATCTTCCGAACGTTCCTAATGGAGTATTTAGGAGTAGAAAAGCAAGCGGTGCGATTTTGGCTCTTGTTGCCGAGTAATGTTTCAGAAAAGGCCACTCAAAATAGCTGGAGTAAAGTACTAAAGCTCCCTGCTGGCCAGTTCGGCAAGACGCAGGTTTTAAAACAGGAGGCCAAAAGATTGCACAATGGCACGGGAAATACTATAATCGGCAACACTGTTTTGAAGCACAAGCTCATCAAATGGATCGAGTTGGCAACAAAAGAGCTAAGTAAATAGTCATTGCGGCCTTGGTTAAGTGGTATAATGGGTCCTTGCCAAGGATCAGTCGGGGTTTCGATTACCCCAGGCCGCACAAAACTTCCCCCAGTAGGGGGATTTTGTGTGTTTAGAGACAGGGTGTTTGTACTCGTTGCCCCAAATTGAAAATTTGTCTATTTTGTAACCTTCAGCTCTGCAATCTGGTATCATAGGGTACTTATGGCACGAGTTGCGATTACGGAGTATGCGGCTAAAAAATTAGTCTTTGGTGATAGGTATCACGGGCTGACCGTTACGCCACAGAGTCTAGCTGATTTTTCGGTCCCCGCTGGTGATTACATTGTAAAAATTGACGTTGGGATCAAAAAACGAGGTAAACAAAGCTTAGTTCGACTTAACGTAGCTGCAAAAGATGTGCCTTCAGCAGCTAATGAGCTTTTTGCGCTTGGCTACGGTCGTTGTGTCGTGGAGGTGATGGTGCCACATAAAACAGATGCGGAGCGATATCTTTCACTCGATGTACACCGCACTGGCTTGCAGTTGATCCACTCTGAAAAAGGCGGGGTGGAGATTGAGGCGGCGGCTGAAGCTGATATCAAGCGGACACTCGTACCTTTGCAGGAATTCTTGAGTGACACACCGTTGATCGAGATCGACGGTGTGTCACTCCCCTACTTACTCGAGCAGATGGCGCGGTATCACTTTTCGTTTATGGAGATAAATCCCTATATTATCGCTGATAATACGTTGATTGCTCTTGATATGGCGGTTGAGATTGATTCAACTAAAGAAAATAAGCTGCCAGCGTGGGTACATGAACATATTTTGCATAAAAAAGCGGCCAGTGAGCAAGAGGCGCGGGTGCTTGAACAAGATGCGCGCACTCAAGCCGCCCTTAATTTACATACCCTTAATCCAGACGGTTCGATCTTGACCCTTTTGTCTGGGGGTGGCGCCAGTTTAGTCGGTCTCGATTCTCTCGTCACTGCTGGTTTACAAGCAGAGGTGATTAATTATAGTGAGTATAGTGGCGCTCCGACACGCGACGAAACGGCTGCGTATGTCAGCACCCTCCTTGAAGTGTTGTTTAATTCTACCGCTAATACTAAAGTTATTTTGATCGCCGGTGGGGTGGCAAATTTTACTGACGTCCTGGCTACCTTCCAGGGAATTGTTGATGCGTTTACTGACAATCTTGAACAATTACAGGCGCAAAACGTGTATGTCTGCGTCCGGCGTGGTGGTCCGAACCAAGAGAATGGCTTGGCCCACCTGCGTAACTGGCTTGATGAGCATGATATTCCTAATGATGTCCACGACCCTTCCCTGTCGCTTGGTGAAGTTGGTAACTTGGTAAAAGCACATATATGATAAACGAGATTCGAAATGGTGAGCCGAAGATTTTAGTAGCGGGTAATCACGTGAAGATTATCCAGTCTATTCTTGATTTTGACTACGCAGCGGGGAAAGAATCACCGAGTGTGGTGGGGATTATTTCGGCCGGTCGCAAAAGCCAGAAGCTTTTCTGGGGTGATGGCGAGGTCTTGGTGCCGGTAGTGCCCGACGTTGAGGCAGCAAAAAAGTCTGCATTTGAGCCAGATTTCCTGCTTTGTATCACTTCAGCTTCAAGTACACCACGGATGGCCAAAGCCTTTTTTACCGCCTTTCCGGCGGCTGTCGGCGCCCATCTCTTTGCTGAAGGGGTGGCCGAGCGCGATGCCCTTCAGTTGATCGAAGCGTATGGCGAAGAGAAGCTTATTCTCGGTGCTTCGGGGGTTGGTCTTTGTGTACCAGGCAGCCTTAAACTAGGCGCTATTGGCGGTGTTTTAGGGGCTCGTCTTGCTGAGCTCGGTCGGACACGAGGTCACACGGCGGTGATCTGTAGTTCTGGAGGCATGGTCAACGAACTCATGTACCAAGTAGTGACGGCTGGTAGTGGAATTAGTTTCGCTGCCTGCTATGGTGGTGACCGTTTCCCGGTCACTTCCCCGCTACAATGGCTCATGCACGCTCAAAATGACCCAGAGACTAAAGATATTGTCTATTTCGGTGAACTAGGTGGTGATGATGAATATACGCTCCGAGGCGCCATTACAGCTGGCGATATCACTAAGCCAGTCTATGCCTATATTGCTGGCCGCTACGAAAGTCAGGATGAAACCATCCAATTTGGCCATGCCAAAGCCCTCGCTAAAGCTGAATCTGAGACAGCAGCGGCTAAAATGGCTGCTTTGGCTGCTGTTGGAGTGAACGTCAGTGATACTTTTAATGATTTTATGGCAGCTTTTACTTTGCTTTCACGTGAAACCAGTGTTGGCGAGTCAGTTCGGGACTGGAGTGAACGCCCGGCTCATCTACAGCCGACCGCCTACTCAGCTCCGGCTTATACGGGTGCCCATTCGGCCAGCTTTACCGAAGGTATTTTGGCTCGCATTCTCGGTCGCAGCAGTGTTTCACGGGAAACCGCTGCCTTTGCTGAACTAATCTTTGCGCAGTTGATCGATCATGGACCACATGTGTCAGGAGCGGTAAATACCATGATCACTACACGAGCTGGCCGTGACCTTAGCTCAGCCCTGGCTACAGGTGTTCTGACGGTTGGTGATCGCTTTGGTGGCGCTATCAACGGTGCTGCTCAGATTTGGCACGATGCTGTTTCACGTGGCATCACTGCCGATGATCTGGTGACAGACTACAGCCAGCAGCGCCGTTATATTTTAGGTATCGGACACCGAAAATACTCAGTGTATAAGCCAGATCCGCGCGTACAAGCCTTGATTGAGCATGGTAAAAATGTTCTACGTGAAACACCGCACCTTGATTTTGCCTTGTCAGTTGAGACAATCACCGCTAAAAAGCGCGCTAACCTGATTTTGAATGTGGACGGTGTTATTTCGGCTCTATTTACAGACTATTTGATTGCCAAAGAAGACTTTACAGCGAAAGACATCGCTGAACTTATTGATATTGAATTCTACAATGCCTTGTTTCTCATTCCTCGTTCAGTAGGGTTTGTTGGAAATTACCTGGATCAAAAGCGGATTGACGAGGGATTATTCCGTTTGGGCGACAAAGATAGCTATAATTTTTAGCCATGGAGTTTCCTGGTAGGAACTAAATACCCAGCCAGGGCGTTTGTTTATCATAAAAAGGCGTGTACCATGGTTCCACATGGAACAGATACTTCTGGCAGCTGGTATTTTCTCGTTTATTTTCGGATTAGACTATTTACGCTACCTGCTCTTCCCCGCTACCTACCGGTATGTTTCATATGAAACATATATTTTGTATATCATTGGCGTAGTGGCCACGTTTGTAGTATTTATCGATGAAATCAGTCTTTTTATCGGTGATCGGTTACACGTGGAACTGATTTACTTGTTCATTCTCTTTTTTACGGCCCTGGGGTGTTCAATTGCCATGAAACGCCACGGTGTGAACATTTGTACGACAATACTTCGATCATATAAGTGTATTTCCCCACTGTACGTACTTATAAAGACCAAAGAGCTTTTACTCCAACAGACCTTATTTGTAGTACTAGCTGTGGGTGTTTCACGTGAAATCGGAACTGGTTTTTGGGCAGTACTCACCTTTATATTAGTTTCACTCTTGGTTCAAATACCGATAATGTTGCATGTGAAACACTTTTGGCGCTACTTATACCTAGGAATAATGGGGTTTGCTAGTGTTATTTTCTTTTATACCTATGTTTCTCTAGAATTATTCTGGCCAGCAATGTATGTACATGCGGTTATCTATACGTTTATCTGGCTTTCACTGGCTGATCCATCCGATGATTGGGGGTAACTGTGGAAAACTAAGTGGATAGGTGGATAAAGGACAGGTATTTAAAATATTTAAAAATTATGAATATGCCTATAAATAAGGGTTTAAGTAAAATATGTGTCTTTTTATCGAAATAAGAACCAATATGTTTCACGTGGCACATACATATATTGTTCCATATGAAACAAAGTGATAAAAAAGGCTCTAAGAACCAAGTGGGTGCATATGGTGAGGAGATCTGTGTACAGTACCTGAAGAATAAAGGGTTTAAGATCCTCGGTGTTAATTACCTTAAAAAATGGGGTGAAATTGATGTAATTGCGAAACAAGGAAAAGTGGTTCATTTTGTGGAAGTGAAGACTGTTTCATATGAAACTAAAGTGACACTAGAAGAAGCAGTTTCACGTGGAAACTGGCGTCCGGAAGAACAAGTACATGCCTTTAAGCTCAAGAAGCTTAGTCGGGTGATAGAAATTTGGCTGCTAGAACAAGCTTGGGAAGGAGAGTGGCAGATTGATGTCGCTGCAGTACGTATTGTGCCACGTGAAACATACGCCACGATGAAATATATCCCTAATATTATAGCTGATTAGTGATATCTGGGCATAAAAGACAAGGTGTCTTTTATTACTTAGTCACTGCTGTAATCCAAGCTTCATAGCTATCGTTTGTAAGGGTAGCGATTTTAATGACGCAGGGTGTTTTATATGGATGCAGCTCAAGTATGCGAGTCTCTAATTCAGTCCAGAGAGAGCTTTTTGTTTTATATAGAGCAACTATCTTAGTTTCAGTAGTTGTTTGACCATTCCAGACCAAACAAGCCTAAATTGAGGAGTAATTAACACAAGCAATCAATTTCTCTTCTGGGAGGATCTCTGTTATTTTTTGTGCCTGAGTTTTGTTCTCAGGGTTGTATATACGAGTATCACATCTATGAGTGTACGACTCGCTTTTTTGTAAGTGAAGTGGTATGATTTGGCCCACGAAATTAGTGTCAACGGAGTTTGTTATCTTTGTGTACTTTGTACTCAACGAAACAATCTCCCAGATTGTTTCGGGGTGTAGCATAGTGGTAGTGTACGCGCTTTGGGAGCGTGTGGTCCGGGTTCGATTCCCGGCTCCCCGACAAATTAAGCAAAAGAAAAGCACCGTTAGGTGCTTTTCTTTTGGTATACTGGAGCGATATGGAACTATGGTTTTGGGCGGCGGTAGCAACCACTGTTTTAGCAGGACTAAGTAACTTTTATTTTAAGGTGGCAGCAAGTCGTGGTTATGATGCGGAACTGTTTGGTCTGTACGGTGGAGGGTTATCACTCGTTTTGGTGCTAATAGGCTGGTTAACCTTCCCGGCTCCTTTGCTAGCGCAAGGGTTTATGTATGCTGCCTTGGCGTTTGGAGGTGGTTTATTAATTTCAGGCAATAACATTGGTAAAATCTATGCCTTGAGACATATTGATGCCACGGTGTATTATCCACTGTATAAGCTTCTCGCACCTTTATTGGCGATTGTAGCCGGTGTTACGTTCTTCAGTGAAAGATTCAGTACTTTTGAATGGTTCGGTATGACATTAAGTTTGTTAGTGCCTTTGATGCTTATTACAAAATCAGAGAATGGGCGTCAGAATAATTTAATTAGTGGACTGCTACTTGTTCTAATGACAGGTATATTTTCAGCAGGAGGGGCTTTTTTATATAAATTAGCTAGTGATGCTGGTATGGCGACAGTAGCGATACTTTTGTATTCCTCAACAGGACTACTAATCGGTTCTTTGTTGACTATGTGGTACAAGTCAGGTATTAAAAATATCAAATTGAGAATTTTTGAAAATACTAGTGTGGGCTTATTAATTGCAGCTAGTATGCGAGCGACATTAATTACGCTGGCCTTTGTTTGTACATTGTTTGCTTTTAAATCAAATGGGCCATTTGCTGTAGTGATGACAATTCAATCAATGTATATTTTGATCCCGATTGTGTTAGCAATTATTTTCTACAACGAACACTGGAATGCTCAAAAGGTTGCAGCGATACTATTGTCGGTAGCCGCTTTGGCTCTTTTGGGATAAGGAAGTGGGGTTTGCTATACTGATACAAATTAAAATGCAGATCTATGATCACCCACTATTTCCGAACTATAAAAGATGCTGAGCTTAAGGTGCTGGATGAGGCGCGGGCGGGGGTGTGGACACATGTGGTGAGGCCAACAGACGAAGAGCTGGCCGAGTTGGTGTCGCTGTATGCACTAGATGAGGCGATCTTAGAAGATGCTAAAGACTTCTTTGAAGTCCCACGTATGGAGCGTAGTCAGGGATCAACGTACTTCTTTACCCGCTATCCGTATGATGAACAAGAAGAAGATGCTGAAACAGCACCGCTACTGATCATTATGGGGGAGTCGTTTGTACTGACCATCACGCTTCGGGATGTGCCACAATTTAAGAAGTTTGTGACGGGGAAGGAGGTGGTGCATACAACCCAGAAAGCAAAGTTTTTCATTCAGCTAATGACCGCCGTCACTACTTCCTTTGAGCAAAAGCTGGTGCGACTACGACGTTCGGTGCATCGTGATCGAGCGAAGCTGCGCGTGATCAGTAACCGTGATATCAAACGATTGGTTGATTATGAGCACGAACTAAACGACATGATTAGTGCCGTGGTACCGACCAACGTGTGGTTGCAAACGGTAACCAAAGGGAACTACATGCAGCTTTATAATGACGATGTGGAGCTGATGGAAGACTTGATGATCGCCAACTCACAGCTAGTGGAGTCGGCCCGGTCGCTTTTGAAGACGATTCAAAATGTGCGTAATGCCACTGAGGCAATTTTGACGAACAATCTGAACGGCACGATTCGAACGCTGACCATTTTGACCATCTTGCTAACGATCCCAACAATTATTTCTTCACTCTACGGCATGAATGTTGCGTTGCCGCTCATGGATAACCCGCTAGCGTTTTGGTTGGTGATTGTACTGATCTTAGTGGTGGTGTCAGCGACCGTGTATTTCTTTAAACGTAATCAGTGGTTATAGTATGAAAAAGCAGATATTTTATATCCATGGTGGGAGCTCCTACCGCAATCAAGATGACTACATTCACGATCTGACTCATAAGAAATTATGGAGCCGGTCTGATACAGAGCCAACCATAAAGTGGCCGAGTACGTTGCGGGCGGCACTCGGTGAAGGATATCAAGTATTCTCACCATCAATGCCAAATAGCGATAATTCGCAATACGAAGAGTGGAAAATTTGGTTTGAGCGGCACTTTGAGTTTTTGCACGATGATCTGACCTTAGTCTGCTGGTCGCAAGGTGGCATGTTCATTATGCGTTATTTGAGTGAGCATGAGACGCCGTTTTCTATTAAAGCCCTTTTTATCCTGGCCGCACCAGTTGACTATTATGTGTCTGAAGATTCAAAAGAAGATGGCGGATATTTTTATGCTACACCAGAGAAGATTCCAGCTATTACTGAGAAAGTAGGGGAGGTGCACATCTTGCATAGCACTGATGATTTTGTGGTGCCCTATGAGCACGCCGAGAAATTAGCCGCTGCGCTGCCGGCAGCCACGCTCCATACCTTCACCGACAAGAATCATTTCTTGGTCCCCGAGCTGCCGGAACTGATTGACCTGATTAAAAAAGTATCGTGAAATCGGGAAAAAGGGGGCGAAAACGCAGTTTTCGCCCCCTTTTTCACACCCCCTTAGAAAGAAATACCCCCTTCGGCCGTCTTCACGTATAATGGTTCCCACATGGCAACTGGTAAACAGTCAAGCAAAATAGGTGAGAGCCACGAAGACCGTTTTTTGAAAGCGTTTGAAGAATATAGCGATGCGCTTTTTCGTCACGCTAGTCTTCGCATCAATGATCGAGAACGAGCCATCGATGTCGTGCACGACACATACACCAAGGTGTGGATGTATGTGCGCAAAGGACACGACATCGAACAATTTCGCCCGTTCTTGTATAAGGTGCTCAATAACCTCATTATCGATGAATACCGCAAGAAGCGGGAAACTTCACTCGATGCGTTGTTTGAGGTTGATGGAGTGGATGAAGGAACGTTTGACGATCTTTCAGAAAACACCGTTGAGCAGCTGGCAGCGACCATTGATGGCAAGAAGGCTTTCAAAGAACTCGAGCGATTACCGGATGAATACCGTGAGGTGATCATTCTACGCTTTATCGATGAACTTGGTCCTAAAGAGATCAGCGAACTCATTGAAGAATCGGAGAACGTCATTTCGGTTCGACTGCACCGTGGTCTGGCCATGTTGCGGAAACTAATGCAACAAGAGGAAGCCAGTATCGAAGATCGCCGGCAGCTCAAAAGCCAAAAACAAAATTAAAATTTATGAAACGTTTTTCAGAACAACTTAAGAAGCAATCAAACCAGACTCGAATGAGTGTGGCTGAAAAGCGTGATCTGACTGAGCGTCTGACTGCGTACATGGAATATCATCCGTTACCAAAAGAACGAGCCGAGATGACTGTTGCAGCACCGACTGAGGTGGTGAGTGAGTCATTTACGTTGGTTCGATTTAATACACCGCAGGTACGGAGTTTCTTGGGGGTGTTTACCGTGCTGCTCATTATTGTTGTGCCAATTGTGGCGGAACGATCAGTACCTGGTGATGTGCTGTACCCAGTGAAAGTGCAATTTAATGAAGAGGTACGATCAAGCTTGTCATTATCACCGTACCAAAAAGTAGAGTGGGAAACCGAGCGACTAGAACGACGAATTTCTGAAGCGCGACTATTGGCGAGTGAAGGAAAGCTCACCGAAGCCGTACAGGCTGAAGTAGCTAAAGCAGTAAAAGGACATTCGGATGCAGCCCAAGCTGAGATCGCAGCGATCACTGCAAGCGATAGTGACGAAGGAGCCCTCGCGGGTATTACCTTTAATGCGGCTCTGGAGGTGCAGTCAGAAGTGCTCGAACGAGATAGTGAGAATGGAGTTGGTAATGACGGACTCTCATTAGTAGTAGATGAAGCGATCGCAGCTGCTGGACCAGATAAACCAGCTGCACCATCATACGAAAAGACCTTGGCTCGACTCGAAGAAGAAACCACCCGTGCGACCGAATTTTTTAATAGTATTACTGATGTCGCTTCGGCAGCTCAGAAAGCAGACGTTGAACGTCGCCTAGCGGATATCGGACGGAAGGTAGATGAAGCAATTGCATTACGAGCTAATGAATCAGAAACTGATAAAGCGGCAGCAGTGACACTACTGACCCAGTCTCTCTCTGATACGCGCAAGCTCATCAGCTTTATGACGGCTATTGATGTAAAAAATACGGTAGAAGTAGAAGACTTAGTGCCGGTAGTATTCACATTAGAAGAACGCATTACAGCAGTGCGATTGCAGATTACTGATGCTGAAGAGGCGATCAAGACAGTTGAAGGACAGATCTCTTCTACTGAAGATGCGGCGCTCGTCGAGAAGGCTACCTTTGGTTTGGAGACGGTTGTAGTCGCTATTGCGACTGCGAGTAGTAGCGTAGCGAGCACCACCGCTCCCGACATTGAGACAGCTGAAGTAGCAGCGCAAGAAGCTACCGACGCATTGGCAGATCTCACGAAGACACTTTCTTTAGCGCCAAGTACTCCAGTAGTACCAGAAGAGGCGCTAGCGAGTAGTACTCTAGAAGTGGTGGAAGAAAAAGCTACTAGTACTGAAGAAATAGCTGAAACAGAGCCAGTAGCGGTAGAAGAAACTGAAGTGGTACCAGCAGTTGAAGCAACTACTACTGTAGAAGCTGAAGTGTAGAAAGAATACACAATGACAAAACCGGGTGGGTTCCTAAAAGGAATCCACCCGGTTTTGCTCTAAACACTTTAAATATAAAAAGAAAGAACCCGCTGAACACTAGGTCCAGTCGGGAACGCCTACCAAAAGGTAGAAAGTAGATACGCAAACAAACACTTGTTCGCACGGGCCGTCCTAGGACGGCCCGTGCTGGTTTCGCAGGCTCAGAACCTTACTGCGCGCGGAAGTGACCGCGCCGACGGGCCTGACGCGCAGCTTCGGCGGTGCCCGGCTGGCCGAGGCGACGAAGCGCGCCGGTCCCACGTTTCTTCGGCATCGCGTGGCGGCTGACGAAATCTGTCGTGGAACCGCGCTTGATGTTGAACGCCTGGTCTGTTGAAACGACCTGGCCCATTTCACCGTGGAACTTGCCTGCGGCGTTCTTCGAAGCCGAACTCACCGCCGCGCCTATGTCCTTGAGGGTGCGCGCGGCGACCGTCGCGAAGTTTTCAATGTCCAGGCATTCGCCTGCGACGATCGCGTTGTAAGCGGCGAGCAGGGAAGGACAGTCGGTCCGGCAGGTCATCGTTTCGACCACATCGGTGGAAGCGCCGATCAGCGGGTTAATGGCGATGATGTCGAACAGCGCTTCGGCACGGGTTTCATCGACGACCGCGAACAGGTTCACGATGGTGCCCCGATGGAGAATCAGCACGTCGTCTTCGACAAAGGCGATCAGCGTCGGCGTGCTGGCTTCAGCGATGATCAGCGCGGGGGCGCCGTCGTTCTTGAAGAGGTAGGCGGTGCCGCCATCGATGTCGATCTGATCGAAGTCGTTGAAGCTCATTTCGGAGCCGCCGAGCAGATTGGGACGCGCCAAGGCTGTGGTCGCGGCCATTGCGGAAACGGCGAGCGCAGCGGGAGCGGTCGTCTGATGCAGATGTTTCATTTTGGTCTCTTTCGTTTGTAGAAACACCGGTCTGGGGCCGGTTTGTTTGGTTTGCGTGTCTTTCAAATAACAATCCATCCAACCGGATGGATGTCACAAGAATGACAACCACCTCCAGCTGGTGATCTTCTAAATATAAACCTAATTTCACATTCAACAACCTAAAAATGTGGTGTAATTTGAATAGTAATGATTTTCCCAAGTTGTCAAATTTTGTCGTATCTTTCCCGTATAAAAATGAAAAACCGTATGACGGTTTGTCATACGGCTCAAATGTGAAAAAGAGCGGTGTCCTACGCGGCGACGAACCGCCGCGTAGGGTTGGGCGCTACAGCGCCCCTTGCATCCGGTCCAGCCTATCGGCCAGCGAGGCGCCCGGCGGAACGCCGATGCTGCCGCCGACCATGCTGCGACCGCGCTGCATGAAGATCATATCACGATCGTGGCTGTAGACGCCGACCCCCATCATGCCAACGGTCGTGTTGAATTCAAGCAGACCATCTTCCGCGACATTGTCGCATGAATCATCATTCGTGATGTCAAAATCGAACGGCATGGGATGAAACGGGCTACGCTGCGCGGCTCTGAAGCCGATCGCATTGAGTAACTCCAGTATTTCGAGCTTGCGCCCACAGATGGAAATTTCTTCGGTCACAAAACCGACCACCATGATGGGGCCAATGGGCATCATGATTGGGGTTTCAACGACCGCATTAATGGCGAACGGGCAGCCTGCGCAGGCTGCGATAGACTTGATGGGACCCATGGCGGGAACCTCCTGTTGATATTCCGGACGTTGCCGGTACTGCTCAATTGCCTTGCAAACCCTTCTGGCTGCAATAAAAAACAAATGAGTGGCGATATTGTACGTATGAATTTACGATTGTCAATTAATTACATACCACATAATTACTTGACGGTTTTCTCACTTAGCGCTATATTCTAAATACATGCAATTAGCATATACAACAACCGTACCAGGAGTCTCGGAAGCTGCGCACCAAGTGCTGCTGGCTCTCCTCCTGATTCTCGCCTTGATGAGCGGGCCGGTTGGAGTATATGCCCAGTAAGTTGCACTACTTCGAAAATAAAACCGGTTCGTTCTCACAAGGAATGAACCGGTTTTGTTTACGGAGCTTTGTAAGCGGATAGCGATTCGCTGCTGGTGGCCAACCGGTATTTGGCCATCATCAGCGGATCGTACAGGTTGTCCAATAGGGCCACAAGATCCGTATCGAGCAGGGCCTCTTGAGGACAGCCTGTAGATCGTTGAAACGAGACTGACAACATCAGTCATGAGAGGGTGAGGAAGTAAAATGGGATTTATGCTTACGCGTGCGAATGAATTGTCGTTGCGGGACCTGGCAGTCTTACATCAGGCAGGAACATCAGTAATGAGAACGGCTCATGCTGGTAATATCTATCCAGCGAATCTGGCTGTGGCAGCAATGGGTATCCCGATGGTACTCCATGATCGGGTGAATGGCATGAAAGATCTTGCCAGCCATCCACACTTGATGATCGAAAATGGTCAATCGCTGAAGATTGGTGATCAATCCTGTATGGTACTTCGGGCAAAAACTATACCACAAGTATGTCCATCTGGCTGTACCTTGGGTGAAGAACATGCTGCCGCGCTGCGGCTTGCATTACCTCAAGCAGAAGTTCAGACGATGACCGACTATCTGGAAAATCATCAGGAGTTGGCATGGAGTATCTTGGAAGAGGTTGGGAAAATGTCTCCCAAACATTTCTATCGGTACATGGATGCTGACGGAAGGATCAGCAAGTCACTACCACTGGGCGAGGCTCTTGATTGGGTCGAACTGTCCCAAAACGTGTATGGTTTTACCAACCTAAACGAAGGTTGGATTCCAGGTAATGTGGCTTACATTTTGCTGTGTGCAATCATCGAGTCCGTCAGAACAGGAGAACCGTTCGTCTATCACACTTCGGGTGTTGATATGGACGGCTATATGGACAGTCTATTGTCTGAGCTTAATCTCCTGTACTGTCATTTGCACAAGCGGGGTATTGCTCCGTTTGAGACACTTGATTTTCGGCTGGTCACCATTACTTCGATGCGCTTTTGTGGTCCAGACGCGACTGCGTCAGCACGTAAGGAGTTGTTTGAGAAGCTTGTTGCCTATAAAGCGTTTGAGGCGTCAGTAGGTGCCCGGATACAGGCTGTACCAAAGAATCAGCGGAGAACGGTCGTCGAAGCCATTGACGAAGAGCGTCGGCCACGCCAGCGATTGATTATGGAGATACGCTCTGAGTGCCCGGGGTTTGACTATGATCCTGCAACACCAACGTTCTTCTCTCAGTATGATGTTCCGACAAGAGGATTCTGTTTGGTCGAAGAGGCGGCGGCTACGTCGTTTGCTGACTTGGCTACCTTGAATACCATGATGGGTCGATTTGACCCTTAAGGGTCAGGTCTCAAAGAAACTTTCGCTCGCTGGGTTTTACTGGCGAGCGATTTATTTTATACTCAACTATATGAAAATTATTGACTTGCACCAAGATCTGAAACTATCGTTACTCCGACCGGAATTATTAGATGTTGCTCATCGGGCTAGTCCGCAGACTAATTTCTCCCAGTTAGCATCTTCAGATGTTGCCATGTTGTTATGTACTGGTTTTCCGGTACCAAATGATGGAGACTATTTTAAGAAAGAAAATTATACAGATTTGTTTGCTGATATTGAATGGTATAGATCTTATACAGAAGTGAATTCGGAGTGGATGATGGTTGAGGATCGTGACGATCTTGAGGCTTGCATTAACGGCGAGCATCGCGGCCTACTGTTTCATTTAGAAGGCATTAATATGTTTACCGGGGAAGCCGATGATTGGGACAAGTTAGCAGCACTTCATGAATCAGGTTTAAGATCGATTGCACTTACGTGGACTAAACAGAATTCCTTGGCAGGAGGAAATGACACTCCTGAAATTGGCATTACTACATTGGGGCACGAAGTGATTAAATGGGCGCTCGATAACAAGTTAATTATTGACTTGGCTCATTTAAGCCATGCTGGCTTTGCCGACTTTAGTAATAAGTATGATTTACCAATTTTAGTTTCACATGGAGCGGCGCAAAAATACTGCACTGATCCGCGAAATTATTCTGATGAAGAATTGAAGGCGATTGGAAATTCCGGCGGTTGTTTTGGGATGTTCTTTTCTAAAAAGTTTGTTACCAGTACACAATCCTGTGCCATAGAGGACGTGATCCGGCAGATTAATCACGTGAGGGATACTGCAGGCATCGATGCGGTCGCTGTAGGTAGTGATTTTGGTGGAATTGTGAGTGGTACTCCAAAAGATTTGTCGTCAGTAACAGCGTTGCCCAAATTGCTTGATTGTTTGCAGCAACAAGGGTGGACGGTGGAAGAGTGTGAGAAGTTTGCCTACAAAAATGCTTTACGGGTACTCCAAGCATATTTATAGACACAAAGATAATTAATCCAGATATTTCAGCCAATCGGCGTACTTAGAATTTTCACCCTGCACAATTTTGAAAAAAGCGTCTTTGATTTCATTGGCAGGGGAGAGATCGAAGGTTTTGAGTGGAGTGCCGTCTTGGTCAATATTACTAATAGGGGAGACTTCAGCGGCGGTGCCAGTGAAGAAGGCACTGTCGAAGTCGGCTAGTTCGATGGGGGCAATATCGCGCTCGATGGTGGTGTAGCCGAGGTCTTTGGTGAATTCGATTACAGCGTCGCGGGTGATGCCAGCGAGAATCTTGCCAAGCTTAGGGGTGTGTAGCTCTTTGCCTTTGATAAAGAAAATGTTTTCACCCGGGCCTTCGGCGATATTGCCAGCGTGGTCGAGCAGCACGGCTTCAAGGTAGCCGTTTTTCTTGGCGAGCATAGTGGCTAGGATGGAGTTTACATAATGGCCACTGACTTTAGCGTCAGCTACGACACTGTGTTCAGAAATACGGCGGTAGGGAGAAATTTCAGCTGAGACGGCGTCGGCTAAGTACTGACCCCAGGCCCAGGCTGCGATGAGTACTTGGGGCTTGTTGTTAGTAACGCCAACCCCAAGGGCAGAGCTGTCTTGGTAGACCAACGGTCGGATATAGGCAGAGGTGAGGTTATTCTCACGCAAGACTGCTTTAACGGCTTCAGTTAGTTCTTCCTTGGTATAAGGAATCTCAAGATAGAGAGTACTGGCAGAATAAAAGAGGCGGTCGATATGTTCTTCGAGGCGGAAGATTTGAGTTTGTCCGTCGGTTGTTTTGTACGCGCGGATGCCTTCAAAGACACCAGAGCCATAGTGTAGCGAATGAGTAAGGGGAGAAACGCCACTATTTTCTAGCGTTTGTAGCTGGCCGTTTAGCCAGACTGGCATGGTTGGTTCAAACATAATGAGAGCAGTGTAGCATTTTTAGACCCGCCTTACATACAGCTCAGATAATGAGAAAACCGCCCAATTCATGAAAAGGGCGGCATTTCTCACACTGATCAAGTGTTGAAAGAAGAACTATTTCCGTTACATAAGCACCTGTACTCATTTGGCGGAAGCTCTATCCTACTAGAGCATCAAAGGTTCTTCTAATTTTTGCTGTGTATAAGTACTTACTTAAGTATATTGCTAGAATTTGGTAGAGTAGGAGGGTTATTTAACTAAGTATACGACTATGGATAGTTGGTTTATTACGTACATTAGTACGCAGGTACCGGAGCTGACGGTGACGTTGCCTATAGTAGGATTGGTTGATCTGACGGCCCCGGTAGTGTCACTACTTGTGTTCACACTACTTACGATTGCATTTATTATAGTACAGTCAGTAGTGTTGGTGCGTCTGCGGGCCTTATCAGCAAAGACGAGTAGTGATGTTGATGATGTGTTAATTGGAGCAGTGTCAGGGATTCGACCCTTTGTCTACATTTTGGTGGCAGGCTATGTGGCCTTACAGTTGTTTGCACTACCGACGGCAGCTGATCTGGCTGTAACGGGGGTCGTGTACTTTGTAGTAGTGTGGCAGATAGTTGAAATGGCGGTGAAGTTTGTTGATTATGGGGCTAAGCGATTCTTAGAAAAGGATGAAGATGGTGATGGTGAGGTTGACCCTGGTTCTGCTACGGCCTCTAACATGGTGGGGCTGATGGCACGGATTGTGCTGTGGGCACTCGGTGGATTGTTTGTACTGTCGAATTTAGGAATTGAAGTGACGTCCTTGATTGCTGGACTCGGAATTGGTGGTATTGCCGTAGCGTTTGCGCTGCAGGGGATCTTATCTGACTTGTTTGCGTCGTTTTCAATTTACTTCGACCGGCCATTTCGGATTGGAGATTATATTGTGATTGGTGCAGATTCGGGAACGGTAGAAAAGATTGGGATCAAGAGTACCCGCATCCGCACCTTGCAGGGAGAAGAGTTGGTCGTGAGTAACGCCGAGCTGACTACCGCCCGGGTGCAGAACTTTAAGAAGATGCAAGAGCGCCGGATTGTAACGCAGATTGGGGTGACCTATGACACTGATCAAGAGAATGTAGAGCTGATCCCTAAGATGGTGACGGAGATCTTCGGTACTCTGACCGGAGGACGACTAGATCGAGTACACTTCACGACGTTTGGTGATTCAGCGTTAATTTTCGACATTGTGTACTACGTGGAGTCATCAGAGTACTCGGTATTCTTAGATATCCAGCAGGCGT
This sequence comes from uncultured Candidatus Saccharibacteria bacterium, assembly GCA_964350735.1. GTDB lineage: Bacteria > Patescibacteriota > Minisyncoccia > Phycocordibacterales > UBA918 > OLB19. The sequence continues at coordinate 210,329 of CAYGKO010000001.1, forward strand.
TTAATGTCGCTCTACTGAAGCAATTCGCGCAAAAAGGAATCGAGTTTGCGTACCCAAGCCAAACTATTTATCACAAGCAGGTGGGCTAAAAGAATAAAAAAGCGGCGGGCCAGTTGGCCCGCCGCTTTTTTATTTTACTCAAGTTCGCGTTCTAGTAGTTCTGCCAAGAAGGGGATCAGCGTATCTTTAAAGATTTTTGCCTTGCGGGGAAGATCGCCCGTAATGCTCTCAGCTAGACTGAGGCCAGTTTCTTCTTTGATGGTGCGATCGACGTATGAAATAGTAATAGCATTGAGACTGCCATCACCTTGAGTGCTGTCGTCCCCTCGAGTTACGATAATGCCGATCGCGTCACCATCAGTATTGAGGACAGGCCCTCCCGATACACCAGACACACCAATGGCAGTGCCAGTGAGACTAAAGAGATCGGCGTAGTTAGAGCCGAAGGTAAAGAGATCAAAGATACTTGAAGTAGCGACACGTTGTTGCGGGGTGAAGGTGAGATCACCAGCAATGATGGTGTTGCTCGGGTAGCCACCGATAGTGACGGGGTCGCCATAGAGACTGCGCGGAGGCAGAGATACATTAGGTTGGATAGCGGGTATGACATTAAACATTGGTTGATTATCAATACGTCTAGTGGCATACAAAAGAGCATAGTCGCGTTCACCCGTACCACGCGGCTTGGCTGCAGTGACCAAGTCAGCGTGTTCATATACCCAAGCGGGTGAGATGTATAAGAGTTCAGCTTCGTAGGTAGGGGAGGCAGGACTGCCGGTGCGAACAATACATTCGGTTGTAGCGTTGTCTGACATGTCTTCCAGCAGTAGGAACTGCGCGACGTGTGCATTAGTAAGGATTACTCCATCAGTCCCAATAAAAAATCCAGAGCCAGTAGTGCTGCGCACGAGAGCATCAGTAGTATATTCACAAAAAATGTTCACTAACGTTTCTTTGATTGGGGCGCTAGCAGGTCGAACTGGTTCGACACTGCCCAGTACCGCTGCTTGTTGGTAGAAAGCATTAGTAATGAGGATATCAGGGATATTGCCGCCGTATTCGTACTCAGAGGGAAGCCGAGTGAGTGTACCGTCAGTCACTTCAGCTGTTGGTTCATCCACTCCCTCGATCAGCTGGTTCAGTTGATCCGCTAGGCTGTTGGTGAGCCCAAGATATCCGATTAGGATGCTGGTAAATATATCGCTTAAGAATTGCATAGATTTCTCTCAAGTATAGCAAGCAGGGCTAGAAATCGAACAGGATAAGTGCTAGAATATCGCCCACAGAAACGCGGGATTAGTTAAATGGTATAACATCTGCCTTCCAAGCAGAGGTCAGGAGTTCGATTCCCCTATCCCGCACATAGTTGAAAAATCAGCATTCTTAGGGGTCCTTGCGAGCATATCGTAAGGACTTTTAAGTTGTGGTTGAGCCATTTTCTTATCTTTGAGCAAGGAGTTCGAAAGTACCTCATAGGCCATTTCTCGTTTACGCTCTGGAATTGCTTTCAAATACCTAGATTTGGCTCTACTACTGGCTATAAATAGCTTTTTTGTACGTTCGAGAGTAACTAAAGGGTCTTGGGTATTTTGTTTGAGATTGTTGAGGGATTTTGTCAGTGCGATACGGCTATGTTTAATTTCTGCCTGCTTTGCCTCATACGTTTCTTTGTTGATGCTCTCAGCTAGATACGTATCAAGTAGTTTATTTTCACGGACTTTGAGTATATCCAATTCACGCTGTGTGTTTTCAAGATGAGTTGTGTCTAATTCTCCCTCATGCTCAAGTTTTTCCAAAGCTGCTTGGTACATGATTTCTATCAGCTCCTCATCAAAAGCAATATCATCAAAGATTGAGACAAATTGCTCTTCTAATTTCTCTTGGCGCAAGAATAGCCGTTTTTGGTCGCAGATACCTTTTCCATTAGTGCAGTGGTAGTAGATGTACGTTTTTTGTTTTTCAGCAGTGACAGCGCAGCCACAGACACCACAGGTGTATAAACCAGTAAGAGGGAAGACGTGTTTTTGAGTCCGTGGCTTAGAACCGCCGGTCATGACCGTTTGGCATTGGTCGTAGAGGTCTTTAGTGACGATGGTATCAAAGCTCGCTTCGTAGTATTTTCCTGAATACAGTATCACACCGTGATAAATAGGATTCTTGAGAATGCGTTGAATCGGCCCACAGTGTACTTTCTTGCCAGAGCGGGTGCGCATGCCTTTGTCATACATGTGGCCAGCTAATTCACGGATGCTGTAGAGACCAGTAGCGTAATGCTCATACATCATGCGGACATACTCACCACGTACAGGGTCAATGTATAAAGTCTTGTCTACTTTGTTATTGAGATAGCCAAAGGGTGCGTTACAAGGCCAACCACCCTGACTGAGTTTTTGACGATTACCCCGCTTCACGTTTTCGGATAAATCACGAGAGTATTGGTTAGCCATACCAAGCTCCACCGCCATCATAAGGACGTTGTCTGAGGGTAGGTATTCTTTCTCGTAGGTCTGGATGCTTTTGAGAACGTTGCGTTGTAGTAGGTCAATGATTAGTCCGCCATCAATAAAGTTGCGAGCCAGTCTGTCTAGTTTCCAGCAGAGAAGACCGTCAGCTTTGCCAGCTTGAATTTGCTGCATAACGTTATTGAATACTGGACGCCCGACAGTCTTGGCGGACATACTTTCATGGTAGACGGCGGTAATTTCAATACCAAGGAGAGCAGCTGTTTCTGTTAGCTCACGCTCTTGTGCATCGAGGGACTGGATTTGTCTGTCCTCAGACTCTTGTGACTTTCGGCAGTAGAGGATGTATTTCATATGCTATTCATAGTTAGCGTGTCTTTAGACTATACAAACTCCGCATTTCAGACAACTGTTCAGGACTCAGATTGTATGTTGCACAAAAAGTTGGGTTTTCTATAACAGGACGTTTTTTTGATGGTTTGGTAATGTATGCGTATAGTGATTTATGGTCAGCGAGATAGTCCATAATCTCTCCCGCTATGTGTTCATGAGAAATAACCTCTGGTTTGTATAGACCTCGACTGGAGAAATATTTCTTCCTACCGACCAATCGTTTATCGAGCGCATCCTTAGTCATGTATTTTGTCATATATCTACCTACGTTCGGTATTTTGCTGACATTCTTTTTCTTGATATGGCCATGCTCCCAAATAGAAGCAAATTCTCCAGTATTAAATTCATGCCTAGCGTTAATCTTCGGGAGATTAAAGAAGACTGCATGATAGTGGACTGCTCCACGTTTTTGAAACTCTGGGACTGCAACATATTTTACAATTGATTCTTTAGTGCCGTACGTATGATAATTCAAGCGTTTAATATAATTTGTGAAGAGAGTATTTGCAGTCGCTATATCTTTAATGTTTTCATGAATCGTGTAGGTTAGAAATTGAGGTTGAATTATTACTTCAAACTCATCCAGCCACATACGAGAATTAGCGTTTATTAGCCTAATGAGTGCATTTCTTGTACGACTCAAAGAACTTTCACTGGTGACTTGTTCAGCCAACATTCTCCTTTTACGGTATGGTGCCTGTTTTTTACTTGAAAGAAGGTCGTAGCCGATTGCTTTAGTAAACTGCTGGGCCTCAACAATGTGACCTGAAATAATTATTTTGTAGTGACTGACTCGTGGTTTTGCCATAAATAGTTTCGAATTATGTGTATATAAAATCAAGTCACTTTCTGCTCCGCAGAAAGGCCGGCATCGGCCTTTCGCCTCACCCCACGAGGGGGCGAGGGCGAGACGAAAGCCGCTCCCGACCCACCCCAACCGTTTGAGGAAAAGAAAAAGATATATATAGTTGCGAGAACGAGGCTAGGTGTAGCTGCGCTTGTTCGCAGGAAATAGACACCGCATGTGTATCTAACATGTACCGCTTATACCGTGTGACTAATTCATTACTAAATTCCATTAACTACAGAATACAAAAAGACCCCGAGCTAACTCGGGTCAAAGTAGGGTTAGTTTTAACACTAATTTAGGTACTTAGGATTAACCTTTATCGCACCATTCTCAGTGCTTCCAAAATCTAGAAATGCACTAATCTTGTCTTCAGTATGTTTCTGTACAGCTTTATTTAAATTTTTACACGCGTTGATATATGTACTAGCTTCAACGTCTGAGTCATAAACACCTTCGTTACGAAGTTCAGCATAAGAATATTCATTTTCTGTACCGTTTTCAAAAATATGTTTCAAAATAAAGTGGTGGACAGGTTTATTTTGTCTTCGAGAAACTGGAATAGTGAGACCTCTCACACTTAGTACGCTGTTTTCAATATCATACTCAAGCTCTTTGGTACTAATCTCCTTGAGAGGTACACCATTACTTAGCTCACGATAAATTTTCCAAGGGTTGCCTAAAACCCACAACTCAAAACGTAAGTCTGGCTCTTCTAGCTGTCTAGGTGTAATTTCACCGTGCTCAATTAGCTGCATTTCATTCTCGTGATCAACTGGTTCTGATGAGTACCGAAACTCAAATACTTCTAAGGGAGCCAATTCAGCTAGAGTAGTATTGAAGCTGTGGAAGTTCATACCAACACCTTGAATATCTAGGTCCCTAATGTAAATCACTGGAAAATCAGACTCCTCCTTTTCATTTTGATATAGCTTGCTGATGATTACCTCAAGCACTTTGATGAGTTTTTCACCCATAGTGTCTATACTAAATCTTTAATATCAACTTTTAAGGCTTTGGCGAATTTCTCCATACTAGTAAGAGTGATGTTTTTCTCACCACGCTCAATCATTCCAACATAGGTGCGGTGTACTTTCGCTAGCTCGCCAAGACGTTCTTGAGACAGGTCACGCTCATCACGTAAACATCGAACGCGCTTACCAAACTTTTTGAGTAGAGGTGATTTCATTACATACAGCGTATGTAATTGCTAACTTTGATTCTACATACTATAGTTAGCACATATGCATTGCTACGTGTACATAGTTGAGTGCTCAAATGGAGGACTCTATACTGGAATAACTAAGAATTTACGTAAGAGATTAAACCAACACAATGGTTTTCTGAAAGGTGGAGCGTATTACACGCGTATGCATCGACCGGTTAAATTTGTTCATATTGAGCGTTATTCAAGTAGGAAATTATCAAGAGAGCGTGAATTGGAGATACAATCATGGGAGCATGATGCAAAAATTGGCCTGATTGCAGGAACATCAAAAGAGCAAATCATCTCGTCTATTTAATATTGTTGACAGCGAAGGCACATAGTTGCAATATATCTATATGGCAACAGGCTCTATTGAAAAAAATGAAACTAGAAAGGGAGTGACGGAATTTTTTTATGTACTAAAAGAAGGGGATTCTGAGTTGCACAGGAATAAGATATTTATCGTAGATACAGTAAAATCACAAGTAAGGATGTTTCCGACAAATGCCGGCATCCCAGAAGTTGTTTTTGAAAACAGAACTAAAGTGCCTCTAGCGCTTGTTACCGATAAGGCAAAATTTATAGCTGGTAGTTTTATTCAATATAGATTGACTAAGGAAAATATAACAATAAAAAAGATTGTTATTGATAAAGGAATTAAAGATAGGATTGATAAGAAAACAGGAGTTTTATACCTAGAATATGAAAAACTTTTAAAGTTTAAAAAAAGACTTGCAAGAATAACCCAGGATGCAAAGGATGATAAGTCACTAGAAGCTGATTTCTATGTTCATGATATTTTGCCTGAACACTTTAATGATCCCGATGGTGTAGGAAATTCAGTTTCAAAAAAGTTATCGAGTATATTCGACAATCTAACAGAAGATATTATTGAACATATTCCCAGAAAAAATGTCGACGAGTTATTTGAGTTTGTTAGCACTATCTTGGATAAACGGTACAAAACAGCTAAAGATAAAAAACGCCTATTGGAGTTTGTAAGAATTAAAGTTAATGAAAAACCCATTGAAGAACTAATAGGTGAATTTGAGAAAAACATTAAGGATGTTGTATCTGAAAGTGATTGGTCTAAGTTTATTAAACGTAATCTATTTTTGATTGACCCTAATTACGTTAAGCATTACCCAGAACTTGGTGTGACTCTTGGTATTAAAATTCGTAAGGTTGATTTTGGATTGCTCGATGTTCAATCAAACTTAGATATTTTCGAAATAAAGACAGACAGGACTCAATTGCTTGCAACAGGAGAAGACAGGGGTAATCATTATTGGAGTACGGCTGCTATAAAGGCAATTACCCAGGCAGAAAAGTATTTGTATAATGCTGAAAGAAATGCAGACTCGTTAGAGAAGGCTCTTTTAAGAGAGACAGCTGATGAGGTTAATGTTGTAAGGCCTAGAGTTATACTTTTAATGGGTAATAGCAGGCAACTTAAAACAAAAAATCAGAAAGAAGATTTTAGGGTTTTAAGAAAATCGCTAAAAAATATTGAGATTGTCTTGTATGACGAATTATTAAGTAAACTAACTGGTCTGAAAGATAAAAAATCTTTGTTTGGAAGTAATGAGTAAACTTATAATAATGTACTGAAAATATGAATATAAACGACATCTACCTTAAATATAGAATTAATAAAGGTTTACGAGAGCATATGGTCCGAGTGGCTGCTGTTGCTCAGCTTATCTGTGATAAGTCCACCGTTGAGCTTGATGCCAAAAACATAGTTACTGCGTGTCTTCTGCATGATATGGGTAACTTAATTAAAGCTAAGATGGACAGCATGCCAGAATTGTATGAGCCGGAAGGTGTAGCTTACTGGACACAAGTGCAAGCTGAGATGATAGAGAAATATGGTGCTGATGAGCATACAGCCACTGTAGATATTGTAAACGAGATTGCTCCAGGAGATGAAGTTTTGCATTATGTTTTTGACGCTATCGGTACAGAAAATACTGCCAAGGTCCACGTAGATGAGTCATTGGGTGCTAAAATTGCTACATACAGTGATATGCGCGTTGGTCCTTTTGGAATCATCAGTATAAAAGAGAGAATGGATGACCTTAGAGTCAGATATATTTCTCGGAATAAGCCTGGATTTTCAGCAGAAGATATCGACCAAAGAGAACAAATGCTCGAAGATATCGAAAATGTAATATTTGCCAGCTCTACTATTACCGCAAGCGATGTGACAGATGAGTCAACGCAGTTGCTACAAGAAAACCTTCTCAATTGGGAGATCTAACGCTGTAAATAGGTTCAAACATCGTCCCGCAAACCGCACACGAGATTTAAGCGCCAGCAATGGCGCTTTTGCTGTTTGAGAGTTGAGAATAATATTGACTACACAGCAATATTATGCTATAATCCTATTCAGGAATTCATCAAGACATAGGAGGTTCTGATGAAAGTAATGTCAATCACTGGCGCTTCTGGTGTTGGTAAATCGACTCTTGAAAAAGCATTAGTCGCGCACTTTGGAGGCGGGAGAGTCAGGACAATTACGACTCGACCACCAAGGGAAGGTGAAACTTCGTCAGATTATGATTTCCAGACCAGGGAATCATTGATTGGCCGCACCGACTTACTCTGGAATGTTGAAATTCATGGAAATCTTTACTCTGTGGCTGAATCTGAATTTGATAAAGCCGCGAGCGAAACAGGTGGATTTGCATTTGTTTGCATAACGCCTGAACGCCATGATTTTCTGTCTGATTACTTCAGGCCTAAAGGTGTGCGTACTATTCCAGTTCATTTGGTTAGCCCAGGTAATGTGGAATTAGAACGTAGACTAAGAGCTCGCGGTGAATCTGAAGAGGCGATTCTGAAGAGAATCGACGATTCTAGAGAGTTTGAAGCAAACGCTTCTAAGGTTGAAAGATTGAACTTTGTTCAGCCTGATACCCCGGAGGTTGTGTTTGCTGAAGTTGTACGACTGTACCATGACGCCAACACCCTGAAATGAAGACATCCTGTCTGAATTTGGGGTGTTTTCTTTTGTATTTGAGTTATTATTGATACATGGAAAAAATACCAAGAATAGGGGTTGGTGTCATCATTACAAAAGACAATAAGGTTTTATTAGGGCAGCGTAAGAATGCACACGGCACCGGTAGCTGGTGCCCACCGGGGGGACATTTAGAGTTTATGGAGACCATCGAAGACTGCGCTCGTCGAGAAACTATGGAAGAGGTGGGAGTGAAAATTAAAAATATTCAGAAACCTGTTTTTACGGAAGACTTCTTTAAAGAAGAAGATAGACACTACATAACCATGGTTGTGACAACCGAATGGGATTCAGGCGAACCAAAATTAATGGAGCCAGATAAATGTGAACAATGGGATTGGTTTAATTGGGATGAGTTGCCGTCACCACTCTTTTTACCTATGCAGAATCATATTGACCAAGGCTATAATCCTTTTCAATAAAAGTTCGAACATCGTCCCACAACCCGCACAATACAATTTGCCGCCTTCGGGCGGCTTTTGTATTGTGCGGGATAGGGGTGCAGCTTTTCGGAGAAAAGCGTTGCACGAATCGAAAAGCTTTTGAGACAGATTCGACCAAAGGGAGAATATGTCCAAAAGGTGTACTGCTCCTGTAAGGAGAGATTCTCCAATCTCAAAATATAATGATATTCTTACAATTATGATTTCAGTAGCCATACAAGGTGCAGGTGGAAAATTAGGTTCAAAAATTGCGGAACATTTAGAACGTTCTGATAATTTTAAGTACGTTGGTCCAATCACACGAGAATCAGATGTTCCTGACTGCGATGTGGTTGTTGATGTTTCTGGGGCTGAAGGCACTAAAGCTCTTATTTCTAAACTGAATGGGCAAAAATTACTTATAGGGTCTACCGGTGATTTACCCGTAGACATGTTGGAAAGTTACGCACATCAGGCAGCAGTGCTGACCGCACCAAATTTTTCAATTGGTATGAGGATTTTATATAAACTTTTACAAAATATTGAACCCTCAAAGTGTAGTGGATTTGAGAAGGTGATTGATGATGTTCACCATATTCATAAAATAGACTCCCCAAGTGGTACAGCCTTAAAGATGCAAACTATTCTGAAGGAGAACAATATCGATGTATGTATAAAAAGTGAACGTTCCGCAGAGGTGTTAGGAGATCACTCATTAGTGCTTCAAAATAAAAATGAGCGAATCAGGTTGTCTCATGAAGTTTTGAACAGAGATGTCTATGCGGAAGGTTGTTTAGAATTAATTTCTGAATTAGTCACTTTGGACAAGGGTCTACACATTAGATAAAAAAGTTCGAACATCGTCCCGCAAGGCACACAACTTAATTTGACAAAAAATATAGAACCTGATATTTTCAAGTCATGCAACGAACTGCAATACAAATGAATTGGCGCCACACTCGATATTCTCGTCGAGCGGCCTTTGTGTTGTAGTTTGTAACTCCTTCCCCATATCATTCTAAATTCTAGAAGACAAGATCCGCTCCCTGAGGAGCGGTTTTTGTTGCCCAAGGTTGGGAAGAACAATCATAGAACCTTGAAAGGAATTGAAGATATCTACGATCAAAGTCATCTAGAATGACTTACACGGCTTTCGTATAGCTCGCAAAAATCGGGCTTCAAAAACCCAAAGGAGAAAGATCATGTCAGTTATCCAATGTTACGACTTTAAATTTTTGGGGACAGTAATAAATCTACTAAACCAGAAATCAACTGATCAGTCATCTGTGACAACGACTTTACTAGTTACAGATGAGGAGATAGAAAGAAGTGCAAACATATGGAGCGGTTTGGATTACTGGGTCTACACGCTACAGTCACAGACTGGTGGTTCAGTAAAATTTCATTCTGAAAGGCGCTTCTTGCGTAAAGGAGATAAGATTAAAGTCACGTGTCAGCAAATACAGGTTGATCAAGGAGCGATCTACACAACAGTCATAACGCATATCAGCGGAGAAGGAGAAAACAATGACTTACCAACCTACGTTCACCACTAAGTTCAAATTTCGTCCCGATTTGGCATTCCATATCGGGGTGGAGCGAGAATTTTTTGTTGCGAACAAACAGGGTCTCATTGTCCCTGAAGCACACCGCGTTTTGGAGCGGATAACCAACCCACTTCCAGATGCAGGATCGTTCAGTTACGAATTGTCTGCGTGTCAGATTGAATCACAATCATTGCCGACAGATTCGTTAGATGCAGTATGGTCACAGCAAGTAAAGCTTGAAGATGAGCTTGATAGTGCACTAGCTGCTTGTGACTTACAGCGACTATGTCAGGAAGTCGCGCCAGACGATATGTCACTAGCGGTTTATTCGGATCCAGCTGGTCGGTATCAGCGGATTGCTACCGAAATGCCTCGTGAAGTGTTGCAGGCGGCCTGCCAGGTGGCTGGCACGCATTTCCACATTGGCATGCCGAGTGCAGAAATTGCACTCCAGGTGTACAACCGAGTTATCGCCCATTGTGACGAGCTTTGTCACATTGGTGATAATAGTAACGGTAAGCGAATGCGATTGTATGGAATCGTGGCACCTGGCTATCGACCGGTGGCGCATGAGTCGTGGAATGCATTTGAAGTGTATGCAAAACAGCACGGATTCTATGAGAACCCACGTGATTGCTGGCACATGATTCGTCTCACACTCCACGGCACAATCGAGTTTCGTAACTTTGGTGTCACCGAGTCGGTAGACGATATCATTAAGTGGGCTTATCGTTGTCGTGAACTATGTCTTCACTATTCCTAAACAAAACAAACACGGGGATGTGTAAACTTTCCCGTGTTATCTATACTAAAAAATAACCCTATGACTAACTCAATCACTACATTACAAACAGATGCTCCTGGTCCAGCAGTTGCTATATTTGCCGGCGTACACGGTAATGAAAAAGCAGGGATTAGAACCATCGACTATTTACGACAAAATTTAAAACTCATAAACGGTACGGTGTATCTTGTCTATGCGAATCCTCGTGCGATAAAACAAGATGTGCGATTTACTGAAAAGAACTTGAATCGTTGTTTTCAACTATCAGCCGAAGTGGGTGATACCTATGAAGAAAAGCGCGCAGTTGCGTTGATGAAATTGCTTGATTCTTGCGATGCTCTTTTAGATTTACACGCATACAATGAACCTTATGGAGAGGCAACACCATTCGTGATTAGCGAGCCGAACGCAAAAGATATCGTTAAAACATTTGACGTATCCTATGTGATCAATGGTATTGATGCTATTGAAAAAGGAGGTACTGACGGGTATATGTCGAACCAGAATAAGATTGGTATTTGTGTTGAGTTGGGCGCCATCGGAAAACCAGAGGAGTATGTGGATTTAGGTATTCAAACCTCATATCAATTTCTCCAATATTTTGGAATGGTTGATAACACATACAAACCTTCAAATACACCACAAACTATCTTACAAGTCCAAAGTAAGTATGTTCGAAAATATGAAAACTTTTCCTTTGCAGCAAACTTTATGACGTTTGATGAAGTGTCAGCGGGACAGCTTATTTGTACTGATGGTGGAAAAGAAGTGCGGGCAGAAACGGACGCTTATTTGTTGTTTCCCGGGGGAAATAATCCGGTCGGAGTAGAAGCGTATGTAACCGCAGTAGGCGTAATATAATGATTGATTTTAGGCATTTGCTACAATATTCCTATGGCTAAACTTTACTTTTCTTACGCAGCTATGAATGCTGGCAAATCAACAGCATTACTGCAGGTGGCATATAACTACGAAGAGCGGGGGATGCGCGCATACTTACTAACCTCGGCGGTGGATGATCGGGCTGGAACGGGAGTGATTTGGTCTCGGATTGGTGCAAAGCGTGAAGCAGAGGTTTTTACTGACGAGGATAATCTATTCGCGAAAATTTCTGAGGAACACAAGCTGTCACCGATTGCCTGTGTCTTGATTGATGAAGCCAACTGGTTAACGAAAGAGCAGGTAGAGCAGTTAGCAGTAGTGGTAGATACTTTGCGGATTCCGGTGATGTGCTATGGCTTACGGACTGATTTCCAGGGGAATACCTTTACTGGTTCGCAGCGGCTGCTGGCGATCGCTGACGAATTACGGGAGATCCGTACGATTTGTCACTGTGGCCGCAAAGCCACCATGATTCTGCGGTACAACGAAGCCGGCGAGGCCGTAGTTGATGGACCACAGCTTTTAATTGGAGATAATGATACTTACACGTCAGTGTGTCGAAATCATTGGAAGGAAGCGCTTCAAAAGTAAAATAGTACACAAACAAAAAGAGCCCGGCTGGGGCTCTCTTTGTTTGTGTGATGGGAAATAGCGGGTGTATCCCTTTATATTTCCACATAGCGCTTACCAGATAAATCTGGTAGATACCTCCGCTACTCCTATATTTTAGCACGACAGTTCTGAAAGCCCCTGTGGAAAAGAAACAGCCGGCCCCGTAGGGGCCGGCTGTTTCTTTTAGAAGAAAATATTTATTACTTCACTATTGATCGAACGAGGAGGCGAAAATATTTATATTTTCAGTTCCGAGTGAGTGAAAATAGCAAATTTACTTTACTGCGTCTTTTAGAGCCTTAGCAGCACGGAACTTTGGTACGCGCATAGCTGGTACTTCGATTGGTTCACCAGTTCGTGGGTTACGAGCAGTACGAGCGTTTCGCATCTTGGCTGAGAAGATACCGAGACCTGCGATTGATACTTCATTACCTTCCTTAAGTGTATCAACGATACAGCTCATCATTGTTTCCACTGCGCGTTCTGCGTCAGCTTTGGTTCCTCCGAGCACTTCGTGTACCTTGTTGATGATATCTGCCTTGTTCATATTTTTCAGAAAATTATTCTAAGTGGCGTGTAATGTGTGTCGCTTGAGACACAGGCCGTAATAAATGGCTAGAAACATTATATAGCAAGGTATTTTACCTGCAACGACTGGTAATAGAATAAATGTGTGTTGTAGTTAGATTACCTTTTTTCTTGGTTTTAGCTTGTGGTATTATGCAAGCCTATTTTTAATTGATAATGACATGGTACGAGTTGGAGTAATGGGGGCAAAAGGAAGTTTCACTGAACAGGCTGCCCTTAAATATATAGCTGATAATAATCTCACTGAGACTGAGATGGTGTTATTAGTTGAGATTAATGCTGTGCTTGAGGCGGTTACGAGTGATGCGATAGATATAGCGGTGTTTCCAATCCAGAACTCAGTGAGTGGGATCGTAGAGTCTTCGATGCATGGTATGTCACAACACATTTTTACGATTACAGATTTTTTTGAGATGGAGATCGACCAGACGCTGTTAGTGCTTCCGGGCACAACTGCTGCCCAAGTCACGGAGATCACTTCGCAGCGCCCCGCTTTGGGACAATGTACTTCGTACCTGGAGCGAGTTTGGAAAGATACTCCAATTACTGAGTATGTAGATACCGCCAAGTCAGCCGCTGATTTGGCCAACGGAACGCTGTCAGCTGGAACAGCAGTGATTGCTTCACCACTTTGTGCTGAGATCTATGGCCTAGAAATCCTAGAGCCATCGATTCAAGATTTGAAGCACAATATGACGACGTTTGTAGCGGCAGTGAAAGGGAAGTAGTACATAACAAAAGGCCGGCGCCAAGGGCGCCGGCCTTTTGTTATGTAGAGCACGGCTTACCTTGCGTAGCTTACTACTCGGGTTTCTCTAATGACGTGCACTTTAATTTCACCTGGATAGCGAAGTTGGGATTCGATGTTCATCGCGATAGTACGCGCCAGGTCGTGGGTTTGGATTTCGCTGAGGGATTCAGGGTTTACCAACACGCGGATCTCGCGACCGGCGGCGATAGCAAAGGCTTTCTCTACTCCAAGGAGCCCAGTCGCAATCGCTTCTAGTTCGGTTAGTCGCTTGATGTAGTTCTCCATTGAATCGCGTCGGGCTCCCGGTCGAGAGCCTGAGATAGAGTCGGCTACCTGGACGATAATTGATTCAGGGGTTTCGTATGGATACTCTTCGTGATGGGCGCGCATAGCGAGGATTACTTTCTGATCCACGCCATACTTCTCTAGGATCCGAATACCAATCTCGACGTGCGTCCCTTGGACTTCGTGACTGACAGTCTTACCAATGTCATGCAAGAGGGCCCCAGCCCGAGCAATTGCAACGTTAGCCCCCACTTCTTCAGCAATGATAGCGGCAATGTGAGCCATTTCGACTGAGTGCCAAAGCACGTTTTGTCCATAACTGGTGCGGAAGTGCAGACGACCGATGATGGAGATAAGCTCTGGGTGTAAGTTGGGTACGCCGGCTTCGTAGGTGGCTTTTTCACCCATCTTTTTAACGATCGTCGCTACTTCTTTGCGAGCAGTTTCATATGCCTCCTCGATTTTAGCTGGTTGGATACGACCGTCTTTCACCAAGATCTCTAAGGCTACTCGAGCAATCTCACGGCGGATTGGGTCAAATGAAGAGAGGACGATGTAGCCCGGAGTTTCATCAACCAGTACATCAACCCCAGTGATTTGTTCGAACGCTCGAACGTTACGACCTTCACGGCCGATTACCTTACCCTTAATGTCTTCGCTCGGTATTTCGACTGAAGTAGTCATGATATTAGTCGGCATCTGGTTGCCAACTCGGTGGATGGCCGCTAGTAGGATATTACGCGCTTTTTCTTCAACGTGTTCTTCCCCTAATCGGTCGATTTTTTGGATGTGCGCTACAATATCTTCTTCTCGCTCCTTTTCCATTTTAGTGACCACTTGGGTAAAAGCGTCGTCTTTTGAAACACCAGCGACTTCTTCGAGTTTAGCGTCGAGTTCACCAGCGCGGCCATCAAGCTGGGCTTTTAAGCCCTTAACTTGATCGATCTTGTTGCGGACGTTTTCAGTTTGTGAGTCAAGGTCGATTTGGCGGGTATCAAGAAGCTCCTCCTTTTTTTCCAGGCGGTCTTCTTTGTGTTTTAACTTCGCTTCGCGCTCGCGCAGTTCTGCTTTGGTCTCTTTTTCTAACGTATCAGCTTTGGCTTCCGCTTTGTCGATAATGTGCCGAGCTTTTTCTTCCGCCTTCAATGTCTGTTCTTTCAGTTCTAATTCCAGCGAAGATCCTTTTGATAGAGCGTGGAGGTACCGTAAGTAGTATCCAGCGCCGATTCCCAAAGCGAGTGCTGCCCCAACGGCGCCCAAAAACATGAGTGGTGGCATAGTCGCATCGTTATATTTCTAATTATCCAGTCGTTACAGTCGTACGGATTTATTCCAACATAGCAAATATGCAGCTGGTTGTCGATCAGTACCACAAACCAACAAAAAACCTTTCGATATATCGAAAGGTTATTTGTTGGTTTCCGGCAGCTTTATCTCTATTTGTGCACTTCGTCGACTAAGCCATATTTCTTGGCATCAATGGCGTCCATAAAGAAGTCGCGGTCGGTGTCTTTCTCAATCTGACTTAGCGGCTTCCCAGAGGCTTTCGCCAGCATTTTATTAAGCCGTTCACGCGTCTTGATGATGTGTCGCGCAGTGATCTCAATATCACTGGCTTGCCCTTGCGCGCCACCCCACGGTTGATGGATCATTACTTCAGCATTCTGGAGCGCATAACGCTTACCTTTGGTTCCTTGGGAAAGAATAATCGATCCCATTGAGGCGGCCATTCCAACCACTACGGTCGAGATGTCTGGCTTGATGTGGTGCATGGTGTCGACGATCCCCAGACCAGCTGACACGCTTCCCCCTGGTGAGTTGATGTAGAGCGAGATGTCTTTCTTGGGGTCTTCTGCCTCAAGGAAAAGCAGCTGCGCTACGACCAAGTTCGCCATATGATCTTCAATCGGTCCGGTCACGAAGATAATCCGCTCTTTCAAGAGACGAGAATAAATATCGAAGGCTCGTTCACCGCCTTGGGTTTTCTCAATTACCATCGGGACTAAAAAGTCCTGGATTGCTTCTGTCTTGTGTTTCATACTCAAATTCCAAATTCCTAATACTACCGACGTATCGTAGCAGACTTTTTATGAAGACAAAAGAAAAAGCGACGGTCCCTCAAGGTGAGGGGCCGCCGCGTCGCAGAGGTCAGGCTGAACTTACCAGCCTTCGGGGTAGACAGTGATCGGGAAGAAAGGATATTCGCCGTTTTGCCAATCTTCAGGGTGTGGATCAGTAATGCTTGAAAAAATGTCGCCCATAATCTTGTCTCCGGTTAGTTGCGAGTAATTTCAGCATATATATATTCATTTAATGTGTCAATAAAAAACCAGACCGAAACGCTTTGTGTTCCGGTCTGGTTTTCTCCAGAGTAAGTAAATCTGATGGCGATGTTAGTGACTAAGACTTGGGCCAGCGCCCCGGAGCGGTCACTAAGATTGTCATCAATTTACGAACGGTTATTTCTGCTCCTCGAGCATCTTCATCACGGCTTCGTTGGTCATTACTGAGGCCACATAGACGCGGACACGCATTTCGTCGGCGTCTTTGTACTGCGTGAGGAGTTCTTTGACTTGGGCATCAAGGGCGTCTTTTTCTGGTTCGATGTTCTCGAGCTTGGCGATTTCATTCAAGACCAGCTGGAGCTGTGCGCGCTTTTCGGCGGCTGGGGCCCAGTCTTTAATGAGTTCGTCTTGGGTTTTCTTGATGTGCGCGAGATACTCTTCCATCTTCATGTTGGCCCGCTTGAGGTCTTCTTCCATTTGACTGAACATTTGTCCAATCTCTGAGTCGATCAGAATCTGCGGTAGTTCCATTTCAGTGCCAGCGATGATAGCGTCGGTTACTTTGGCGCGGTGAGCGGCAGTGGCTTCTTGAGCTTTTTGGATGCCGAGGTGTTCACGGATCTTAGCCTTGAAGTCGTCGACGGTTTCAAATTGTCCCGGCTGTCCGAGCGTCTTCACGACTTCGTCGGTTAGTTCGGGTACTTTGATGTTTTCAGGATCGAAAGCTTCTTCTTCTGCTTTCTCGGCTTCTGACTCAGGAGTTGGTAATTCAGTCGCGTCGCTAGCTTCGTCTGACTTCTCGGCTTGCTTAGCAGCGTTAGCTTGCATTCGTTCGTAGGCAACTTTTTGCTTAAGGATCTCTTCGATTTGCTTCGCAACGTCTTCGTCAGTCACTTCAGTTGAATCCTTTGTTTCGTTGGTAGTTTTAGCCAGGACCTTGTAGTCAGGCAGCTTGATTTCAGGTACGACCGCTACGGTAGCAGTGAAACCTAGTGGGTTGTCAGGAGCGATTTTAGTGATTTGGATTTGCGGATGGCCAATCGCATCGATCTCATGATGCTTGAGCGCTTCAGGGTACACTTTTGCTAGAGCTCGCTCTGACATCTCAGTGAGAATAGCCATCTCACCGACTTTTTCTACGATCATTGCTTCAGGCACTTTGCCTTCACGGAAACCGTCGATTTTAACGTTCTTCCCCAAAGCCTTAACAGCACTGCCTCGATGGGCAGCCAGTACTTCAAATGGTACTTCACCTGTGATTTTCACCTGTGATTTCTCTTCTGGTTCGATAGTAAAGTCTTTTACAAAATCCATAATTTTCAAGTCAAAATAATACCGGGGTAGTGTACCGATATGAGCTTAAATTGCAAGAACGGGAGTAACAAAAAGACCGACACATATTCGTGTCGGTCTTTTTGCTAGATTGGTGGGTATTTAGTTTGCTTCTACGTCAGTCCCAAATTCTGCATCTAACTCAGCCTCGATAGCTTGTAGTTCAGCATCAAGAGTATCAAGATCAGTGGCCTCGAGATCGGCCTCAATCGCGGCTAGTTCATCCGAAGAGCTGACAGTCTGAAGGGTTTCAACGTCAGCTTCGGCGTTGGTTGATTCAGGCTCGTTGTTTTCTGCAGCGGTAGGTCGTTCTATTGCTGCCGGTTCGGTATTATTTTGAAGTGTCGTCCCCCAAAGATATAGTCCGCCTAAGATAAGTACGAGAATGACAATAAGTACTCCTAAGATGATACCCATTGATGATTTCTCCTCAGCGACAACTTCGGTGCCGGCTGGCATTTTCATTTCGCTTTCAGGAATTGAATCAATATCGACTGATTCTGGATTGTGTTGTTCTTCGTTCATAAGATGATTGTAGATTAGAGGATTGATTAGTCGGTGACTGGTGGAAGCGCGGTAGTTGCTTCTTTAAGTCCGGCAACAGCAGCGCGAATATGAACTCGGGCGTCCATTAGGTGCGTTTTCACCATTTGGAATTTTGATTTTCCTGCTTGCCAAGCATCACGAGGTGATTCGGAACTGACAATGTTTGCGACTACAGTGTCAATATCTACAATAACTGCTTCTGCACTAGCAATATCAGCTCGTGCGGCTTCTAGCTCACTCGAAGCGGCTGTAGTATCAGCTCCTTTTTCAGACATTTTCTCTACTCGTGATTCGATCCGATCAATTATTTGATTCATTCGAGCAATCACAGCGTCAGCTCGATTTGAGATATTTGCAGCTAAGTTGGTTACACGAGTAGACATTTGCTCACTGATGACAGCACGCCGTTCTTCTTTTTCAATTACGCGCTCAGCTTGCATTTCAACACGTTCCGCCTGCGCTTGGACCCGCTCAGCTTGTATCTCAGCCTGCGCAGCTTCACGCTCAACTTGAGCTTCCGCTGGTTCCATCTCAGTTTCTTGAGCATTTGCAATTGTAGCTACACTACAAACTGCTAAAAGAATGGCTAAACTTATAAACGAAAATGATACTTTTAAACTTTTCATATGCATATACTAATTAATACCTCCACCAGATGTGGTACATCTGTCGTATCTATAAGTATAGCGGGGCGACACCCGAGATGCCGCCCCGCTTATACACAACTGAGATCGTGTTCTTTACACTTTCAGTACCGGGATGATCTGTTTTTTGCGAGATACGATGCCTGGTAATACTTCAGTATCAGATTCTACCGTCACCCCAAAGGATTTTTCGATCACCGCTTTTGTGAGGTCGTTGTAGGTCAGTACAGTCGCTTCTTCTTGTAAGATATCAACAATGAAGAAGAGAACGTCATCCACGTCGTTTTCTTCTGCTACACACTCAGAGATAGCAGTCACCAGTCCTTCTTTTCGGGCCAGAATAGTCTCTGGAGTAGTAGTCTCAATCACTGAAATACGGAAGTTTTTGTCACCGACTTCGTATTTCTTGCTATCAAGCTTGATTAGTCCAGCGTCAGTGAAGCTCGAGACGTCTGACTTGGCTGCAAACATAGCGGTGGCGTATTCTGCAATAGCAACGTCGATTTGTTTTGCCAGTCGCTCCGCCACGTCTTTATCATGAGGGGTGGTGGTTGGGCTCCGGAATTCTAAGGTGTCAGAGATGATACATGACAACATCAGTCCAGCGATATGACGAGGGAGTTCAATATTCTCCCCGTCCATGAGTTCGTATAGAATGGTAGCCGTGCAGGCCCAGGGTCGAATGGTGATGTCAGCTGGAGCACTGGTTTCTAAGCCCCCTACTAATTTATGGTGGTCGATGATTTGAAGGATATTGGCTTGGTTGATGTTTTCAGGGAGTTCTTGGGGGTTATTGGTGTCAACAATCGCCACATCATCACCCGCAGCGAGCGATTCCAAAAGTGCTGGCGTTGCCACTTCAAACTGATTGAGCACAAAGCTGGTTTCGGTATTAAGTTCACCCAGTACATACGGTACTGCCTCATCACTACCGTGCTCATTTAAATACCAGGCCCACACAATGGCAGAACAAACGGTATCAGTATCAGGAGCCAAATGGCCAAAAACTTTTGTCATATATCAATTGAAATTACACAGTAAATAATCGCCCATATCCTAGCGTATTTAACGAAAACATAAAAGGCAGTAGGTTAAGCCTGCTGCCTTTTATGTTTTGGCTCAGTAAATTAAGCCTTCTTCTCTTCTTTTGTTTCAGTCTCTGCAGCTTCTACTTCAGCCTCACTCTTTGCTTCTTCTTCAGCCATTTGGCCTTCGAAGTTTTCTGGGGTTTCTACCACGTTGTCTTCCTTGCGGTCTTCGCTCACCACGTCGCGAGCGTCAGTCGCTTGGTCGGCGTTATCAAGCGGATTGCTGTCCGGCTTACTGGTGACGCCTTCGTCATTTTCGATTGCTTCGACTTCAGTTGCTTCTGGCGTACCTTCTGGCGCTGTGATGTTGGTTGGCTTGTCACCTGCTGCTTCAGCGAGTTCATCACCACCAACTGACATGATGTCGATCTTCCAGCCAGTTAGCTTGGCAGCCAGTCGAACATTTTGTCCGCCCCGTCCGATAGCCAGTGACTGTTGGTCAGGTGCAACTTCCACGATAGCGTGTCCACGTTCATTTTCTTCAGCATTTGCTTCTGATTCAATTCGTACTTCCATTACTTGAGCTGGTGAAAGTGCATCTTCGATAAATTCAGCTGGGTCCTCACTCCATTCGATGATATCGATTTTTTCACCACCCAGTTCACTCATAACGGTCGATACTCGTACTCCTCTCTGTCCCACCATTGATCCGACGGGATCAATATGTTGGTCATGAGCAAAGACAGCAATCTTTGAGCGACTTCCGGCTTCCCGCGCTACGGCCTTCACTTCTACCGCTCCACTCTGGAGCTCTGGAGCTTCAATCGCAAAGAGGTTCTCTAGGAATTCACCGTGTGACCGAGAAAGTTTTAGGAAAATTCCTCGTGGTGTTTCTTCCACGGCAAGGAGGAGACAGCGGATTCGTTCTCCTGGTCGGTATCGTTCGCCCGGGATTTGTTCGTCGTATGGCATTACACCCGTTACTCGTCCGAGATCAACGTATAAGTTACCACGTTCGAAGCGCTGTACGTGTCCCATCACAATATCGCCTTCTTTCTGACCAAATTCTTTCAAAGCGGAAGTCTTTTCTGCTTCTCGGATCTTCTGGATGATTACTTGCTTGGCCGTTTGGGCTGCAATCCGACCGAAGTCGTCTTTTGGTTCAAGGGGGAAGACGAGTTCTTCTCCTACTTCCACGTCCTTTTTAATGAGTCGGGCAGTTTCGATCATGATGTGCTTTTCAGCATCAAAGCGGACTTTTTCACCTTCAACCAGTACTTCTTCTGGCTCAATGTAATGTCGTCGATGGTTTTCTTCGGGTACTTCTTCGATTTCTTCTTCCGTTTCTTCTTTCAGCATGCTCTCATCGAGCACTACTTTGATCTGGTTAAAGATCGTGGTTCCGGTATTGATATCAAATTCTGCTCGGATGATTTGGCCCCGCTTACCGAATTCTTTCTTGTAGGCAGTGGCAAGTGATGACGCAATGGCATCAAGCATGGTGTCACGGGGAATCCCGCGCTCTTCTTCCATCTCGGCTAACACCGAGTTAATTACTTTAAGGTCAAACATAATTCTTTAATTACTATATAAAGGAGTATTCTCCGTGTGTGTAATGTATTACTAACAATGCGCGGCCGAGGGCCGCGCATGTCAGTCAATGAACCTACTCTACTGGTTTTGGTGGTACTTGTCAAAATGTGCAAAGCCGGAGCGTTATGGTTGAGTGGCAATGGTACAATGTAGTCACGACAAAGCTCTACAGTTCTTTGGTTCGTTTATTTTTTGGAGAATCGTGCGTATTCAAGATGCACAACTAAAACGGTTTGTTACTGATTCTGGTCTGGTGACCAAGAAGGATTTAAGTGCGGCCGAGAAAGTAGCTAAAGAAGAAAAACGAACCTTAGCTGAAGCCCTGGTAGCTGCCGGTTACATGAGTGAAGATGATATGCGCCGAGTGGAGTCATACGTACTTGGGATCCCGTTTGTATCACTTAAAGACATCAAGATTGATTTTGAAATCCTTTCGATGATCCCGGAACCAGTGGCTCGTAATCACAATATTATTGCCTTCAAGAAGCATGATGATGCACTTGAGGTAGCAATGCTCGATACCGCTGACTTGCCAGCCATTGATTTTGTGAAGAAGAAAGTAGGATTAAAGATCCAGCCGCGCCTGACTGACACTGAATCGATGCGAAGTGCGTTGCAGCAGTACCAAAAGACACTCAAAGATGAGTTTGGTGACATCATCATGAAGGAGACCTCAGCCTTGAAGGTGATTGCAGAAGAAAATGGTGAAGAAGCGAGTGAAGAAGATCTAAAAAAGATGGCTGAAGATCTCCCGGTAGTACGTATCGTTGATACGCTGCTGCGGCACGCTATTATTCAAGGTGCCTCTGACATTCATATCGAACCGATGGAGAACGAAGTGTTAGTGCGGTATCGAATCGACGGTATTTTACATGACGCGATGACGCTTCCGAAGCATGCGTCAGGGACTATCGTGGCCCGTCTCAAAGTCCTCTCCAACCTAAAGCTTGACCAAAAGCGCCTTCCGCAAGACGGTCGATTTAAGATGGAAATGGATGGGCAGAAGGTATCGTTTCGAGTCTCAATGCTGCCAATTTACTACGGCGAAAAAGTAGTAATGCGTCTGCTGCGCGAAAATCGATCTGGTTTTAACCTAGAAGGCATTGGCTTTCATGGTAGTACACTCGAACGAGTACATGGTGCGATGAAGCAAACTACCGGCATTATTTTAGTAACGGGACCAACCGGGTCGGGTAAAACTACTACGCTCTATACTATTCTTGATCTTTTAAATACCCCTGAGGTAAATATTTCTACGATTGAGGATCCAATCGAGTACCAAATGCCCCGCATCAACCAGACGCAAGTAAAGTCTGATATTGGTTTTACGTTTTCTTCTGGACTACGTTCCCTGATGCGACAAGATCCAGACATTATTATGGTGGGAGAAATTCGTGATCAAGAAACTGCCGCGTTAGCAATTAATGCTGCCCTGACTGGGCACTTGGTGCTCGCGACTGTGCACACCAACTCGGCGGCAGGAACCGTAGCCCGTTTGATGGACATGGGGGTGGAGTCATTCTTGCTGGTATCAACCCTGCGGGTGGCTGTTGGGCAACGACTCGTGCGAAAATTAGGTGATTCACGAGAGACCTATACGTTGTCTCCAGCAGAACAAGCTGAGTTGGCAAAGCACGCTGATCTTGATGCCGTGCTCGAAGCGATGAAAGAAGAAAAAATTGTAAAAGGTAATGCCACCTGGAATTCAATTCCGTTTTATCGACCAACTGCAGATGCTGGCGATGATGCGTATAAAGGACGGTCAGGTATTCATGAGGTTTTGACCGTGACTCCAACAATCAAAGATATGGTGATGAAGAAAGCGACAGCTGATGATATTGAGGATCAGTGTCGCAAGGAGGGGATGCTTACTATGCTTGAGGACGGCATTTATAAAGCTGCGCGCGGGGTTACTTCGGTTGAAGAGGTGCTTAGAGTCATTAATGAATAGTTATGTCTAAATTCACGTATACAGGCGAAGATACAGCGGGTAACAAAGTAACCGAAACAGTAGAAGCGGCAGACCGTTACGCAGTATATGAGGTGGCGCGTAAAAGTGGTCACAGTGTGGCTAGCATTACTGATGCTGGAGGTGGGGGCCTGAAGCAATTTTTGAATGTTGAAAAGATCGAGTACATGATCAGTCGGGTGAAAGATGATGAGGTAGTAATGACGACTCGAAATCTTGGCTCAATGCTTGTCGCTGGACTGCCACTTTCGCGGGCGCTTTCTGTGATTGAGCGACAGAGTACAAACCCTAAGCTAAAAGGGGTGCTTAAAGATGTGCGAGAACAAATTGAGAAAGGAGAGCAGTTTAACGCGTCGTTGGCAAAGTATCCTAAGATTTTTAGTGATCTCTACGTATCGATGGTCAAAGCAGGAGAGGAAAGTGGAATGTTGGCAGAGTCTCTAAGCACACTCGCATTGCAGATGGAGAAAGCCTCTAATTTAAAAAAGAAGATTAAAGGAGCGATGATGTACCCAGCCATAGTGATTGTGATCATGGCAGTAATTGGGGTATTGATGATGATTTATGTGATGCCATCTATTACTGGTACGTTTACAAAGATTGGAGTTGATCTGCCGACGACGACAAAGATCTTGATCGCTACTAGTAATTTTATGGTAGAGCACACCTTCTTAGTGATTGCGGGAATGATTGGCTCGGTAGTAGGATTTTTGTACGCCCTACGTACAAAATATGGCAAGATTGTCTTTCATTGGATCATTATCCATTTACCGGTGATTGGGACGTTGGTAAAAGAAACTAACGCTGCCCGAACAGCGCGAACGCTTTCGTCACTCCTTCATTCAGGGGTAGATGTAATTCGCTCATTAAATATTACTGAAGAGGTAATTCAAAATGTGTATTACAAACCAATTATTAAAGAAGCCGCCACTCGAGTGGAGAAAGGGACGGCTTTGTCTGAAACGTTTATTGAAAACAATAAACTTTTCCCTGTATTGGTAGGAGAAATGATTTTAGTAGGAGAAGAAACCGGCCAGATTGCCCAAATGCTTGAGCAGCTGGCGACATTTTATGAAACCGAAGTGGAGAATAAAACCAAGGACCTTTCGACAATTATCGAGCCACTGTTGATGGTGGTGATTGGAGGTACGGTTGGATTCTTTGCGCTCGCTATGATCGCGCCGATTTATTCGATTGGTGACAGTATTGGGTAAAACTATGAACAGACATTCTTTGGAGACGCAGTCGAAACCAGCAGCGCTATTTTCGACTGTTTCAACCAAGCGTGGAGTGTCGCTGGTAGAAGTTATTGTGGTGTCAGCTCTGTCAGCTATTGTGTTTTCTGGTTTATTCTCAGGATTACAACTAATGATTAATATCATTAGTAATTCTAAAGCCGAAGCTGGCGCGCGTTCATTGGCGGTTGAACGGATGGAGTATATTCGGTCGCTGCCGTATAACGATGTGGGAACAGTGTTAGGTATTCCAGCCGGTTTGATCCCGCAGACATCCACTACCTCACTGAATGGTATTCAGTACACCGAGCGAGTATTAGTCCAATTCCTTGACCGACCAGAAGATGGTTTTGCCGGGGCTGATAGTAATGGTATTACTGAAGACAGTAAGGTGGTTAAAGTGCAGTACACCTGGGATCAGCGTGGTGAAACGCGTACAACAACGCTGATTTCAGACTTAGTTCCAAAGGGGATCGAGTCGACAGCTGGCGGCGGAACACTGCTCATTAATGTATTTGATGCAGCGGTGCAGCCAGTAGTGGGTGCTCAAGTGCATGTGTTTAATGACACACTAGCCACCTCGACAGATGTGACGGTAACAACTAACGCCAACGGTATTGCAAACTTCCCCGGAGCACCAGCCGGTGCCGGGTATCAAATCACCGTCACCAATCCAGGCTATTCAAGTGACCAGACGTATTCAGCTACTGCGACTAATACCAGTCCAAATCCTCCCCACGTAGCAGTAGTAGAGGGTGACGTGTCAACGGTGAATTTTGCCATCGACCGGTTGAGTGACTTAACGTTACGCACCATCAGTACACCAATCACGGGTGTCTTTTCAGATACATTTTCCTCTGACGCGCAGGTTGCAACCAGAACGGCTACAGTAGTATCAGGTGGAGGAATTATCCTGGCCGGGGGAGCAGGTTCATATGAAAGTACCGGGACTGCATTTTCCTCTACGACAGAGCCAACCACCATTGATTCGTGGCAGTCAATAGATTTTAACGGTACGACTACAGCTAATTCACTCTTCCGCGTGCGGTTGTACGAAGTAACCGGAGTCGGGACTTCTTCTATATACACTCTGATTCCAGATGCAGAGTTATCTTCAAATAGTGTTGGGTTTATTGCTGGGCCGGTAGATATTACCTCGATCGATGCGAGCGTATATGATCGGATTGCACTCGGAGTCACTCTTACGTCTAGTAGTAGTAGTGAAACAGCGGAGTTGTTTGACTGGTCGCTGACACACGTTGAGTCAGAAACGCCTATTAGCGGATTAACTTTTGATATTGCGGGTAGTAAAACTATTGGTGACAACGGTGGTGTGCCGGTGTTGAAATACAGCAACGTTGTAACAACGAACGGTAGCGGAGAATCGGCTCTCACTGATCTAGAGTGGGATTCCTATAGTATTACTTTAGACGGTGTAACAGAGGGCTACAACATCAAAGAAGCCTATGCCCCATTGCCGTACGCTCTATCACCAAATGTAATAGACGAGCTGACTCTTGTAATGGAGCCACACTCGGCGCAGTCACTCCGAACTACAGTAATCGATACGCTAGGGGTAGCAATTCCAGGGGCAGACGTCCGGCTATCAAACGGTAGCTTTGATCAAACTTTGGAGACATCCATTTATGGACAAGTATTTTTTACCGGCATGTCTGCGGCGAGTGATTTTGCCCTTGATGTGACTGCGGGTGGATATGAAACTGATAATCAAACCAACTTTAGTGTTACCGGAACTACTGAAACTCTGGTTATTTTAAGTACGGCCGGCAGTGGTGGTGGAGGAGGGTCAACTTCAACCCCAACTACAAGCACGAGTACATTCTTAGTCGGGTATGACACTCGGTTGCCGCTCAGTATTAGTGGTACCTCATTATTTGGTAGCGTGAATGACTTCCCGGTCTATGTTGACCTGAGTGATCTTCCAAGCGCCTTCTTTAGTACCGTTCAAGCCAGCGGAGCTGATATTCGTATTACTACTGGTGATGGCTTAACTGAAGTGCCGCGAGAAGTGGTAGCAATCGATACGGGAGCAGAAACCGGTCAACTGCACTTCAAAGCGCCGTCATTAGATACTGGCACAACAAGTGTTTTCTATCTCTACTACGGCAGTTCCACTGCACCTGCGTACGCAGCTAATGACACGTATGGTGCCCAAAATGTATGGACTAATGGTTATTTAGCGGTATACCACATGGAGGAAAGCGCTGCTGGTAGCGGCAACAGTGATGTGTACCGGGATGCAACGGTAAATGCAGCCCATGGAGATGACTTTGTGGCTGAGACTAATAAGAGTGGATTCCTTGGTCTGGGACAACGATTTGAAGAGAATACTACTGACTACATGGAACTTCCCCATACTGTACTTGATGGTGAAACTGATGTGACCTTGAGCTTCTGGTATGCGTCTAATAACAGTAACCGTCGGGCAGTTTTGAGCGGGGCATCAGCGTATGATACAAACGAAAACGCTAACGAATACTTGTTCTGGTTTGAAGATAATAACGAGATTGAATTGTTTTCACACGGAGACCGAGTTAATTACGGCACTTCAAATTTGAACGACTTTAATTGGCGTTACTACACAGCAGTACGTGATGATGTAAATGATGAAATGCGCCTGTATATTAATGGTGCCGCCGATAATGAAAATCCGGAGTCGCTCACTATGACAGCTCTCGATATCACCTCCGGTGGTTTGGTGTTTGGCGCTGACCAAGATCGTAACGTCACTTCGCCAAATGATTCGTGGCTTGATGATGACATTGATGAAATTCGAATCTCAAGTACGGTGCGTGACGCTGGCTGGATCAGTAATGAGTATTCAAACCAGAACTCTTCGTCATTATTCTATACAATTGGAAGTGAAGAAACAGAATAACTATGAAAAATTTTTACTCATCAGTTATGAAGAAGGGAATGTCACTCGTTGAGATGTTAGTGGTGGTGGCTCTGTTTACTATTCTGTCACTGGCGATTACAAATTCGATTGATTCATTTTATAAATTTAATTCATACACCATTGCTCAGTCCTATCAAGTGAGCGAGGCGAGGCGAGGGTTACAAAACTTGATTCGCGACATTAGAGAAATGACGTATGCAGATGACGGAGCGTTTCCGCTTATATCTCGTGGAAGCACAACCATTTCTTTTTATAGTGATATTGACCGTGATGATAGTGTGGAATTAATCGAGTATGAGCTGGCAACCACAACACTCTATAAGAACATTTATGACGCCGTTGGTTCGCCACCAATTTACAACACGTCACCCAGTGAGACGATTATCATTTCTCGGTATGTACAAAATAATTTACAAGGAACCGAAATATTTAATTATTTTAATGAGGGTGGTTTACAGGCTACATCCACAACGCTCGTGACTGACATTAGATACGTTGGTGTTAATCTGATTATAAACATTGATCCAGTTCGAGATCCCGGAGAATTCTCACTACGTTCTAGCGCGTCACTCCGTAACTTGATTGAAAATTTATGATGCAGCAAAAATCACAGAAAGGATATCTCGTTGTTTTAGTTCTTGTTTTTGGAGGTATCTTTTTCCTTTTGCTGGTTTCTTTTATGGGGTTTGTCCTACAACAAAAAATTACCCAAGACGCATTGCGTAATGAAGAGCGGGCGTTAGCAATCGCAGAAGCCGGCTTAAATTACTACAAGTGGTATCTCGCCCATAACCCAGCGGATATCACAAACGGCACCGGTGCGCCTGGACCATATACAATTTCATATTCTGACCCAGAGGGTAGTGCAATTGGTGAATACGATTTAGATATCTCTAGTACTGAAGCTTGTGGAGCTATTCAGTCGATTGATATTGTTTCAACGGGGCGTACCTTTGAAGATCCTGATCGAGAGCGAACTATTTATGCTCGCTACGCGCAGCCAACAGTATCTGAGTACGCGTACATTATTAATTCCAACGTTTGGGCTGGAGCTGACCGTACTATTATTGGCCCGTATCATTCTAATGGGGGCGTTCGAATGGATGGCACTAATAATTCGACCGTGACGAGCGGTCTTGAAGACTGGGCGTGTACCAGCACTTTTGGGTGTAATCCTAATAGTACTGAAGCAGGAGTATTTGGATCAGGGCCAAATAGTGATCTGTGGACGTATCCATCAACACCAATTAATTTTGCCGGCCTTACGCTAGACTTATCTGCGATGCAGACTAGTGCAATAGCAAACGGTCGACACTTCGGCTCGTCAGGAGATTTTGGATATTTGGTGCAATTTCTGAGTAACAACACCTTCAACATATCAACCGTTACGGGAACTCAGAGCTACGCAGCATACAATAGTTCTGATGGGTGGCATACAGAACGTAATGTCGTCACTGCCTCAACCTTTTTAGGAAACTATTCGATTCCACCAGATTGCTCATTAATTTTCATTGAAGACAAAGTATGGCTTGAAGGTACATTGAGCTCTAAAGTATCGTTAGCGGCAGCCGATATCGATACGGTAGGAGTAGATCCTAGTATCATTATTAATGATGACATCATCTACTCTGGCAGTGATGCTGGATTACTGGCTCTGGCAGAAGAAGATGTTTTGATAGGGCTTGAGGTGCCAGACAATATGGACATTAGCGGTATCTTCATTGCCCAGGATGGTCGTTTTGGTCGTAATCGATATATAGCTGATGGTGGCAACGGGTTGCCCAGCTCACTTGATCAGTATGTATTTAGAAATTCACTAACGATGCACGGTACGATTGTTTCAAATGGTCGGGTTGGAACAAAATGGAGTTCTGGCGGAGTGTGGGTGTCGGGCTTTAACACGCGGTTTAATTCATACGATAGAGATTTAGTAGAAGATCCACCACCACTAACACCACAAGTGTCTGACTCGTATCAGTTTATTGATTGGCGCGAAGAAGAAGATTAAGGATGAAAAAGGGCGGGGAGCTTTGCTCCCCGCCCTTTTTCATCATGGTACAATGCCCCAATATGAAACCATACGTACCACTTATCGTCGGCAACTGGAAGATGAATCCTAACACCGTTGATAAAGCCAAGCGATTATTTATTGATATTAGAGCAGCCCTTAAGGGTAGTAAGACAGCCGAGGTTGTAATCGCGCCACCGTTCCCGTATTTAGCAGATACTAATCGACTATCGCCGAGTGGTCGAATTGGGATTGGGGCCCAAGATGTCTTTTTTGAAGCTAGTGGAGCTTATACCGGGGAAGTATCGATGCCAATGCTCAGGAGTGTCGGGGTGAAATACGTGATTATTGGACATTCAGAGCGTCGCGCATTGGGTGAGACCGATGAAGATATTTATAAGGATACCCAAGCAGCCTTGAGTCAGAAGGTTACCGCAATTGTATGTGTTGGAGAAAAGCATCGTGATAGCCATGGTAATTATTTTAGTGTGGTAGAAGCCCAATTACGGGCCGTACTTCGGGATGTAAAACCAAATCAATTGAAGAATTTAGTGATCGCATACGAACCAATTTGGGCTATTGGTACTGGGAATACCGCTACAGCACAAGATGCTAGTGAAATGAAAATCTTCATTCAGAAAATTATTGCTGATCGATTTGACCGTAAGGCAATCAATAAAGTTCGTATTTTATATGGAGGATCAGTGAAAAAAGCTAACGCAGAAACGCTTTTACGGGGTAGTGGTGTGGATGGATTTTTGATTGGAGGGGCTAGTCTGAAGGCCAAAGAATTTGCCAGTATTGTAAAGACCGCTGAATCATATGCAAAAACACACACTACCTAAGATTACTGATATCACTGATTTACGTGATAAGTACGTACTGGTGCGCACATCACTCAATGTTCCTATCGCAGATGGAGAGGTGACGAACCAGTTCCGGATTGCACGAGCATTGCCCACCATTAACTATCTTGTGCATCAAGGTGCGAAAGTACTACTTATAGCGCACATCGGTCGAGAAAAAACAGATACGCTGAAACCAGTGTTTGATGTCCTTGATGATATGCTCCCAATTCAGTGGTCTACTGAAACGATCGGCGAGTCAGTTCGACTACAGCGTGATAACTTGAAGTCTGGTGAAGTATTATTATTGGAAAACGTTCGTCAAAATGAAGGTGAAAAGTCAAACGACAAAAACTTTGCTGCAGATCTAGCAGCACTCGCTGATATGTATGTAAACGATGCTTTTGCGGCCTCCCATCGAGCGCACGCTTCGCTAGTAGGCGTGCCCAATCATCTTCCTTCGTACTTCGGCATGAACTTTATTCATGAGTATGAAGAGCAATGTCGGGTGATGCAGCCAGAGTCACCGTCGCTGTTCATTTTAGGTGGAGCGAAGTTCGATACTAAGATGCCGTTGGTAGAAGAGTATATTGAAAAGTACGACCAGGTATTTATTGGCGGCGCCCTGGCAAATGATGTGTTTAAGGCTCAGGGATTTGAAGTGGGTACCTCGCTTGTTTCAGACGTTGATCTAACCGGAAATTCGTTTCTGAAGAGTGAAAAATTGTTGTTACCAGTCGATGTGACAGTACAGGGACCAAACGGCGTTCGTGTTTGTGCACCAGACGTTGTTGCGGCAGACGAAGCGATTCTGGATGCCGGTCCAGCCACAATTGAAATGCTGACTCCATATGTAGGGTCAGCGAAGACTATTCTTTGGAATGGTCCACTTGGTAATTACGAAGCAGGCTATGGAAAAGAAACGGAGAGCCTCGGACGACTAATCGCTGCTAGTGATGGCTATGCTGTCCTTGGCGGGGGAGACACCATTGCGGCAATTGAAGGGATTGGCCTGCAAGAAAAATTTGGCTTCCTTTCTACTGCTGGCGGCGCCATGTTGACCTTTATGGAGAATGGCACCTTGCCCGCAATTGATGCTGTGATGAATAAGTAAATATGTCGGAGTTCCACCCTGTCGTCCAAAAGATCAGAGATCTTTTGGACGTCCACCAGATTGCATACAAAACGTTTGAGCATGAAGCCGTCCGCACTAGTGAAGAGGCAGCAGCATTGCGACCAGAATATTCACTCAGCCAAGGGACCAAAGCGTTAATTGTGCGGATTAAGAAAAAGGGTGTGCCAAAAGACGCAGAAAAACAGTTTGTGCAACTAGTAGTGCCTGGTGATGCAAAGTTTCAACCACAAAAAGCCCGGGTCGCGCTTGCTGCTAAAGACATTCGATTTGCTACTCCTGAGGAAGTGGCAGAAATCACTGGTGGAGTCCAGCCGGGCGGTGTACCACCGTTTGGAAATCTATTTGGCTTGCCGGTTTTTATGGATACACAATGCTTAGAGCATGAAGAATCAATTTTCAATGCTGGTGATCGCCGTTATTCTATT
The DNA here is from genome assembly GCA_964350735.1 of uncultured Candidatus Saccharibacteria bacterium. GTDB lineage: Bacteria > Patescibacteriota > Minisyncoccia > Phycocordibacterales > UBA918 > OLB19. The sequence continues at coordinate 242,099 of CAYGKO010000001.1, forward strand.
GCTCTTAAAAACGCAGATTTGCTACAAGTAGTACAGCCCAAAATTGTAGAAATAACATAATCAAAAAAGCCGCCAGCACTGCTGGCGGCTTTTTATGTTGGTTAGTCTTCGAGCGCAGCAATGATTTGGGTGGCGGTCAGGGCTAGTTCAGCATCATCTGCTTCTGCACTTTCGTGCATGATAGCACCGAGCGCTTTCTCGGTATTTTGCATCGGGAACACCTTGATGTGGACATGAGGGACGTCAAATCCTTCTACGACGAGACAGGTGCGCTCAGCATTAAGGGCAGCGTCACACGCTTTGCCCACCTTCTTGGCAATTTGGAAAAGATGCAGATAGGTTTCATCATCGAGGTCAAAGGCGTAGTCGACGTCTTTTTTAGGGATGATCAGCGTTTGGCCTTTGACGGCTGGGAATTTATCTAAGATTGCAACACAGTGTTCGTCCTCATAGAGAAAGTGTCCGGGGATCTCACGATTAATGATTTGGGTGAAAATTGATGCAGCCATAATATATATAAAGTTGTATGCGCAGATTGTACCACGCAATTTTTGTTTGGTTCATAGGTACGCTTAGTGGTCGATGGTAAAATGAACTCAATGACTACTTACCGTGTGGCGGACACTGTTCCAACTGATGTGCAAGCCAGCTTAGCTGCTCATTCGCTGCACTTAGTTCAGCTCTTATACAACCGGTCTCTTACCGATGCGGCAGTAATCGATACATTCCTAGAACCCTCGTATGATGACCATCTTCACGATCCGATGTTGCTGCCAGATATGCAGGTTGCAGTAGAGCGGATTTTGAGAGCAATTACAAATGAAGAGAAGATTATTGTCTATAGTGATTATGATTGTGATGGTATCCCTGGTGGGGTGATTTTGCACGATTTTTTAGTGGCTGCCGGTCACACAAACTTTGAGAACTACATTCCGCACCGTCACTTTGAAGGGTTTGGTTTTAACGAATCAGCTGCAGAGAAGTTGGCAGTAGCTGGTGCACAGCTGATCATTACAATTGATTGTGGAACCACAGATGTGACGGCCGTAGCGAAAGCCAAGGAACTTGGTGTTGATGTCATCGTTACCGACCATCACCAACCAGGAGAAGTATTGCCAGCAGCGCTGGCAATTGTGAATCCACAGCTCGGTGACTCGTATCCCTTTAAAGGTCTATGTGGCGCGGCGGTGGTGTACAAGCTGGCACAGGCGTTGCTAGAGGCTGGAGATTTTGACATCGCTCCCGGGAAAGAAAAGTGGTGGCTTGATATGGTGGGGATTGCAACCATCGCTGACATGGTTCCGCTTGTTGATGAGAACCGCGTACTGGCGAGCTATGGCTTGCGGGTTCTGCGGAAGTCTCGGCGACCAGGCTTGCAGCTGCTGCTGCGCAAGCAACGTGCCAATCAAGCGTATCTAACCGAAGACGATATCGGTTTCACGATTGGGCCGCGCATTAATGCGGCGTCTCGGATGGATACGCCGCTCGAAGCCTTTACTCTGCTTGCGACTACTGACGAAGGTGAAGCCGGTGTGTCTGTCGATCGCCTCGAAGCGCTCAATAATGAACGCAAAGGCATGGTCGCTAGTATGACTAAAGAGATTAATAAACGCATGAAGGAGTTATCCGAAGTCCCTGACGTGCTGGTGCTTGGTAATCCTGACTGGCGGCCGTCTTTAGTTGGTCTGGCTGCGAACAAACTCGCCGAGGAATACAAACGCCCAGCCTTCTTGTGGGGACGCGATGGTAATGGAGTAATCAAGGGATCGTGTCGGAGTGATGGGCGAGTGAGTGTGGTGAAACTGATGCAGGCGATCCCCGAAGCCTTCCTTGAAGCCGGCGGTCATCACATGGCTGGTGGGTTCGCCGTACATGATGATCAAGTATTTGATCTACCTAGTCGCTTTAACGAAGCGTTTGTAACCCTTGGGAATGAAGCGTTGGTTGATGAAGAGGTGGTACTTGATGCCAGTCTGCAACTCACCGATATTAATCGAGATCTCCTCGCGACCCACAAGCGGATGGCTCCTTTCGGTGAAGCTAACCCAAAACCCCTGTATGAATTTGCCGGGGTCACACCAAGTGAGGTGCAGTTGTTTGGAAAAGGGAAAGAACACTTGAAGCTTTTATTTGAAACGCCAAAGGGAAAGGTAGAAGCCATCGCCTTTTTTAAAACAGCCAAAGATTGGCAGCGAGAACCCTTGGCTGGCGCTGCCCTCTGCCTTATCGGTCACGTCGAAGAATCATTTTTTATGGGCCGGATGCAAACGAGAATTCGAATAGTAGACATTGTCTAAACGTCGCAGACCACCAACTGATACGCGCCACCCAAAATTTTCACCCTCCCACCTGATATAATTTAGTACGATATATCGTACTAACATATTACGAGTATGCCTCATCTTTCTACAAAAAAATTATCGCAGGAATTGCAGACCGAGCTTTTTACACAACTGCAATCAGTAGTAGCAAGTGCCCGATCTGAAACGGCTGGAAAAATTATCGATGAACTGCTAACTGAAACTGAGTATCAGATGTTATCAAAGCGTTTAGCCGCGGCAGTCATGTTTGACGTGGGATGCTCCGCATATCAAGTATGGAATACGCTAGCTATCAGTCCATCAACGGCTGCTCGACTGCAGGTGGCGTATGAAGCGGGAGCGTATAGACAAACACTCAAGTCGCTACACAAATCACAGCGGCATGAAATCTGGCTTTTCTTAGAAAAACTATCTCGCGGCGGGTTGCCAGAAATGGGTAAAAACCGCTGGTCTGGTATTACGAAAAACTAGCATCAGCCTCAATTTAGTACGATATATCGTACTAAATTGAGGCTGATTGGTGATTTTGCTGTATAGTAAAAAGAATTATGGAAAAAATCATTGCTTATGCAGCAGGGAGAGCTAACGGTAATCCGGGGCCAGCGGCCGTTGGGGTATACGTGACTGATGAGTCAGGGGCCGTGGTGACTGAAGCAAAATTATCGATTGGAAACAGTAACGATAATTATGCAGAGTATCACGGCGTGCTGCTAGCATTGCAAACCTTGCAGGAACACTACGGCCAAGTGACGGCAGATATGGCGTTTGAGATCCGACTCGATTCAGAATTTGTCTACAAGCAACTCAAGCATGTCGCCCCGGTCACTCACCCTGGCCTGGTCCCAATGTTTGTTGAGATCCACAATATGCGGGTAGCCAGTTTCCCCCAGCTGACTGTAGTGCTTGTGCCTGAAGGAGAAAATAAAGAGGCTAAACTGTTAGTAAATGAAGTTTTGGACGGGAAGTAGAAATAAAACCAACTGAATCGGGAGTTTTAACTTGACGTCGGAACAGATTCGGAGTATTTTCGTACTATTCTCCGAGAACCCAACCAAGAAAGGGCGGGAATGGAGATGGGAGTGTTCTATGAAAAATTATGAAGGACGGATGGTTTCCTTGTGTCGCCAGCACGCGGATCTCGCTGCTGAAATTGAAGAGAAGCAGCGTCAGCCTGGCGCTGACCATCTTGTGATTCAGAAACTCAAGAGAGAAAAACTCAGGCTCAAGGACGAAATCACTCGTCTGAGTGTCCAAGCCGCTGCAGCCATCGCTGCCGAATGAGGGCGCGGCGAAGTTCGCCCCCTCAGATGCGTCCTCCCCCTGCCAAGAAAAAGAAAATAGCGCGGGGAAAAAACGGAAGTCGACGTGGAGGTATAAAGGCCTTGCGACGGCAGCAGCGCCGCTGAAAATGTTCGTTCGGGGTGGCGGTTTCCGCCACCCGCCCAGGGAAAGGTGTTATCCAATTCGGGATGACGCCTATTTTTTTTGCGCAGTGGATTTATTTGACGGAGAAGTTATTTCTAGGTATTGTGTGATTAGGTTGGTTCTTTCTATAGGAGCCGACCGTCTTTGTTTGCATGAGGCAACGAAGAAAAGAACTCTTTCAGGAGACCGACATGACCGATGCTCGCAAACGAACACCAAACTACATGAGCGCCAAGAAAGGGGGTGAGCCCCGGTCCGTGGTTTAACGGCACGCAGCGATGCGTAAATTGTCGACATGATGTCGATTATATCTTGGCGCATATGCGCCGTGGCGCGGTCTAGCAAACCGCGCCTTTAACTTTTCTGCTACACTCATTCTATGGGTGGTTTTTTATTTTATATAGGGACCTTGAGCTTTTTGTTGGGGGTGGGGGTGCGGACGGTGATTGGTTTTGATATTACGGTTGGGGTTTTGGGGTTGGTGGTATCGGTTGGGTTGGCACTATTGTGGCGGCGGGTGGAGGGACGAGAGGAAGGGGTTGGTAGGTGGATAGTGTTGGCTGCGGCCATTAGTCTTTTTTGTTTTTCACTCGGTCTCTTCCGGGTAGAGTGGGCCGATCAACACACCGAGCCGGTTATCTGGGAACAGTACGTGGAGAGTGAAGTAGTGCTCGAAGGTAGGGTGGTACGCGAACCAGACGTACGGGCTAACACACAACATTTGTATACTAAGGTTGATGATGAACTGTTACTAGTTACGACCGATCGGTACGCTAACTTTTCCTACGGGGATGTGATTGCTATCTCCGGTACACTCACCAAACCGGAAGCGTTTGAAACTGATTTAGGACGAACTTTTAATTATCCAGGCTACTTACAAGCGCAAGGAGTTGAATACTTGATTCGCTATGGCCAGGTGGAGCTGGTGGCATCGGGGCAGGGTAATCCGGTCTTGGCAGGTTTGCTTACCGGGAAGTCGTACTTCCAAGCTTCGCTCGCTGATCTCTTGCCTGAACCCCAACTTGGTCTCGCCGAAGGGCTGCTACTTGGTGAGAAGCGGGCTCTTGGTGATGAGTGGACAGAGATCTTCAGGCGAACGGGGATTATTCATATTGTGGTGCTCTCTGGGTACAACGTGGCGCTCGTAGTGGCGTTTGTGCTCTACGTACTGTCGGTGTTCTTGCCGCTGCGGGGTCGGTTGTGGTTTGGTATGGCCGCGATTGCAGCGTTTGCCCTGATGGTGGGGCTGTCGGCTACGGTGCTCCGGGCGAGCATTATGGCAGCACTTATTTTGCTCGCCCAAGCGACGGGGCGAATTTATCTTATTACCCGAGCACTGTTATTCACGGCGGTGCTGATGGTACTTTTCAATCCGTATATTTTGATTTATGACCCAGGTTTCCAGCTTTCTTTTTTAGCAACGCTTGGGTTGATCGTAGGGGCGCCCTGGCTGCAGGCGAAGTTGGGGTTTGTGCCAAGCGCGATTGGGGTGCGTGAGTTTCTGACTGCCACAGTGATCACACAAATTTTTGTATTGCCGCTCTTGCTGTGGCAGATCGGAGAGTTTTCGGTGGTATCGGTGTTGGTAAATGTATTGGTGTTGCCATTGGTTCCGGTCGCGATGTTGCTGACCTTCATCACTGGTATGACGGCGCTGTTGTCTCCGACGCTAGCGTTACCGTTCGCGCACCTTACTGCTTGGTCACTGACGTATATTTTAGCGGTCGCAGAGTGGTTCGCTGGCTTACCATTTGCTGCGTTTACGGTACCAGCCTTTCCATTTTGGTTAGTAATAGTGAGTTATCTATTGCTTGGAAGTCTGTGTTATTGGTTGTGGTGCCGGATGCAAGTTGGACCGACAGCATCAAACTCTGTAGCTGGTTGGACGATTGTGGAGGAGGGGGATATACAGGAAACAAAAGACGGCGAGGAAGCTGAAGCTTCCTCGCCGTCTGAGGTTCCAATTTTCTTCCGCTGATTAAACGCGTGCCGCCACCACTTCCCAGTTGAGGTTGTTAAACCAGGCGTCGATGTAGTCACCTTTGGCTGAGGGCAGGAAGTCACGCATGTATGAGTGCTCCCACATATCAAGCGCAAGAACCATATCGACGTCGCCGAGTTGTCCTTGGTGCTGCTCATCTACCCATGTCTGCACGAGCTGATTCGTGGTTCGATCGATGTAGAGCATGGCCCAGCCAACCCCTCGCGTTTTGGCAATGGTGGCAAAGCGCTCCTTCCAGACGTCAAAGCTGCCCCATTGCGTCTCGATCAGGTCTTTCAAAGTTCCATTTGGCAGCGCTTTAGTACCGCCTTCAAACTGAGCAAAGTAGTACTCGTGGTTTTTCATACCACCAAACTCAAACCCGAGCCGTCGCTGCATCTCGGCTTGTGCGTAGCTGTTGTCGTCATCAACTGTAAGCATCGTTTCGCGAATCAGGTTGACGTGCTTCACGTAGCCAGCGTAGAGGCCGAGGTGTAAGTCGATGCTTTCACGGGAAATGCCGCTAAGTTCAGGAATATCAAAGGTTTTTGCTTCGTACATAGTTACTAGTGGTTATTTCTAATGCCGGCATTGTATCATAAGGACTATATGGATGATGTGGTGATACGAATTCGTTTGTTGGTGCTGTTAGTTCTACTCAGTGCAGCAGGGTTTATATGGATGGGCGTCTGGGGACAGACAGCTGATGCGACCGAGACTTCATTTCTTCAGGTGCAGTTTTTGGATGTTGGGCAAGGGGACGCGATTTTAATACAGGCCCCAACGGGAGAAGTGATGCTCGTAGACGGTGGACGTGACGCTGGAGTAGTGCGACAGCTCAGTCAGGAATTAGGGTGGTTTGATCGTGATATTGATGTGCTCGTGAGTACGCATCCAGACTTAGATCACATCGGTGGGTTGGTTGATGTGCTAGCGCGTTATACAGTCGGCACTATTGTTACTACTGAAAACACGGGCGAAAGTTTGGCCGCTGCTGCCTATGCAGACGGGGTGCAAACTGAAGGTGCCGCGATTGTATTTGCCCGAGCGGGGCAAGTCATTCATTTAGGGGCATCGACGACCGTGCGCGTATTGTCGCCGGCGCAAAACCCAGCTCAACTCGAGAGTAATGCCAGCTCAATTGTGCTGCAGGTGCAGTACGGTGAGATCGAATTTATGCTCACAGGAGACGCACCGAAAGGGATTGAAGATTATTTGGTGACCCAGCATGGTGCGACACTCGAAAGTGAAGTGTTGAAGCTCGGACATCATGGTTCAGACACCTCAACCTCAGCCATATTTTTAGAAGCAGTCAGTCCAACCTATGGCGTTGTGTCAGCAGGGAAAGACAATCGTTACGGGCATCCTCATCCAGACGTAGTAGCGCGCGCCAGCGCAGCTGGCGCGCGAGTCATCTCAACGGCCGAGTCTGGAACTGTTTCATTTGCAACTGATGGTACGTCAGTATGGCAACAACATTAAAATCTTGTGATAACCTTAAAGGATTACTCGTAGAAAATTTTTATGTGTACGTACAACCTTAAAAAATCATTGTTAGCATTTATCGTCGTTAGTGTTCTTGGGGTTAGCTTCGTTGTTCCATTTCCAGTCCATGCCCAAGCAGAAAACATGGATCGTGAGCAGATCATATCGCTCATTATGCAATTATTGGCAACGTTACAGACACAGTCGACTACGGCGTCACCAACCTTTGGTACTTCTCCTGAAGGAGGTTTCACATCATCAGGCTTTAGTGTTGGTGATGAAGTGAAAACTTCCGCTATCTTGCGGGTTCGTTCTGGACCAGGTGTAAATAATAGTTTAGTGAATAACATAGCGGCGTACACCACTGGCTCAATCGTGAGCGGCCCAAGATACGCCGATGGGTATACGTGGTGGTTAGTCCAATACAATAACGGTACGCGAGGTTGGAGTGCTGAAGGGTGGTTTACAAAGCTTTCAAAGAACAATGTAACCCCATTAGTATTGGAAGATGTTTCGGTCACCGTTGCGGATCCCGATTCTGGAGATGTATATGAATATGGGGATCGATTGACTGTTACATGGAACCAACAGGGTTCAGTACCAAGAAATAGCGAAGCGTGCGTTACGCTCTATAATGTACGTACAAAAAATTCCTTTGCTTTTCCACCTAGTGGTGCAGGTTGTGTAGATATAGCTGGTGAAGAGCCGCAGAGTGGCGTTAGTGCTGAAGTGATTAGAAATTCTGGATACGACCTAGGTCCTGGAAACTATCGGGCTGTTGTCACTTTGCGTGGACCAGGAGTGGGATACAAAGACGGAGCTATCATTGCAGAAGCTAAAAGTGGTACGTTTTATATAGAAGACGTACTTAAGGAAGAGAAAGACTATGACATTGATATTACTTCACCTCGTCGAGGTGCTGCGTATGAAATTGGCGATAGAATCACAGTGAAATGGGACCATAATGATCTGGAAGATGATGTGTTGAACGTCACGCTGCTTGGTCCACTTGATGGATATAAAGCAGAGCGACATATGGTGCAAAGTTATCTAATTGATAAAGGCTCAGCTTCATTTACAATTCCAGAAGCTGATAGCTTGGGGAGAGTTCGAGAAGGTCGCTACGAACTCTCTGTGTGGGTGACAAATATTAAAGATGGTAGTGCAAAGTCAGTGTCTGATGATGTGGTAATTGAAATCAATGACAAAAAGGATGTGAGTGCCGTAGATATTGAGTTTATTGATAACGATACGCGGATCAAGACAAGCTCACCTGCGCTGGGTGAATGGGGTAACTTTACGGTTGAGTTTGAGATTATTGCTGGAGATGAAGATGTATGGATAAAAAATTCACTTTATGGAACCCATCAAAATAATTCTAGTTCGCTGTATCAGCCCAAGTATAGCGTTATGAAAGATGGTGAAGTTGTAAGCAACTTCACTGGTAACTTTTCGTCTATGCAGCCTGGCTTCCTTAGTACCGCTTCCTATGCATACCCAATTGCTGACGAAAAAAATGATAATTATTACGTTGTAAAAGCGGGGGACAGTGAAAAATTTACAGTTGATATCACGATGACAGTAAAGGAATCCGCAGATTATCAAGTTCATATAGAGGGTCCACTGTATGTGAAGACTAAGTCTGGAGATACGGTTGTTCTCAATATTGATGAAGATGAATTCAGGACGGCTGAGCTTTATATTGAAGGAGAAGACTCACTGTAAAAGATAACAAAAAAGACCGGCGCTGTGCGCCGGTCTTTTTTGTTTTTCTCTGAGAGAGACTAGATGAGCTTTGCTGCTTTGAGGACCTTGTAGGCGCCGTTCTTGGCGATAGTCCGAAGTCCTTTAGTAGAAACGTTTACTACCACGTGCTTATCAAGCTCTGGTACGAAGATGCGCTTCTTTTGGAGGTTTGGCTGTCGCTTTACCTTCCCGCATGGGTTAAATTGCGTCGCACGAGTACGGTTACTGTAGCGTCCGCCGATTTGGGTTTTCTTCCCGGTGATTTCACATTGCTTTGCCATAAATAGATTTGTTTAGCCCGGGCATAGTACCATACCCCATTAAATCTGCAAGGAGATTTACATCAGGTCTAGTGGCTCACAATAACTTCGTGGTATACTCGATCCACTATGGATTCTGCTGCAATGCTCATCGTCCTTATATTGTCTATCGTGCTGCATGAAATTGCACACGGCTATGCGGCGTTCAAGTTAGGTGATCCAACCGCCAAGCTGCAGGGGCGACTATCGCTCAATCCAATCGTTCATATCGACCCGCTGATGTCGATTATTGTGCCAGGAATGTTGTTCTTGAGTGGTTCATCATTTCTCTTTGGGGCCGCCAAGCCAGTCCCCTACAACCCCTACAACCTGACTGACCAAAAGTACGGCGAAGCCAAAGTGGCGGCGGCTGGCCCAGCGGCCAATATCCTGATTGCACTTATTTTTGCGATTATCCTGCGTTTCGCTGATGTACTAGCTCTGCCAGCCGCGTTTATTGAGCTATCGTTTGGGATCATTACCCTTAATATTTTCCTGGCGGTCTTTAACCTGCTTCCGATCCCACCGCTTGATGGATCAAAGATTCTCCCTGTTTTCTTGCCGTACAATCTCCAAATGAAGTATCGGGACTTAATGCGCAGTATGGAACGCAATATCTTTGCGTCGTTTGCGATAATTTTCCTAGTAGTTGCACTCTTTCTGGGCGGACCACTCTATGCATTGACTATCAGTATCGCTGGCTTGTTTGTTGGGTTTTAAACTAAACCGACTAGACTAAGTGAGTATCAAAATTGAAAAACCTGGCGGAAGGCCCGTAGCCGGAGTAAGCTGCTGCGTCAGCGTCCGCCAGGACAGCAGCTTTCTACGGGCCTGAGCCGAGCGTGTTTCCCGCCGGGGAAACAACGCGTGTTATTCAATTTTCGATACGAGCGTTCACCTTGCAAAACCCCCAGTTTATAGTATTCTGCTCTGGCTACTTATGGCAACAATCAATCAATTAACAAAGAAGCGTCGTCGAGATCCGGCAACCAAGAGTAAGCGCGCTGCGCTGCACACTGGGTTCAATAAGATCAAAAACGAACCAAACAGCTACACCTCTCCATTTAAGCGGGGAGTGTGTACGCGAGTAACTACTAAGACTCCACGTAAGCCGAACTCTGCGATTCGAAAGATCGCTCGGGTACGACTCACCAACGGTCAGGAAATTACTGCGTATATCCCAGGTATCGGTCACTCACTACAGGAGCACTCAGTGGTTCTAGTACGAGGAGGACGAGTAAAGGATATTGGTGTGAACTACACTGTAGTTCGAGGTAAGTACGACGCTGGAGGTGTAAGCGACCGACGACGAGGACGTTCTCGTTACGGAGCTAAGATGCCCAAAGGTGAGTAGGACAGCGATTCCTAACAATTACAAATAGTTTATATTCGCTACAGATTATCGGATGCGATTCAACCCAAATGGGTACGGAATCAAATTATGCGAAGAATGCAGAATTGTTTTCATAATTCTCCATTCTTAATTACCCACATTAAGAAATTACGTCATGCGACGACCAATCAAAAAACGACCTGAGGTCAAGCCAGATGTTCAATTTGGTTCAATTGAAGTCGAACGACTCATCAACTACGTGATGCTCAACGGTCAAAAAGAAACTGCCCGCAAGATCGTGTACTCAGCCTTTGCAGAGATCAAAGATACCAAAGACGGTGGTGGTGAACCACTAGAAATCTTTGACACTGCACTGAAAAATGCGGGTCCTTCGATGGAAGTTCGCTCACGCCGAGTTGGTGGAGCAAACTACCAGGTACCACGTGAAGTTCGACCAGAACGACGCGTTGCGCTCGGCTTGCGCTGGATTATTGCAGCTGCTCGGGGACAAAAAGGTATCCCAATGCACAAAGCACTCGCTTCAGAACTTATGCTTGCAGCAAAGGAAGAAGGGAATGCCGTGAAGAAGAAAGAAGATACACACAAGATGGCAGAAGCTAACCGAGCCTTTGCTCACTTCGCTTTCTAACAGAGATTTTCTGCACGATGCCGCGTTAAAAGGCCTAAAAATTTGTGAGCCTTACTTAGCGTAAGGTGAACAAATTTTTAGGCCTTTTGCCTTGCCTCGTTTTGAAAATTTCTGTTACAAAAAGCACCCACGGGGGGGCTTTTTGTTTGTGTTTTTCTCAGCAGCTGGTATAAAAGTGCAGCCCAATTGAAAAAGAAAGGAGGGTGAGATGGAAGAAATTCGCAAAATATTTAACATTCAATTCGCCCTTATCTCTTTGATTGTCAATACAATAGCAATCATCTGGGCAAATTCTGATCAGACTGATCGTTTGTATGATTGGTATGTGCTGGCGCATGTTTTAGCGTCACCATTTCTTGCTGGGTTCACTATGCGGTATACCCAACGAGTTGCTCGGCGCGAGCGTTGGTTGGGCGCGTATAGCCTAGGTTCTGTATGGGTGGCACTTATTGCCGCTTCAATCATGGGTTCTGTGCACTGGTTGATTGCTACTCCAGACTTATTTTGGACTGCGGTCACTGTATTTGCCCTGAATATTATTGCAGGTGTGGCGCTGGTGTTTATCATTCGAAATAAAGGAAAGGTCAATAAGTTCATTATTGTAATTGCTCGCAAAGCAATTCGGTTTGTAGAAGGGCTCTAGTTCAGCGTATGTATTACGAACTAGAGCCTTTATTGATTACGAGGGGCGGCTACCGAATTTTTTGGCGGTTTTGTATAGGGCGTAGAGGAGCAGGAGTAGGAGGAGGAGTTGGACGAGTGAGGGGTGACCGAGGATCCAGGAGAGGCCGGCGAGAATGACGGTATAGATAATCGAAAAGGTGGTAGCGATGAATTGCCAGATGGTAGCTAGCCAGCCAGTAGAAGCGTCTTCAGTATTTTGGGTACGGGTGATGGTGCCGAAACCTTCGGGGGTAGTGGTGCCGGACGACGAGGCGAAGGAAACGCCCTGCGTTTCCTTCGCCTCGTCGTCGCTAGATCGTTCCGCTCGATACGAATCAAGTTGCCGTTTTGATTCGGTAATGGTTTCAGTCAGGCTTGCGAGCGCACCATTTGCTCGACTGGGAGTGAGGAACTGTTCGAGGCCAGCTGATTGGTTATCTGTTTCAGATAGAGATGGGCTACTATCTTCTGTTTCAGCCTCGTTCTCATTTTTTTCAGTTTCGGCTGGTTTGTTAAATAGTAGTGGTTCAGCGTCATCACCATCTGCAATTCCATCGCCGTCATCATCCTGATCGACAAGATCACCTGTACCGTCGCTATCAGTATCACGATCAATAAAAATAGTATCTTTGGCTAAGGCAGAGGTAACGATGATTGGCTGAGTTCCGGAAGCAGTTGAAGAGATTTCCGTTCGGGATAAAGTAGCACTGATAGTACTGGTGCCGTAGCTCGGCGTCCAGTCTCCCCAGCTCTCAATGATACGGCCATCAAGCGCATCAATGTTATTACGTTCCACACGCTCTTCGTTTACAAAAAACTCTACGGTACCAGATAAATCAGCCCCAGTATTGTTTCGCACTGCAACATAGACTCGCACCGTGTCGCCCACAAAAAATGTGTCTTTGTCATACCAAAGCCCTTGCACAATACCGGCGTTAGAACCTTGCGCCCCACTGACCAGTGGTGTGAAAAGGATGATGAGTGCTAGTAAGTATAGACGTAGCGACATAGTTATTTCATTATACCGGTCTTTTGTGCAGGAGTGGTATACTCGAGCTATGATTCGAAAGTGGATAGATATTTTCTTAACCCTCAACTTAATCGGTATGATTCTGTTACTTGGGTACTGGTGGTATACCGGGGTGCTGGTAATTGAGTTTAGACACAATGCACCAGTGGTTGAGCGCTTTGCTAGTGAAGAACAAACTATTTTTATCGCTACTCTAAGAGGTGATGTAGATCGTGTACTTGGTATTCCAGATCGTGGGTATGAGCCGTTTATGTTTCTTGCGGTGTTTCCCGGTTTGGTGGAGACAGACTTTGCTAACGTAGAAGCCAGTACGGGACGGTATGTAATTGCTGATGGACGTCTTATGCATAAGATTGGCCCTGATCAATTTAGACACGATGCAGCGACTGCTATTTCAGCCGAAGGTATGAAGACCTTGCTCACAAATGTCTCACTCCGGACAGGGATTGATCTTGAAGCCGGCGGTACTATTACTGAGATAATGGCTGCCATTAGTAATGAATAATATTTTTTTATGTATAAATCACTAGGATTAGGAATTTTGATTGGCGTACTAGGAACATTTGTTGGTCTACACGTTTGTGACCTGTGGCAGTCTGATATTGATATGCAAAACGAGCGTATCGCCACCTACTACGCGACTGAGTCAGCAACGCTTGTTAGTCCGCATAATATTCGAGAACGGATGAGTCACGGGAAAGAGGATTTTGTATTAGTAGATGTGCGTACGCAGGAAGATTACGAGCGTGAGCATGTTGTCGGAGCGATTAATATTGATACTGGCCGAGCTCTAGATGTGATCTTGAGTGATTTCCAAAAGCTACTCGCAGAAAACCCAAATAAAGAAATCATTATTTATTGTTACAGCGCAGCTTGTATGAATGGACGTAAAGCCGGTAACTTCCTAGCTGAAAATGATATTTACGTGAAAGAAATGACGGTAGGCTGGAACGAATGGCGTTATGGTTGGGAGATGTGGAACTACGACAACGAATGGGCTATTCATAAGGTAGAAGATTATGTAGTGAGTGGCACCGAGCCAGGTACATTAGATCCAAATCTAGAGTCAATCGCCCCTTGCCCGATTGATGGTGAGTTGAGCTGCTAGTTCAAAACTGCGCAATCGAACCGAAATAAAAAATCTAAGCCGGACGTAGTAATCAGTGTTATAAACTAAGACAGAAATACTATGACAAAAAAAGTATATTTAGCTGGTGGCTGTTTCTGGGGCTAAAACTGTCTGGGGGACAGTTTTAGAAGGTTGCCTACTATTTTGAAAAAATAGTGACAACCTGAACAGTTCCTGTAAGGAATAAGAAAAACTATATGATACAACAAACAAAGAAGGCATATTTGGCGGGAGGATGTTTCTGGGGACTCGAAGACCTAATCCGAAACCTCGATGGTGTGATTGATACTGAGGCTGGCTACACCGGTGGAGAGAATGACAATCCGACGTATCGTAATCATCCAGGACATGCTGAGGCGGTAGAGATTGAATATGATCCGAAGCAGATTAGCTATCAGGAGCTGCTTGACTTCTTTTTCCAGGTTCATAATCCAACGACCTTGAATCAGCAGGGAAATGATCGAGGTACTGCCTACCGTTCAGCTATCTTTTTTGCTGATGAAACAGAAAAGGCGGTAGCTGAAGAAATGATCTCAGTTGTAAATGAGTCTGGTCGCTGGGAGGATGCAGTGGTGACAACTTTAGAACCACTAGATCGCTTCTGGGCCGCAGAGCTGGAGCACCAAGATTACTTAGTGAAAAATCCAGGTGGGTATACCTGTCACGCAATTTATTTTGATTCGTACCTCACAAAATAGTTGCGTGAAGGTATACATCACGTACTGGGACGGTATACCTTGTCAGTATTTTTTATCCTTCAAAATACTAGGCAAGGTCTTGCGAAAGTGTTTAAACACTTTCTCACCTGTCATGCAATTTATTTTGATAGCTATTTAAAGTAGGCAAAGGATAAAAAACAAACAAACGACGCTAAAAGCGTCGTTTGTTTGTTTGCGTCTTTGGCTACACTCCGGTATGCTCTGTCTCACTATGTCACGAGCCCAAGGACTTATCTCGTTCAATCAAGTTTCGTTTGAACACGACGCCACTAAACCAATTTTAATTGAGTCTTCTTTTTCCGTACGTCGTGGAGCGAAGTTTACGCTCATGGGACAAAATGGAGCTGGAAAAAGTACTTTGTTTGGCCTGATCACCGGTGCGCATCAACCCGATGAGGGGGATGTAAACATCATGCCGCGCACTAGTATTGCCGTTTCTCGACAAGTCATTCCTCGAGCTGAGCTTGAGCTTACCCTGCGGGCGTTTTTTGAGAAGTGCTTTAACGAAAAAGTATACGATATCGATCCCAAGATTGATGCTATTCTCGAGGTGGTAAATCTAGCACCAAAAAATCCAGATATGGTAGCTAGTTTTAAAGAACGAATAGTCGGTAGCTTTTCCGGTGGGCAACAGGCTCGATTGCTACTAGCGTCCGCTTTGATTCAAAACCCGGATGTATTGCTGCTGGATGAACCAACAAACAACCTCGATGTCGAAGGTATTGAGCACTTAACTCAATTTTTGCGTGAGTACCGTAAGACAGTAATCGTGATTTCACATGATGCAGATTTCTTAAATGCATTTACCCATGGCGTCTTGTATCTAAATGTGCAAAATCGTCAAATTGAATTATACGAAGGAAACTATCACGACGTACTAAAAGATATTGCTGCTCAAGTAGAAAAAGAGAAGCGACAAAATGCTCGTCTTGAAAAAGAGATTCAAGCCAACAAAGATAAAGCAAACTTTTTTGCTAACAAAGGAGGAGGAATGCGTTTGGTAGCTAAACGGATGCGAGAAAAGGTGGAAGACGATGAGGAAAATAAAGTGGAGGTGCGAAAAGAAGATCGCACGATTCGCGACTTCACTATCCCAGTGCAGGCAGATATTCCGACTGAAGTACTAAAGCTTACTTCGTATCAAGTGATTAAAAACCATAGTCCAAAGCAGGTGCCTTGTGATATTACCCTGAAGAGAGGACAGCATCTTCAGATTGTTGGTCCTAACGGGATCGGGAAAACAACGCTCTTAGAGTCACTGGCTTCTGGTCATGCGACGGGAGAGCAAATCTCTCCAGGAGTAACGATCGGGTATTACCGACAAGATTTTTCAAACTTGGATTTTGATCAAACCGTATTTGATTGCTTGATGGATGTGATGGACAAGAAAATTGAAGAAGATATGCGTAGTGTGGCAGCCGGATTTTTAATAAACCGCGATATTATTAAGACTAGAATCGGACTTTTGTCGGAGGGACAAAAGGGTCTAGTGGCCTTTGCCCGCCTAGTTCTACTAAAACCAGGGCTGTTAATTCTTGACGAACCTACTAACCATATTAACTTCCGACATATTCCAGTGATTGCAAAAGCGCTTGATCAGTATGCTGGAGCCATGATGTTGGTTTCCCACGTTCCGGACTTTGTGGGACAAATTCGCATTGATGATAGGTTAGACTTAGATAAGAAAGCTAAATAATAAATTGTATATATGGCAAAAGGACAAGATCGAAAAAAAGAAGTGAAGAAACCAAAAAAAGAGAAACCAAAAGTAGACTAACAAACAAACCGGCCGGCGCTATGCGCCAGCCGGTTTGTTACTTGAGTTCTGATCATGTGTAGAGTACACTAAGCGAATGAATAAAGCTCCACTTAAAAATCGATTTGCCGCCTTGGCGGCGGATGTAGTAGTTTTTGGCTTGGTTGATAAAAAACTCCATGTGCTGATTGATGATATTAATCGACCACCGCATTACTGCAATAAGCTTGGATTTTTAGGCGGATTAGTTGAACCATCTGAAACAGCAGAGGATACAGTTGAGCGAATTTTATTTGAGAAAGCTGGTTTAAAAAATATGTATACGGAGCAGCTATATACTTTTAGCAAGGTAGCTCGAGATTTAAGAAACCGGGTTGTCGCAGTAGCGTACATTGGATTTATGACCCCTGATCAGGTTTTGTCGTACACACATGAGTCGGCCCGATTTGTGCCAGTGACTTCGCTAAAAAATTTAGCGTATGATCACGACGAGATGTTGAAAGTAGCCATCAAGCGCCTGACAGGAAAGCTGGCGTACACAACTATCGCGCAGTATTTATTGCCAAATCACTTTACGCTAAGTGAATTACAGAATGTGTACGAAGTGCTGTTGAAAAAAGAGATCGATAAGCGAAACTTCCGTAAAAAGATTTTAGCCTTACAGGTCATTGAAGAGACTGGGGCAATGCAAGAAGGGATGCAGAATAGACCAGCCGCTCTATATCGGTTTAAGAACAGTAGGTTACAACAATTATCTGCAGTACTGTAGCAAAACCCTTTTTGTATGTTTACTTATTGTGTATATAACACTAATAAAAAAGGCGACAAGATTTCTCTTGTCGCCTGAGTTGATTGGTTCCTTACACTTGTGCACGCTTACGCACATCAGCGAAGGTGACATCCTCAAGGAGTACGCCATCTCGATAGACCGTCTGCAACAGATTGCGCTTTGGATCTAACAGTTCAGCTTCGGCAACAGTACTCTGCGAGCAGCCGCCGATACCACATGAGTCGATGAGGGCTAGGCGTCCGGCTTTGGAGACTTTGCCCTGGTCGGTGATCGGATCTTTTTTGATTGCGATCCTCCGGCCATCTTCAACCACTTCGTTCGCCTTCATGGCGTACTTGTGGTCGTCACGACCGACGCCCTGCAATAGAGCGCCACCCATGCCCCACACGAGGTTGTTAACATCGAGGCCACGATCAATCATGGCCGCGATGGTGGTCTGCAGACGAGCTTTGTCCGTCTGGTCGCCTTGAATGACGCCGACTTGTTTGGGTAGCGTGCGATAGCCTTTCTGGGTTTCGCCGTGTCCAAACTTGTCCATCACCATTTCGATGGTCTCGATCGGCATTTTGGTCGGGTCGCCCGAGTCAGGACGAATAACCAATTTGCCTTGAAGGGCAAGCACGTCATCTTTCAGCTGATCGCCGATCACGTTCTTGACGAATGAGAAGATGTCATAACTGTCGCCGACGATCGAGAAGAGCGCATCAGGTGCGTCGAACTCCCTAATCATGTGACGCACGTAGTCGACTTCACGGTCTGGTCCCCAGGTCGTCGCAATTGAGTGCTCCGACGCAGGAACCGAGAATCCGGCGCAGTCTTCATGGTAGAACCGACGAGCACCAACAAGCGCCTCGACGTTGTCTGTGCCCATAAAGTTGACCAAATGTCCCATGCCGCCAAGCATGGCCGACTCGCCCGAAGACGCGCCCCGGCCGCCGAAATCATGCAACTTGAACCAAATTGCTTCTTCTGGTTCGTCTGCGGTGATCTGAAGACCGGCCATGATGACTTTCTTCGCCTCGCGGGAAAGCGTGGCGACGGTCGATGGGTACCAGATAGCGCGCAGCATTTGGGTTTCTACCCACGTGGCGAACCACGCGAGCTGCGGGTCGGTGCTGCGAACTTGGACTTGCACATTCCCCGGGAGGATCAGGCTGCCTTCCGGCGCTGCCTGAATTTCCAAGGGAGCCCGTCCACCGTACTGATCGACGATGTAGCGGAAGCCCGCTTCATTGAAGAAGCCAGGCCGCACGTGAGCGTCCATAATGGACTTCGCCTCATCAACCATCTCGTGCGTATAAGGACGCATAAGATAGGACTTGATGTAGGCCTGAAGGCCGAAGTTCACGACTTCAGCAGTCAAACCACCACGCGGTTCGATGTAGCCGGACTTTTCAGTCACGCCAGCTGGATCCATTTTCCAATGGCCGAACTTGTAGGTGTCGGCCGAGGCCAGTGGGTTGAGAGGAAACATGAGTTTCTCCTTTCTCAGTTTAAGATTGGTTGAGATGATCGAGCAATGCAGCCCCGAGTATCTGATGGGCATCGATAAGGTTGTCTATCAGGTCTTCGATGCGGAAGCATTTGACCGCGCTGATGTCGTCATTTGCGGTCGGTGCTTTCCAGCTGTTGGTGACGAGAAAGAAGTCGGTGCGAGTGCCATCTGCTTCGTCGCGGTAACGCATATCGTCGATTTTGAAATCGCCGATATGGACTGGGTTGCTTAGATTAAGCTCACCAAACTCTTCTTTGGTTTCCCGCAGCGCAGCAGCTTTTCGGGTCTCATCGCTTGGGTCAACAAACCCGCCGACGAAACGCCATTTGCCACAGTCTTCAGGTTTTTGACCGAGCCAGATAAATTCTCTGGCTCCATCCATCACCGCCACATCGACGGTAGACAGATCGACCGGATAGCGGCGGGTCGCGTGAGCGATCCAGCCCCGACGGTAGTCTGCGTTAGTGGTTTCGACTCCTTCGACTTTGATCCGATGCCGGATCTCAGTTCCTGAAGGAGCAGCGACCGGGTCAATTTCTTTGACCGGAAACGCGCCGCTGTAGTAGGGAGCGAATCCATCGCGTGAGCAGTAGAGGGTGACCTCGGCATCATGCGCGATCTCGTTCACCGTGCGATCAAGCTCGGCGCTCCAGCGTTCGTTGCTCGGCGTATCTTTGAGTGTCCCGACCAATATGGAAGGGAAGTGCTCATGGACCATCTGAGCGCGAAGGGGTGCTGGTAGCGGGTGCTTGGCACCGGGCACTTTGTCGCGTTCGCCGAGTAGTACGAGCACTGCATCATTTTCTGCTGTGACCGACTCGATGAGGTGGATATGGCCAGCGTGCAGGATGTCGACCTGCATGCGAGCGACGATAACACCAAGTGACTGTTTCATTGTGTAACTCCTATGAGGTTGTCGAAGAACGTAACTCAGGCTTCTGTACTGCTGGAGCGCTCCCGGCGTTAACCCAGAATGCGCCAGCAGAACAGAAGGTGATTGTTAATGTATTAACTACACTAACTAAGAACAATGGTTTGCCGCGCCTGTGCGCAGCTCTATCTAATTTCTATACTAGCAGATAGTAATATTAGTGTCAATACTACACTAAGATGCCTGGGGATAGAGAAAATAATTTGTTTAAGGTTTTGATTGTTATACTAAAAGTAATGGTAAAGATCGGAGACCTAAATATTAAATATAGCCATTTCAATAATGGAATTTACTATTATAGTGTGCATATTGATGTGAATGGTGTGAAAAGGCAGATTGTCTTACCCAGGTACCATCAAATGGTGGGCTGGATTGAAGTGTTCGGTTTACCCCCACAGTTTGAATGGGTGATTTTGGAAACGATTGGTGATTTTGATAAAGAGGCCGTACTTACTATTGATGGAGAAGAATTTAGAGAATCTGTTTCATACCGTGCTAATGAAAGTGAAAAGCAGCACGAATTTACCGTTACTCGTGAGGGTGTTTTTTCTGAACAAGTACACTGTGTTGAATCGTATCGACAGGCTCCACAGCTGGTCAGTCTTAAAACAAATTTTGAGCATCAGGAGGGTGCGTATGTGTGTGATTACAAAAAGTCACTCATTGATATAGAAGATGTCTTAGATACAGAGCAAAATTTTGTAGATATGATTCTAATCGAAAACAAAATTCCTGATCATGTTTGGAGGAAACATTTTACTGCTTTTGGAAAAATTCCACCGGTGTATTATCATTTTTTTCCGCTGATATCCGGCTTAGATGTGTCACAGTGTTCTGGTTCAGTATTAGAGCTTGGGTATCAGGCTGGTGAGGAAGGGGTAGATGCAGTACATGGAGATTGGCACAAATTATTGCGTATAAATGATCAGTCTTTTTACATTAAAGAAACTGGATATTCCTCGAGGGAAGTAACAACTCCTAATGGTACTGAGAGAATTAAAGACACCTATCGCAAAGAATTGTTTAAGCTTTAAACAAAAGGGCCGGGAGCTTTGCTCCCGGCCCTTTTGTTTCTGTAATTGGTTTATACCACTTCCTTCTTCCACTTCTTCAGTACTCGAGAGAGTACAATCGAAGCGATGAAGATTCCAACCGACAACGCCAGGAATTTTGGATCAAAGGCGTCGAAGGAGAGCCCAGAAGTACGGAACTCTTCGAGATCGATCGCGGCTCCGAGGGCAACGAAAGTAGTAAGGCCAGGCATGATACCAATCAAGGTAGCAGTGAAGTATGACTTCCAGTCTACCTTGAGAATCCCTGAGCCGTAGTTAGTGAGATCAAACGGCACATAGAAGAGACGCATAAAGAGAACTGACTCAAACGGTCGCTTGCGCAGCGCCTCTACCCAGTTGCCAATGATTGAATCTTCGAGCTTAAGGTCTTTCCCGAAGAAGCGGCCAATCCAGTAGGCGAAGTTAGCTGAGGCGTTTTCACCCAGAACGGTATACAAGATACCCCACCAGAGTCCAAAGAGCGCACCCGAGAGCGCTGTCAGCAGTGTAGCCGGAAAGAAGATAAGTGGACGAATGGCGTATAAGACCATGTAGACCACCGGCCCCCACATACTCGTCGTAAAGAAGGTGAGGAGGGTGAGTAAGAACTCGATGTTGCTGAGACCGTTGTCAGTTTTGTAGTTTTGGAATGCAACCAAGAGACCAATCCAGAAGATAGCGGCGATTAGTTTCGGTGCGTGCTTTTTGGCGGCAGTGCTGAGGTCTTGTTTTAGGTCAGCAAACTGTTGCGCGAAGAAATAGTCACCGGCTTTCTTAACGATCAAGCTGTAGGTCGGGTAGGCGTAAATGAGATTACGCAATTTCCACATCGAAATCTTATGGTCAATCGCCAGGGTGAAGACAGAAAGAATTTCTCCAGCGGCGGGGCCAATAATATTGGCTCCCAGTACTTGGCCATTGAGGCGACGTGCCACTACTACCAATCGTCCGTCGGTCACGTCATCAGTATGAGCTCGGTCGTTCGCTGAGAAGGGGACTTCGACTTTCATTACCCCGCTTTCCGAGTATTTTGCTACGGCTTCTTTGTATGACAAGCCCACTTGCGCGATCTCAGGGGTGGTGAAGGTGACTTTCGGAATGGCCTTGTTCTTCTTTACTCGGAAGATGCCTTTACTGACTACTCGAGTAACAATCTGCCGAGCAATGTCGTCAGCCATGTGGGTAAACTTGAATTTTTGGGTCACATCACCAACCGCGTATACATATTTGTTTGAAGTACGGTGTTGTTTGTCGACGCAGATGCACTGCGGGCAGTTTTCAATCCCAGCTGCTTCAAGGCCTTTGGGAAAATTTGGGACGCGACCAATAGCAATGAGCGTTTTGTCGTAGGCTACTCGGATGGTTTCGGTAGTGTCTCCATCACGTCCGTCTGGCTTGATGTTAAATAACGCTTGCTTGTTTTCAACATTCGAAATATGCGCGTTGAGTAAGATCTTAATGTCTAAGTCCTCAAACTTCTTCTGAATGATGGGGGAGATAGTCTCGTCTTCAAGTTTGGCGAAACGATTACCAGTGTCAGCGATAGTGACTTGGCTACCAAGCATAGCGAAGGCTTGGGCCATTTCCATGCCGATTGGCCCACCGCCGATGATGAGCAGTTTTTCCGGCACGTCTGACAGTGCAAAGATATTTTGGTTGGTTAAAATATCATTGGCGTTCATACCCGGTACATCGATCATCCGTGGGCTCGAGCCAGTGGCGATGATAGCGTTTTTGTAGTGGTAGGTGTCGTCGCCAACGGTGATACTGCACTTTGATTTGAACACGGCATCACCCATCACCACATCGATCCCAATTTTTTCAAAGGTTTCTGGAGTTTCTTCTTCCAAAATCGCATCAATTTTCGCGCGTACATATGAAAAAGCTTCTGAGCGGAAGGTTTCACCAGTAGTAGTTTCTCCCGCGATCGTCTTAGCAAGATGGTAATCCTTAGCGTGGTGCAAGAGGGCTTTACTGGGGACACAGCCTGAGTTGGTGCATTCGCCACCCATGTGTTCTTTTTCAACCAGTAGTACTTTCTTACCGACTTTGGAGAAACCAACCGCAGCGGTGAGTCCGCCTGATCCGGCTCCGATTACAACAACGTCATATGATTTCTCCATAAATAAAAGTAATTAGTAGTAAGCGCCTATTGATACGACCATACTAGCGTATTATTTCACTTTTGGGCACAAGAAAACGCGTGGGGTGGAGGCACGGTTTTCCGTGTTCCACCTGCACGCGGTGAGCGCCATCGGCAGGAAGCTGCTGGCTGACGATTTAGGAGTCTGAATCCCTAAACCAGTTTATCGTGATACGGCATTGATCGCCGGCGGTGAAGTTTGTGCCGTCGAAAGCGATATTGCTGGTTTTGCAGCTTTTGCCCCACCGAACTTCTTCGACTGAGACAATTGACATCTCTTCATCAACGTAGAGCTGCCCCGGCCAGTTGGCATGGAGGTAGATCAGTTGTTCGACGAAGTCAGGCGCTGAATCCGCAGTTGGCGACTTGATGTATACGACCCCAGCAATGCCAGCGATGTCGATTGATTTATCGCTGATTGTGGTGGCGATTTGCGCCACCAACGCAGGCTCATCGATTGGTCCACGCAGCTTGTACGAGGTGTATATTTTTGTCGAACTTCCGACGCAGCGATTCTTTGCTGCGTCAGGGCCTTCGATCGAGAGCGCCATCAGAAACTCGATTTTTTCTGGTTTTTTTGGCGTTCCGGCTTCATTGTTGGCGCAGGCGTATGCTACTGGGCTGGACCCGAGCACGATCATGATGGAAAGAGCGATGAGACGGGCCATAGTAGCCTCCTTCTAAATGGTGGGTGGAATGTCTTGAACCGTAAACGAGAGCAATAATTCCATTGCTAAATAATAACATGTTTTATTATAAAGTCAATTTATAGGGATATTTTCTAATCAAAACAAGAAAACACGCAGGGGCCTTCTTGCAACGCGAGCGAGTCGCGGCAGAAAGTCTTACGTGTGTTACCCGCACCCGATGCCGGGGCGAGGGTTGCAGTAGGCAGTTGTTTGCTCCAGCACTTCCTCTGTTGGAGCTTTTGCTGACGCCGGGCTGAAGAGTGCCCAAGGCCAGAACAAAAAGACAAAGATGATGAATGTAATTATACAAGCGTCAGCGAAGGCTTTAACAATGATCATCAGGTTCTCCTCTCGCCATTACATATTGTGATGAAGTCTTCGAAGGTGCGAATATCTCCTTTTACAAGAGTGTATCCATTTGAACCTCCAGAATTAGTCTGTGCAGGCTTTAATACCCAGCTTTCGAGGATGCTGACATGTCCGTACATCACATGAATCTTTTTCACATGCCATCGGAAGTTGAATTTGTTGTAAAGCTGGAAACAAACTACGAATGGCTCCACTAATGGAGCGCGTCGCACTTCTGGAGCCGCTTGAGCAATCGAAACAAAGCTAAAGCAGAAGACAAACATTAAAAGAGCTCTACGCATTTCGTCCTCCCTAAAAAATTGGTTGCGTTAGTTTCAGCATAAAGCAAAAGCACTGGGTGTCAAAGCATTGCCATTGCGTAGTAAATACCGTATGATAGCGCCGATTAGCCCAGTTTGGGCAATTTTTCTATTGTGGTATAGGGTGACGGCTTCGCCGCCCACGTCCACCAGTAGAGAGAGACATTATTTAATTTAGATTTTATACATATATAGTTATGGCACGAGCATTTCCAATCAGCCGCATGCGAAACTTTGGTATCGTAGCGCACGTTGACGCTGGTAAAACTACCACGTCTGAACGAGTACTCTTCTACACGGGTATGAGTCACAAAATTGGTGAAGTACACGACGGGGAAACCGTTACTGACTGGATGGACCAAGAACGAGAACGCGGTATTACTATTACGGCAGCGGCGATTTCATGTAACTGGGCCAAGACCCTTGAAACAGACCGAACCAATACTGACAAGCAACATACGTTTAACATCATCGATACGCCAGGTCACATCGACTTCACCGCTGAAGTAAAACGATCGATGCGGGTACTCGACGGTGCGGTGGTAGTGTTTGACGGTGCCGCTGGTGTAGAACCACAAACTGAAACCAACTGGGGCTACGCTGACGAAGCTGGTGTGCCACGAATCTGTTTTGTAAACAAAATGGATAAACTTGGAGCCGACTATGATGCTTCAATCAAATCTATCGAAGAACGTCTCTCTCCGAAAGCTTTGCGAATCCAGCTACCAATTGGTTCTGAAGACAATCTCTCTGGTGTAGTTGATTTGGTCACTATGAAGGCCTACCGGTTCGCTGGTGAAATGGGAATGGAAGTAACTGAAGAAGAAATTCCAGCTGACCTCGTTGATGAAGCAACTAAGCGACGAGCTGAGATGGTAGAGCGTGTAGTTGAGCATGACGATACGTTGATGGAAGCTTTTCTAGAAGGCAATGAGCCATCACTTGAAGATCTTAAGAAAACTCTTCGAAAGGCTGTCCTTGCAAACGAAATTTTCCCGGTAATGACAGGTTCTGCTTTGAAGAACATTGGCGTACAGCTCGTACTTGACGCCGTAGTTGATTACCTACCAGCCCCAAACGACTTGCCTGATACAGAAGGAATTGATCCAAAAACTGAGGAAGAAATTAAGCGATCACCAACTGACGAAGATCCATTCTCAGCCCTAGTTTTTAAACTCCAAGACGATAAATTTGTAGGACAGCTGGCGTTCTTCCGAGTCTATTCTGGTTCAGTAAAATCAGGTTCATACATCATAAACTCATCAACTGGTAACAAAGAGCGGGTTGGACGGATCGTTCGATTGATGGCTGATAAGCGAGAGGAGATTGATGAAGTATTCGCCGGAGAAATTGCCGCTGCCGTGGGAATCAAAGAGGTAAAGACCTCGCACACTATTTGTGATCTTGATAAGCCGATTGTATTGGAACAAATTACCTTCCCCGCCCCAGTGGTAGCAGTGCGCGTAGAGCCTAAGACAAAGAATGACCAAGAGAAAATGGGTGTTGCGCTCAAGCGATTGTCTGACGAAGACCCAACATTCGTAGTATCAAGTGATGAAGAAACTCTAGAAACTATTATTGCTGGTATGGGTGAACTTCACCTCGATATTCTAGTAGACCGAATGAAACGAGAATTCGGCGTAGAAGCAAATATTGGGCAACCACAAGTAGCCTACCGAGAAACTATCCGTGGTTCAGCTGAAGCAGACTACAAGTACCAGAAGCAAACCGGTGGACGGGGACAATACGGACATGTGAAGATTCGCATCAAGCCGCTGGAAGAACTAGCAAAAGATGAAGAAGGAAACGATGTGTCAGTAGCAAAGAATGTAAAACGAGAAGATCACTTCGAGTTTATCGATAGCATCAAGGGAGGAGTAATTCCAAACGAATTTATCCCCGCGGTAATGAAGGGAGCAAAAGAAGCGATGGGACGAGGATTCGTAGCTGGGTACAAAATGGAAGATGTCTCAGTTGAACTATTCGACGGGTCATTCCATGATGTAGACTCTTCAGAAATCGCTTTCAAGCTGGCTTCAATCAACGCTTTTAAGGAAGCGGCGGCTCGAGCGAATCCAGTAATTCTTGAGCCAATCATGAAAGTTGAAGTCCGGACTCCAGATGAATACATGGGAGACATCCAAGGAAACATCTCATCAAAGCGTGGACAACTAGAGAGCTCAGAAGAAGTAGGTGGAAAGCTTATCATCAACGCAAAAGTGCCACTATCTGAAATGTTCGGATACACCAACACCCTTCGTTCGATGACTCAAGGACGCGCTAGTATGACCATGGAATTTGATCACTACGAAGCGGTACCACCAAACGTAGCCGAAGAAATTAAGAAGGCTCGCGGAATTGCGTAAGTTGCATAGTATAAAACAAAAGCGGCGCCCGAGGGCGCCGCTTTTGTTTTAGTTGAAGACTTGATA
The DNA here is from genome assembly GCA_964350735.1 of uncultured Candidatus Saccharibacteria bacterium. GTDB lineage: Bacteria > Patescibacteriota > Minisyncoccia > Phycocordibacterales > UBA918 > OLB19. Next base: position 268,835 of record CAYGKO010000001.1, read on the forward strand.
CAAGACAGGAGTGAAGGTAATGATGCCGTAGAACATAAGCAGCATCAATGCAGCAGCCTTTGCTCTTATGTTGGAGCTGTTTCGGTAGATCCAGAGCAAGAGTAGGGCTACGAAGATAGTATCGAGACTACCAACGATGTTCCCATAGTACGCTGGATTCCAGTACGAGACAGGGCTGTGGAATTTCCAGTCAGTGAGCGGCCAGAAGTGACGATAGGCGTCTTCAGCGTGGAAGAAGAAATCGAGTGTGATATGAAAGAGGGCGGAGGCTGAGAGCCATTTCAGGAATCTAAGCCCAAGAATATGACTAATTCCAAGTAGTATCGGCCACAAGATAAGTGAATGTGACAAGGTGATAAGCGGTGTCCAAGCTGAATCAAAGTAGAGCACGTCCCACAGGTCGCTTTGACTAGCACCAACAACAAAGGTGAAGTAGAAGAAAAATAGGTAGGTGGGCAGATCGGGCAGAACTGCACCGAGTATAAAGGCACCGAGACGCTGCTTATTTTTAGTACCTCCTGCTGCTTCAGTTTTCTCGGTCACTTTTGCCAAGGCCCAGTTATAGACGAGGTGAGAAGTAGTGATCATGGTTTGAGAGTAGCATGGTAGGGGTATAAATAAAAAAGTCCCGGGCCGTTCTGATACGGCCCGGGTCCAGGTCAAGCTGCCATTTTACGTCCTGGACGCTCAGGCGGTTCTTTGTGCAATGCGACGCGATAGAGCAGGTCCCACCAAGCATCGAGGACATGTTGGTCGTAGATAGTGTTGCGACTAGTGAACGCATCGCGGATCGGATCTGGCAACTCGTCACCTACGCTATCAAGGAAATCATCGTAGCAGCGAAGGAACAACAATTCTAGGTTGATGCCCCGTTTAACCCAATCTTCTTCCGCTGCCATTTTTGCGAAATCAGAAATCGGGCTGTTTACACAGAGCCAAAGGAAAGCATCAGCGACTTTCAGACGCACTTCATCGTGCATGTCGATCTCCTCTTGAGTCTAGGATAAGAACAGTCTAGGATAAGAACGGCTTCTCTTGATGGAGAGAGTAGCACAACCGTTGACTTTTGCCACTAAAAACCGTACTATAGCGCCGTTCCAAACCTCAGAAATATCTGGCCTGGTAGCTAGATATTTCGTAGATGAACACCTGAATTTCGGAGCTCGCGAGCCGTTAACTCAAGAGCTACTCAAACGAGATTCTTCATACGCTTATTGATGCTTGCATCAGAGTGTTTTATTCGTTAATGAGGAACGGGGTGGTAATTGAATGACGTCCAGGAATTTGCCAGCAAATTCGGACATAAGTTCATAATAGTCGCTTCGCTCCTTTATTCACTTAATGTCACGATCACTATATAAAGGTCCCTACGTCGATGAACGTATTCTTAAGAAAATTGCTGGAAAGAAGCCAGCTGATGTTAAGGATATGATCAAGATTTGGGCACGCGATTCACTGATTTCACCAGAAATGGTGGGCTTTACCTTTGGAGTACACAACGGTAAGGATCACATCGAAGTAACTCCATCAGAAGAGATGGTAGGACATCGTTTCGGAGAATTCTCGCCAACGAAGAAATTCTGGCGACATGGAGGTAAAATGCAGAAAGAGCTTGATCAGAAAAAGAAAGAAGCTGAAATCACTGCTGCTAAGGCAGCTAAGGCTTCAGCGTAATCCGCTCTATTATGAAAGCAGTACTCAAAAATTATCGCCAATCACCACGTAAAGTTCGTCTTTTGGCTGACTTGGTGCGAGGTAAGAAAGTAACAGACGCCCTTCGAACACTACAGTTCGTAGATAAGCGTGCGTCTGGTCCATTTGCAAAAGTTATCAACTCAGCCGTAGCAAATGCGACACAAAAAGGAGCGAATGCAGACCACCTTAAGATTGTTAAGGTAACTGTAGATAAGGCGCCAACCTACAAGCGTTTTATTCCACGAGCTCGTGGTTCAGCTTCAAAAATTAATAAGCGTAATAGCCATATTACGGTTGAACTTGGCTAATCATTAGATATGACACACGTTGCACACCCATACATTCAGCGCTTGGGCATCAACCGTGACTGGCGAAGCCGCTGGTTCACTAATGATCCTAAGAAATTCCGTGAATATTTGCGAACTGACGCAGCCATTCGAAAGCTTCTCAACAAGAAGCTGAAAGGAATGTCTGCTGACGCAGTAGAAATTGAACGAGATGAAAAAGCGCTCCGCATCATCATTAAAACTGCTCGACCTGGTCTCGTTATCGGTCGTAGTGGAGAAGGTGCTATCGCTCTGAAAAAAGAAGTAGATTTACTTTTGCGAAAACTTAAGTTGTCTGAAAAACCAGAAATTAAAATTGATATCGAAGAAATTCGATCACCAGAAACGAGTGCTAATATCATCGGACAGATGGTATCTGAAGGTCTTGAAAAGCGAATGCCATTCCGTCGTGTGCTTAAGCAAACAGTGGAAAAGGTAATGGCGAACCGAGACGTGCAGGGAGTTCGTATTATCGTTGCCGGACGACTTGGTGGAGCTGATATGGCTCGTCGAGAAGAATTGAAAAAAGGTCGAATCCCACTACAAACATTGCGTGCAGACATCGATTTCGCTCGCATTCGAGCGAATCTACCATACGGTGTGATCGGTATTAAAGTATGGATCTATCGAGGAGATGTCTTTGCTGATCGAAAAGCTGGCGGAGAGTCAGACAATCGTCGAGGCGCTCGTCATAACAACCGTTAAGACATATGTTATTTCCGAAAAAAGTTAAGCACCGAAAGTGGCAAGTAGGACGAAAGTCTGAAGCAAAGCTACAGCGGTCTGATACACGTGGAGTGACTGTAGCCTTTGGTTCATACGGACTAAAAGCAACTACACCATCACGAGTACGAAGTAATCAAATTGAGGCAGCTCGTCGAGTTATCTCACGAACACTTGGTAAGACTGGTAAAATCTGGATTCGAATTTTCCCAGACAAGCCGATCACCAAGAAGCCAGCTGAAGTAGGTATGGGTAAGGGTAAGGGAGATCCTGATCACTTCGTATTCGAAGTAGCTCCCGGTCGAATTTTATTTGAAATCGATGGTGTCTCTGAAGAGGTGGCTCGTGAAGCGTTCCGAAAGGCAACAGCTAAGCTACCACTTAAAGGCAAGTTCGTAACTCGCGAGGAGACAAGAGTGTAACAACACTTTTGTCTCGTAGACAAATTCTTATGACTACATACAAAGAAATCGAAAAAATGAATGACGCCGACTTGGCTACATTTGTTAACGAAAAGCGTGAAGCGATTCGTGCAATCCGATTTGGAAAAGCTGAACGAAACACAAGCACTGCGTCAACTGCTAAGCGAGATATCGCTCGTGCAATGACTGAGCTTACCAAGCGATCTAAGGCAGAAGCCTCAAAATAGGTAATCAATGCATATGACAACAGAAACTAACATACCAACAACAAAAAGCGGACGCGTACTACGCGGAACCGTTGTTGCAACTAAGATGCTTGATACCTGTACGGTAGCCGTAGAGCGATACGTTAAGCATCCAAAGTACAAAAAATTCCAAAAGCGAACTAAGAAATTCTTGGTACACGACGCTGGAAATACAGCTAAGGTAGGAGACAAAGTAGAGATCAAAGAAGTAGCGCCGATTAGTAAGCGAAAGCGATTCGCACTCGTAACTGCATAGCCTATGATTCAACCACAAACAATTGTGAAGATCACTGACAACTCAGGCGCGAAGGTTGGTCGAGTATTCAAAGTACTTGGTGGATCTAAAAAGCGATACGCTGAACTTGGTGAAATGGTGGTGCTTTCAGTCCAAAGTGCTGAGCCACGAAAGCAGGTAAAAAAGAAAGAGGTAGTGTATGGCGTAGTAGTGCGACAGAAGAAGGCCTACCGTCGAAAGGATGGTTCATACGTTTCATTTGATGACAACGCCGTAGTGCTTGTTGATAAAGAAAAGCGAGAACCTCGAGCAAACCGTGTGTTTGGCCCGATTCCACGTGAGCTATCCGAAGCTGGTTATCAGAAAATTGTCTCACTCGCCCCAGAGGTTGTTTAGGGAAATAATAATTTTGCGAAGCTGAATTATATATTTCACTTATGCAAACGCTCAGCAGTTTCGACCCCGACCTAGGGGAGAAAATGCGCTAGCGTCTTGCGAGGTAACACTCTGAGTGTGAAGATAAGAAATTCAAAGCAAACATACAACTATGAAAATCAAAAAAGGAGACAATGTCATCGTGATCGCTGGTAAGGATAAGGGGAAGAAAGGTGTAATCGAAAAAACTCTGATCGCTACGAATAAAGTAGTAGTTGAAGGAGTAAATATCGTCACTAAACACCAGAAAAACAAACGAACTCGTTCCCAGGGACAGATTATTGAAAAAGCGATGCCTATCCACGCTTCAAATGTAGCGATCGAAGAAGACGGTAAGCCAGTTCGAATTGGTTACAAAATTGAAGGTGAGGGTGACAAAGCCAAGAAGGTACGCGTGTCTAAAAAGACCGGCAAAACTTTATAAGAATCATAAACTAGAATTACCATGGAAAACATGAAAACACAGTTGAGCAAGGTTTTTGATTCTTTAAAAGGAACCTTCTCATACACTAATGTGATGCAAGCCCCGCGAATCGACAAGGTTGTCGTTTCAACAGGAACCGGAAAGATTGACGATAAGAACAAGATTGCTCTGATCGAAGATCGCCTGGCGCAAATCACTGGCCAGAAAGCAGCTCCGAGAGCCGCTCGACAGTCAATCGCGAGCTTCAAGCTGCGTGAAGGGGATATTGTGGGCTATCAGGTAACGCTTCGCGGCAACCAGATGCACAACTTCCTCGATAAGTTGGTCCACATTGCGTTACCTCAGACTCGCGACTTCCGCGGGCTCAAGGTAACGGCGATTGATGAAATGGGTAACTATACGCTTGGCATCAAAGACCATACTATCTTTCCTGAAACTGCTGATGAAGAACTAAAAGACGTATTTAGTCTCGCGATTACTATCGTGACTACAGCTAGTACAAAGGAAGAGGCAGAAGCCCTGCTACGACATATCGGACTTCCACTAGTGAAGCCTGAAGTTGCAGAAGCTGCGTAGTCGATAGACTGTAAACAGCAAGTAACAACACAAAAGGCCGGTGCCTGTGGGCGCCGGCCTTTTGTGTTGTTATAATAGACTGCATGATTGAAAAACCAGTCTCTCATAGAGAAAATTCCGAGAAAAGAAGAAGGAATATTGCAAAAATATTTGGTGCTTTTTTAGCTAGTCTGTCTCCGGAGGCAAAAGCTATAGAGATACCAGTCGATGCTAGCTGGTCTGAAGGTGCGGCGTTATTGCGGAATGCAGTTTTCGAGAAAGAAAATGAGCAGGCTGCCGTATTTGTGATTTCTGGATCGGGAGAAAGTGGTTGGGTATACGGAACCGAAGGAGATGAATACTCAGTGACGCGATTCAATGATGAGATTGTAGAAAGCGCAGCGGGTAAAAAGTTACTGGCGGGTGAAGTTAAGCTGTGTCTAATTCACACGCATCCCAGGAGTCTTCCAGAGCCAGATTTCCAGATGGAGATTGGGCCATCAAGTCAAGATTTATATAACAATAATGACGATCGTCACTATTTTGACCTTGTCGAACTAGGCGCCTTTCCAGAATATGAAGATCTTCATGCGCTTGAATCGTTTAACATAACTAAAGCAGTATTTACACCAAATGGAGTGTGGTACCACCAGTCAGCTGATTATAGTGCCCGACAAGCGTTTCTTCCGGCAGAGTATCCTAATGATGAACAGCATGCTGATTTAGGTAAGAAAGTCCAAGCTATGAGTTCACGTTTATTCAGAGATTTACTGGAGCAAGCAGAGAATCCGGAGCAAATATTTGAAAGTCTAATGGAAGAGAAGTTAGTTAATGAATTTGAATCTGACGAGGAGAAGAAGCGTTATCTGTTAGCAAGATTGAAGGGCAGAGTCAACCTTGCGTACCGAGGCGGTATTGCTGTAGCAGCTCAATCGCTCGCATTTTTGCACTTATGGGACAACCATCAAGAATTTAAAGATTTGATTAAAACTAGTCGTTTATATATGGGATCACGTGGTTACTGGGAAGGTCAAGGCTGGAATATAGTTGATGATAACGATGGTGTTTTATCAGACGAAGAAATTAGAAAAACGACCATGATGATTGCTACCACCGGTCAGCTTGGTCGGTTCGTAACTTACGAAGACTTAGTTAAGGAACCGGCCTGTGCTGGTGCTGAATTTCAACTGAACTAGTGGCTTAATCACAAAGAGTAGTAATCTGTCAGATTGCATAAACACAAATCGCTGTAGCGGCAGGGAAGATTCGCCCCCTGCATGCACGGCGGTTTTCTTTTTTAAATAATGGCTAGAAATATAGGTATTTTAATGGTATACTGCAGATACTAAATCTGACACTCACGAAAGGGAGGTCATCTCATGCTGAAAATTGGCATTGCTATCGTCTTGATCGGTATGCTCATCTGGCTGCTGCAGTGGTTTGGCTACTTTATGCGGCGCTCATGGTATCGCCATGTGCCGAAGTTTCTGATCGCGAACGGCGCGTTTTTGCCTGTACCACTGCATCTCTGGGCTGACGGGCTCATCATTTTCATTCTCTGGATTCTTTTTCTGGAGGTTACCGATTGGTGGCGGGAACGTCGCCAGAAACTCAAGGAGGTCTGACCATGAACCCTTCAGGTTCTTTCGCTGCCGGAGCGTGCTCCGGCGGCTTTTTATTTGAGTCTCATGAAAAGTGGTGTTATGGTGGTCTCTATATATCTTAATCCTTATTATTTATGCGCTACGTATCCATTTTCTTACTCTTCATCATGCTGCTTCCAGCTACTGCTTCAGCGCAGTCTGCTTCAGAAACCATGCTGCGCCAGCAACTGATTGCTTTGATTCAATCACTGCAGATCGAGTTGGCGGCCAGACTAGGGCAGCAGGGCATGCCAGTAGCAAACATTGACTCAGCTCGTTTACGTAGTCAGGATTTTTCAGAAGGGGTTAACTTTATCTATCCGGCCGATAAAGATTTTTCTTTCTATATGATTGAGAATGGTACTGAGTTTGGGGAAGATATCGATACGCGCTCGTGGCATATCGTATCCAACAATACATTGGTCGGAAATATCGACTTGGGCAACGAGTTGGTTAGTGAGGCATTTGAAGCGGCATTGGCAGTGGTGGAACTGGCGGCCATGTTTAGTGGCTTTTCTGACACCTCAATAGATATTGAGGATCTGCCAAGGCAAAATGGGTACGACATCAAACATTTGGTAATTGAGGATGCTGGTGAAGTGGCCGGAACTTACATTGCTCAAAAAGAGCTTACCTACCGAGGGGAGTCATACATTGTTTTACTACGAATCGTGTACGGTAATTTAGAGAGCACACTTGAATCGGTAGCAGCACAATACGATACGGACTTTGATGATTTCTATTTCCCCACTAAGGCAGAAGCTCGCAACTTCTTCAACACAGTAGTGCGTGAAACAGAGTTTGATGTACGAGCAATCAGTCGGGTGATTGAAAATACTGATGCTGAGTTGCGTGATTTGATTGAAGACGCGCGCGATGAAGGGCCAGAAGATGAAGAAGAATTTTCCGTTCGACCAGTAAGTAGAGCAGATCATTATCAAGGTAGTCTGAATGCAGAAGTGCAGTTGATTTCGTATATCGGCTTTGACGATCCATTTTCACGAAACTTGCACGAAACCCGGAGTCGAATTATGGATGAATACGACGCACGTGAAGTGGTTTGGGTATATCGAAATTTTCCGATTGCTCAGTTACATCCAAATGGTCCAGCATTGGCAGCAGCAGCAGAGTGTGTGGCGACTGAAGGAGGAAACACAGCGTACTGGAAGTTCGTTGATAAGATCTTCTCAGATCGCACTGCGTCAGCAAAAACGGACATGGACGACCTCCCGTCCTACGCCCGCAGTGCGGGAGTCTCCACCAGTCGATTTAATACGTGTGTTGAAGAAGGGGAAACTGAAGCTGTGGTCACTGCAGACTTTGAAGAAGGGGTAGCAGCTGGAGTAGTTGGGACACCGCATACCGTGGTGATTGTTGGTGATAAAAAAGGTGTTATTAACGGTGCTCAGCCGTATGCAGTTGTGAAGCAGACAATTGATAACTTGCTTATGCAGTTAGACTAGGGAGGTACAGAGTAGATGCTATAAAACGCTTGAATTTCTATGAAAAACCCGTATAGTAGGGCCACTTCGCGCTGACTGTCGAGTCAGACGAGTAATTAAAAGCGTTGTGAGTCGGCGATTACTAGCCGATACCACAGCACCATAAGATCAACCTAAATGGCACGAAAAGCAATTGAGGTGCGCGCTAGCCGTGTACCAAAATACAAGTGTCGGGTAGTCCGTCGATGTTCTCTCTGTAGCCGTAAGCGCGGGTACATGCGAGATTTCGACATGTGTCGTATTTGCTTTAGAGAGCAAGCACACGAAGGGCATATCCCGGGTGTTACAAAATCATCATGGTAAGCGATACAGTTGGAGACTTCATCATTCAGTTGAAGAATGCCGGCGCTGTCAATAAGACAGAAGTGACGCTACCGTATTCGAAACTGAAACACGCAATCGCAACGAAGCTTAGCGAAGCTGGCTACGTAGCAGATGTAAAAACAGCAGGGAAGGACGTAGTGAGCAAAAAGCTCGCTGTCACATTAAAGTACGACGCAGGAGGCCGTCATCACATCAATGGTGTGAAGCGTGTTTCTAAACCTGGTCGACGTTTGTACATGGGCGTATCGGAAATTCATCCGATTAAATTTGGTAAAGGGAATCTCATCCTTTCAACCCCAGCGGGTATTTTGACTGAGCAAGAAGCTCGGGAAAAGAATGTGGGTGGTGAGCAACTCTTTATAATCTGGTAAGTATGAGTCGACTTGGAAAACTCCCTATAGCCATCCCGGCTGGAGTAGAAATCAATAACACTGACGCTGTCCTGACAGTAAAAGGTCCAAAAGGAACTTTGACTCGGCCAGTACATGCTGATGTATCAGTTACCGTGGGAGAAGAGGGTGTCACCGTGGCACCGCTAAAAGAAACGAAGCTATCAAAGTCACTCTGGGGTACATTTGCTGCTCACGTTATCAATATGATGACTGGTGTGACTGAAGGTTTTGAAAAGAAGCTAGAAATTGAAGGAGTGGGATACCGAGCTGAGATGAAGGGACGAACCTTGGTCTTAAGTGTTGGATTTTCACACCCCGTAGAACTTGAAGTACCAGAAGGTCTTGAAGCTGTCGTTGAAAAGAGCGTGATCACGATCACTGGTTCTGACAAAGACGTACTCGGACAATTTGCGGCGAATGTTCGCAAAGTGAAGAAGCCTGAACCATACAAAGGAAAGGGTATTCGCTATCAAGGTGAATATATTATTCGTAAGCAAGGTAAGAAGGCTGTCTAGTCACTTCTTCAATAAGTTGAAATTCATATGAACAAAACCCAACAAAAAGTGGCCAAGCGAACCTCACGACACGCTCGCATTCGAGCTAAAGTGATTGGTTCTGCCGCGCGACCGCGACTTGCCGTGTTTCGAAGTAATAAATTTCTTTACGCACAACTCATCGATGATGAGTCTGCAAAAACTATTGGCTCAGCTGATACACGCTCATCAAAGGCTAAGACAGCCGCTGAACGAGCAGCTGAAATCGCCAAGAGTATTGCAGAGCAAGCTAAAAAAGCTGGAGCAGAAAGCGTAGTGTTTGACCGAGGCGGCTTCCCGTACAAGGGTACTATCGCTATCTTTGCTGACGCTGCACGAGAGGCTGGACTTACATTCTAGTCACTACCATTTATTAATTTCTAAGAAACAATATTGTGTCTGAAGAAAAAAAGCAGGAAGCTACAACTGAAGCTGCAGTGAAAGCCGCAGCTCCCGAAGCAACTGACGCTGCACCCGCAGCGGCCGCTTCAACTGATGCACCTGCCGCAACCGCCACAAAAGCTGCTGAGACAACTGAACGTCCAGCGCGCCGAGGCGGACGTGGTGGTGATCGAAATGACAAGCGCAACCCTCGCCGACCACGACGTGGTGGCCGACGTGAAGAACGAGCTCGTCCAGAGTACGACCAGAAGATCGTGAGTATCCGACGTGTTACTCGTGTGATGGCTGGAGGACGACGATTCTCATTCTCGGTATCTATGGTGATTGGAGATAAGAAAGGAAAGGTGGGAGTTGGAGTAGGAAAGGCTGGTGATACGCAACTAGCGATTGAAAAAGCCATGCGTGCCGCTAAGAAAAACCTGATCCAAGTACCAATGAACAAAGATCATCACATCCCACATGATGTGCAGGTGAAGTATGCTTCAAGTGAAGTAATGATCATGCCAGCACCAGGTCGCGGACTCGTGGCTGGTAGCTCAGTACGTACCGTACTTGAGTTGGCTGGAGTAACAGATGTTACAGCGAAGATCTTCTCTCGAAGTAAGAACAAGCTTAACAATGCGAAGGCTGCTGTCGAGGCCTTGAAGCAACTAAAGAACTCATAATATGCAACTACACGAACTAAAACCAACCTCTCCTCGAAAGAGCGCAAAGCGGGTTGGACGTGGAGGTAAGCGGGGAAAAACTTCAGGTAAGGGTCACAAAGGACAGAATGCTCGAGCTGGTAACAGTGGGCGGCCTGAAATGCGTGAGCAGATCAAGAAGATTCCTAAGCTGCGTGGACACGGTGTAAACCGAGCGAAGACAGTGAACAGTGAACGAGAATTACCGATGGTACTGAACGTGTCAGCTCTCGAAGCTTTCGAAGGTACTGACGTTAGTCCAAAGACACTCGTTGCTGCCGGTCTTATCGCTACTAAGCGAAAGCGAGTACCAGCAGTTAAAATCTTAGGTTCTGGTGATCTCACCAAGAAGCTTAGTGTGACTGGCTGTACTGTATCTAAGACAGCAAAAGAGAAGATTGAAAAGGCTGGCGGATCAGTAGCATAAGGTATACTACTGCTTATGCAAACATTTTTCCGAAAGTTAAAAATCGTTGTCACAGACAGCACGATTCGTAATCGAGTACTCTTTGTACTCGGTGCGCTGGTGATCTTCCGAGCACTGGCAGCGATCCCGATTCCAGGTGTTGATGCTATCGTACTGGAGCAGTTTTTCTCAAATAACCAATTCCTTGGTTTGCTGAACATCTTCTCCGGTGGTGGATTGGCTAACCTTTCATTGGTAATGATTGGTGTTGGTCCGTTTATTACCGCTTCAATCATCATGCAATTGATGACAGTAATGAGTCCTCGTCTGAAGAGTATTCATACTGAAGAAGGGGAGGCGGGTCGAGCAAAGTTCACCCAATACGTGCGTATGCTCACACTGCCACTGGCTATCCTACAAGCGTTTGGTTTCCTTACGCTCTTGCAAAGTCAGGGAGTAATCGCTGGATTGTCGCAGTTCCAGTTCATTGTGAACGTGGTGCTGATCGTATCTGGTTCGATTCTGTTGATGTGGATCGGTGAATTGGTGACGGAGTATGGTATCGGAAATGGTGTCTCTATCATCATCTTTGCTGGTATTGTGGCTACTTTGCCAGCGACAGCTAGTCAGCTCGCGTTCGGATTTACTTCGACACAGCTGCCAATCTACGTTGGATTTGGACTGATGACTCTCGCGGTTATCTACGCAGTAGTCTTTATGACTGAAGCGGAACGTCCGGTACCCATCACGTACGCCAAGCAGAGTCGAGGTGGGAAGACCTATGGTGGTACGCAATCATACTTGCCGCTACGTCTGAATCAGGCTGGAGTGATCCCAATCATTTTTGCCCTCTCGATTCTATTGTTCCCACAAATGCTATTGAACATCTTGGCTAGCTTCGATGTGCCAGGAGTGGCAAATTGGAGTAATCAAATTCTTGGTTTCTTCAATAATATCCCACTCTACGCCGCAGTTTATTTCCTTCTGGTATTCCTCTTCACTTTCTTCTACACAGCAGTGACGTTTGACCCAGAAGCGATCTCAAAGAATTTGCAGCGAAATGGTGCGTTTGTACCGGGAGTTCGACCAGGTGGCGCAACAGCCGAATACCTCGGTAACGTGATCACACGACTTACCTTGGTTGGAGCATCGTTCCTCGGACTCGTCGCGGTGTTACCGCTTGGTATGCAGATTGCAACTGGTGTGGCCGCACTCGCGATTGGAGGAACGGCACTCTTGATTGCAGTATCGGTAGTGCTTGACCTCGTTCGTCGTATTGACGCACAGGTTTCACTCCGAGAGTACTAATCAAAGTCGCAAAATCACTACGCCTACTTCGTTAGGCTACGAAAAAATCTCCTCACTGGGCATCTGCCCCATTCGGGGATTTTTTCTTGCCCGCCTCGTATCCGCAGCAATTTTGTGACTTTGAACATCACTTCATTTGCTTTGTTACCCTTCGTGAAATAGTCCTCACCGTACTCTTGTACCACTCGAATTATTTCACTCGTGCTTCGCGCCACTAAAGCAATTTTCTATTCACTCCTAAATCTAGAAAACTCTACACAAAAGAGTGACGCCCGGGGCGCCACTCTTTTGTGTTTGCTTAAATTAAGCTGGTCTTGTATGGTTCATAAAGATTATTGAAAGGAGCTGTACGATGGACTCAGTTGAAACTAAGTTTGGAGTAGTTAATTTATTGGAAAGCATAGACTGTAGTTTGCTTAGAGGCACTTGGATTCAGCTGAAAGAACATTCTGGTAAGGTTGCTTTAGAAGTACCAATCGATCGTGTACTTTCAGCATCAGATCGATTCATCTGCGTTTCGTTAGATTGTGTAGATAACTTATTTTTTCAACCGTTGGCAATTCTTTTTGTTGCAGGCCCAACTGAGTTGAGGGTTCCGTATGCAGTTGATGATGGTCTTGGGAAAGCGCTTATGTCTGCCTCAGTCATCTCAAGTGTTAGCTTAGGACAAAGTTACTGCGAAGGTATGGCTGCATTCACGATTGATGGGACCGAAAGTTTTTTACTAGATCATCGTCAGTTCAGCAAAACGGGTGTAGTCACTACAACCCCGATAGTTAGTTCATCAAGTCGAAGATGGTGGTCATCATGAGGGTGTGTGCAGGCAATTGTGCCAGCACACACCCATTAATAACTATTCTTATGTGAATACCCAAGCGGTACTTCCGAATGCACCGGTTCCCAAGTTTCACTGGTGAGCCATTTTTTATAAAAATCAAAGACGGTGAGGGCGACGGTCTGAGGGCTGTGGCGTGAGGTGTTGATCACTAAGTCGAAGTGCTGGGTGTTGTAAGGATCAACGCCGTACATCGAACGATAACGCCGTTGTTCGTTCGCTACCCGTTCTTGCACTTGCTTGGCCACCTCACCAATAGTGCTTGCTCTACCAGCGCCACTTGCTCGACTAGCGTTTTCAGTGGAGTCACTAAAAATACGGGCCGTAGCGACGTCCATATCGAGATCCAAGAAAACTTTAAATGATTCAGGGATCCAATAAAAACCTAGCCGAGAGTCAACAATAATATCGTTCTTTTTACGGAGCTCACGAAGCTGCTCGTCAATCTCATGGTCCAGAGCATGATCATCGGCTGCTTGTTTGTTAAATTCTGCCAGCGTCATATTCTTCTGGTCCAACATTTTTCGCACCATATTCCCCGATGAAAAGCGGGTATAACCCAACAGCTCAGCTACTTTGTCAGCGGTAGATGATTTCCCGCTACCAGGACGACCAGAGAGCGTGATGAGGTGTTTCTTTTCCATAATTTGCTACAGCATACCATTCTCCAGACCTTCTTGCAGAAGCTGTAAAAATTGCTACTCTAGAGGCTCATGGAAAACGTACAAGGTCACCTCGTGCTACTGATGGCACCATCAGGTAGTGGGAAAAAGATGATGGTTGATGGTCTCGGAGAGACTGCAGATGAATTGCTTTTTATTAAAACCTATACCAGTCGCGCCAAACGCGAAGGTACAGATGAGAATCCTAAGTACGAGTTTGTCTCACTGGCAGAGTTCGAACAAATGATTGAGGACGATACGTTTGTTGAGTGGGCAAATTTTAGCGGAAATCTGTATGGTACTTCAAAGTTAGAAATTGCCGAATATTTGAAAGAAAAGAAAGTGGCATTTAAAGAGATGGAGCTGCAAGGAGTGAATCAGATAAAAAATCTCTTTCCCAAAGAGAATATCTCAGTGATCTATATTGATGCGGGAGATTGGTCACAGCTTGAAACGCGCATTTTAGCTCGGGCAGCGATTTCTGATGAAGAGCTTGAATTACGTCGACTGCGCTATGAAGAAGAGGCGAAGTTTAAAGACCAAGCAGACATCATCATTAGTAATAAAAATGGTGAAGGAGAAAAGGCACAAGCAGAATTTAGAAAAGTTATTAAAGAAATTGTAGACTCACTTAAGTAAATCCATGCAAACACAAACCGTTATATTTTTTGGCCCCCAGGGGAGTGGAAAGGGCACGCAAGCGCGTAATCTACTAAAGTATCTTCGTGAGAACGACGAGTCTCCAGTGGTAGATCTTGAGACTGGTCGCGGGTTTCGTACTATGGCCCAATCTGAAAGCTATACTGGAGAGCGAGTCCGGCAAATTCTTGCTGATGGTGAGCTGGTACCAAATTTCTTAACTTCGAGTATTGTCATGACTGAGGTGGCCGAGCGATTGACTGAAGACAGTCACTTAGTGATCGATGGTTTTCCGCGCAACTTAGATCAAGCGCGCGTGTTGGAACAGATGTTGGCATTTTATAAGCGTACAAATTTGACTGTCATATGCCTTGATGTAGCCAATGAGATAGTGGTTGAACGTATGCAAAGTCGGGGTCGGGCTGATGATACGCCGGAGTTAATTGCGGAACGATTGCGCTTGTATCATGACCAGACCAAGCCACTCACAGACCACTATGAAGGACGTCCCGAGACTAACTTTATTCACGTTGACGGCGGTCAATCGATCGACGCAGTGTGGGAGGAAATTAGATCTCGATTAGTATAAAGTACCCCTATGACTATTACACTAAAATCTGATGAAGATATTAAATTACTCCGAAAAGGTGGAAAGATTTTAGCGACTATTCTAGATGAGCTTGAAAAAGAAGCAGTGCCCGGCAATACCACACTTGATATTGATGATCGGGCAATGGAGCTGATCGAAGAGTATGGTGTCCAGCCAATGATCCTCGGGTATGCAGCTCATTTTGCACCGCGGCCATACCCAGCAGCGACGTGTGTGTCACTCAATGACGTGGTGGTGCACGGGATCCCAAATGAAGATCCGGAAGAGATTCAAGCAGGCGATGTCGTATCAATCGACCTGGTGATTGGCTACCAGGGGATTATTGTCGACTCAGCGCGGACGGTGATAGCCGGTGAAGGGAGCGCTGAAGACGTGGAGCTACTTGAAGTCACTAAGGCAGCTCTGAAAGCCGGGATTAAGGCAGCCGTCCCGGGGGCGTATATCAATGACATCGGCAAAGCAATTGAAGCGGTGGTACCAAAGAAGTTTGGGATCGTCACTGACTTTTGCGGGCACGGCGTTGGTTATGAACTGCACGAAGAACCACAAATTCCGAATTTTTCTATGAAAGGCGAATCACCGATGATTGAGCCCGGTATGGTGCTCGCCATCGAGCCGATGATCACTGCCGGCAAGAAAGACGTGTTTATTGATAGTGCTGATGGGTACACAGTATTTACCCGCGATGGCTCAGCGTCTGCTCATATGGAGCACACCGTTTTAATAACGAAAAAAGGACCAGAGGTATTGACTATTAAGTAGTTTTGTGGTTAAATTGTTAAGATTCGGTCTTTATAAAGGGAGGTGACCATGAAATTAAGAGCCTGATGTTCTGTACAAAACAGCGACATCTATCTAAAGTTCGACTTCGTCGAGACGATAGGGGTGTCGCAAGACACAACTATTTTCAAAGACACGGAGAAGAATCAATGACTTATCACACCGACTATCTCGCTATCAGCGCGATCCACAAGCCTGAAATTACTGAAGAAGGCAATATCCAACTCTGGATGTCGCCTGGTCATTTCGGTGAGACGGGTTGTGGTATCAGCGTCACGAGCACCTCGTTGCAGCTGCTCTATCGCGCATTGCCACGCTGGATTACATGCCTGGCTTCGATCGAATCTGGTGAGCTGGTGATTCGCCTGAAATACTTCGGAGTGTGTGTTCTGCGCATTTCTCCGTTGCAGATTCAGCGGATCTAGTGAAGTAGGTTCTCTTCGTCATCCGACGGAGAGCATGCTTGAATTAGGAGGAATTTTTGGATGGGAATCCATCTGCACGCTGCCTGGCGGTGTGGCGACCCTATTCGTGGGTCGCCGGGGAAAGGAGCTTTCGAGCTCCACCTAGGCGGCTCTTTTTCTTTTTGAATACATCTAATATTGGACGTACGCTCTAACAATTTTATAAATTAGTAGCGTCGGCTGCTATACTTTTAGTATGCAGAAAAGTGTACTGGTACTAGGTGGTGGGGTGGCTGGACTCACAGCTGCTCATGAACTCATTGAACGAGGCTTTTCGGTGACGGTTATTGAGCCACATGCACTAGCTGGGGGTAAAGCTAAGAGTGTTGGGGTGGCTGGTACTGGTACGAAAGGTCGTAAAGACCTGCCTGGTGAACATGGCTTCCGATTTTTCCCCGGCTTTTACCAGCACCTCCCCGAGACGATGCAACGTATTCCCTATGGCAAAGGAGTAGTGCTTGATAATTTAGTGAACGCAACTGAAACATTTGTGGCTGATGCGGAGCATGGATCGTTTAAAACCTCGACTACCTACTGGGGTAATTTGCGCAACTCTATTTCTGTGATGCGTGGCACTAATCGTCTCAATCAGCTTGGTATTCCGGAAGAAGATCTTGAGCACTTTGGAAAAGCTCTTTGGCAGGTATTTTCGATGTGTCAGGAGCGCCGAGATACTGAACTTGACGCGGTCAGTTGGTGGGAGTTTATGGATGCTGATAATCGCTCGCAGGTCTATCAAGACCAGATGGTTATTAATACCACCAAGACTTTGGTCGCGAGTGATCCGTGGCGGGCTACGGCGCGGACGGTGGGTACCATTGCGATTCAGATGTTTCAAGACATGCAAAAGCTAAAAGGTAATTCTGACCGAGTGTTATGTGGTCCAACCAATGAAGTCTGGATTGAGCCTTGGTATTGGCATTTACATCATCTCGGAGTCACTTTTGTACACGGGGAGTCAGTGACGGCTATCACCGAGAGTGAGGGGGCGGTCGTGAGTATTCAGACTCGAGATGATGCTAATGAATTGCACACACATGCCGCCGATGAGTATGTGTTAGCGGTACCAGTTGAGGTAGCGGCTCCGTTATTGAAGCCACTACAGAAACTGGATGATCAATTCAAAGACCTGCAAGAATTGGCTACTATGATCAATTGGATGAATGGGATTCAGTATTACTTATATGAAGATGTGCCGATCGTGCATGGACACGAAATGTTGC
The DNA here is from genome assembly GCA_964350735.1 of uncultured Candidatus Saccharibacteria bacterium. GTDB lineage: Bacteria > Patescibacteriota > Minisyncoccia > Phycocordibacterales > UBA918 > OLB19. The sequence goes on from CAYGKO010000001.1 coordinate 286,301, forward strand.
CGCAGACAAAGTGGGCTTTAACGGCCATCTCGCAAGCCCAATTCTGGCCTGATTTTGACTTAACTGGGTATGGAGACGGAAAGGTACAGGGAGTGCTGTCCGTAGATATTTCAGATTGGCACGTTCCTGGATTGCTTCATAAAAAGCCGGCGATTAACTGCACGCCCGAAGAAATTGCAGAGGAGACCTGGTATCAACTAAAACGAGCTATCAATGTTGATGAAGAATTGCTGACAGATGAAAATAAACATTCGTGGTTTTTAGATCCTGACATTCAGCGCTCACCGCAGAACCCACACGAAAACATTAATCTTGAGCCTTTGCTGGTAAATTTGATTAACAGTTGGGAGTTGCGGCCGAATGTCGCCACTAAACTAGCAAATCTATTCTTAGCCTCAGATTATGTCAAAAATAATACTGACCTGGCTACCATGGAAGGAGCGAATGAATCTGCTCGTCGAGCAGTGAATTACATTCTTGATAAAGATCAGACTGAACATTCGCATAAGCCTTGTAAAGTATTTCCACTGCGCGAGCCAATGTATGCCCGTTTATTACAACGCTACGATAAAAAACGCTTTGATCGGGGACTACCCTGGCGAGCCCGTCCACCGATGTGGTTGTTTTGGCCGGTAGCGCTGTTTATGGTGTTGTATCGTCTGGGAACTGGTTTGAAAAAGTAGGGGTTGGGTGCGGCCAGATAGGATGCATGCGGGGCAAAATGCATTGCATTTTGCCCCGCATGCGCTATACTCACTGCGTTAAATAACTATATATTTATTACTATTTTATGGATAATCACCCACACCAAGAGCGAACTTTTGTCATGCTAAAGCCCGATGCGGTACAGCGTGGTTTGATCGGAGAAATAATCAAGCGATTTGAAGCGACAGGCTTAAAGTGCGCGGCTCTTAAGATGTTTATGGCAGATGAGGAAACACTTTTCGCTCACTACAACAAAGACGAAGCTTGGTTCATGAAAAAAGGGAACGGTATCGTTGCAAACCTTACCGAGCAAGGGAAGCCGGTAGAAAAAGAAGCTATCGAATACGGGAAAGATATTATTCGCCAGAATGCGGTATTCATGATGCAGTCACCACTGGTGGCGATGGTGTGGGAAGGAAACCAGGCCGGAGCTGTAATCAAGAAGTTGGTTGGTACTACTGAACCATCTACATCTGATGTAGGTACTATTCGAGGTGATTACACGGTTGATTCATATGCTCACGCCGCGTACGAAGATCGAGCGGTACGAAACCTGATCCACTGTACTGATCCAGAAGATGGTCCTGAAGAGGCGAGCCGAGAAATTAATCTTTGGTTCAAGCCAGAGGAGTTCATGGATTATATGACAGCGCAGGAGCGCATCATGTACGATGTAAACCTTGATGGTGAAAAAGACTAACTCCTAAAAAACCGGCCGGTATGCAAAAGCGTACCGGCCGGTTTTCGTTCATGATATACTTTGAGTGGAACCACCATAACGTATGTTCCGATTAAACATATATGCAGGGCTGCGTGTAGACGCGAGGCGGACTGAGGACCGATTTTATTATAAGGCCGGACTTCAAACACAAATCGGTAAGCGTGCCCACCTGGTTTTACCCAGGAGCATACGAGTGTGGTTCCATGAAAATGCGTCAGCATAAGCTGGCGTTTTTTCGTGGTAAAATTGATCTATATGTTGCAGATCACTACTATTTTGTTTCTTATTTCACTATCGGTATTAGCGGGTATCCACGTGATTGCCGAATATTTGTTCTTATACTGGAAGTTTTCTTGGTTCGATATTCCGATGCATGCGTTTGGTGGAATCATCATCACGCTTGGGGTGTTTACACTCTATGATTTTAAAGTTATTCCCAAGCTACTGCTCCAGCTACTGCCGGTCTGGCTGATAGCGTTAGTGATTATTCTTGGCTGGGAGGTTTTTAAGCTGTTTATGGGGAAGGTTATTGATGACACGTTTATCGTCGATACAGTTATGGACATCACGATTGGCAGTACTGGAAGTGTTGTGGGGTATTATATTGCTAATAACATTCGACATCTATGAGCAGTACTTTAGGTTTTTATGGCGGGGTAGGTAATGTAACGGGATCTAACTTTATGCTTGATACAGGCAAAGTAGCTCTCTTGGTAGATTGTGGTTTAGTGCAGGGAGACAAATACGCCCGCGAAGCCAATGCTGAAGATTTTGCCTACAATCCAGCTGATGTAGATGTCCTGTTTGTGACTCACGCCCACGCTGATCATATTGGGCGCATCCCCAAGTTGGTGCGCGATGGTTTCCGCGGGAAGATTTATTCCACGCATCCTACGTTGGAGCTCGCTCGGATTATGTTTGATGATGCAGTGAATATTATGGAGCAGGAAGCTCGTCGGTTTAATACCACACCCATCTACGATGAAGGCAATATCAATCAAGCACTCGATTTGTGGCACGGAGTCGAATATAAAGAGCATATAGAGGTAGGAGATGGTATTACGGCGTATTTTACCGATGCGGGGCATATTTTGGGCTCTGGGATGGTGAATCTAGAGCGAGAGGGTAAGAAAATGGTCTTTACCGGTGACATTGGTAATGTACCGCAACCACTGCTTAATGCCCCAGAAATCCCAACGGACTACGACTATCTCCTGATGGAAAGTGTCTATGGTGATCGCAAGCACGAAGAAGTGGCTGAACGTTCAAAACTACTACAAGGGTATATCGAAGACACCATCCAAAAGCGGGGGACACTGATCATTCCAGCCTTTAGTCTGGAACGAACGCAGGGTATGTTGTTTGAAATAAATAACTTAGTGGAGTCAGGCAAGATCCCACCGATTGCTACTTATTTAGATTCGCCGCTTGCGATCCGCGTGACTGATGTCTATCGGCATTACGTGCATTATCTTAAAGAAGACGTCCGTAATCAGATTGATGGTGGTGATGATATTTTTGCGTTCGAAGGCCTTTCGTTTACCGAGTCAGTAAAAGAGTCGCGCGCCATTATGAGTAGTGGTGGACCGAAGATTATCATTGCTGGATCAGGGATGAGTCATGGTGGACGGATCTTAGCTCATGAGAAGCGTTTCTTAGGGGAGGCCACGACCACGGTACTCTTAGTGGGGTATCAAACTGTCGGAAGTGTGGGACGTCTACTGCAAGACGGAGCTAAGAAAGTAAACATCAATGGGGAAGATGTGAAAGTAAAAGCCCGAGTAGCCAGGATTCGAGGGTATTCAGGACACGCTGACCGCGATCAATTAATTGATTTGGTTTATCGCAGCCAAGCCAATCCAAAACAAGTTTTTGTGGCCATGGGAGAGGAACGAGCATCGCTCTTTTTAGTACAACGCTTACGTGATTACCTTGGTCTAAATGCTGTGGCTCCAGGAGAGAATGAAGAAATAGAAATAGATTTTTAAGACATGGATTATTTGCTTGAGATTGGCTTAGCGTTACTGATGTTTTTAATATTCATGGGAGCGCCTTTCTTACCGCTACTCCATAATGTGTTGGATTATTGTCGATCTAGTCTAGTGTCTTCTGTATGGTATATCTTTGGCACTCTGGTTCTGTATTACCATACTAGTGTTTCTGAAGTATTTTCTATTCAGGATATGTCTCTCGCCGCTATCGCTGGAATACTCGTTGTCATGTTGACGTTTTATTTTTCAAAGCAATGGCAAAGTATCGGAAGACCTCTGATGCCACACACACCGTATAGTGAGGGGTCGACTACTTTCTATGATTACACGCATCGCTATGCGTTCGTTAAAGCACTTGAAATATATTTTCAGAACGTGGCCGCAGCAGCCATTATTGTGGCCATTTATGCGATGACAGATTCTGTGCTCGTAACAGGAGTAGTGTTTGGCGGATTATTCTTCGCCGCTCACACACCGTCCTTTTTCTTTTTTGGAAAGGAGTGGATTTTTTTCATAACAGTTGCTGCTCTGGTGGCAGGAGCATTCCCAGCTGTCGCTATACTACTGGTGCCAGGAGGAATTCTCTATTTATTTTCATTCCACAGTTTGATGTATTTGCTGTTTTTGTTTTTTATGCGAAGGAAGAGACTTAGTGAGGGATATGCGCTACCTTAAAGTTGTATACAAGGTTAATTAAAAAGTTACATAAACCGGTTGGAGCTGCCATCAAAAACCTTGCTAAGAGAGGTGCTAATTCAAATTGTGTCATAAGGAAGTTACTGCCAAAAATACTGATGAGTAAGCCACTTGCGGCAATAATAGAGAAGTATATAAAACCTGCTGCCACGCCTCGTTTGGTGCCTCTAAAGGTGTATTTTCGAAAAATGAAATAACTGATTGACAGTGATACGAAGAACCCAGTTCCGATTGCGGTTAGTGTTGGGATCGAGAAAACGTAGAGTAACATTGCTGTTAACGATAATTCTCCAGCAAGGGTCGCGAGTCCCACAAAGAAGAACGAAACAAATCGTTTGTAGACATTTTCTTTATTGGAAATAATCGTTTGTAACATTTGTGTATCAGCTTAGCATGAGAATTCTCATTGTTTTGATTTGGCACTTGGAGGTAAGTGAATTATTATTGAGCAGTGAAAAATAAAACAGCATTATACGGAGGCTTAGTTTGGTTGTTAGCTGGAATTGGTTTAACCACGTACGGCATCGTTGGTTTATCTGGATTAGCCGTTCCAGGCGTAGAGCAATTAGTTGGTTTTATCAGTGGGATTGAGGGGAGGTATATTTACGCAGCGGCGTTTCTGGCAATCTTAATTGAGGGATTATATTTTATTGGTAGCTTTTTCCCTGGTACTACGCTTATTATTGTGGTTGCAGTTTTATCACAAGCGCAAAGCTGGTTTACGTTTGCGCTGACCATTCTGTCTATTTTCTTAGGGTGGTGTGTGGCTGGGATTATTAATATTACGATGGCGAGCAAACTCGCTTCACACCAAGCTCCTGAGCCAGTTGAGGTGAAGGATCGATTGTTTATAACGTGGTTTCCCGCGTTCCGGGCTAACTATGAGGTTTCCCAGGTGGTAGCCGGGGCAGATCCGTATAAAGTGTTTTTATCATCAGTTCGAGTGCGGGCCTGGGCTAGTTTGGCAGCAGCAGTTGGGGTGGCGATCCTGCCGCTCATTGTGGACGTGACAGAAATGAAAAACGAAGAAGGTTTTGCCTCCCTATTTGTCATTGCTGCGATAATGCTGGGAACGGGAACGTGGCAAATTCGTTCATATCGACGGAATAGATAGGGGACAGCATTATAAAACCCGCTCATGAGTGAGCGGGTTTTATGTGTCGTTAGGCGAGTGACTATTTTGTCACGGTATCAACAACTCGTTGGAATACTTCTGGTCGGTCTTTTGCTAGTGTGGCTAGGACTTTTCGGTTTACACCGATGTTTTTGTCAGACATAGCTTTCATGAAGCGACTGTACTGCATACCCTGGGCTTTAAGGGCAGCATTGATGCGAGTGATCCAGAGTGATCGGAAATCACCTTTTTTGTCCTTACGGTGATCAAACGCGTATAGTTGTGCGTGATAGATTGCTTCTCGGGCATTTTTTACCTTAGTCGAACGACCAAATCGGTACCCCTTTACTTGTGCGAGGATATTGCGACGGCGCTTTTGGGCCATCAAACCTCCTTTTACTCGTGCCATAGTTGGTTATTTAAAGATTAGTAATTACGCACCTGTTTTAGGTAGGAATTGTCGGGTAATGCGCTTGCTCAGGGTAAGCAGCTGGGTTCGCTTGCGTCGTAGTCGCTGTCGACCAGTTTGACGAGCGTTGAAGTGGTTTTGGCCAGGCTTACGGGCAACCAGCTTACCGTTTTTGGTCACTTTGATTCGTTTGCTGTATGACTTGTTTGTTTTCATAAATAATCTATTTAGTTCGGGGTATTTCACTGTGAGAAGCAGTAAAAAGTGGGCCAAATATACCTTATTTAGCACAGAAAGTCCACTCTTTTTAAAGAACCTCATGGTACTATTTTTATATGAATTACAATGAATTAGTGCTGGCCTCCACGTCACCGCGTCGAATTGAGATTTTAGGTAATACAGGTATTGCGTTTCGAACAGAGGCAAGTACTTACGAAGAGGACATGACACTGCCTATGCAGGCTCATGAGCTTGTACGGTATCTGGCGACTGGTAAAGCCTCCGAAGTATCAGGTCGATTTCCTGAAGATTTAGTAATTGGCGGTGATACATTTATTGTGCACGAAGGGAATTTTTTAGGGAAGCCTAAGTCTGACGCTGAAGCGAAGCGAACACTGCTTGCAATTAGTGATGAAACGGTAGAAGTCATCTCGGGCATTGCTTTGTTACACGGTGCGTCTGGATTTGAGAAAACTTTCCATGAAGTCACAACGGTCGAGTTTCGCCAGATTCCGGAAGCGGCGATTGATATGTACATCAAAACTGGCATCCCATTTGATAGAGCGGGAGCGTTTGGTGTCCAAGATATCGGTGGACGTTTTATAAACGAAATCCGAGGAGACCATTTCAATTTAATGGGCTTACCGCTATTTCGACTCTTGGATGAGCTGTATGAAATAGACAAGACTCTACTAGTTCAGCCAGTTACGATCTAGAGATGCGACCTCTCCCGCAACTCTTTTCTGTAGAGTACAGATACTAGTACAAAGCTTATAATCATGAGTAAGAACCACGCGATACATTTTTGTGGTGACACCAGTGTCCAGACAATTTCTTGGTTAGGATAGAACCAGGTCCCGGTAAATGTACCGATGTTTTCTGCTATCCAAATAAAAAATGATATTAATATAAAACCTAGTAACAAAGGCATAGAATATTCTTTAGTAAGCCGGAAATAGACTTTTGTATTCCAGAACAAGACAAAAGCAAAGCAAATTAAAAGGTATCTAAAGTCAAAGATAAAATGGTGTGTGAAGAAGTTGATATAGATTCCGGCAGCTAGGATATAGGTATATCCAAATTTCGGATAGTTGCTAAAGGAAAGTGAAAGAAGTTTCCACGCTCGGGCGATATAGCTACCAACAGCTGAATACAGAAAGCCGGTAAATAAAGGAACGGTGGCAACGATAAAAATTGCGTCCTCTGGATAATTCCAAGATTGGATTGTACTTGAAGTTTTGAATAATTCCATGACAGTGGCCACAATATGAAAACTAAAAATAGCCACAAGCTCTTTAGTTGTCTCTAATTTAAATACTATAAGTAATATCTGGACAGTAATTGCAAATAGAAAAATATAATCATACCTATACAGACCAGGCAGATCTACATACGTAGTAAATAGTATGAAAAATAATAATAAAGCGCCAAAAATTGATGCTGCAGCTTGTAGCTTCGCAAACACAACAAGCTCCCGCATTAGGGTGCGAGTGAGTTCCGGGCTTGAGACCACCACATGAACACAGCCAAACACAATAATCCCTAAAATACTAAAAACTATATCGCTGAATGAGAAAGTTCGCTCCAGGCTTAATAATTGAAGTGATTCATCTAACAATTGGAATAGGATGACTATCGGATAAGCTACCAGCCATAACTTGGTCCACTGCTTACAAAAAAGAGCTAAGGTAAAAGCTAATACGCCAAAGATGAAAAAGTGGCCCACCTCATCAAACCACACATGATCAATCAGCCAGAGTGGAAACAATCCCTGGTTCGCCATGAAGGTGCCAATTGAATACAGGCATAAAGAAAACAGCAGTAATAACAAAGATAATTTCATACTTTGTTATTACTGCCTGTTAACTATATTGGTTGCGAGGTATGTACCCTAAATCATTCCTCCCTCAAGTAGTTCATCAAGGCTCTTTTTCTTTGATTTTTTAGTTTCTGCACCAGCTTTCTTTTCTACGTTCTCTTCTTTCGGCTTAGCTTCTTCTTCGATCACTTTACCTTTTTGGTACTTGGCTTTCCCGTCTCGTTCGAGGGTAGTGGTCCAACCTTTAGGGCTTTTCTTCATTTCATCAGCCACCTTGTATTCGATTGGAATAATCTTGAGGAATCGCTCGAGCCGCTCTTTTAGAAAAGTGGGCTCCATGTACTTGTAGCGCCCCCACAGAAAGAGGTCTACCTTGACGCGGTGACCTTCAGACAGCCATTCAGCTGCTCGACGAGCCTTGAGGGCTTGGTCAGCGTCACCAGTTCCGATCTTTACCTGGACACTTTTAGTTTCAGTAACGTGGGACTTGGATTTAACTTCGCTGGCTTTTCGCTTGGTTTCGTAGCGGTACTGGCCGAAGTCCATGATCTTCGCAACGGGTGGCTTGGCCTTAGGGGAGATCTCAATTAGGTCGAGGTTTACCTTGTCAGCAGCGGCGAGGGCTTCTTCGGTGGTCAGGACACCGAGGTTTTCACCTTCACTACCAATCACCCGCAGCTCTTTAGCTCGGATAGCGTTATTGATTCGGGTACGGTCTTTTTGTTGGTATCGTGGTTTTTGCTTCAAATGATTTGGTCTTAAGTTATAAGTCTTCAGTGATCGCTGGGCAACGATCGAAGGTGCTACACGTAGATAGCGCTCCAGTAGTGGTTACTATTGGTGGGCAAAATATAGCACGGTATATCTTTGTATTCAATACTTTTAGAGTGGTCGCAATCCAAAGTTGTTTTGCTGAACGATAGTACTTTCAGTATTTATGATTAGACAGTCGCTGTGTGTCGCAAGCCTAGCCTTAGGTTGAATGGAAAGGGTCGTAGCAAGCATGTCTGCTTCTGCGGCTAGGTTGTTGCAAAGAAAGGCAGCGTGCTCTTGTGTAGTTTCTCCAGTTTGTACATGTATAAAGTGAGAGTATTGTTTTCCAGTGCTTTGATCATTCCATGTTCGCAAGGCTGGACTCGAGGACGCTAGAGCCTGGTGCTCAAGGGTGATTGACCCAATATAAGTTCCCGGTTTAAAGGGGTGTTCGAGAGTGACGGCAATCGGTTTGCCCTGCTCGGTAGTGCCATACATATCACCACCGCCATTAATTAGAAATTCTTCGATGTGATGAGCTTTTAGCATTGTAGTAATATCGTCAATCAACCAACCTTTACCAAAGCCACCAAGATCTATTTTCCCCGTAGTTAAAATAATTTCACTCGCAGAAACCCTCAGATCATTAAGCGGATTTGCGATCGCTACTGGCTTTTGAGCCGAAAAAGAACATGATGCGTCGTAGCCATTAGCTTCCTGGTTTGCTCCGGTCAGGAAATTAAAAATACCGTCTGTTTGGGTATAGTACTGTTGGCCCAACGTCAGTAACGTAACGAATTCGCTGGAAGGGTTTTGCAGTCGACCAGTAGTATTTAGCTGTGTTAGTAGTGAGTCGGGCTGAAAACGGGAATAGGTAGCTTCGAATATACGTAAACGGCGACTGATGAGATCAGAGATCTCATCAGTCGCCGTTTCGCTCAGGCTTTCAAACAGCTCAATCCACCAGACTGTCCCTAGTGCTTTGATTGGGCCAATTTTTTTCATCTCTAACTTCGAGCTTCAACTTCGATAGTGGTAACCGCCTCGTTAAAAGATTCTGTTGTCAGTGAAGCTCCAGCCACGCGACTTAGTGCCACTTCATCTAGCTGCATTCCAATCACCTCTGTTTTATAGGCTGCATCGAATCGCCGCTGGTGACTATTACTTGGACCATCACCGTTATCGTACACAATGCTTGAATTTGAGATTACATCGTTCTCAATCGTGACTGTAATATCCATTGAGTGAGAGCTTCGTGATGGTGTGAGGTAGGACACACTAGTGGTGTAATTACCGTTCACAAAGTTTGTGACTGGGGTAGCTGGGGGAGGGGTAGTAGAGACTGGGTCTGCTTCTACCACCGGCTCTTCTGATGCTGCCGTATCGATGCTGGTTTCTACAGCCGCCTCAATGACAGCATCCTCACTTGGTTCCGGTGCTGGAACGGGATCTGATTGAGTGGCAATTTCTTCAGTTCCAATCTCTTGTTCGGTCCGATTCATTTCCACCGTTGTTTCAACTGAAGTGGGGGCTTCTGGTTCTGAAGTAAAGAAATAAGCACCAGCTCCAACGGCGAGTACTACGATGACGGCAATGGCTAAAATAGGCATAATGAATTTAAGTAACTTATGTGAATCAATTTTCTCAGGTATTATACGTTTGATTAATTACATTAACAATTAGCTATGTTTCTAGTTACGGGAATAGAACGATTTTTAGATGGAGTCACCATGTACCGGGCGGTATTGTACGCACTACTGGTGCTGATTGGGGCGGCTTTGATTTTAGGCTTGATGGATATAGTGGTGTACAGCCCGCTTGAGCAAATAGTCTCGCTAGCTGTCGCAGTCGGAACCGCTCTTTTGGTAAATTTTGTCTGTGCGAAATTGTGGAAAGTACCAGCAAATCACGAGTCAGTTCTTATCACGGCTGGGATTATTTATTTCTTATTCCTACCAACTCTGTTGTGGTCTGAACTGGTCGTTATCGCACTAGCAGTAGTAATTGCTATGGTGTCAAAATATCTCATTGCGTGGCGGAAACAGCATATTGTAAATCCAGCCGCTATTGGTGCAGTGGGAGTTGCTTTGCTTGGGTTTGATCCGGCTCTTTGGTGGGTGGGTACTCCGGAGATGTTTTTGCCGATGCTGGTTGTGGGAGTGTTGGTAGTAATGAAGGTACGAAAATGGACACCGGTGCTAAGTTTCATCAGTGTTGGATTTTTGGTGTACAGCTTAGAGGCACTGCGGTTTGGGCTCAGCCCAATAACGGAAGCTCCAGCCTACTTCTTATCGTGGCCGACGTTGTTCTTGGCCACCATTATGCTCACGGAGCCATTCACCATGCCGCCGACTAAGAAATTACAGATGGTCTACGGGGGTTTGGTTGGAGTACTCTCGAGCACGACACTTCTCAGTGGGTTGGTAGCAATGACACCAGAACTGGCGTTGGTGGTTGGTAATATAGCGATGTATTCGTTTACCTTGCGACAAAAACTGATACTGACCCTGATCGAAACCAGGACTATTGCTACTGACACACTAGAGTTTGTCTTTAAGAAACCAGCAGGCCTACATTTTAAAGCGGGACAATACTTAGAGTGGACCGTTGGACATGAAGGGGCTGACAAGCGAGGGATTCGTCGTTACTTTACGATTGCTTCCAGTCCAACTGAATCTACCGTTCACTTGGCCGCTCGTTTTGTGCCTGAAGGTAGTACGTACAAAAAAGCCCTCAAGACGCTACAGCCCGGAGACACAATCGTCGCCAGTCAGTTGGCCGGAGATTTTGTATTACCAACAGACCAATCAGTAAAATGCGCATTGGTAGCTGGAGGGATTGGAGTAACGCCGTTTCGTAGTCATATAAAAGAGTGGCTCGATACTAATTCACAGCGCGATATCACTCTGTACTACTGCAATAACACTGAAGCAGATATTGCGTATACCGATATTCTCACCGCTGCACATGAGCGGGAGAACTTTGCGTTGGTGCAGGTACTGGGTAAGGAAGAACGAGCTGGCATGGAGCATGGCTATATCACCTCAGAGATGATTGTCCGGCGCACACCAGACTGGAATGAACGCACGTGGTACCTGTCGGGGCCGCCGCCAATGGTGCATGCGTACTCTAAGCTTTTACTTGATATGGGTCTTAGTCGACATCAAGTAGTCAAAGACTTTTTCCCTGGACTGGCATAACTAATGTAGTAAAAGAACGACAGAAGCTGGGCTTCTGTCGGTCTTTTTACGTTATACTATTTAGTATGATTTGGCTCAAAAACCTCGTACTCGAATTAGGCCCGCTCGTACTCTTTTTTGTTGCAGACGCCTACATTGGGTTTTTCCCGGCGGTTGCAGTGTTGATTGTGAGTACGCTCCTTACACTTCTGTATACCTGGTATGGAGAAGGGAGACTCCCGTACTTCGCTTTATTCACGGCTGTAACGGTCGGGGTGTTTGGCGGACTCAGTATTGCATTCGGCGACGCTGATTGGTTTATCATTTCCGACACTTTTTTGGATATTGGGTTCGCATTGGCGTTGTACGCTAGTCTTTGGTTTAAAAAACCACTGTTACAAATACTATTTGAATCTTCGTTTGCTATTACTGACCGGGCTTGGCGTATCCTCACCATTCGCTGGACGATACTTTTCTTAGGTTTGGCGATTGCTAGTGAGGCTATTCGACAACTGTACTCAGTTGATACGTGGGTACAATTTAAAGCCTTGTCAGTCTTTGTTATTCTCGCATTTGGTTGTTATCAATTCACCTTGTCACGAAAAGAGCGTTTACCAGAAGTTTCAAATGACTGGGGTTTACGAGTCAGATAGTTTTTTTGGTAGCCAGGGAATGAAGTAGTTGGTAGTCGCCATGTACTTTTTATATTCCTCTGGATATTTCTCTAAGAAAATATCTTCGAGCATTGGTCCAGTTACTTTGGTCAAAATAAAAGTGATCAAGAGTGGTGAGAGGAGCGCCAAAAAGCCGTACTGAAAAGGGAAGGCAATGATTGCCAAGCCCCACCAGATGAGTGATTCACCAAAGTAGTTTGGCCGTCGGGAGTAGCGAAACAAACCAGCTGTCATTAGGGTCTTTTCTTCAGTGCCAGCGATCTTACGTTTAATAAACTGATCGAGTTGCCAGTCGGCTGTTGTTTCAAGTAGGAGGCCCAGTAGCCAAATGCCAATCCCGGCATACATCAGTATAGAGATGCTAGTCGCTGGACCAGCTATCTCCGCTGCGATCACGAGTATCATTGGTAGTGACACCAGCACAATGATAATGCCTTGCAGAATATTGATCTGTAAGTAGCTGCGCAATAAAAAGTACAACCACCCTCGTTGCATCCACTTAGTGCGCCAATTTTTGTACCGCTGATCCTCAGGTTTCCCCCAATTTTTTCGTCCGATTCGAATCCCAAGGCGTAGCGCCCAGACGGTTACTAAAATAGCGACAATTATTGTGATCGGAGTCAGGGTGTTGGTTAATAAAATTGTGGCCCAGGTACTGACTGCAAAAGCCGGTCCGTATGATATGTCCATAACACTGTTGTCTTGGCGGGCTTGAGCTATCAAGAACACCCCCGTTACATATATAAGTGTACAGAGCGCAAAAATCCCTAACGTCAGTAAAAAGAACACATCAATGCCGAATAACGAAAGATCTGGAGAAGTAAGAATCATCTTATTTGTGGTTAGCTGCTATAGATTCATTCTAGCAGATGCTACAATAGCTGACATATGCCCCGGGCACAGGCACGTTCTACAGAGAATGAAACCACAGTAAATACAGTGGCGGCTAAAAGACGTGCGCCCCGGAAGACTGCAGCCAAAAAAGCGGTAGTAAAAAAGACGACCAAGAAAGTGGCTGCCAAAAAAGTAGTCCGAAAAAAAGTAGTTAAGAAAGTAGTAAAGCGTTCTGTTGAACGTAAGGCGCCGACCGACGGTTTAGTTAGTAAAAAACGAGTGGCTATTAATTGGCTGTATATTATTCCAACAGTAGCGGTAGTTTTAGTGATTGCTGCCTCAGTTGCGATCGGATCAACGGATGATGGAGTAATAAATGTTGATACTGTAGTGGCAGAAAAAATTGCGCAACGAGAAGCACGACAAGAAGCATTGGAGGCTGAAGGTAAGTCGGAAGAATTTGCGGAGGAAGAAATCGCACCAGTCGCCACTGGACGTCCAGATGTGCCCGATGGTGGTCTACGGGGACTGGGACAGAGTGCTGCCAAGCCAAAACCACCGACGCCAACAGCAAGTACAACAGAAGCCGCAAGCACTACTGCATCGAGTGCAACCGCAAGCTCAACTGATGCTGGAGGAGAGGATATAGAAACCGAAGTTCAAAACGATGAAGTGACAGAGGAAGGTTCTGACGCTGAAGAGCAAGTAATACCAGAGGAGTCTGAGTCAGGGGTGGCAACGAGCAGTGATCCTACGATTTAGTTTTTTTGGCATTTAGCACACCGACACCCCTCGGGTCCGATGATGTCACGAACATACATTTTGCCGTAGCTGTAGGTAATTTCATCTCCAGCCTTTATGTTTTTACAGGCTCGTATATAAATTCTATTTTCCTCTTCATCGTGTTCGGCTTCGGCGTTGGGGATACATGAGTGGTTGGCGTAACGGGCAATATTCTCGCGCCCTTTACCATCGATAACCAGATCGTCAGTCACTTCAAATAGATAGCGTCCACCGCGTTTATTGGCTTCTGCTTCCGTGATTCGTTCACCGGTGTACTCAATAATCAGCTGCTCTTTTGGTATAGCTTCAGCCGCAAAAAGTCCTAGTCCAGCACTAGATCGCTTCACTGCAACTTTTGGTCGGTATGAATCATCTGACATAGTGACGGCCAGTATAACAAAATTTATTGTTGCTCAATAATTAAAGACAAGAGCTCAATTAGCTTAATTAATAAAGCTCGCTTCTGGTTCATTTCTGTATCTGGAACTCTGAACAATAGATCTATCTCAGAGAGTGGTGTTGCGTATTGGGTAGAATCATCCAAGTTGTTGATAGAACGTATTGGGGCGCTTTCAGTTTGGGGGTTAGTAGTTAGAGTGCTCACACTGTTAATTTCTTTTTCTAATTGGGTCAAAATTTGCTCAACTGTACTAATGTCCGTAAAGGCACGTTGGTAGGATTCTGTAGCAAATGATTCCTGAGCTTCGCTGAGAGCCGCCTCAGCGTCAGCAAGAGTATCTTCAAAATTAGTTATAGAGACGTCGTCATCTGCAAGTGCGGTGAGTAGGTCATCATAGTTAGCAATTTCTTGAGTTACTTCTATGAGTGATTCACGTACAGTTTCGAGTGCTGTTTGAGCTTGTGTATATAAAGGTGTAGCGAGAGCTACTAAGCAAAATAAAAGAAACGGTTGTAAACAAATTTGGTTTTTTGGCATAGGTCGGTACTATAGTAGGTACGTAATACTAACAGACGAAACATATCTATGGCTATCTTTGGATCTAAAAAAATTTTAATTGTTGAGGATGAAGCTGAACTTAGGGAGGCAATGACAATGGTGCTTAAAAAAGAGGGGTATGAAGCTGAGAGTATTTCAATTGGTACCCAGTTCCCGGGGGCGGTGGTGAATTTTAAGCCAGATTTGATTATTCTCGATATTTCGCTACCAGGATTAAATGGAGTAGATGCGCTGCGGCTTCTACGGACAGAGATGGACCAGACAGTGCCGGTGTTTGTGTTTACCAACATGAAATTAGATGCAGAACGGGCGGCATTAATCGAACAATTACAGGGTGTGTATTTGGATAAGTCTGGCACCAGTCTGGCTGAGTTACTTGAGAAAGTAAAAGAAGTTATATAAATAAAAAAACCGCACGCCGATATGGCGCGCGGTTTTTTATACTTACAATTTATCGATTAGATAGAATCAATAGAAGTAGGTTGCGCACGAGCGTTACCAATTCTTCACGAATCTTTTCTTCATCTGCGTCAGCTAGATCGGCATCTCCATTTAAGATGTCTTGCAAGCTAATGTCAGAATTCGAATCATTCATTTCGTTCTCTTCGGTAGTGTCTTCCATCTGAATGTCTACCAGTTCAGTCGCTTCTTCGACAAGTTCTTTAGCTTCTTCAAGAGCGTCTTCGGCCTCTTCGTCGTCACCAGATTTGATTGCCTCTTCTGCATCGTCAAGCAATTCTTCGGTGTCTTCAATCAGTTCTTCTACCTTTCTTGATTCGGTAGCGAGCATTTCGTCCTCATCGTCTTCAAAGGCGTCTTTGACAACATCAAGCATGTCTTCAATTTCTTTCAGTTCTGCTTCCAGGTCTTCATTTTTGCTGACTTCGTTCGCATCGTTTTCTTCTGCTGCGTCTAAAGCAGCTTCAGCTTCGTTAAGAAGTTCTAAAGCTTCGTTAGCTAGTTTTTTAGATTCAATATAATCTTCATCATCAAACTCGTCTTCTGCTTCTTCGTACAGATCGCGAGCTTCGTCGTAGAGTTCCTCAGCGTCTTCTGTGTCGACACCATCTACTTCTGCTTCATTGATTTCATCTTTTACATCTTCTAGTTCTTCTTCAACCTCCTCCAAAAGTTCTTCAGCCGCTTCTTCACGATCAGATTCCGTCATCGAGACGAAGTCATCTGCATCAGCATTTAGGACATCAAAGATTTCCTCAGCAAATTCTTCAGCGGTTTCCGCTTCGGTAACTGCAGTTTCGTAGTCCTCTCCATCAAAAGCATCTTCTGCATCATCAATCGCTCGGTCTGCTTTGGTCATCAAAGCCAGTGCTTCGTCGATTTGTGTTTCTGGGATATCGTCATCGTCTTTAGCGATGTCGATTGCTTCTTCAGCTCCCTCGATGATGTCTTCTACATCATCAATCTTTTCTCGAGCTCCGCCTTTTTCAAAACTATCATCAGCATCAACGGTAAGTACCTCTTCTACCTCATCTTCATCAATATCCAATTCGTTAGCAATTTTCTTAACAAGTTCGTCGAGGGTACCAACGTTATTGTACGAATACTCTTCTTTAACGTTATCTCCGTCATCATCGTATGAGACCTCCACTTCTGCCTCACTGTCTTCTACGGTAGCTTCGATTTCCAGATCATCATAAGCAAACGCCTGAAACGTGAGCCCGAAAAATAATAGTAGTGCGATTAGAGTGCTGTAGGCACTATTTCTAATAGTAGTAATCATAAATATTAATCTAAATTGTTGTAATCATTCAGCTAGGTAAATCCCGCTCGTTCTATTGTACAAGATGAATAATCGTTTGGTTGTAGTACAGGTGAATTGTTGTGCCATAATTAGGCTATGGAACAAATACTCAGTTGGTTATTTTCTATAGTACTGATTCTTTTCCCTCAGGGAGCTGTTGAAACTAGTGGCGTAGAACCAATATCTGACTCAGATGTTGCTGCTGTTATAAAAGTTGTTGATGGTGATACGATCGATGTTCGCTATACGAACGGGGAAGAGCAGCGGGTAAGATACATCGGTATTGATACTCCTGAGCCCTATGCGAACAGTGAACTAGAATGTTATGCGCTCGAAGCGACTGAGGCTAATAAAATTTTGGTAGAGAATCAAGAGGTGCGCCTAGTGAAAGATGTAGAAAATACTGATCGCTACGGTCGATTACTCCGGTATGTATACATAGACGATGTTTTTGTGAATGCTGCCTTAGTACAAGATGGGTATGCTACTGCACTGCGTATAAAGCCAAATGTTGCTCAGTATGACTTTTTAAAATCATTGGAACGAGAGGCAGAAAATAGCGCTATTGGAATGTGGGCGAACTGTCTTTAGACAAGCGTGAAAACGTGTGTTTAGATAGTAGTAGTGTTACTAAATAATCATCACTATGAAATTTAACCAAGGACTAGGAGTGGCAGCAATTATTGTGATTATTGCAATTTTAGCTATTGGTGGTGCAGGAGCATATCAGTATAGCCAACAGAGTAAAGTGGCAGCTGACGTTAGTGTTGAAATGCAAGAAGAGATGGAGATGGTTGAAGCAACTAAGGTTGAGGTTACAAAAGAGCTGGCAAAACTACAGGCAGACCTTCGAGCGTCTGCTGGAGTCAACGTAGCTGCGGCATTGGAGACGGTGGCGAAGATCAAGGCAATTCTAGTCACTGCGCAGGCTTCAGTTAGTGCCGAGGCGCAAGCTGAGTTTGATGACATTGCAGCCCAGGTTACAGAGTTGGAAACAGCTATTACAGGCGGGTCTGAAGCAGCGATTGAAAGTTCAGTCGGCGCACTACTTGGTGAGCTTGACTCAGCTAGTGCAGATGAAGTAGAAGCCCAAGCTGAGGAAGAGATGGATGCAGAAATGGAGTCTAGTGATACGGATGAAGAAGTGGAAGCAGAAGGTGAAATGGAGGCCACATCTACTAATACTTCTATAGAATCTGATGCAGCATTAGAAGCAGATATGGATTTGCTGGAAACTGATATGGAAGCATCTATGTCAGCCGAGTCTGCTGTAATGGCAAACTAACAATCAAAGTAAAACAAAGAACCGCCCTAATAGGGCGGTTTTTGTATGTGGAGCAGTTTACTAGAGGTAAAACCTCTTTGATAGAAATGTAATGTTCAAATTTCTTAAAGATCGTTGATTTGTGGTAAAAGACTTAACACTTTACATATGTTTATACAAAGTATATACTTTGTACATGAAAACTAAAATCCAAAAATGGGGTAACAGCTTAGGGGTACGCTTGCCCAAAAGTATTACTGAACAAAAATCATTGCGAGCAGGCCTTGGTGTGTCTGTGGTGATTAAGAATGGTCAAATTGTTATTGAGCCAGCTGAAGAAGATGTTACATTAGAGGCTCTTCTGTCTGATGTCTTAGCAGATAATTTGCACAATGAAACTGAATGGTCCGATGTACGTGGTAATGAGATATGGTAAATAAACAATATGTTCCAGATACAGGCGACTTAGTATGGGTTGATTTCAATCCAGCTAAGGGTAGAGAACAGGCAAAAGTGCGACCTGCTATTGTGATTTCTCCCAAAAATTACAATCAAAAGACCAATCTAGCTATTATGTGCCCAATCACTTCAGTACAAAAAGGATATCCGTTTGAGGTTGAGGTTAAAGATAAAAAAGTGGCTGGTGTTATTTTATCTGACCACGTTAGATCACTAGACTGGAAAGCGAGAAATGTAAAACATATTGCCAAAGCAAAACCATCTGTGCTTTCTGAAGTGCAAACAAAACTTCTTTTGTTACTGAAAGCTAAATAAAAAGACTTACCCGAAAGTAAGTTTTCTATTCTTCCATGTCTGGTGGAAGACTTTGCACCAAGTTGACCAAGTTTTTAATGACCTAAGGGAATATAAAAACGGAAATACCCTGGTGGTGAAAACCTCTTTGATTGAAATGGAGTGCCCCAGTTTTCTGAAGATTGTTGATTTGTGGTGAATAAAAATAATCCCCGACGCAGAACGCCGAGGATTAAGGTTGATGTCGCCTGTCCGTTTAGTGCGGATTCAGTGACGAAAGGTGTGCTCCGCCCAGAAACTTGGACTGAACCGTCACCTCGTTTTCGGGAGATGCGGTGGTCCGTCCAATCACATGTGGATCATGTCCGTCTGCTCTTGCTTCACTCACCACTCGCTCAACGTCACTTTCGGAACAGATGATCATCAGACCACAACCGCCGTGGAAGGTGCCATGACATTCGAAGTCGGTCATCGGACTACCCGTCTTGCTGGCGAGTTGCTGAGCTTCCAGGAGTAATGGCGCCGGTTCAGGCATTGAGTCAAGGATAGCACCAACACCTTCAGGCAAGATCTCCACGAGTTTGCTCCAGATGCCGCCACCTGTGATGTGGGCGACGCCGCGAAGTTCAGCCAGTGGGGTGTTGAGTGTGCCATCAAGTTGCCAGCCGTTGAGGCGGGCGATTGTACCAGCGTAGCTCTGCGAGGGAATCACCAGTTTCTCGATAAAGGCCCGTGCATCAGGATTGCCCATGATGGTGTTCACATCGGATCCCCAAGTATCGAGAATGATGTTGGTGAACTTGGTTCCACCATTGCAGCGGTACCCCTTGTCCCTGAACCCAACAATCACCATGCCTGGTGTGACGGTTGCGCCACTCGGCTCCTTGCTCTTTGACGCCAAGCCAAGACAGGTCGCGCCCCACGTCAAGATCAGCTGGCTTGGGTCACCAGTATCACAAAACGCGGTGATGCTGTGTTTCATGACTGCGGTTTCGCCGGTCATCAGGACAAGGTTGGACGAACCAAGAGCGTCGCTAAATCCTGTGATGAGTGCTTCGCACAGCGGCCAGTTCTCGTTGGTAATGCCTTTCATGTCGATGTTACTCGACAGCATCAGTACAGGGAGTCCACCACGACACGCCAGATCGTCGGCATTCATGGTAATGACCTCCCAGCCAATACCACGAAATGCCTCTGGTGTATTGGCGAGCGTGAAGAACTGTGGCTTTCCGCCAGCTCCGTCGCTTTGCGCCACTTCGTATATTTCGCCACGAAGCATTGCTTCAAGTACCAGACGGTTCCAGGTAAACCCGTCCATGGCACGCATGCCACCACCACCACGTTCGATGGTGATGGCGGTTGAGTTTTTGAAACTGCCGACGCAGATTTTGCGGGCAAGTTCGGAGAACCGGTCGCCCGGTGCAACGATTTGAGTATGATAGTCGTCCATCGGGACACCTCTCTGTAAAGATCAAAAGATCTGGTTAATATCAGTCGATACTATGCTGTTTAAACCGAAATAATGCAAGAGAAAACTAGGTTTCTTCAAACTTCCATATTCTTCTATATATTTCCATGTCTGGTGGAAATCTTTGAACCAAGTTAAAACCTCTTTGATTGAAATGGAGTGTTCAAATTTCCTTAAAATTGTTGATTGGTGTAATTAGTCTACTATAGTTTTTCTGCTATTTAATTTTTCCTCCCTGCCACTCAGCCACAGTAGGAGCCTTGTCATATTTCATTTGGTTCAAAACAATCACATTCATCTTATCTTCCATGAACTGGCAAAGCGGAATGAGTCTCTCAACACATTCGTTACCTAGCTTGGTTAAAGAGTATTCTACTTTCGGTGGAATTAATTTATAATCCCGTCTTTGTAGCAAGCCGTCTCGCTCTAGATTACGCAGAGTTTGCGAAAGCATTCTATCTGATACACCTTGTATGGATTTCTTTATGTTTCCAAAACGCATGGTTGGGTTATTTTTGAGCAGTCTCAAAACAGTTAATCCCCAAAGACTTGAAATACTTTTACTGATATCCCTGCTGGGACAACGTTGGTTATAGAGGTCGCCTTGACGAGGTAGTTCCTTAGGTAATTGCATAATCCGATACTTACTTTTTTGTTAGTACTTGTTAAATATGATTCACTAATTTAAAGTTAGTGTATATCAAATAAACACAAAAGGAAACTATGAAAATCTACGATTCAACATATTACAGTTTTGAACTGGACAATAACTATATGATTTTTCACTGGAAAGACAGTACCGACCAGATGAGCTTACAGGATTTTAAAGATGCATTGATGAATTTTGGTGGATTTGTAATTGAGCACCAGACACCAAAGCTTCTCGTTTTTACGGAAAACTTTAAGTTCAAGACACCAGAAGAAGGACACGAATGGCGTAAAAATGAATATAACCAACGAATCAAAAAAGTTGGAAATGTGAAGCAAGCTCTCATCATGAAGGAAGAATTTTTACAATATGTTGAGGACGAAATTGATAGTGTGGTACCAGTTAGATATTTCTCGAGCGAAAGCGAAGCAAGAGCTTGGTTAGATAGTTCTGAGTAGTATACAGATCACATACGCACGTTATGTCTCAGTAGATTTTAAAAAAGCACCCAATTGGGAGCTTTTTTAAACTTTCATATATTTCTACATACTTCTATGTCGGTGGAGATGGCGGGAGTTGAACCCGCGTCCGAATCAGGATTCCAAATGTGAGTCTACAGTGCGTAGACGCTTCTTTGATTTAAAACTAGTAGCTATAGAAGTGACAAAACACTACTGGTTCGAGTTCGTACAATCTCGATCTGCTACGTGAACGGCGTAATAGTATCCAGTCTCGTGTTTATTCTACCCAATCAGCCGTATGAGACGTTTAACTGATGAGCATCGCATCGGCGAGCGGATGGTTACGCTACAGCGGGTGCGAATCCGAACGCGTTAGCGTACGGACTTGGTATTGCTTTGTTTGCAAATACGGGTGGAACCTTTTAACGAATTGATTCCAATTTCGACACTGCACACAATGGGCACGCTAACCGTCGATGCCTGGCATCCCCGGAAAGTTTTTAAAGTATTTAAAAACTTTCCGGGAAGGGTGTGATTTTTCTGTTAAAGAATAAAAGGGTGAGTGGGGTGGTGGTTAGGCCGCCCCACTTATTTTCGCCTCTTTGTTTCTGATTTCAGAAACTCCGCGCCACGGATGCTGTCTTCATGTTTTTGGCAGCAATATATTTTCCGTGCAAGAGTAGCCATTTTAAGAACGCTGCGGGCGAGGACGTTTCGCTTCTCTTTTTGCTGTCGCACGAAGTCTGCTTCGCACATGAGGCAAATACAGTCAGGCTCGCAAGTTTCTACTTTCATTATTCTTTCCCCTTAGAGCTGAGCAAATTGTAATATATCACACCTGTGATTTTTATAGAAAATAATAAGTAACTCAAAGCTGGTGCGGAATTCTTTTGAAAGGCTGTTCCGCTTCAGCCTGAAAGATCAGTCGCCTATTGGGGCCTGTTGATTGGAGCCGTGCTGTCCAGTGTAATCTGGAGGAGTTCCTCTTGGACGCTTGCCGTCACCATCATCGGCTGGCAGTTTCTGCTGTTCAGACATTTTGTCCTCCCTTTGTGACCAGCTTTGAGTTACTTATTATTGATTTTTCAAGATACGGTCGATGTCGCGTTTGGTGTCGCGCTCTTTGAGGGTTTCGCGCTTGTCAGTCTTTTTCTTTCCGCGCGCCACGGCTATTTCTAGCTTGATATTTCTGCCCGCATTATACAATCGAATTGGGACTATTGTCAAACCAGCTTGGTGTGACTGCACGTCGAGCTCGGACAGCTCTTTTTTTGACAAGAGGAGCTTGCGCGGCTGCAGGACATCGTGACCTTTGGGGGTGTTGGC
Source organism: uncultured Candidatus Saccharibacteria bacterium (assembly GCA_964350735.1). Lineage (GTDB taxonomy): Bacteria > Patescibacteriota > Minisyncoccia > Phycocordibacterales > UBA918 > OLB19. The sequence goes on from CAYGKO010000001.1 coordinate 308,839, forward strand.
TTCTTGGTAGTGCGTGATGGTGGCACCTTTCAGCCATGCTTCGCCGTTTAGGATAGAGATGTATGAGCCGATGAGTGAACCATGACCTTGGCGCACGGCTTTCACCTCATGGCCCGCGAGCACGATGCCAGCCTCATATTTTTCAATGAGTTCAAAGTCAAAACGAACGCGTTTGTTGTTGATGTAGGTAGTCATATTTAATCAATCCAACCGTAGCCCCAGTGTGAACCAACTGTACGGCTGACACCATTGTTACCTAGGTATTCTACGCCAAGATACATAATGTATCCAAGGGCTGGGCCGAGTGGGCCAGTCTCACCAATGTCAGCTCGGAAGGCAGCGTTCACGTCGTGCTGACGCTCGAGGCTCCCTCCCGCCCAGTAGGCGATATCGTGGGTGCGACACGCGGCTTCAAAGTCATGGAAGAACAAGGCGTCGGGCCAGAGGGTGCAGCCGTCGCGGGTGAACGCCAGGTCGGGAGTCGGTAGGTTTTCTTCGTCGAGGTACTGGGCAGCTGCTTCGATGTCGGCCGGGGTCGTGACTGTCGGGATGAATAAGTCCACCGCAAAATGCGCTACATATATAGTAACAATCAGGAGTGGCGGGTATACATACCAACGGAGCTTGAGCATAGCAAATACTATAAGTGGTGCGGTATGATAACGCAATGATTTTAGAAGGAAACACGAGCGTCGTCGACGCCATTAAAGAAAAGAAGCGTCTGATGGAGGCGGGGGAGGCTCATGAACACATCAAACCGCTTTTGATTGTGGACGGTGGATTAATGAAGGGCGCTTATGGTGTGGGTGCCGGATTGGTGTTTGAGGAAGAGGGTTACACAAAGACGTTCTCAAATGTAGTTGGTGTTTCTTCTGGTGCAGCGTCGGGCGCTTACTTTGTCGGAGGTAATGTATCGGTTGGTGCGACATTGATTTATGAAGAATGCTGCAGTTCAGACTTTATGAACCTGCGTACTTTTTCTGCTAATACCGAATTTGTCACAGACGTTTTAAAAGGTAAGACTGGAAAAGCAGTACTGCCTGAAAAAATATTTGCTTCAGATACTAATTTTTATGTTGGTGTATCTGAATACGAGACTGCTATTCCAAAACTAATTCAGCCACAAACTGAAGCGGATTTGTTTGACTCGCTACATGCTTCAATCTTAATGCCAACAATGTCGACGTATAGGTTGTGTATGAAGGGGGTCCGTTATGTAGACGGAGGTTTTTCAGCACCTCATATTATTGAACTTGCAGTGGAGAGTATTCCAGCAACTCATGTTTTAATTCTGACTAATCAAAATCATTTTGATAAAGGAGTGTCAATTTTGGAACATATCATGATTGAAACTTTTATGCGGTTTCGTATGAATAAACGTTTACGCTATGTTGCCCACAGAAGGAAAGGTGAGAGATTTAAGGCGTTGAATAAAATAGGAAAGATGACGAATGCTGCAGTGGCAACAGTGTGGGGAGACGGATCGATTGAAGGCTTAGAAAGAGATTCAAAGAAAGTGAAATCTGTAGTAGATAGGTCAAAAGTGTGGTGGCAGGAATTACTCGCAAAATAAGGCTAGTTCTGTATAATGGCGCCACTATGAATGACAGCCAAAAACCAAAAGAAACTGAAACTATTACAAATGAAGCGGATGTAAAAGTTGCTGAAAAAGAAATCAAGACTGAAAAGCCAGATTCGGCCAAAAAAGACGATAAAAAAGGGGTTAAAATGCCGAAGATGCCAGTCGGGCCAGGTAATTTCTGGAACAACGTACTTTCAACGGTACTGCTTTTGGTGATGGTGACAGCTGTCTATACTTATTATGTAGAAGGACAGGACACCCCAGAGGAACTCACACTATCGCAGGTAGCTGAGCAGCTGAAAGCGGGAGAAGTGTCAGAGATTATTGTACGAGGGACAACACTTGAAGTGAACTACACTGACGAGACGCGAAATAGTGGGGAAGCTAAGAAAGAAACTGATTCATCTATTACTGAAACCTTGGTAAATCTAGGAGTAACGACTGAACAAGTTTCTTCAATTGCACTGGACGTACAAAACCCTACTGGTTTTGGGTATTGGGCTGGTAACTTAGCACCGTTCTTATTCCCACTATTATTCCTTGGAATTATTATTTGGTTCTTCACTCGTTCAGTGAAGGGAGCCGGGATGCAGGCACTTAACTTTGGTAACAGCAAGGCGCGCATGATCGATCCTGATGACACCGCCAACAAAGTTACCTTCAAAGATGTAGCGGGCGCCAAAGAAGCCAAGCAAGAACTGGAAGAGATAGTCGACTTTTTAAAGAATCCAAAGAAGTTTCTCGACATTGGAGCCGAGATTCCGAAAGGAGTGATGATGATGGGTTCACCGGGTACGGGGAAGACGCTCTTGGCCCGAGCCGTAGCAGGGGAGGCCGGTGTGCCATTCTTCTCAATTTCTGGATCAGAGTTCGTGGAGATGTTCGTGGGAGTGGGAGCGTCACGAGTTCGCGACCTATTCCAGATGGCAAAGAAGAATGCTCCAGCGATTATCTTCGTTGATGAAATCGATGCGGTCGGACGTGCTCGTGGTAGTGGTATTGGGGGAGGGAACGACGAGCGTGAACAAACACTCAACCAGATTTTGGTGGAGATGGACGGTTTTGAACCAAATGCCAAAGTGATCGTGATGGCAGCTACCAACCGACCTGACGTACTCGATCCAGCGTTGTTGCGACCAGGACGATTTGACCGACGAGTGACCATCGACTTACCTGACCGTGATGATCGCGAAAAAATCTTGCAGGTCCACTCTCGTAAGAAGCCATTGCAAGAAGATGTTGACTTGGCTTTGATTGCTAAACGAACACCCGGATTCTCTGGAGCTGACCTGCAATCACTGATGAACGAAGGAGCAATCCTCGCAGCTCGAGAGAAGCGCAAGAAGGTAGGACAGTTTGATCTGATTCGTTCAATCGAAAAGGTGATGCTTGGCCCAGAACGCAAAAGTCACGTGCTTTCAAAGAAAGAGCGGGAAGTCACTGCCTACCATGAGGTGGGGCACGCTCTAGTTGCATCGGTACTTCCATATGCTGACCCAGTCCAGAAAATTTCTATTATTTCGCGCGGACGAGCCGCTGGGTACACGCTGAAGCTACCAGACGAAGATCGCAAGATGCATACCAAAAAAGAGTTCATAGACGATATAGCTATGACTTTGGGGGGATATGTGACCGAAGAGATGATTTTTGGAGATCTCACTACTGGTCCGAGTAATGACCTACAGGTGGTAGCCAATCTAGCTAGAGATATGGTCACCAAATACGGAATGAGTGACCTTGGTCCGATCGCCTTAGAAGGCACAGGAGGACGTATGATTGGTGGCGGTGAGAGTATTGATCGGGGCTTTAGCCCGCAGATCGCAAAAGCAATTGATGACGAAGTGGCTAAGCTGATTGAAAACGGTAAAGAAACAGCTCGAGAAATTCTGACTACTCATAAAGCTGCCCTAGAGTCTATCTCTAAGAAATTGATGGAAGTAGAGACCTTAGAGCGAGAAGAGTACGAGACACTTCTCAAAGAAGCAGGAGTAGAGATTAAGGATGTCTACCGCGATGCGCGTGAGGCTGAAGAAAAACTAGCTGACCCCAGTAAGGTGGCAGAAGGGGAAACGAAGGTTAGCGCTTAGTTTTCCACAGTCAGGTGAGACAAGATAGCAGGAATGCTATATAAATTAGGTATTGGAGGCCGGCCCCTAGCGGAGCCGGCCTTTCTTGTGTATTAAAATCTTATTAAATTATTTATCATGACATCAAACACATTCTCATTTACTTCATTAGCACGAATGCTTCTTATGGCTATAGGCGCATTCGTGTTCATGATGTTTATCACTGCACAATCAGTTAGTGCGCAGTCGTTGGGAGGAGATTTAGAAGGCGGGAGTAACGATCGCTCATTTAGTATTGGAGACTTAGTAGAGACAACAGACATACTAAAGGTGCGGAATGGTCTCGGGGCTTATCTTGGAACTCAACCAGCTCTTGCCATCGGGAAGATATTGAGTGGTCCGCGGACTGCTGGTGAGTTTGCCTACTGGGAAATAGATTTTAACTCGGGCTTTGATGGCTGGAGTGCAGCTCCATGGCTCCGTGAAGTTTCCGATAATAATGCAGGATTGCAAGACCAGATCAGGATGCTCTTGGCCATGATTGCATCAATGCAAGCTCAGCGTGCTGGAGGCGATGACCCAATTGAAAACATGGGAGTTACACAAAATGGTGTCTTTATGAATATAGATGCCCATGACTTCGATAGCGATCATTCAGCCGGCCAAGAAGATGTCGGAATTATTGAAATTGATATCGAAGCACAAGATAGTGATATTGTGATCGAAGATGTATTCATCAAGCTTACACAACTTACAAGAGGATTAGGATTTGATGACTTCGAGAGTTTTGGTCTTTGGTATGAAGGAAACAAGATCGCTGAAGTTGATTCTTCAAAATTTTCCAATGGTGTGCTCCGTATCCCATTGGTAAACACAGTTGAAGTAGAAGTGGGCGAAGAAATTGAATTAATTGTTGCGGCATCAATAGCTAATGCCGCACCATCTGGTACCTGGGAGATTGCAGTAACAAATCTTTCCTACTTAGACTTAGAAGCAAGAGGTACAGATAGTATCGGTAATGACGATGATCGGGTTCGCTTTATGGTTCGAGGAGAAGGGACAGACAGTCTTGTTGTGCGATCATCAGCTGATGATCCTGACGCAACCACCTTCCAAATTGAAACAGACGATGTTTCAGATGATTTCATGGTGTTCGCTTTCGATCTAGAGACTGAGGATAACGAAGATGATGTCGAGCTATTCCAAATCATTTTGGACGTAGATCTCTATAATGTAAAAGACGGTACTGTGGCTGAGGATGTGATTCATGACGCCGCTCTTATTATTGACGGCGAACGAATTGATTCAGATCTGCAGTTTACTAACCGAGGGCAACTACTATTGTTCACTGATCTCGAATATTATCTCGATGAAGATGACTCAGTAACAGTTGAAGTTGAAGTCAGATTTGAATCAGCAAACGAGGCTGAGGGAATAGGCTTTGATATTAGTACTGAGCAAATTCTAGCGGTTACAGATGACGGTGGTGGTACACAGATTACGGCTGAAGGGTCAGCGCAGGGAGAAAAGCATGCGCTTCGCAGTGAAGGTATTATCACCGAACTTGTGTCAGTTGATGAAGAATTGATTGAAAATAGTGATGCAACGTCAAGTGATGATGAAGGGCAGTTCATTATTGAGTTTGATGTGACCGCGTTTGAGTCAGACATCTACATCAATCCAACCACACGGCATGATGGCGGTGGTGGTCAAGGGACTGAAGGTTTCACCTTCAACTTACGCAACTCAAACTTTATTGAAGGAGCTGAGGGAGCAAGCATAGCAAGTATTAGTTCAACAGCTGGTAGAGAGCGCAGTGGGCGGTATCGAATTGATGAGGGTGAAACTGAAGGATTTGAGCTAGTGGTACGTTACACTCCTGAAGAATCTGGTTCCTACCAGATGCAGCTCTTCAGCATCAATTACAACACAGTAGATGCCAATCCAAATCGACACGTTCGTCCTCAGGATGCAGAAGACTTTGAAACAGATTTCTTAGTAATTGATGGTTCAGGAGTCTCTACAGACCCAAACAATAATCCATCAGTTGATGTGGAGCTCATACGTACATCTAGAAGTATTCGTGAGAATAGTGACGCAACAGAGACTGACGATGAAGGAGTATTTGAAATTACATTTGAAGTTACTGCAGACGATGGCGATGTGTTCGTAAATCAAATTCCAAGTCATGTCAGCATTCCGAACCGTAGTGACGATGAACTGATAGTGTTCATAGAAAAATCTGGTCGTCGAACTAGTAACTACGACTCTCTTGCTCTAACGCTCGAGTCTTCAGCCGAACAAAATGGAGAGTATTACGAGGTGCAAGAAGGAGAGACTGAAACATTTACCGTGACCATAGAACTTGAGCCAAAAGAATCAGGTATCTATCGAGTAGGGATAACTTCACCATTTGTGTTTAGCAATGATGACGGTAATGGCGATACACTGGAGTCAAGAATTTCAGAATCAACATTCCGAACTGGCTACCTGGTCATTAATGGTGGTCCGGATGAGGTATTGGAAACAACGGGTACCTATCAGGTATACATTGATGGAAAACTAGCGGTTACTGCTCGAAACACTACTCGTGAGTACGCAACCAACAGCTGTAAGTCAGCTGCGAAAGATTCTGCTAAATCATATCGGTGTACTTGGAATGGAATTGAAGTGTATAAAACTGAAGCTGAGTCTGTGAGTACACAAGCTGTACCGACCTTGGTTATGCAACAACGAGTAAACGGCAGTCGTGCATCAGATCGTGATGTGACGGTTAACGAAGGTGATGACCTTAATTTGTATTGGAAGACCACTGGTGCTACATCTTGTACGTTCTCTACTAAGTCAAATACTAAAGATCGATTTAACGGCTGGGACGGTGACAGAGATTCAACAATTAATGGAGACGACACTACTGTCGGTATCCCTGACCCCGGAAAAACTGATAATTACGGAATTGTCTGTCGAGGTCCTGGGGGATCAGTTGGAGATTCAATTAATGTAACAACACGAGCAACAGAGACTGAGGTTGAGAAAGGAACCTACCAAGGATACGTCGATGGACGACTGTTCATCACTACTCGAGATATAGAACGAAGTTACGCCATTGATAACTGTAAACTGAATGCTTCTAAGAATCCTACTAAGTCATACCGGTGTACCTGGAATAATACCGAAGTATATAAAGTCGATGCAACTGAAGTCAAAAATGAGGTTGTAGAAGTAGCTACACCAGTAGTTGCTGGTCCTATCCCAGTTCCTGCTCGACCATCACATGCTTGTAGTGCCGACGGTAAAACATTGACCATGAACTGGCGAGCGCCTGCTGGCTACGACACCTTCTACTTCCGTATGCAGGATAACAAGACAGGGGCGCGCATTAACTGGGATGAAAACCTTCAGGCAACTACAAAAAAAGTTAGTGTAACTCCGGGTCAGTCCTACACGTGGTGGGTGCATACCAAGCGAACGAGTGATAGTAAATGGAGTACTTCAGTTAAGGAAGAAAATATTGTGTGTGACGCGCCAGTAGTTGCCGCTCCTACTGTCGCTAAAGGAACCTACCTTGGCTACCTCGACAATCGTCAGTTTATCCGTACAGCAAGCATTACAGAAGCAGATGCCTTAGCAAACTGTAAATTGAATGCTCGTAATAACCCAACCAAGGCAGTTCGGTGTACGTGGAATGGTGGAGAGATTTATAAAGCAGAAGGAGAAAAAGTAGCTACACCAGTAGCTGTTAAGGCACAATCAGATTCATCGCTACCAAAACCAAACCAACCAATGCATTTTTGTAGAAATGATAATACTCGAATGGTTATGCGATGGGATGCGCCAGCGGGATCCGATAATTTCTACTTCCGGATGCGCGACAGTGCGACTAAAACAAGAATGAATTGGGAAGAGAAATATTCACGAAAATCAATCGGTGTCGATGTAACACCAGGAGTAAAATATGATTGGTGGGTACATGTGCGTGATGACGCTACAGGAAACTGGAGTAACCACGTTGGGGAATATGGTATCTCCTGCGGAGGCTCAGTACTAGGTGCTTCAGTTTCTGTAGACGAAGTACGGGCCGAAATTAAAGAACGATTAACAGAGATTAAAGATCGACTAGAAGTGTTGCAAAGATAGAAAAAGAGAAGTAACAAAAAAGCCGACCCGAAAGGGTCGGCTTTTTTGTTTCAAGCTACAGTGTTTCAACATCAACAATCAGTCCATCTTCAAGGTGAAAGATCCGATCACATCCGAGTGCGTACTCTCGTTCGTGGGTCACCATGACGATGGTTTGTTTGGTGGTTTGGTTAAGCTCGGTCAGTAGGTCGATGACCTGGCGACTGGAAGCAGAGTCGAGATTGGCGGTTGGTTCATCAGCAAAAATAATCTTTGGTTTACTCGCTACCGCTCGAGCAATTGCCACACGCTGCTGTTCTCCACCAGATAGTTCAGAGGGGAGGTTAGGGTACTTGCCAGCTAAGCCAACCGCGTCCATGGCTGTATCAGCGGTAGCAGCAGCATCATCCCAGCTATGTCCCCGCATTAACAGTGGCATCATGATGTTTTCTCGGGCTGAGAGGTCGGGAACAAGCGCGTAGTCTTGAAACACATACCCCAAGGTATTGAGCCGGAACTTAGTACGAGCTCGCTCATCCAAAGTGGTTATGTCGGTCCCGTTAATGGTAATGGTTCCACTAGTTGGTTCATCAAGGGCCGAGAGTTGGTACATCAGAGTTGATTTACCGGCGCCTGAGCGGCCCATGATAGCTACAAACTCACCAGTGTGCACCATAATGTCGATGCCATGCAGTACCTTCGTAATGAGGTCACCGGTGCCGAACTGACGGTGGATATTGGTTCCGTTGATGATGGGGATTGTCATAGTAATAGTTTATTTCCGACCGAGGATCGAGTTAAGGGTATTCTGCCTCGCAATCATCCAGGCTGGCAAGAGTCCTGCGATTAGGGTAATAACAAACAGCACTAAAAATCGAATAAAAGTTTCATACGGGTCAGCAACTAGAATCCCATCACTGAAGGGGAATTGGATTGGATTGCGATCAAAGTATGGGATGAGCACTAGGTAGGTCAGGAGCGCCCCCAGTAATGAGCCAGCCAGGGCGTAGAAGGCGGCTTGGATTACATATGCCAGTTCAATCGCACGCCGCTCGATGCCAATCCCCTTGAGGATACCAATATGCCGCCGCCGAGAAAGGGCGTTAATAAAGATTATGATAAAGATGGTGATAGAAGCTACTACGATGCCAATCGAGCCGATCATGGTACCGAGTAGATTAAAAGTGTTTTTAATATCAATCAAAAACTTGGGTAGACTTTCTTGGAAGGTTTGAATCTTGGCAAACTCGTCAAGACCATTTGCGACGAGGGATGCTTTCACTGCATCTCCAGAAGCGCCTGGGGTAATCCGGATAGCAATCTGATCAGCATTGCGGTCTAAGCGGCCGAACAGTCGACGAAATTCGCGTTCCGGGATGTAGCTATTGAGAGAGACCTCGTCTACTTTTGATTGGACAATGCCTTTAATAATAAATTCTTTGCTGACGGTACCCTTAGTCAAACGCACCGTGTCACCAGGAGCAACGTTACTGACTGTTTCAAAAATATCACCAAAGTTCTGAGCGTACTCTTCCGTGTAGAGTGCGCCAAGGAGAATATACCCCTCTTCATTTGGATCTAGAAATTCTCCCGCGATCACATCTTCCGATAAGTTTGTCATCTGGTCTTCTGCAATAGGGTCAATGCCAGTTACAGTGATATTAGCGATATCTCGTTCACCAGTTAAGTCACGCCGTTCTTTGTAGTTTGCTTCGAGCACCCCGCCATCTTTATAGCGTACCGAGTACTCAGTGATTTCAGGAAAGGCTTCTAGTTCCCGTAGGATAGCCTGGGTTTCTACGATTCTGTCTTCGTCGTCGCGAGCAGTGATAATGATGTCGCCTAGTGAGCTTTCTTGGATAGCACGCTCAGACCCTTCGATCAGGCCTACTAAAATTCCTGATACTGCGATCAGGTTAAGGAAGGTGAGCATCATCACAAATATGATCAGACCAGTCGTCCAGATACCGGCGCGCTGGATTTGTCGTAGGCCAAGCAGTAAGCCAATGCGAACACTTTTCATGGCGCACTAAGGGGCAATTACTTCGGTTCCTTCTGATAAGCCGATTACTTCTGTATAGCCATCGTTACCACTAAAACCAATTTCTATTTCAGTAGTAACAGGACGTTGTTTGGCAGGAAGCAAAACGGACGAAAGTCCATCTGCTGTTGTTATGAAGCGCTTAGACAGCCGCAGTACGTCAGTTCGGCTGTCAACAATAATATTTACGTCAGCGTTGAGGCCTGAGCGTAGCCAGGCGGGAGTGTCATTGAAAGTAATCATTGCCTCGAAGTACGCTACCCCATCGATCTCAGTCGCGAGGGGAGAAATAAAATCAACCGTTCCATATACCAAAGTATCGCTTTGGGCATCAAACAAAATTTCAGCGTTCTGGCCAGTGATTATCTTTGTGACGTCAATTTCGGGTATTCGCACCGCGAGCTCAAACCCGTCATTTGCGAGTAGGGTAATGACCGGTGTATTCGGAGCAGTCTCACCGGGAAGGATATCAATGTTGGTGATTGTGCCTGCAAACGGAGCGACAATAGAGCGATCCGCCAGTTCGGCATCGATAACAGCAATTCTGGCCTGAGCTTGGGTGATTGCTGCGTCAGCCCGAGTGATTTCTTCGGTCCGGGGAGCGGCATTAGCAAGCGTCGCTTCATTTGAGGCGAGAGCAGAGGCATTGAGGGCAGCTTCAATTGCATTCTTGCGTTGGGTCACTGCTAGTTCGTAGGCGTTTTTGTTTGTAATGTACTGGCTGCTACGGGTGTTGGGTACAGCAATAGTCCAGCTTGATAGATTATATTTTTCGCCAGCTGTAAATTGTAGGAACAAACCACATGTGCCAAATGCACCAGCCGTCTCAGTGAAGGCGTTGTAGGTGCCACTTTCAAGACCTGATACGCGGTAGGAAAAGCCAGTGTTTGCATTTGATCGGTAGACATCAACAATGTACGTGCCCTCGGTGTCGCAGGTGTAGGTGCCACTAACTGTAGGCGGTGCTGCATCTTCACGAATATCATCAGTGAGCGCTCCAAGATCACTGGAGAGTAGTGTTTGTCGAGCATTAATGACGCGTTCATTTTGTTCAGCTGTTACTTGGCTTAGGGTTGATTGAGTGTTGGCAACAGTAGTATCGGTGACAGTACGTGCCTCACCGCGGGGGCCGGCGACCAGCTCTGCTTTGTCAGCTTGGGCACGGCGAAGCGCGGCGACCGCATCATTTCGTTCGGCCACAAGACGCGCAGAAGCCAGGGTCGCAAGCACATCTCCGGCCGCAACCACATCGCCTTCATCCACAAATACTTCAGTCACGATTCCGGTTACAGGGAAGGCCAGCTGAGCCGTGTTTTGTGCTTCGACTACTCCAGATACTGCTACGACTTCAGTAATATCTCCGCGCGTAACGGTAGTAGTGATGTACTCAACCTGCTTTTCACTAAAGACACTAGTCAGTAGCCAAAGCGCAGTTAGGATAAGTCCAGCCGCACCAGCAATGTACCAAGAACGTGATTGGAGAATGATCCGCATTGGTTTTAGTATACCAAGTCAAAAACCAATCTTATTTTATACAGATGAATAACTTGTCCGCCCGCTTGGACTTGAACCAAGAACCACGAAGGTATAAGCTTCGCGCTCTACCGATTGAGCTACAGGCGGATATAAGGAGCAAAGCACAAAAGTGTACTTTTGTAGTTTGTCCGATTGTCTTGCCTGTATGGTTTCCCATACAGGCGGATATTCGGTGCTGAAACTATACCGTGGTTTGAGAGTATGTTCAATTATATGATTTCGGTTTTTGTAGTCTTCAAAATTGTATAGTCAATTCTTAGCGAAGGATTGTAAACAATGTGATATCAATAATGTATTTAAACAAAATATAAGAAGTGAGCTGGAATTCTAGGCTGTAAGAAGTGTCCAAGAAATTAAAAAACAACGCTAACAAAGCTAATCCGGCTGCGAGTATGCCGAATATATATCCAGTACGAGTAATAAATGATTGTTGAAGTTTTTTCGAAAGATGGTGGCTGGTGAGGAGGTATGTATGCGCTAGTAGGGTGCTTGCAAATGGTGTTAACAGCGCAGCCGCTTGGAGACCACCGTTTTTGATCCCTTCAATAAAATTTGGTAATAATAATACAAACACACTACTCGCTATCACGATGCCAGCATACGTGACACCTATGAGTATATTCCGATCAGATTGCAGATGCTGCTGCAGTTGCAAAACAGCGTAGAGCATCATAATAGTGATCTCAAAAGCGAAAAAACATATTGCAACTGATATAGGTAAGTTAAAGTAATAAACAGCGATGACACTCAGTGAGGTGTTGAGCCACAATCGTGGTAAATAACTTATAAGTGGTGGCAAATAATTCATATCTGCATTGTAGCAGCTATTAAAAATGCAGCGTCTCGACCATATTGGATAATTTTGGAGACTATTTTTTACGAGACAAGAAAAGTTCCATGAGTGTTTTGGCAGTAATTAATATGATTACACTCAGCAGCATTGGTGGTTTCAAGTAAAACAAGGGCATTGCTACACACAAAAGAAAGACCTGCATTAAAAAAATTCTTAGGATTGGGTTGCTTCCGGCTTGAAGAGGTGTGTTGTGTCGTGAAGTATTTTGTAGCTGCCATATACAGGCAAAGCTATGTTTGAAAATTAATGGCACTAATACAACTATGTTGGTTACAAAGAAAGCGGCAGTAAACATAAGGAGCTCAGCGAACGTATTTAATTGGGCACCAATATCCAATACTTGGTTAAGTAAGACTAGGTGAATAAAAGTGATGCCAAAGAACACTAATGATACAAAAATAATTTTGAGTATGTCACCTAGGATAAAAAAAGTGTATGAAATTTTTGGTGCCCAGATATTTTTAATAAGTGCAAACAGTAGGAAACAGGTAAGTAGAATAATAGTTTCAAACCAATAAATTAATATAATGTCATTGAAATTAAGACTAGAGGTGAATATCAATACCATCAAGATCACTTCTGTTAAAAGAACGTTCCAGATTAGTATGTTTGTTTGTAAAAATTTCATAGTAATAGCTTACTCCATATGCAGCGCTTCGCCGGTTTGCGTCACCTTGTGGTGGATGAGGGGGAAGTCGCGCGAGAAGTTGGGGTGGGTGGCGACGAGGTCTTGGGCTTCGGTGCGGGCGGCTTCGACGAGTTTGAGGTTTTTGATCGCTTCCATCCCGAGGTCGGAGAGGCCGGACTGCTTTGCGCCATAGAGTTCGCCGCTGCCCCGGAATTGCAAATCATGCTCAGCCAGTTCGAAACCGTTTTTCGCCGTCGAGAGGGCTTTGAGGCGTTCTTTGGTTTTTTCACTCTTGCTTTCGGTCACCGCAAAACAATACGGTTGGTGTGTCCCACGGATCACCCGACCACGAAGCTGATGCAGCTGCGAAAGACCAAAGCGTTCAGCTCCCTCGATAATAATGTTGGTGGCATTCGGGACGTTGACGCCAACTTCTACCACAGAGGTAGCAACTAGAATGTCGAACTTGTGCTCATTGAATTCTTGCATCACTTTGTCTTTCTCGGCTGGTTTCATTTTGCCGTGCAGGACTCCGATCTCATAGTCTTGAAAAACCTCTTTTTTCAGCCGCACTGCTTCAGCTTTTACGCTCTTGAGCTGCAATGCAGTGGCTTTGTCGGGATCAGGTTCGTCAATCCGCGGACAGATGACATACGCTTGCCGACCAGTCTCGAGTTCGCTGCGGACGTGGTCGTACATTTTCTTCTGTTGCCCTGGTCCCACAATTTCAGTCTTGACTGGCTTGCGGCCAGCTGGCATTTGGTCGAGTAGAGTAATGTCGAGGTCACCATATATAGTAAGCGCCAAGGTGCGGGGGATTGGCGTGGCGGTCATGGAGAGTAGGTGGGGCATGCGCGCGTCTTTCTTCGCCAGGGCTTTTCGCTGGTTGGTACCAAAGCGGTGCTGCTCGTCTATGATCACGTGGGCGAGATGTTTGAATTCAACACTTTTATAGATAAGCGCGTGCGTACCGATGAGAATTGGGATTTCACCATTTTGCACCCATTTCAGCAGCTGCGCCCGGGAGATATTAGTGGGCTTGGTCGGATCCACTTTGCTGGGGAATTTTTGACAGCCCGAGCCAGTAATCAGTCCAATTTGAATCGGGAGGTGGTGAAAGTATTCAATAAAACTTTCGAAGTGTTGCTTGGCGAGGATTTCGGTCGGTGCCATGTAGGCAACTTGCAGGTTGCCCCACTCCAGATCTTTCCCGAGACCTTCCGGTGGTCTCGAAGTAGCGACGGCGTAGGCGGTGGTCGCGGCCACCGCCGTCTTCCCAGATCCCACATCACCTTCGAGTAAGCGACTCATGGCGTGCTTGCCACCAAAGTCTTTCAAGACCGCACTGATGGCTTTGTTTTGGGCCGTAGTGAGTTTGAAAGGGAAGCGGTCGGTAAAGGCTTCGACGTGGGCTTTGGAGGTGTTGAATTGATACGTCGTCGCTACACTCACGGCCGCTCGCTCGATGGCTTTTTGTACTTGAATATAAAACACCTCTTCAAAGGCAAAACGCTTGCGAGCGCTCTCCGCGTGCTCGGCTTTTTTGGGGGAATGGATCCACACGAGAGCAGTCGATAGTACGGGTAGTTTGTATTTCTGTAAAATTGATTCCGGAATTGGGTCGTGGAGATGTTCTAAAATCCCTTTTTCAAAACACTTGAGAGCAGTATGATAAAACCACTTGCTCGTCACCCCTTTGGTCTCCCGGTAGACCGGGTAAATGGTTTCATCTATCTCAGCATCAGTTCCTTTGAAGATCGAATCGTGGCGATCGATCGGGAGTGTGTCGAGCTTCTCAACTTCGGGGTTCGCGATGTAGAGCTTACCTTCGCTCCCGGTCACTTTCCCAACCACTTTCACATACATGCCGTCGCTGTACATCTTGGCCAGGTACGGCTGGTTGAACCACATGATCTTGATCTTGGCTGAACCATCTTCAATGTACCCCTCAGCAATCGGTCGTTTAGTCGTCCAAGCTTTGCGGCTCTTAAGTCCAGATAGTTGGCCGTATACAATCGCCTCCTGATCTTTCTGCAGGCCACCCACTGACTGCACATCAGAAATATCCTCGTACCGAGCCGGGAGGTGATACAACAGCTCTTCGACCGTAGCGATCCGCAGGCGCTTGAGCGCCTTTTGGTGGGGCGCATCAATCCGGAAATGGTCAGTGAGCAGGTCAGTTGGTTTCATATTCCCAATCTTATCAGAAATGAGGGACATCATTGCGAAAAAATGTATAATGCAACTCGGCAAAACAGGAGACCGTCATGACCATTTGGCAAAAAGCCAGAGGTCTATTGAAGGTTCTCTGGCACGACTTTGAAATTTCCCGCTATGCTGCAATACATTCAGCACTAGGGATAGTAAATGTGGTTATAATGCTGGTATTACTCCAATACTGGGGTTGGAATCATCATACCGCGACGTTTGTAGGGCATGCGTTTCATGTAGTGTGTGGTTTTTATGCTGACAGATATTTCTCTTTCCGTTCTTTTGAGACAAAGACAGTCATTGGTGGCCCAAAATACGTAATTATAGAGTCACTATCATATATTTCTATTGTAGGTTCTATGTATGTCTTTTCTGATATCCTCGAACGGGACCCACTGATAGTGAGATTTACTATCTCAATGATGCTTGCTAGCGTGATTTCGTTTGGCGCAAATAAATATTGGACATTTAAATAATCTTTGTCCAACACCTCAAAAGCCCGACAAGGGCTTTTTTTCTGGAAGATGAAAGTGGTTGATGTATAATGCGTACCACTATACATAGCAAAATAAGTAACATCTGTACTATGGCCGCACCCAAGAAAAAAGATTACGCTCGAGCGAGCGAGCGTCGTGGCGGAAGCGTTCGTAAGAGCGCTTCCGCCATGACCGAGGGAGTGAAGAGTGCAAGACGTAAGGATTATAACAAAATCGCACTTAAGTTACACAAGAAGCTCCGGGGGAAAGTGGCCTTGCAGGTAAAGGGTAGTCTGAAGACTAAAGACGACTGGAGCACGATGTATTCTCCGGGAGTTGGAGCAGTATCATCACATCTGGCGAAGAATCCGAAAGACGCGCGGGAGTATACCAGTAAGCGTAATACCGTGGCAGTGGTGTCTGACGGGTCAGCGGTACTAGGACTCGGGAATATTGGCCCTTTGGGGGCGTTGCCAGTGATGGAAGGGAAGGCAGCGATTTTTAAAACGCAGGCTGACGTCGATGCCTGGCCGTTAGTGCTCGATACGCAAGATACTGAAGAGATCATTAAAATCGTGAAAGCGATTGCCCCTGGGTTTGGTGGAATCAACCTTGAAGATATCGGTGCACCCAAGTGTTTTGAAATTGAAGAACGACTGAAGAAAGAATTAGATATCCCGGTCTTTCATGATGACCAACATGGCACCGCGGTAGTGGTGTTAGCGGGCCTTATCAATGCCGCTAAAGTGGTAAAGAAGAAACTACCTGAGATGCGAATAGTGATCGTCGGTGCGGGAGCAGCGGGGCGAGCGATCGCATTGATCTTGTTGCAGGCTGGAGTGAGTGATGTAGTGATGACTGATAGCAAGGGAGTGATTCATAAAGGTCGCCCCGCCCTCTCAGGCTACAAGAAAGATTTGGCCAAAGCGACTAACCCGCGGGGAATTCAGGGTGAAGTACTTGATGCTACCAATGGTGCGGATGTAATCGTTGGTGTGTCCGGGCCAGGGACGATCTCACGACACCACATTGAAGTGATGAGTCGTGATGCTATTGTGTTCGCGCTCGCCAATCCGGTCCCTGAGATCAACCCCGAAGACGCCAAGCGCGCCGGTGCAGCCGTGGTCGCGACTGGTCGCTCTGACTACCCTAACCAAGTCAACAACTCCCTCGTGTTCCCAGGCATCTTCCGCGGTGCCCTCGATAAGGGAGTACGCGACATTACCGACGACATGAAAGTCGCCGCTGCCAAGAAGCTGGCTGCTCTCGTAAAGAAACCAACCGCCGGAGAAGTGATCCCAAGTATCAGTACCAAGAATCTCGTGAAAACGATCGCGAGTGCGATTAAGTAACTTGCACTTTATAAAATTTTATGTCTTAATACTGGCCAGCAAGATAAGCAAAGGAGAGACTAATGCTAGTTGTGTCCCGAGAACTTGATACAATTGAAGATTTCTTGGCAGCCTTCATCAAGGCTCTAGATCCAGTTCATGACGCACGCCTTCACTGTGCTTTCACAGAAAAGGCGCAGACTGGAGAATTGAAGGAGTGTACAAAAGTTGATTCGTTAGAGCTGGATTCTCTCGAACAGGTGTTCATTTTCACTCATACCGAAGAGGTGTTTGGAATAACTTTTCCAGACGATTTAACGGAATCTTTCGGTGAAAACCCAAGTCTTGGTGACTTGTATGAGCAAACGAAAAAGCTTGTTGCAATGAAGTGATTCCAGATCCGGTGCGTATTCGCGCACCGGCCGCCGGGGTAATTCTTGAAAAAGAAAATCACCGGTTTTCTTTTGTCTAAATTATGATAAATAACAAATATCATAAGATGTTTAACATCAGTCCGAGCAGATGAGCTGAGGAAGGTTCGTCCTGCCGGTCTTTTTTTATTTTAAACCAAAATAACAAAGGCCGCACATCGTGAGACAGCGGCCTTTGCCTTTCTGTCTCACCTGTGCGGCTTTAGACAATGGTTACTCCCATCATCTTGATTTCGGCTTCTGCGAACAGATTTTTACCATCGACCGTTCCTGTCATGGAGAAGAATGAGAAGCATCTCTGCTGCTCCAGGAACGTAACTGTAATTCTTACTTCTTCACCGTACGCAAGGCTGCGACGATAGCTGACAGGGGTTACTTCCAGGAGTGTCCCTCCAATATCTGTCGCGAT
This sequence comes from uncultured Candidatus Saccharibacteria bacterium, assembly GCA_964350735.1. Lineage (GTDB taxonomy): Bacteria > Patescibacteriota > Minisyncoccia > Phycocordibacterales > UBA918 > OLB19. Next base: position 326,519 of record CAYGKO010000001.1, read on the forward strand.
TGCGATCGCTGAGATACCGATGAGGCCTGGGGTGGCAAGCGTTGCCTCCTCACCACAGTGCAGATTGAGGTCACCTCCGAGCACGCCGGAAGCCTCTGGCGACCAAAGTCCTGGAGACACCAGGTACTCCCAGTGTTTGCTAGACTCGACGCTAGTGCGCTGCAACTTTGGCCAGGTTTCTTCGACGTGGGCGGCAGCAAAAGCACGCCTCGTTTCTTCTAGAAGTTGCCCTAGAACTGGATGCGCCGCATATCTTTTCATATATGCTTCAATGTAAGCTTTTTGAGCTTCTTGCATCGAAGTGGCGCGAATCAAATTTGTCATTCGAACCCCCCTTAGGTTGGTGTACGATTCGGGAGTCCGAATCTGATGCATTTGTATCATGTCTGAATCAGAAAGCAATAAATTCTTTTTTATACTCTTACAATATGCTATTCTAGCTGCCACAGAGTTACAGATGGAGACGTGTCAGAGTGGTCTATCGTGCTTCCTTGCTAAGGAAGTGGGGTTTACGCCCCCGGAGGTTCGAATCCTCTCGTCTCCGCCCGTATAAAATACCGCCCTCAAGGCGGTTATTTTATTGGGCGAAGACGAAGTAACAGTCCGGGGGACTGTTACGCGAGGATTCGAAAAGCTTTTGAGCTAGATTATGAGCAAAGCGAAATAATCTAGCCAAAAGGTATACTGCTCGTGTAACGAGAGAATCCTCTCTGTGCTACCCCTTCCTTTTATTCTATTTTGACTTCACTAATTTTACGTCTATAATGCATCGCACTGGAGAGTTGGCTGAGTGGATGAATTGAGACCTGCGTCTCAATTCATCCGGTCCCAATCAAGATTGGGAAGCACGATATGAGCGTAAGCGAATCAGTGCTAGGAGGACGACTTGTCGGACACTCAACCAACTCTCCGTCGGTACGAAGTAACAGGGAGAGTTGGCTGAGTGGTCGAAAGCAGCAGTTTACTAAACTGCCGAGCCCTTACAGGCTCCAAGGGTTCGAATCCCTTACTCTCCGCCGTCTAGAGCTAGCACGAGACACTATCGTTCTAGCTTAACAAAAGCACCTGAATGGGTGTTTTTGTGCCTTGGGCAAATTAATCTATTTTAGAGATGTTTTATTACAAGCATTTTGATACAATATGCAGATACTATGTTTTTGTTAAACAGCCTGAAAAAAAATATTCTACTGTCTCTTCTTATGGCGGTATTTTTAGGCACGCTTTTTCTGAGTCTATTTCACATGTCTGCAGACATAAACACTACGACTCATATGTCTGGTTGTCCGATGTTGATGGAAGGGGGCGTTGTCTGCCAGATGGATTTTAATGAACACCTTACAGTTTGGTCAGCATTATCCTTAGCTATACCTGTTCTCCTGCTCACTCTACTGTTATTGCTACCATATGCAAAAGCCTTTTCAGTGGCTTGTTCCGTTTTATTTGGGCAGTCAATCTCAGTATGGAAATTATCTACAGCAAGTTTCTATCAAAAAAAGTCTCCAACATACATTGTTAGGCCACTGCAAGAATTGTTTTCTAGCGGAATTTTACATCCTAAAATTTACCACCCTGTTCTAAGCTAACTAAGTCACGATTGCTGTCTAGGCTGCTATTCGTGATACACGTTAGCTTTTTTGTATTTAATCACTTAGTTAACGTATATGGAAGAAAATTATAACAAAAACCAACCTAATCAATACCTAATCCCTTTGGCAATTGTAATTGCCGGGGCCTTTGTAGCAGGGGCACTCTACTTTAGTAATAGTGGAGCTACCGCTAATGCTCCAGTGGCAATTACGGATACTAATCAGCCAGTTGCAGCTGTTCCCGAACCAACTGGTTCAACCGACGCTGTTCGGCCAGTGACCAGCGAAGATCACATTAAAGGAAATCCCAATGCACCAATTAAAATCGTTGAATATTCAGACTTTGAGTGTCCATTCTGTAAGCGATTTCACGACACTATGAACGAAGTGATGGATAAGTACGGGGATTCAGGCGAAGTTGCTTGGGTGTTTAGGCAATTCCCATTAGAACAATTACATCCAGTGAAAGCTCAACGTGCCGCAGTTGCCACTGAGTGTGCCGCAGAGCAAGGAGGAAATGATGCTTTTTGGGCTATAGCCGACGGTTATTTTGCTGACCCTTCAACCGGGAATAATCGAACGAACCAAGACGTGTTAATTCCGGAATTAGCAGCTGCAGCTGGATTGGATGCAGATCGTTTCAACGAATGTCTGGAGAGTGGAAAGTATGATGAGCATATACAAGCTGATATAGCGAACGCAGTTGAAACTGGCGGTCGAGGGACCCCATGGAGCGTCATGATTGGTCCAGATGGCAAAACTTATCCAATCAATGGTGCCCAGCCACTGGCAGCAATTGAACAGTTAATTTCAATTGCTACGGATAATCAATAACTACCATGTACCGCAACGCACTTCAGTTAGTTTTTGTTCGTCCATTATACTGCTTGCTATTTCTAGCTGTAAGTTTTGTTGTTTTGTCGATTGCAATTCTATTGCCACACATTGGACTGATAAAAACTCTATGGCAGTACGAATCTGTGACTGTAATTGAAATTGGACTACTTGTATTGAATCTCTATGGTTCACTCGGAACCAACTTCACTGTTCTCTCAGCCACATACACGGTACTCATTGCGGTCTTGTTTGGTTTGCAAATAACCCTACTTACGCACTACATCAGAAGTGTGCGAAGCAAAGCAACCAACCTAGCAAACGTCGGGGCTAGCGGTATTGGCGGACTCGTCAGTGGCTTTTTCGGCATTGGTTGTGCTGCCTGCGGAACTTTCTTATTGTCATCAATTCTTGCCTTGTTTGGAGCTGGAGGTGTACTGGCATGGTTGCCATTTGGCGGTGAGGAGTTCGGGTTACTTGGCGTCGGTTTATTGGTATATGCAAACCATCTCCTTATGAAGAAAATAAACGCACCACTAGTGTGTGCATCTTAATCAACATTTATCCTTAATTAAAATATCTAACATGAAACTAGCACTTATTATTATAGGCCTATCAATCCTCCTTCTCGTCGGTGGTTCATGGTGGTCTACTAGCTCACAACAAAAAGCCTACGAACAAGAAATTGTCGGTATCACTTCAACTATCGTGACCGACCGTAGTCATGTGCAAACTGAGGTTGACTACAAGGACGCTCCACCAGTTGGCGGAAACCATCACCCAGTTTGGTTGAGTTGTAATGGTGATATCTATGATGAACCAGTTGTAGATGAAAATGCAGTCCATTCACTTGAGCATGGTGCTGTCTGGATTACATACCAGCCCAACTTACCAGTTGCAGATATAGAAACACTGGAGAAAAAAGTCGCTGGCTATTCCTTTATTAGCCCCTATCCAGAACAAGAGTCTCCGATCATGCTGACCGCTTGGGGTGTACAACTTCCACTTGATTCAGCTGATGATGAACGGGTAGACCAGTTCCTAGCCAAGTTCCGACAAGGTCCACAAACACCTGAACCAGGAGCTACCTGTAACGCTATTCCTGGTGGCATGCAATAAATATGAGTTACAAAATCATCAAAAAACAACTTCTGGCTTTGATGCTAGGAGTTGTGGTAGGAGTCAGTATGTTTCTGTTTGGACTGAACACGAATCTATCGAATAGTCCTAACGAAGCAGAGATTGGATTTGCTCAAGACATGAGCGTCCATCACCAGCAAGCAATTGAAATGTCATTCCTCGTCAGAGAACGCACTGACAGACAAGACATTCGAGGGTTTGCTTTTGACATCATTAACACCCAAGCCAATCAGCGTGGCATGATGCTGGGTTGGTTAGACTTATGGGAAAAACCCCTTACTACTACAAAAAAACCGATGATGTGGATGGCCGATAGTATGTCTTCAATGAATCACAGTCAGATGAATGATTCGTTCACTTCAGGAGCATACATGCCTGGCATGGCTACCAAAGCTGAAGTGGATCAGTTAGTGACACTAGAGGACAAAGCGGCTGAAAAGTTGTTTCTAGAACTCATGATTCGTCACCATCAAGGCGGCGTCATGATGGCAGAAGGTGTTATTGAGCGTAGCGATACTGAAACCGTGACCCGCTTAGCTCAAACCATGGTTAATGGACAGCAAGCTGAAATTGATTATATGAACGAATTGTTAGAACAATATTAATTACAATACTATGAAAGAAGTACAAACAAACGAAGAGCCTATTAAACATAGTGACGGAAAAGACCAGCCTTGGCCACCGCGAGCCCAGCAAAAACCACTGCTGATTTACGGCGCATTTGCCATTGTTATAGTTTTGGTGATAGGAGTAACTTTGTATACACAAGGTTTAGTCACTGCCGCTAAAGTAAATGGTCAGTCTATCAGTCGATTAAGTGTCGTTGGTGAGCTGGAAGAACAGGCTGGTGCGGCAGTGCTCGATTCGATGATTTCAGATATTCTGATTGAACAAGCTGCAACTGAGGCAGGTGTGACGGTGACTGACGATGATGTCGCAACAGAGATTGCGGCTATCGAATCACAGGTTACTGCTCAAGGAGGAACGCTGGAAGAAGTGTTAGCACAGCAAGGACTAGACAGAGAAAGTCTCGCGGGGCAAATTCGAACGCAAAAAATGCTCGAGTCACTTTTGTCTTCAGATATCGAAGTGACTGAAGCCGACATCGACGCTTTTTTGGAAGCTAATGGACCAGTACCCGAAGGTCAAGAAGAGGCGGCACGAGCGCAGGTTGCAGAACAGCTTAGAGGGCAAAAGTTTAGTACAGCAGCGCAAAGCTACGTTACTGGGTTGCGTACGCAGGCTAACATTCAGTATTTCGTTGATTATGAATAGTAGTATGAAATACATAATTTTTAGCTTCGTTTCTCTTATTCTCGTCGGCGGTGTATTTATAACACTGCACAACTCGGCAGAAACGACTTTCACCTACACTCGTGACAACTCTGAACGTACAACTGAAGTGAACGTTCAAATAGATGAGCCTTTAGAACAAACCCCTGTTGCTGTTGTTGTACCAACGACGGAAGTGACAGAGATTGAGATTCAACCTGGAGACACATTCTCAACCATCATGGAAGAAGTAGCGGTTACCACCGAAGATCAAGATTCCATTCTGACGGCTGTTCAAGATGTGTACGACTTCACTAAACTACAAGCTGGAAAACTCATACATGTCGTATTTGCTCAAGATGCCCTCGCGTCAGTTGATTACGATCTGAACGATGACAAGAAAATTGTCATCGAAAATGTTGACGGTCAGTTTATCGCTAAAGAAGAAGCAGTTGAGTATGACGTTACTGAAGTAGTAAGGAGTGCAACAATTGAGTCTTCACTGTTTTATGATGGTGCAAGTGCTGGGTTGTCGGACAAGACTTTGGTTGAACTAGCTGAAATTTTTCAGTGGGATATAGACTTCAACACTGACATTCAGATTGATGACTCGTTTGTTGTTTTGTATGAAGAACGAAAAACAATAGATGGAGTAGAAGCTAGTGCAGGAAAAATCCTTGCGGCTCAGTTCACTAATCAAGGTGAAATGTATGAGGCGTATTACTTTGAAACATCGAGTAGCACAGGTGGCTACTACGCTGCAAATGGTGAAAGTGTTGAACGTCAGTTCCTAAGCTCACCAATTGGTGTGGGGTATGTTAGTTCTGGCTTTAGTTATAGTCGACTGAATCCAATTACTAAACGTGTAACTCCGCACCGAGCAATCGACTATGCCGCTCCACACGGTACCCCAATCGTTGCTATTGCAGATGGAGAGGTGACATTGTCTGGCAGCAGGGGTCCGCTTGGTATTGCGATTGATATCGAGCATGGACAGTATATGAGTCAGTATGCTCACATGTCTCGTATTGCCTCTGAAGTGAAGAAAAATCCAGAAGTGAAACAAGGACAAGTCATTGGCTATGTTGGTTCAACTGGTCAATCTACTGGTCCTCATTTGCACTACACTCTCTTCAAAGATGGTACTCCTATCAATCCATCTGATGTGGATGTGTCAGTCAGTGAATCGTTGACTGACGTTGAGTTGGACGACTTTCAGACTATCGTAGAACAATATAGCGTTCAATTGGATGTAGATTAAAACAATAATTAAATATGACTGAAAAACACAATAAAAAAGCATCTGTCTGTGATGATTGTGTGGCAGGAGAAGGCGCAACATCAGCTACAGGTATTCAAGCTGTTTTCTCTCGTACTGGCGCACTTAAAATGCTTACGCCTATTTCAGGCATGTTGCTTGCAGTTGGCTTTCTAGGTTCATTTTCGTTACCCCAAGAAGGATGGAGTAATCTTTTTTACACACTATCCCTTCTGACTGGCTCCGTCTTTGTCCTACGAAGCGCCATTAATGGACTCATAAAACAGAGATTCTTAAATATTAGTTTCTTGGTAGTGATTGCCTCTATAGGGGCAATCTATATTGGTGAGTATGGTGAAGCGGCTGCAGTAGTTTTCCTCTTCTCATTAGCTGAATGGTTTGAGGGTTTTGGAGTTGAGCGGTCGCGTCGAGCCGTTGCATCACTTTTAGAAAAGTCTCCAAAAGTAGCAAAACTTCTTGATGGCAGCACTGTACCGGTTGAGGACGTTACTGTAGGTGCCATTGTGGTGGTGCGTCCAGGAGAGATGGTTCCGCTTGATGGGGTCGTGAAGAAAGGTGAATCAGCGGTAGATGAGGCGGCAATTACTGGAGAATCAATACCGGTTGATAAACTACCTGAGGACACCGTGTTTGCGGGCACACTGAACGTACAAGGGTACTTAGAAGTTAGGGTTGAAAAAGAAAGTGAAGACTCTACGTTTTCCCGTATCATCGCCCTGATCGAAGAAGCGCAGGCATCGCGTGCACCAACCCAAGCCTTTATTGATAGATTCGCTCGGTACTATACGCCTTTAGTTGTGGTGATTTCAGTTTTGGTGGCAGCTATTCCAACGCTCGTTTTTGGCTTACCGTTTGATGACTGGCTCTATCGAGCGATTACTCTTTTGGTGATTGCTTGTCCGTGTGCCTTGGTTATTGCAACCCCAGTAGCAATAGCCTCATCTATTGGTGGAGCGTCACGCAATGGCATCTTGATAAAAGGTGGAAAGTATCTTGAGAAATTGGCAAAAGTAAAAGCGATTGCGTTTGATAAGACACGTACACTCACATATGGACGACATACAGTTACTGACGTTCTGGTGTTTGGCTCACATACAGAAGAGGAAGTGATCGCTGATGCCGCTGGCATTGAAGCGTTTTCTTCACATCCCTTGGCTGAGGCGATTATCGAATACGCCAAAGAGAAGAAAATTACACCGCATAGCATGGACTCCTATCAGAATGTTGCTGGCAAAGGAGGTAAGGCTCGGTGTTTAGTGTGCAAAGCCAGTAGTCATATTGGCAATGTAAAACTAATGAATGAAAACGGTATTGACACCAAGGTCTTTTTGGCTGATGTGGAGCGACTCGAAAGAGAAGGTAAAACAGTTGTGTTAGTGGCAGAAGAAAAGGAACTGATTGGTGCCTTGGCTATTTCTGATGCAGTCCGCAGCGAAGCCAAAGACGTGGTGGTGGAACTAAGGAATACTGGAGTGGAAAGTGTCATGCTCACCGGCGATAATGCACACAGTGCGGCGTACATTGCTGGATTAGTTGGCATTAATGATGTCCATGCGTCACTCTTGCCTGAAGATAAGGTAGTTAAGGTAAAAGAACTTAAAGCCAAATATGGTCCGACTGCCATGATTGGTGACGGAGTGAACGACGCGCCGTCTTTGGTCACATCTGACGTCGGGTTTGCCATTGGCGCCGGAGGAACGGATGCTGCAATTGAGTCTTCTGACATAACACTTCTGTCAGGTGATTTGAGAACCGTACCCCAGTCAATTCGACTGGCAAAAGCAACCATGCGGACTATCCATGTCAACGTGGCTTTGGCACTTGGCATCAAAGTGCTGTTCCTGATTTTGGTGCCATTTGGACTGACTAATCTTGTGTTTGCCATTGCGGCCGATTCAGGTATGGCGATCGTGGTTATCCTCAATAGTCTGCGATTATTTTCTATTAAGTAATAAAGTCTGATATGAAAAAAGAAGAATTTGAACAAACACTACAAAATGAACCCAACGTCCTTATTCTAGATATACGGCAAGCTGAAGAGGTCTGGAAAGATAGTAGTATTCCCAATACAAAACACATGCCAATGGGTAAAGTATTCACCGAAGCGGTAAAAGACAACTTACCTAAAGACAAACGCATTATTGTATTTTGTAGAACTGGGGTACGGGCGGGTATTGTTGCTCGCGAACTAAGTAGTCGTGGATATGATATCGAGGGCTTAGAAGGCGGTCTAGAGGCTCTGAAGAGTGAATAATCAGCTATGTTAGATCTCGTATCAATTTTCTTAGCAACTAAGCTGCATATCGTCGTTATTTTGATAGCGTTGGTAGCTATTGCATTCGCTTCAGACTTTCAGCGCTTACGGACACTTGTGCTGGCATCCATTGCTCTGCCGTTAGTATTTTTAACTAGTCGAATTGCTTCACTTTTCTTTGAAAACCCTCGGCCATTTCTGGAGCACGATTTTGTACCACTGATAACGCACGCGGCTGACAATGGATTCCCTTCAGATCATGCCTTATTGGTATTTGCGGTTGCTAGTATCGTATTCACTTTTAACAAACAGGTTGGAATAAGCTTGTTTGTCTTAGCTGTTTTGGTTGGAGTTGGTCGGGTACTGGTTGGAGTGCATCACGTCATTGATATTGTGGGAAGTTTTATAATAGCTGCGGTAATTACTTATATGATTGTAGCTATACTACAAATGTTCTTAAATCAAACAAGCCCAAATGATACAAGGATTTTATAAACTGCTTACGTTTGGTCAAATAGTTATATATTATGACGTTGAGTAATCATTGGTTAATACAATCTACTTTAGTCGGTTTGTTGCTTGGGGCAGGATTCGTGATTCCATCGTTATGGTTTCTAAGTATCGTTGGGGTAGCTTGGCTAATTCATCAGATGATCAAAGATGGTGCGCTGGTGACTGTAGGCTTTGTTTGGGTAGCTTGGTTAGTAAAGTATCTCTTGGCCTTGGGCTGGTTCTGGTCTGTATATCCAATTTATTGGCTAGAGACATCAGTTATTACAGAGGCACTAATTATTGGTTTTTATTGGGTCACGGCATCTCTGTGGCTGTCTGTTGGAGGTTTAGTATTTTATTTCATTTTAAAAAATCTAAAGCAGTTTCTCTCAAGAAAAATTGTTTTGGGAATAGCTCCGTTCATCTGGCTTCTGTCAGAACTAATAGGGGCATTATTTTTCTCAATTGCAACGATTGGTCCAGGAGGTACAGTTACAACAAAATTTAGTTTCGGCTTTATCGGGTATCATCTAGCTCAGCATGACTTGTTGATTCAATTTGCAGTAGTTGCTGGCGTGTATGGTTTAACACTGCTTTTGCTTGGGCTTTCAGTGATTTTTATATATGGATGGCAAGCTAATTACAGAAAAACTGTTTACGGAGTATTTTTCGTACTACTTGCTTCAAGTTTTATTGGATTACCACAAACAACGACTTTTCAAAAAGAAGATCAGATTAGTATTGTGATGGTTGATACCTGGTACCCAAACAATGGATGGGCGTCTGATGAAGATCTTAAAGAAAAACGAGATCAAAACAGAGCTGCGCTGGATGTTGCCCTTACCCAGAAGGCTGATTACATTATCTTTCCAGAAGATAGTCAGGTATTTGATCAGACTGTACCTAGTAGTACATTGCGGGCAATGCTACAGTTTGTATACGGCAGGTCTAGCTCGGTGATAATTGATAGTAGTAGCGTGCCAGTTGAAGGCGGACTCGCTGTACAAGCAATGGTATTTGATCCTAATTCAGCTGGACTGGAGCAAACACAGAAACAATATCTTGTACCCCAAGGAGAGTACATACCAACACTATATGCTGGTTTGATGAGGTTGTTTGGGTTTGGTGAGACGGTTGATTTTTTAGAGATGCGTATGAGATATCGGGTTGGCGATATTACTTCAACTAATAGTAATTCATTGCTTCCACCAGTATTATTTTGTTTCGAAAGTGTCGCACCAAACAGCGTCCGTTCGCTGTTGCAACAACGATCAGAACCGGTTCCGTTTGTGGCTCATATTGTCTCGCACAGTTGGTTTAATGAACCTGAGATATTGTGGCAGCAATTAGAATCGATGCTGCGTATACAAGCGATTTGGAATGATACACACATAGCCGTAGCTGGGAATCACTCTTTGGGATACGTTGTTGACCCCAAAGGCTTTATAATTGAGCCTGATGTCATTGATTCAGCTGACTATTGGCAAGTTGGTGTAGTGACTATTCCAAAATAAATGATTATGCGTACTGCATCACAAAAAAAGAAACTTCCAGGTGTGAAATCAGCTTATTTGTGTAATGGAACTTTAAATGGTACAAATAGTTTATTGCAAGTTTCCTCCGTACTCTTTACCTCAAACACTCTCTCCGAGGTACTTAAAAATTTAATATAAAAATATAATATGATCGAATGGTTTTTAGCTTTGGGTCCTGTGACTCAAGCGCTCTTGGCAGGTTGTTTTACCTGGTTTATTACTGCACTTGGTGCTTCAGGAGTAATTTTTTTTAAAGAAATTAACAAAAAAGTTTTAAACGGAATGCTGGCTTTTGCAGCAGGAGTAATGATTGCGGCCAGTTTCTGGTCGTTACTTTCTCCAGCAATTGAATTATCAGAAGGCGGTGCGCTACCTAAATGGCTACCTCCATTAATAGGATTCTTACTCGGTGCTGGTACCTTGTGGCTAATGGATAAGGTTATACCGCACCTACATCTCGGTGCTCCGATGTCTGAAGTTGAAGGAGTGAAAACCTCTTGGCATCGAAGTGTGCTTCTAGTGTCATCAATTACGCTTCATAACATCCCTGAAGGATTAGCGATTGGTGTTGCATTCGGGGCAGCGGCAGCGGGTATTGAGGGAGCAACTGTTGCAGCCGCTATTGCCTTGGCTGTTGGTATTGGAATTCAGAATTTTCCAGAAGGGGCAGCCGTTTCAGTTCCATTAAGACGAGAAGGATTCACTCGTTTCAAAGCATTTCTGTACGGTCAGTCATCAGGAATGGTTGAACCAGTTTCAGCAGTGTTAGGTGCTGCATTAGTTTTGATGTTTGCACCAGTTTTGCCGTATGCTTTATCTTTCGCAGCAGGAGCAATGATGTTTGTAGTTGTAGAAGAGCTGATTCCTGAATCACAACGTGGTGGTCCAGGTATGGCAGATTTTGCCACAGTCGGAGCGATGATCGGTTTTGCAGTTATGATGTCGTTAGACGTAGCTTTAGGTTAAAATATAATATGTCAGGACATCATCATCACGGACACCACCACCAAGGTGACAGAAAGGGCAATATTTTGTTTGCTGCTATCTTAAATTTTACTTTTGTCATTATTGAAGTAATCGGAGGTATTCTTACCAATAGTGTCGCCATTCTATCCGATGCTTTGCATGACTTCGGAGACAGTATAGCGCTCTTTTCTGCGTACTTCGCAGAAAAACAAGCTGAACGTTCACCTGATAAGAAGCGTACGTTTGGATATGCTCGCATATCTGTTTTCTCAGCCCTGTTCAGTGCAGTGATTTTAATTGTTGGTTCAATCTTCATTCTGAGTGAAGCAGTGCAGCGACTATTTAGCCCAGAGCCAGTGCATGCCACAGGAATGATTTTGTTAGCAGTGTTTGGAGTGAGCGTAAATCTAGTGGCATTTTTCAGATTGAGTAAGGGCTTGAGTGCTAACGAAAAAGTATTGTCGTGGCACTTACTTGAAGACGTAATTGGTTGGGCTGCTGTACTGGTTGGAGCAATCATCATTTACTTCACCGATTTCTATATCATTGATCCGATATTGACGGTTGGATACACCCTCTTCATTCTTTGGGGTGTTTGGGGAGGTCTTAAGAATGTTATGAATATCTTAATGCAGGGTACACCAGCGGAAGTTGATATTGAAAAAATAAAACAAGAAATCTTGAATATCGACGAGGTACAGGCAGTGCACGACATTCATGTTTGGTCGCTTGATGGAGAGCACAATGTTTTAACTTGTCATGTAGTTCTTAAGAACTGTACTGTCGCTGAGACTAAGCGGGTAAAAGAGAATATCGAAGAACATATGAAAGCATTTCATATCAACCACACGACAATCGAATGTGAAGTTGACGGAGAGTGCGTTGGAAAAGATTGTATTAATTAATCTAATTCTTTAATCAACTCTCTCATCTCAGCAATCTCACGTTCTTGTGCGGCGATAATTTCGTCAGCTAAGGCGCGGACTCTTGGGTCTTCGAGCTGTGCACGTTCACTAGTAAGAATGGCAATGGAATGATGTGGAATCATCGCTTCAAGATAATCGACGTCGTCTACTAGCACTTGACTCCTAACTAGAAAGAGAGATAAGGCAAATAGAGCAACGCTACCACCAACGATATAACGATTCGTGGCTTTGTCGTTATACATATGTCGCATGAACCACAACATGACCAGTGCCATGGCGGATGTCATTATCAAGTTCATATAAAGTCGCGTCTCACTAAAAAAGACATGGTCAAAAGCGTATGTATGTAAGTACATGAGGATATACATAAGTACCGATGATGTTGCAATCATGGCAAAGAATGTTTGGTATGAAGTTTTGTTTTGCATATTTAACTATTTACACTGACACCCCCCTAGGGTATCATACTCAAACTATGAAATCAGCTGTATCAAACAAAATCATCCGCCAACTTAGTGTCATTGAAGGTCAAGTTAGAGGTCTTAAGAAGATGGTTGAAGACGACAAGTACTGCATTGATGTCATTACCCAAGCGTCAGCCATCCGTAATTCTCTTAGTTCAGTCGAAGAGAAAATGCTTGAAAACCACCTTAATACCTGTGCTGTTACTCAAATGAAAGGCAAAAAACAAGATCAGGCAGTGAGTGAGATTTTGAAGGTTTATAAACTAGCAAAGCGAAAATAATATGGTTGATACAAAACAAGCAGTAGTGTATCGAATGGTAATGCCGGGCCACACCTGTCCTTATGGTGTTAAGTCGCTATACCTACTAAGTAAGCATGGCTATGAGACAGAAGATAATCATCTAACTACTCGCGAAGAAACTGACGCTTTTAAAGCGAAGCACAGCGTAGAAACCACCCCACAAACATTTGTTAATGGTGAACGTATAGGTGGATATACCGAGTTACGCAAGCATTTTGGCTACTCTGTTTTAGAACCAGGAGACACCACCTATAAACCAGTGGTTGCTATCTTTTCTGTTGCGGCATTACTAGCTGTGGCGGTCGGCTTTCTTACTGGCTGGCAGTATGGCTATCTCATGACAATTCCTCACTTCATATCAATTGCTATGGTGCTGTTGGCACTCATGAAACTACGAGATGTGGAAGGATTTTCTACAATGTTCCTTAACTATGACGTGCTGGCTAAGCGTTGGGTGTCGTATGGCTATATCTACCCCTACGCAGAACTCACGGCTGGCTTACTTATGTTTGCTGGCATACTATCGGCCGTTTCAATCCCGCTAGCATTGTTTATTGGTGGTATCGGCGCTTGGTCTGTATTCAAAGCTGTATATATAGAAAAACGTGAACTTAAATGTGCGTGTGTTGGTGGCGACACAAACGTACCGCTTGGGTTTGTATCACTAACGGAAAACTTGATGATGATTGGAATGGCAGTGTGGATGCTAACGATGTTACTTTTTTAGATTAAACATGAAATTAGTTGGGCACATTATTTTAATAGCAGTACTCGGAAGTATGTTCCTGAGTCTCTTTCATATGTCTACCGGAATGGACATGACTGGCGGAATGACAGATTGTCCGTTTATGGAACGTGGTGAGGTGATTTGCCCCATGAATCTAGCTGACCATATCGGAGCGTGGAAAGCCGCCTTTGTATCAGTTACTCCAACCATTGTCACGCTGCTAGTAATTGCTGGAACAGTTGCATTTATAGCTTCAACTGCGCCCTTCTTCTTTTCCCCAAAAAGAAAACCGATACCGATCCGGTTCAATGCACTTCGTGTGCGAACGTATTCATTTTCATATAGACCATTGCAAGAACTATTTTCTAGCGGAATTTTACACCCCAAACTATTTTAGCTATGTACCCATGCGATCTTAATCGCAATATTACTAGCCTAGAAAAGTAAATAACATGCAAAAAATATACTTTATTGGTGCAAGCCTCTTTGCACCAGCCATTTCACTAGCTCATTCAGACGAACTGCACACAGCGTGGTACCAAGAACCGATGACGGTTGTCGGCATACTCGTAGCAGTTCTATCTCTTGGTGCGCTTAGTTATGGACTCATTACCAAGCAAAAGAACTTCATGACGTTGCCAGTCATAGCGTTGGTAGCGGTAGCTGTCACAGGTTTAGTTTCCTTTGGTCAAAACAACCTCACCTACGAGCCAGACTTAGTGGTAACCAACTTTGGTGCTGGTCAGTCAGTCACCTTATACAAGAGCCCGAATTGTGGCTGTTGTAGTGGTCACGCAGCGGCACTCGAAGCAGCTGGCTTTGATGTCACGATTGAAGAAACAAATGAGCTTAACACTATTAAACAATCAAACAATATTCCTCTGGGTGGAGAGAGCTGTCACACGTCTATCATTGGTGATTACGTAGTAGAAGGTCATGTGCCACTAGAAGCCATTGAAAAACTACTGACTGAACAACCTGACATTGCTGGTATTGGATTACCGGGAATGCCAATTGGCACACCAGGTATGCCAGGACCGAAGACTGCTCCTTATGAGGTTTATCAACTATCAAGCGATGGTGACATGTCACCATACATAACAATCTAATATATGAAATATATAGTAGTCATTGGTGTATTTCTTCTCCTTATCGGTGGGGTCTTCTGGTATACCAGTACACCCAATATGATGGGAATGAACATGGACGGCATGATGATGGGACAAAACATCTCCAAAGAAGATAACTTATCAATCTTGCACGATGAGAATGTGTCTGAGGTCAAGCCAACTGAGATTGTTGAACTAAATGACGGCGACACGTTCGACCTCACCGCTTCAATCGTTAAACAAGAGGTTGGTAATCGAACCGTAAAACGTCTAGCATACAATGGTCAGATTCCTGGACCAATTCTCAAAGTAGAGAAAGGAGCTAATGTTACGGTTAACTTCACTAACAACATCGATATGGAGACCTCATTGCACTCACACGGCCTTCGAGGTAACTGGGAAATGGATGGAGCTGTGCCGATTACTCCACCAGTAGGGGTTGGTGAAACCTTTAGCTATGAATTGGTATTTCCTGATACGGGCGTCTTCTGGTACCACCCACATGTTCGAGAAGACTACCAACAAGACATGGGACTCTACGGCAATATGGTGGTTGAGGAAGATGGCTACTGGAATGAAGTCGATCAAGAAGAGTACTTGATTATTGATGACATTCTCGAAGACGGTGAATACAGTCGAGAGGTAGTCACCAACACCCTGATGGGACGCTTTGGTGACCGACTGCTGATCAACGATCAAGAAGACTACAACCTGACCGTACAGCAAGGATCAATCACTCGGGTTGCCTTTACCAATGTGGCGAATACTCGCACATTCAAACTGAGCTTCCCAGGAGCACAAACTAAACTTGTTGGTGGCGACGCCGGTCGGATTGAGCAAGAAGTAATGATTGACGAACAGATTATTGGCACCTCAGAGCGCTACATCTTCGAACTCTATTACGACACACCTGGTACCTACCCAATTATGCACCGAGACCAAGAGATTGGTGCAGTGACGGTCGAGCCGTCTGGTATGAATCGTTTGGTCGCCTTTGAGACACTGCGAAGCAATGCGTCTGACTACGCAGACATCCGAAATCAAACATCTAGTCTACTGGCTAAGGCGCCAGACAAGAACCTCCGTCTTGATATCGAGATGAAAGGTATGATGGGCGACATGATGATGAATGAACGTGGTATGGGTATGATGGATAACGATGAGATGGTAAACCTGATGGGTATGGAAATGAATCGCCAGCAAGCCGTTGAGCATTGTGAAATGATGCCGAATATGGCTGGTTGTGAGCCGTTTGTTGGTGAAGCTGGAGACGATATGACGGGAGGCATGATGGAAGAGGGAGAAGAAGCCGGACCACACGGCGAAGACGGTATTGAGTGGGAAGACGAAATGGCTATGATGAATCAGATGAGTACTGATGAAACTATTGAATGGGTTATTGAGGATATCGACACCGGTTTAGAAAACGGTGATATTGATTGGTCATTCCAAACTGGCGACTTAGTTAAAGTTCGTATCTACAATGATGAGAATGGGATGCATCCGATGCAACACCCAATTCACTTCCACGGACAGAAGTTTGTCATCTTAGCCAAAGATGGTGAGTTAAACGATAACCTGCAGTGGAAGGACTCAGTACTAATCCCGACGGGAGAGACCTACGATCTATTGATTGAGATGAGCAATCCTGGTCAGTGGATGACACACTGTCATATTGCTGAGCATCTTGAAGCAGGGATGATGTTCAACTTTGAGGTGAAGTAGTCACTCTGAGAGATTGTAGAAGAAAACACCTGATTTTCAGGTGTTTTCTTATTGTGTGTAAGTGGTATAAATAGTCTATGTCAAATAGATGGGTAGAAAGTGTTAAAAAGAATCTCTTACCTCTGAGTAAAGAAAAAACCGACCTCAACCAAGCATTGAGCGAGTGGTTTTATACTGGAGACACCTATGACCTTACTCGCCCTGAGGAAGATTGTGAATTGTGTGATCATCCTGGAATTAGATTTCAATTTGAAATAAAAAATCAGCATACTAAAGAAGTTCTGCTAATTGGATCTGAATGTATATTACGATTCTCAATTTCAGCAATTGATGATGAAGGTAATGTACTTGATCAAGTTTCCACTACCAAAAAAGTGCACCAAGATAGACGTAAACTTATATCTAACGCTAGAACAAAAAGAGTTATCACTAGCTTAGTAGATTTGTCACAAAAAGATAAAGAGTTTGATGACATAAATAATTCAATTGAGTACTTTCAAGAGAGAGGAGCCTTTTCACCTAGACACCTGCTATTTCTATTATGGAGAATGAAAAAGAGTGGCGTTTCATTTAACAAAACAGATTTTAAAATGACAATTAGAAGAAATAGAGAGAAAGATCAATTGTTAGCTATGAAGGACTGGGAAGTAAGAAAAATAAAGCCAGCCATGTCCGCCGCTCAACAAAAATGGTATCAAGAAAATTCATAGTCATTTTACTATTGATAGTAATTTATTTTTTAGTATTAATTTGCTTTCTAAGCTTTCAAATAGACTTCTTTTTTCATTAATATCACCATCTTTTAAAACGAACTTAAAATAATTTTTGACATCTTTATCCGATACTTTGATTTCAGTACTTTTGCCTGACAGTGCTAACTGAAACTTCTTAAATCTAGTTACTTCAGCTTTTAGTTTAATCAGCACGGTATTTTCTTTTAATTTTATTGTATCCACTAAATCTTGCAGTTGTGTTATTAGCTCAGTTTCATTTAAGTATCCACTTTTGCAATTCTTATCCTTAGCTTTGGTGCAACCGTAATATATGTGAGTATTGAACTTTCCATTCTTCAATTTCTTATACTTTTCATCAGCACTTATGCCTGAACCACACAAGCCGCAAGTCATGAGCTTAGTGAACGCAAATTCTTTATCCGTCCGCGTCTTCAATTCGTTGCCTTTAAGTTGTGTCTGTACTTCGTCATATAACTCTTTAGTTACAATCGGCTCATGTTTTCCTTGATACCACTGACCGCTACCTTTGGGGTATTCAAAACTTCCATAATAGAAAGTGTTATCTAAGATTTTGTATATGTTTCCAAGACTCAGATGTTTCTTTCCCGCATGAGTCCTAAAGTTAAGCTCGAACTTCAGCCAGTGATAGAGTTTGCGACCAGACCATTGCTCATACGCTACTTTCTCGAACATCTGTTTAATGACTGGAGCACGGTCTTCATCTATCAAGCATTCATTCTTTCGGTCCAGTCTACGTTCTTTGATATATCCAGTGGCAGCGTTAGTAGGCCACAGACCCAGTTCACATCTAGCTCTCAGCCCACGCTTTACATTGATGCCTCTGTTGTCATTCTCTAGTTTTGCTTGAGAACACAGAATCATCAGCAAGAACTTCTCGTTAGGAGAGTTACTAAATGTCTGTCCATACGTACGAATTGAATGTAATTTTTGCTCATCCATCAAATCCACTACTGAGCCTAAGTCACCAGCATTACGACTTAACCTATCTGGTGCCCACGTTAATATTGCATTAAACTTTTCCTGTTTCACATCTCCTAACAATTCTTTAAATATCGGTCTATTCCCAGAATCCTTAGCAGACTTTGATTCTCGTCTGATATCAACTACTTCAAGATTCTCACGCTCTGCAATCTGTAACATTTCGTTAACTTGAGATTCAATCGACAACGCTTGTCGCTCATCACTCTCAGTACTTTTTCTTGCATACAAACAGTACTTTAATTTCTCCTCAGTTACTCCTTCTATCATGTATATATTAATGACAGACCAGTTTTTATTGCATAGCTATGCAAGCTAAATAAAACGTCACATACTCGCTTAGCAAAACTACCATTTAGCGATACAATCCCATTAATAGTAGTTTTCTGCTATTATGTTCAACACAACTGAATACAAGGCCTAACCCTTTAGTTTCCTAGAGATATGGCCGACCAAACGCGATCAACGTAAAAACCCCGACATCAGGGGCGTTGATCGCGTTGCGTGGGGAAACTTGCGTAGGAACCTTCGGGTTCACCTTGGTGTTCGGGTTTTTGTGTACCTGAACATTTAATTACTCATAAAACGCGATCAACATTTATGGAAAAAAAAGAAACTAAAATCACCCTCGGACTAATTGTCGGGTGGGTACTTGGAGTATTAGTAGGTATTGCTGGAGTGGGTCTGCTTTTCACCGAACCTATACCAGGAATATTATTCATTCTGTTATCTTTGGTACTTTTACCTCCAGCTAATCGGATGATAAAAGAGAGATTTAATTTCTCACTCTCAGGCGGAGTAAAGGTAGTATTGGCAATCGTATTGTTTGTTATAGCTGGAGCGACTATGGATACTGAATCAGTTTCGGATGATAACCCTGTTGTTACTGACATACAGCAAGATACTCTTGAAGAAGTTGAAGCAAGTGATATGCCATCAAATGAAGTCGTCAGCGAGACTGAAGTAGCAGCGCAAGAACCTGTCTATATAGTGGATACACCAACTAACCAGCAAGCAGAAGAAAGTCCTGAAACTATTGTTGCGGCACCTGCGGTCGCCCAAGAACAGCCCACTCTGGGAGAAAGACAAGCTATCCGAGCAGCTCAAAACTATATCGACTTTAAAGCCTTCTCAAGATCAGGTCTTGTTGAACAACTAGAATTTGAGGGATATTCAAGAACAGAAGCTGAATACGGTGTGTCGGGAATCACTGTCGATTGGAACGAGCAGGCTGCACTATCAGCTGCTAGCTACCTCGAATACACCAACTTCTCTCGTAGTGGTCTTATTGAACAGCTAGAATTTGAAGGATATACGACAGCACAAGCTCAGTATGGAGCTACTGCTGTAGGGTATTAACATCTAGAGCTTTTTCGACTTTGTGGTGTATCTACGGTCTCAATCCGTTCTTTGGCTTCGGGAGTGAGACAATCAACATCTTGCAAGACATCGCGATAGTCGTGATACCAGCAGGTGTTGTCGTCCATTGATCCAGGCCCTAGAGACGCGATCAAGAAGGTACTTTCTTTAGTGAATTCTTCGACGATTTTGTGTATAAGGATTGAAAATGCGTCAGCTAGGTCGTCATGTTTTTCAACTCCAAAACCAATCATCTGCTCGATAAGATGTTCACAACCAGTATCAGGAAACAAGACAGTACCTTTTTGGATCATGGAAGACGTCAGAGCTAATCGAGTTCTTTTATCACTCTTTGGCTTAACTGATATCGCTCTCACTCCTTGTGAATCAAGCATCTGTGGCAGAGCGTCCTGGTATGCCACACTTTCCACAATTAGCTCGTCGGAACTACCATTCAAATGAATGTTGCTGTGCTGCTTCATCAGCTCTACTTGTTGTGGAAAGGTTAGTCGCTTGTTGATAAGATGAGGCTCGATAAAGATACGCAACGCTTCATTGCGACCAAATATACGAGCGGTAACCATAGCAGTACAATCCGCGGTATCTTTTTGTGAGATAGCTAAATCAACGCCAGTGTATGTTGCTCGATACGCTTTACTGGACCTCGGCGGCAGTTTGTCAGCATGGTAACAGCAGAGCCAGTCAGGATGAATAACCTGATCTTCATCTGGAATAATGTTGAGTAAGTATTCACGTTGCCACGCGATATCGTCACCAATTTTCTTTCGCTCCTTTTCAATAGAAGCCAGCGTTGGGAACTTTCCTGGCCAGGCTGATTTATTATCTTTAGTGATCAAGGCACAGGACATAAACGTGCCGTCTATTTCATTCTTTAAGGCTCGTTCTCGCAACCTCATAAGTAATGAGTCTTCATGAAGCAAGTTACCAACCACGATCAAGCGGGTGTTTTGATCACCAGCCGGTATCACATCACCAGTGAGCCACTTGTGTGTTTTATTACGTCCCTCACGTGTTTTGGTGGAAGCTACATCTTCAACGTCATCACAAATAAACAAGTCTGGTCGATGTTGATGGTGTCGCATCCCTCGGATACTTTGCTCTGACGAAGCAACAGTGATTCGAGCCTGAGTATTCGAGAACACAATCGAATGTGAACCCCATTCGTCTGAACTTTCACTAAATGGTCCAAGGTCATTTTTAAGCAACAAGTTATTCTCTAGCTCATTACGAATGTTCATCATATGTTGTTTGGCTTGTACTCGTGTCTGACAGAATATCACCACAAACTTCTTTTGTTGCTGACCAAGAATTGACCAGATAGGATAGGCGGTCGTAATAATTGTTGATTTACCAGAGCCACGAAACGCCACAATGAATAGATTTTCATCAGGTTGATTTTCCACCTTTGCAATTAAATCTTTTTGGAAGGTAGCGGTTGGAAATAGAACGTAATGTGCGAAGTAGAAATGGAAGAAGTAGTTAAAACTACCCTGCATAACTTGTCGCCTGATCACCTTGTCTTTAGCAAGCGACTGGAACATCTCCTCAGGAATTGGATTTGGGTTATTGTTTTTCATCTTCATGTTGTTTAGTTGGGATAATTTGTGCCATCTCTAATGCTTTACGGACAATTGCTTCTTGTTCAGGATTTAGCTCGTCAATGTCGTGCTTATTGGTTACTTCAAGCTTGTCTTTATAGGCTGGGTGTCGCTTGTTCAGCCAAAAGCGAACCGCAGAAAAGTTCTTTTCTTTAATGAGTTGCAGTAGTTGGTTTTCACTCATGTCGTTCACAAATGCCACACCGTCGGACAGGGCTTTGTCGAACTCTTTTTCAAAGTCTTTATCCTCTCGCTTCCAGCGGTAGACGGTATTGCGTGATACACCTGTCTTCTCACAAGCTACCTGCACAATTGGCACCTTCTTAAGCTCCTCCAGGAATTGCTTAGAGTATTTAGGCTTTTTCATAGTAGTTTTTGATTACTTTAACTTTTTGATCAGTTAGTTTTTCATAACGCCTTCGCACCACTTCGCAAAACACAGGGCTTTGTTCAATGGTATATACTCGTCGTCCAAGTGACTCAGCCGCAATCAAAGTACTACCTGAGCCAGCAAAGGAATCAAGAATAATGTCGCCTGGTTTGGTGCAACGTTTGATTGCTTTCTCGTGGAGTGACGGTGGTTTAGATGTTGGGTGCTCATACTCAGATGATTTCAATCTTTTAGCGCCCCATACGTTACTGAGGTCTTCAAGTAGTTGATTGCCAGTCCCAAGTTCTTTGTTTTGCACTTCGGTAGCATCCTGCGTCTGTTTGGATAGGTGCGGACTTCCTATGGTGCCGTATACACAAAATTCGATCACCTTGTTAAACGCAACCGTTGGTGTTGGTGATGCGTTATTCTTGAGCCAGACGTTCAGTCGACGGTTTTTAATACTGAGTTCGTTGTATAAGATTTGGAATACCCAGACCCAAGCCTCGTCGCACCAGTAGAAGAAGTGAGTGTCTTTCGTGGATACTGCAAGAGCTGCTTCAAGTGTCTGCTTGATAAAGGCTTTATATTGATCTGGTTTCTTGTCGTCATCAACCCTGCCACCATATGAGGCTTTGTTACCGACACCTTTGTCGTAGTCCAAATTTATGTTGTATGGTGGATCAGAGTATATGAAGCTAGTCTTATCTTGTCCGAATAATGCCTCAACTGCTTTACTGTCAGTACAATCGGAACAAAGCAATTTGTGCTTGCCAAGGATAAGCAAATCACCTGATTCGATATCTGTATCTTTGGCAGTTTCGACTGCTTTCTCTTCATCAAAGTCGTCATTTTCTGTACTTAGATCCTCATCCCAAAATGAAGCTAGTTCAAGATCGTCAAAACCTGAGTCGGTGAGTAGACCGAGATCAAAGCTCTTTAAGGCTTCGAAATCCCAGTCACCGGTAACTTTGTTAGAGGTGATGAGATATTCTTCATATTCTTTTTTGGTGAGCTTGCGATTCGGCACGCGCACGTCAACCTCTTCATGACCACGGTCAAGGAGTTGCATCACTTTAAGACGTTGGTGCCCGGCTATCACTTTGTTGTCTGTATCAATCGCTGGGATCTCAACTAGATTAAACTTCTCCAGACTTTGCTTTAATTTTTTAAGTTGTATATCGCTCAGGGTACGAGGATTGCTCTCGTACGGGATTAAATCTTTGATGACACGGGTTTCGGTGTGCCAAGCTAGTTTTTTAGACATTTTATTAAGTCTTACTTAAATAAAATGTGTAGATATAGAAAAAGCCTACGTCCACACACGAAATAAAGAGCGGTTAAGCTATCTATTTCTTGCGCGGAGTAGGCACGGTGGGTGAGACTATGCGTTACTCTTCTTTTTACTACGCAATATAGTATTTATATTAAATCAAGTTGTCTTCTCTTTGGCAAGTCGACGTAGTAGACGCTTGCCACTTTTGCTCGCGAGGAATTGTTGTGTATCAGGACCAAATTTTACCGGTACTCCTTCTTTTGGTATTTGTAGGACTACCTTGTATCCGTTCGATTGTTCTTGTTGCACATACTCAACGAACGACGGATCCTTTTGTAGGTTTTCTGCGAAGACTGACCAGTCCTTGCCAATATCTCCAGTCGTTGGAGAGTAGATACGTCCAGGTTCATCTTTACGAAATGCTTTTGCTACTTTACGACCGACAGATTTTAATGGTGGATGCTTAGTGGTATGAACCAGAAAATCAGTGATCTCGATCACTTTATATTTCTGGCCATGCACTGGTTTGTGCGGCTTGAGTTGCAATTCTGTTACAAACTCTTCTGCCATAACTACTTTCGCTTTCGGGTACTTGGTCGCTGTGAAAGGGCACTACCAGCTGCAGTCTTTGATTTGCTTGAGGTACGTCCGTCACGGAGTACACTACTCGACGCTTTGGCGGCTCGTGAACTCGTTACTTTGCTTCGGTTGCTTTTGGGCATGATGAAGTTTTTTAGTGGATAATGACTCTATTGTATTCCTGCATTTTGGAAGTGTCAAGAGTGTAAAATAAGTTGACTAAATAGTGTGTAATTTAGGCTGAAATATGGTATAATAAGGGGGTATGCACGAACTACAATCAAAACTATACAACCTGGCCAAGCACGAAGACCTCGGTAAATTGAGTCTTCGCCAGATAGCCAAGATGATCGGTGCGGATAATAAGCCTCAGATAGCAAAGCATCACCTACTACAACTCGATAAAATTGGTCTGTTACAGGTGAATCTTGATGAGGGTGTGGTGAAGCCTACAAAGCGTGGCTTTAACATGCCTGCCGCTAAACGTTTATTTTATTCTCTGCCAATTGTCGGCATGGCCAATTGTGGCCCCGCTAATGTTTTTGCTGAAGAGCGGATTGAGGGCTACCTCAAAGTGTCAGCGAAAATGCTACCGCACCGTAAGAGTGACTTATTTGTTCTAGTGGCTGATGGTCCGTCGATGAATAAGGCTGAGGTGCGTGACGGAGTGACGATTGAAGATGGTGATTATGTAGTAGTCGATAGCGCAGACAGAACCCCTACTAACGGAGATGTTGTTGTTGCGGTGATTGAGGGGCTAGCAACGATTAAACGGTACCGAAAAGATACTAAGAATAATCGAGTATTGCTTGAAGCAGATTCAACTGAAAAGTATCACCCGATTGTTATTGCTGAGGATGACGAGTTCGTAATTAGCGGAATAGTAGTAGATGTGATTAAGAAAAATTAGAACCGGAATATGAATGAAATAAATACTGCATTGGATAAATTACTTAAAGTGAATATAAATATCGGTCAAACAGCACGCTCACAAGGATCTATTAGTCATAACTATATTCGCGATGTTTTAAAAGGTAAGAGCAGTACTAATCCACTCTTTCCACGTCTGGTGGATGGAGATTTTTTAAGTGGTTCGTATGCTCGAGGGACAAAGTTGAAGCCGCTTGATGACATTGACGTTATGGTGGTGATAGATGGTGCCGGATTACATGTCGTTAACAGTGGGTTGGTGCAAAACATTGGAGTTAGAGGATCAGAGAAACACGATAATCCAATTTTGCAACACATTGGAGTTGATTCACTTCTAAGTTCTGCCAAAGTGATGTCACTTTTTCAAAAAGCGTTGAGTGAAACCCACCCCAACTCAAAGATTCGCAATGATGAGCAGGCGGTAAACGTATGGTTAGAATCATATGGTCTTGGCATAGATGTTGTGCCATGTTTCCATCTTATTCCACAAAGTGGCACGAGAGATTATTATTTTATTCCTGAAGGAAACGGCGGTACTGGCTGGAAGACAACAAATCCAAAAATTGATGAAGAGATATCAAGTACTCTTCACGAACGTCACGATAAAAAGCTAAAGAAAGTAATTCGTTTGGTTAAGTATTGGAACACTGTAAGTAATAACGGCAATCTCAAGTCGTATCATATTGAAACGCTTGCATGGCACATATTCGATAAGCGTACAGAAGTTATTCGTTCGCTAGAAGATGGATTGATAGCATTCTTTGTAGGTGCAGACGAGTTCCTTGCTATTGCGTGCGCTGACAAAACAGCTCTAGGAGGTCCGGTCGACCACTATCTTTCTGAAACTGCTCGCGCTAATTCTCGTCAGAAAGTTCGCGAAGTGTTTGGATTATTGTCTGATACGTATGTTACTCACGAGAATGACCCAGCCTTAAGAAAACGTGTCTGGCAAACGATATTTTCAAATAAACTTTCATTTGCATGAATAATGATTTACTGAAAAAGGTGGTTGAATTGGAAAGTTTGGCCAAGCTTCTGTTTGATAAGGCAGTCTCTCTACGGTACTCAGCGTTGGGAATCGAGGTTCTGGCGGGGTTGCTAGCAGTCGCTATTGCCTTATTACAACCGTCTAAGACGGTGCTGTTTTGGTTTGCGGTAATTGGGTTCGTAATGCTGACTGTTTCGTATGTGCTGAAGGTATATTTCTCTATTATTTACGAACGGGCTGAAACCATGCGACGGCAAGCAGTACTGGCCAATGCTTTGGGTTGGGACATCCAGAAGGTTCAATTCAGTGAGTGGAGGCAATTAGCTGGAAAGAATCTCTTGAAGAAGTTAGAGAGTGCAACGCTTGACGAGGATTACTATGCAACAAAACAAGAATCAGGCGCTTTACGATTACTTGAGATGACACAAGAATCAGCTTTTTGGACACGGCATCTATATAATAGTATCAAGACGTATCTATGGATAATTTTCGGTATTGCGACCTTACTGTTCCTTACTGTTCTCACAGTAACATCCTCATACACACTCAACGGCAATCTTTCATTGCAAATTGCTTACGTTGTGTACCTACTAATGCCGCTTATCTTAACTATTGATGTATTGGGTTGGGCAATCAAGCTACACATTGTCGCTGGTTCTATTAAAGAAATCGAATGTGACCTGGAACGACTAAAGGAAAATCATCAGGTGAATGAAGTTAACGTATTGAGACTGGTGTCAGAATACAACTGCCAAGTCATCCAGGGTTTCCCAGTCCCTAGCTGGTTTTTCAGCATGCACCATGACCACACAGCTGTTCTTTGGAAAAAAAACAATGAGTAGCCCGTTTTCGATTGGTGAAATATGTGCAGTTATTTTTTCACAGACTTCGCACACTATTTATGCAACTGTATTAGAGTTGGTTATTTTTCTCTGGCCGTGGTATTGGCTCCTTATCGTACTTGGTCTTGGTGGTTGGATTGCTTTTGAAATTACGACTAGAAACGGCACTATTCATCACAACTCAGAAAATGGTTTTTCACCAGTGTTTAATAGTTTTGTAGGGAGTTGTACATATACTGGATTACAAACATTTTTTTTCTTCATACTGACGTCGCTGTTTGGTTCAGGTGTCTATTGTTTCGTCTGGCCATTTGCAATACATATCTTGATATTTCTATCGACGGGTAAGTTACTACACGTTATTGGATTTTGGCCGAGACTTGAGCGTCCAAACAATAGACGTCGGAATAGGAGGCGGTAAAAGTTACAGTTACATGTAACTTTAGATCTTTGATCTGTGTAACTTTTGTAACGTTTTCTTGCGCACGAGACACTATCGAATTGAATTCTGAATGTAAGCTAATCGGTCAAGCCCTGCTTGACCGACCACGGTTCTAGCTCGAGACAGCCCGCAGTTGACGAATTGAGGCATTTTTAGGGGTATTTGCGAGTACTTGATACTCGTCTTTAAACTGAAAGCTAGCCACATTTTCGTTCTCAATCGTAAGGTTCGAAAGCAACTTTTCTAGCAGTTTACGTTTAGATTCATCTTTTGCTTCGATGTACTCATTTGAGGCTGTATTTCCTTGTTTAAATACGTTTTTGATTTGTTCGAAAGTAGAATCTGAGAGTGGTCCTTTTTTATCAATTTCTTTGAGTTGATTTTTGAGAGCGGTGCGGTCGTTTTCGATTTGTTTCATCTTTTCCTCAAAGAGAGGTTTTTTAATAAGAAGTGATGTATATCCATCAACTAAGGTAGATTCTTTCGTGTCGAGCAATTTTAGCTCTTCTAGGATGCTTTCTCGTGCAGAGTCAGTGTAGGTGTCAGTTGAAGTGTTTTTCTGTCTGTAGGCTTCGGCAGAGAGCTTGATAGTTTCTTCATCAATATGAAGTTCTTCAAAGAGTTTTCCGATCAGTGCGTCCATTTTCTCGGACCGCAGATACTTGCGGGGAGCAGAGCAGATTTTCTTGCCGTTGGTGCAGTAATAGTACTGATGTCCTTTCTTCGTATCTCCTGTATAGGTACAGCCACAGTTGGCACAAGTAACAAAGCCACGAGCAGAGTAGAAATGTTTTTCTTTCTTAGGGTGGTTCCGATTATTGAAGACGTTTTGAACCGACTCGTATAATTTACTGCTGACAATAGCTTTGTGTTTCCCTTGGTAGACAGTACCTCTAAATTCCATTAGTCCGGTGTAGAAGATTTGGTTGAGGATTTTGTGGATTTGAGATTTATACACCTTGTTACCAGCAGGGGTACGCATTCCCTCGTTGTACATAATGTCTACTAGGTCAGTGAGAGTGTACGCACCGGTAGCGTAGAGGTCGAAGATACGTTTTACATACTTGGCGCGTTTGGGTACGACTTTCACTAGTCTGTCTTCTTTGTCATTACGATAGCCATAGGGAGCAATGTTCGGCCATTCTCCACGTTCTAGTTTTGCTCTATTGCCACGCTTCACGTTTACACTCAGATCACGGAGATATTGAGTAGCCATAGCTTGTTCAATACTCATGATGAGTACGTTGTCATGAGGAGAGTAGGTTTTCTCGAATGTTGTTATGCATTGAATATTGCCTTTTTGAAGTAGCCACTGAATTTGTCCTCCGTCTACTGGATTACGGGTGAGACGGTCGATTTTCCAGCAAAGAATAGCATCAGCTTCACCAGCTAGAATTTTAGTCATCATCTGATTGAAGACAGGGCGACCAGGAGCTTTGGCAGACATGCTCTCAGTCATGATTTCTACAATCTCAATACCCTGAGCTTCAGCGAGTCGTTTGAGTTCATTTTCTTGTGACTCTAAAGAGAGGACCTGTCTGTCTTCAGTATCAGTTGATTTTCGAGTGTAGAGAATATATTTCATAACTGAATGTTTATCTGATAATACGTCTTATTTCTTCATTCTTCAAATATGACTAATTAGTCAAGGGACTGGGTCGCTTGGGCTACGCCCACGCGCGACCCCAGTCCTCAAATAAGTCATCATCATATGTTGTACCTTTGATAGCTTCGATGAGCTTTTTTGCATCGGTGAAGTACATGTATTCACCGGGAAGTACATACACATATGGATTCATGTTTTTGACACGTTTCTTACTCATACCAGATTTATTCCATTGACGTAGTCGTGCTTTTTGCCAGCGACGAAAGATTCGGAAGTTGCGTCTAATAATCTTGATGTCTTCTTTTGTTCCGACAATGATAGCGATGTTTCTGTGTAGAAGTGATCGACTATAGCCCCAGAACTGACCACAATCGTGATAAAAGTAGGGAACGGTCTTTTGAGCTTCTTTGGTTAAATACGAAGCGAGATAGCGCTTGAAGGCTTCGGTCTTACGAATAGGAGATATATGCGCTCCGTGTTCACGATGGCGTTTGTCTTTTGATCCTACGATCTCATACCACATTCGTTTAAGTTCATCTTCGTTGATTTCTTTATCGGCAAGAATATGGAAGTGACACGCACCTCGTTCTTGAAATTCCATGAACCAAAACCAGCGGATACCTCTGTAGTTAAAACGGAGCATCATCTTGTGCAGATGGGACTTTACGATTTTTCCATCCTTTGGGAATTTTCGAGGATATGTGAGCCCGATTTCGTGCGTCATCTCGTCTGGTAAATTCCTCAGAATATGGCGTGCGCGCTTGATCGAACCGTACGAAAGCCTTTTGATTTGGCCCCTTTCTTTCCGATTCTGGTCGGTTAATAAATTCTTCGACTGATTGTTCTTGTTTCTTTTTTCCATAAGGTATTTGTGTGCAAGGTCCTATCTTCAAATCGAATGGCCACATCTCAATTTTTAAGGTCTCGTCTTTATGCCAACGAGGCCCTTGGATTAAGGGGTGCAATATGTCGATTGGTTTTAGCTTCCCAGCGTCAGCTAAGAAGTATCGGACTTGCTTCATTTTTTATTTTGTACGAGCTCACTGAACACTTCGTAGAAGTCAGCTAGAGCGTTTAGGTGCTCGATAGCTGTTTCATCACTAATTTCCTCACCGTGTCTGATGAGTACATATAGCTTCATGCGTTTGATAAGCTCGTGGTTAAAACTCATAACCTACGCATTGTCGAGTCGCCATGTGTCGGAAAAGGAGTACAATGGAATAGTGATGGCTAAAAACCTCGCTATCTTTACAGAGTATGAAAACTTTTAAGACTAAAAAACCCTCATTCTTCAAGAAAGGAACGCTGGTTTTTTCTGACTCTGGTCATAAGCTAGTGAGAGACGGCAAATATTACAGGTGCTCTAAAAACACAAACGGAGAGTGCGATCTGCATAAACCAATATCGCTAGAAGCGTTCGAGACAAAATTCTCTCGCTTAGCTACTAAGCTTTACTCTGAACGATTGGACTTTGATTCAATTTTCAAAAATCTCTTTCGCGACCATTTCTGGGATATCGTTTTTGGTATAGATGAACGCCTGCTGGGGAAAGAGGAAGTGGCGGATTCTACTATCGAACTGCTAAAGAAGGATGCAGGAAATGGTAAGAAACCGTCTCGATCGTTAGTAAAGGATTTTGAAGAGAACTACATAGAATCACTTAAAGCTGATTATCCGGTAATGTTGCTGGGTTATGCAGTAGGCATGGTGCGTGTTTGTTCTATCGAACAAAAGAAATCTGAAATGGGGAGAAGCTTAGCTCATTTCTCTAAAAAGATTTATATCGGAAATGATGGAGAGATTGAGGTTATAGAATTAGAGCGTTGGGCTTGGTACGTATTTAATGCCGTGATCAAGAAAGCTTATCCTGAGTATCTCAATGAACGAGAGGATTTAAAATTTATGAATGAAGAAGACGTTCTGCATACGATGAGTATCACAAAAGCATGCGAAGCGTTTGGTGAAACTGAATTCAATGATGCTCTTGGTGAAAATTTCATTGCTTGTATAGGCTGGATTAAATTCCTCAAGGAATCTTTCACAGGAATGTTTGATGACGGTCAGGAGGGTGAAATGAACTCCCAGTTTCCGGAACTGATAGAAAAAATGCAGAATGACCCAGCGCTAGGGATTATGATGAGAGTTAGTGCTATAACAAAATAATTATGAAAATTGATAGACAGTTAGTAGAGAACTACAATGAACTTGATTGGGAAAGACTTCTTAGAGCAGATCTGGGTAACGCTGGTCAATTGAGCGCAGCTAAACCTTATTTCGACAGAATTAAGAATACTTTTGACTCGATTTTAAATAATCCAATTACAGATAGTCTTTCAGATGATGCTAATCAAAGAGTTGAAGTGGAGCTAAATAACTTCATAACTTTTTTGCAAAGTGAAATTGTGAATTTCTCAGATGTCTCATTGAGAAAACAAAAGCTTACAGCGGTACAAAATAAAGAGTGGCAGATAATAACTAACTTAAATGCTGTCATTTCATACCTGGTTCTTAATGAGGAAAAAGTGAATATTAAAGACACTGAACTATTACTAGAGAATGCAAAGAAGGAATTAGATTTGGAAAGAGCAAAGTCAAAGTCCCAAAACGAAAATATAGCAAGCACTTTCGATAAGTTATCCGAGTCTATAAAACTGGCTGATTCATTAGAGAGTAAATCAGGTGTTATAAAAACTGCAATCATTAGAGCAGAAGAATGGATAAGTAAAAATGAAGATGCTGTTCAACTCATTTTAAAAAGTAACGCTACAGATTCTGCTAAAAAAGCTGAAGAACATAAAACCTTTAAGTTTGAATGGGTGAGTATTTGGCTTTTTAAGCACATTCCATACTTACAAAAAATAAAGCAACCTGCAGTTGAAGGTACATTCTTTTGGATTTTGTCCGCTATTATCTCTGGAACTTTTGTAATGTCTATTATAGGTTTTTTTGTTTATCTTGATTATTTAGGTCGTGAAATTAATGTAGCTAGTGTTCTGTTGAGGTTATCAGCAGTCTTAATACCTGCTTACTTTACATTCTTCAGTGCTCAACAATATTTAAGCCATCGAAGGTTATATGAAGCATATAGATTCAGAGACGTAACCCTGCAAACAATGATTAGTTTGAGAGACCAAAGTCCAGACGATACGTTGGCAAAAGAGCACATTCTTAAAAAAGCTGTTGAGGTAATGTTCGCTGAGCCAAAAATGAGCGGGGAAGTTAAGTACGACAAGCAGGTTGTGTCTCAATTGTTGGACTTGGCTAGGAACAGATTAGGTTAAAATATTTCTAACCCCAGCATGCACTTAGGGTTGACATTTGCTTGTATAAGTGTTTCTCTTCTATAGAATCGCTCTTTAAAGAGCACCTTACAACACAAAAAATACAGAGGAGGCAGACATGGATCTGACCAAAATCAACGAAATCTTGGCCGCAGAAAGCAAAGCGTTCAAAGAAGGTGTCCAGGACGCTATCGACGCAGCAATTGATCGACGGAAGGATATGAAGTCTGAAGTCGCAACAATCCTTGGTCTCGACAGCGGCACTACTCTCACAGAGGAAAGCTTCTTCGCAATCCTCGATGGATTTACAGAGATCTCTGGCAATCTCGATTCTGTCTTGCAGCAAGCTGGCTTCGACTCAAAGGTCGCAGGCGCTTGGCTTCGTAAAGAAGACCCTCCCAAGGAGGGGTTTCGTGGGCCAACGCTTCGTATGTTGGCGGAGGTAGTCTTTGACTACTACGCCGACAACCGTCTTTATCATGACCTGCATCAGGTCTTGGAAGACTGGGGTGACCCTGAGGTACTCGCAGCAGCGGCTCATAAGACCCTACCTCTCGATTCTGCACTGGAAGAACTCGGTGTGTTTGATGATGTTAGGGCGCTTGACCAGGGCACAAGAATCCGTAACTGCATTAAGAATGAAGGTCTTATCACTCTTGGCGAATTGCTGAGTCGTGCGGAAATCGAGTGGCGGCGTGTGCCAAACTTTGGGAACAAGAGTCTGAGAACCTTAGAGGCTTATCTTAAGGACCGTTTTGGTACTGGATTCATAGACCTCGAAAATCCAGACCCTGACTTAGAACGTTTCCAGAGTATGTCATGGGAGAGACTGAGCCTTAAAGCGGCTGCGGGTAAACTTTTAGTTACGCAATGGCATGAGAGTGAGAAGAAGCCAGAATACGCTGACCTTGATTACCATGCGTTTCAGCCCGTATTGCGCGAAAAGGGGCCTGAAGAGGTTTATGTGCAAATTTATGCTGACCATGACTTGATGGAGGCTCTCAAAGAGGCAGGCATTCTGCACTGCACTCAGTTAGCAACAGCTCCGCAAAAGGTACTTGATCAAATCTGTCATGGTCAAACTGAATGGCAAGAACAACTTCCGAAGCTCTTAGACTGTGATCGTTCCAGTCACTATTATAGGTCTTTGTCGCTGGGAATGGGAACTCCTCTGTTTCTCGACCCAGAGGTTGAAGTATATACCTCATAAGAAGCTTTGGGCCGTGCGATGATAATCGCGCGGCTCTTTTTCTTGGTTTATTATCTCAAGAATAGTTCGGATTTCGTCCCACACTGCCCGCACAGACAATCACGCCCGCAAGGGCGTTTTTGTATGTGCGGAGAGTAAAGTAACAGTCCGGGGGACTGTTACGTGGGATTCGAAAAGGTTGCCTGATATTTTCGCCAGAAAATATCGACAACCTATACTGCTCGTGTAGCGAGAGAAATTCCCTTACTCTCCGCCGTTTAGAGCTAGCACGAGACATTATGTTTCGTGCTGGTTTTGGTATAATTGCATTATGGATTGGATCAGTGTCGTACAAAGTCTACTCGTCGCAGTCGTTACTGCTATTGTTGTGTCATTAATTAACCACTACTTAACAACGGCTCAGCGCAAGAAAAACGAGATTCGAGAAATGAAACGTAAAGCATATTCTGAATTGTTAGACAGTTCCAGAGCGTTTTTGGATGATCCAAATCTAAGTAAAGATGAAAGGAGAGCTATAAAAAAGAAATTTTTAGAAAAATACTACAATGAAATTATCCTATTTGCCGATACTGATGTTCAGAATGGAATCGAGGATTTTGTAAAAACTGGGGGAGTGTCTTCAACAAATCCTGGTTCACAAGTTTCAAAACTTAAGAATATGATTATCTCTATAAGAAAAGATTTGGAATTTGAAGATTCAGTTTCAGAAGACTTTAAAATGTATTCTCTTGATATAGGTGAAGAAAGAGATTAGCGCTCGAGACACTATTGTACCAAAATCTGAGAAGTAGCTAATCGGTCAAGCCTGGCTTAACATCACACGGTTCTCACCACAAGAGTATTTCCGAAATTATATTCCAGTAAACTTTTATTAATTTCTAGGTCAACTCGAGACCGCCCGCAGATGCCAAACCCCAACAGAGCTTAAGCTCTGTTGGGGTTTGCTGCATTCTGCGCGAGAGTAAGGGGTTACTAATATTTTGCACCTTCGCCAGGAGTCACCTGGCGATCTACATTTGTTTAATAGGTTTATGCTGCTATACTTTTTATATGAAAAAATTTCTATATCTAAACTTCAGCGTCCTGTTTTTGCTTGCTGCTCTGGTTATCTTTCCTAAAAGTTTGATTCAAGGTATTGGAATTTCAATCCTATTTACACCGTTGCTGCTCGTTTACATACTCCTGCTCGGAGCTGCGCTTGTTTTTGTTTTTAAAGCAAGAAATCCATTAAGTAAAATGGTTAGCAAGATACTTCTGGGAGGTAATTTATTGTTTATAGCACTCTTTGCTTTAGATGCTATAAACTTGAGCGCTTACCCTAGATATCTGCCGTTCTTTTTAATTTCTAAGCCGTTTTTTGTTGCATACCTGTTTTTGATTAGCGTCCTTAGTTTTGTGGCTCTGTTTAAACTTCAATTTTCATCGCGTGCAAAATTAGTAGTGATAGTAGCCGCCTCATTAATTTTAGTTTATTCAATTGTTCTGTTTCGGGCACATATAAACTTGATGCAGTAGTTCTGAAGTTGTTAAAACAGCACTCGAGACTTTATTCATCAGTCGTTATCAATCTTGGATATAAAAAACAAGCGGATCGAAGCATTAAACTAATCACTCAATTAGAGCAGCGGTAATATACTCACTCTATGAATATTCTCTCTCGGCCGGTCTACATTGCTGTTGCTGCTATGGCGGCGACGGTAATCATTTCCAATATATTAGTGCAGCATCTGTTTGGAAATTGGTTAACGCTCGCTGCGTTTACCTACCCGATCGCTTTTTTGATTACCGACATCACGAACCGTACAATGGGGAGTAAGAAGGCTAAGCAGGTTGTACTTGTCGGATTTGTTGTAGGAGTTGTATGTTCACTGATCGCCTCCCAGATAGTGAATGCAGATGGGGCGGCTTTGACCACGCTCCGGATTGCTATAGGGTCAGGGACGGCCTTCTTGATCGCTCAGCTGGTAGACGTGTCTGTTTTTAACCGATTGCGAAATAGGGTCTGGTGGCGAGCGCCGCTTACGTCCACACTGGTTGGAGCGACTCTTGATTCAATTATATTTTTTACGATTGCCTTCTCAGCCATATTTGTTTTCATCGACCCGACTGACCCTAATGGTTGGGCTCTCGATTTAGTCCCACTTCTGGGTGTTGGCCCACTACTGCCACTTTGGGTAAGTTTGGCGGTGGCTGATTTTATAGTGAAGCTCTCGGTAGCACTTTTGGCTCTTATCCCATTCCGGCTGCTTACAAAGCAGAAGGAAACTACGACATATGGAATTAATTAGTACATCTCTTGGTCAAATGATCGTCGCTATTTTTGTTGTAATAAACACAGCTGCCTTTTGGGTGATGGCTTACGACAAACGAAAAGCGGTACGTGGATATAATGCTGAGCGTACGCCGGAGGGAGTACTGTTTTTTATGGCAGCACTTTTCGGGAGTGGGGGCGTATATCTGGGTATGTTTATCTTCCGGCACAAGATTCGCACCTGGTATTTCCAGCTCGGCATCCCACTTCTTATATTGCAGAATGCGGCGACAGTATATCTGGTGTGGGAGATGATACAGATGCTATAAACTAAGACTCGTATTCTGCAATTGCGTCCATAAACTTTTGCCAAATTTCTTTAGTTTCTTGTCGCCGACACCGTTTGTCCAGCGATTTGCCCAAGGGCAGAACAAATCGGGACATAAATTCAGAATAGTCGCCACGCTCGTTTCTTCATTTAATTTCTAAAAACGCTTTAGCCGCCTTCGTACTCTTTGATTGCTGACATAAAGGTAGCTCCAAATTTTTTCAACTTTTTCTCACCCACACCGTTTATTTTCAGGAAGGCGGCTTTGGTTTGGGGTTTGTGTTGGCACATGCCGCGGAGTGCCTTGTCGCCGAATACTATATATGGTGCGACGCGCAGGCGCTTTGATTCGCGCATCCGCAGTTGCTTGAGGATGTCAAAGAGATCACTATCGTAGTCGCCGTCGTCCACACTTGTTGTGCGACGATTTGATTTGAATGGACGCGACTTTGCTTTCACAGTTGCTGGCTCGAGGGCATCAAAGGTGATGCAACGGTCGCAGTTGACGCAATTGTCTGCTGCGTAGTCTTCATTAAAATATTGCAGCAGGAACTTTCGTCGACAGGAACTTAGTCTGCCATACTCGAGGGTTTGGTCGAGATTACTTTGCGCTTGAGCCTTTTCTTCTGCGTTGCTGATCAGGCTGATGAAATAATCTTGTTTGTATTTGTCGGCGTTCGAGAAAAGTAAGACGCAGCGGGCAGGGAGTCCATCACGGCCGGCGCGGCCAGTTTCTTGGTAGTAGCCTTCGATTGATTTGGGGAGGCTGTGGTGTATGACTAAACGCACGTCAGGTTTGTCGATCCCCATCCCGAAGGCGATCGTGGCGACCATGATATGAATCTCGTCACGAATAAAAGCGTCTTGGTTGTCACATCGCTTGTCGGCAGATAGTCCAGCGTGGTAGGTGCCGGCCCGGTGGCCTTCGGCCTTGAGTTTCTTTGCTAGATTCTCAGTGTCTTTGCGGGAGAAGCAGTAGATGATGACGCTTTCTTTTGGGTAGAGCTCGATGAGCGACAGGATGGTACCAAAGGATTCTTTTTTAGGCAGGACTTCGTAGCTGAGGTTCTCGCGGTTGAAGCTCGAGGTAAAGATATGAGGAGCGGGGAGGTTGAGTTGCTTCACAATGTCGTCGCGGACTTTCTGAGTAGCTGTCGCTGTGAGAGCAATGATCGGGACAGTGGGGAAGTTGGTCCGTAATTGATTGAGGTTGCGGTAGTCGGGCCGGAAGTCATGACCCCATTCGGAAATACAGTGCGCTTCATCGATCGCGAAGAGACTGATTGGTAGCGTCTGTAGTAATTCTTGAAAGCCAGGGACGGACAACCGCTCTGGGGCAATATAGAGAAGCTTGGTGGTGCCACTTTGCACGTCGCGCAAGATCTGTACTTTTTCGTCGGCGGTCAAGGTGCTATTGAGATAGGCAGCGTTGATACCGTTCTGTTTCAGCGCATCAACCTGATCTTTCATCAGGGAGATGAGTGGTGAGACTACGACTGTTAGACCGTCTTGGAGCAGAGTCGGCAGCTGAAAACACAGTGACTTACCACCACCAGTTGGCATCAGTACCAAACAGTCTTCTTTCTCAAGCACCCGCTCAATGATGTCTTGCTGCAGGGGTCGGAACTCGTCGTAGCCGAAGTGGGTTTTGAGGGTTTCGTGCATGTAAGACTGCAGTATCTCACGTTGCGCTGATATTTGAAATGAGTCTTGGTATGAAAGGTTTCGCTCGGGATGCTCTGACCGGGATTGGCTACTTGTCCACAGCATAAAAACCAAAATTGTATTTTAGACGTATAATGCAAGTATTGGAGGCCGCCCTTTAAAGGGCGGCCTCTTTCGTGCCTCGGCACATAGTATTCATTTAATAATTAAACCAATTTATATTTATGAGTAACGTAAAAGTAATTGAAAAACAGTTGACAGCTGTTCTGATGGGAGCTGTCGCTTGTTTTGCATTTTTCGCCTTGAGTATCTCACCAGCCCAGGCTGAAGAGACAGACGGAGGAGAGCAAATGAATGGTGGACGGGAAGCGATGATGGAAAAGGTGCAAACGCTGCGGGCCCTGATTGAAGCGCGCCGGGGTGAAGTACAAGAAAATCAGGCTGAACGTAAAGAAGAGCGACAGGAAAATCGAGCAGAATATAAAGAAGCGCAAAAAGAAAATAAAACCAACTTCATGGCCAGCATCGCTGACCTTGAAGGCGAAGAGAAACGAGCCGCAATCATGGAGTTCATGATGTCACTGCGAGCACAGATTGAAGAGCGGAAAGCGGCAGCAGAAGAAATGAAAGCTGAGGTGATGGACAACCGAGCTGAGCGTAAAGAAATGCGCGCAGACGCAAAAGCTGACTTTAAAGATATGACGCGAGAAGAGAAGATTGCCGCTATTATGGCCCGGATTGCTAAACTCCAGTCAGGCAATGACATGGATGAGTCTGAAGACGAAGAAGAAATCGAATCAGAAGATTCTGATGAAACTGAGGAGTCAGACGATGACTCTGAAGACGCTGATGAGTCTGATGATGATTCAGAATCTGAAGAAGGGTCAGATGACGAAGATGACGCAGATGAAGCAGTGGCGGCAGAATAATTTTGATTTGATCAAGATTACAAAAAGACCCGTGAGGGTCTTTTTGTTTTAGTGTTTTTTACAAGTTCCTTTCAGTGTTAATTCAAAATCTTCAATAGAGAAATTTTTCAAACGGAGCATTTTCTTTACTTCTTCATCGGCTATTTCAAAGTGAAGGACTTTGTTGCAGTCATTGCAAATGGCGTGATGGTGGGGTTTTTCCTGATACTCGTATTCGGCTTCACCACTGGTGAGGTGAAATTGCTTAATTAATTTCTCCTTAGTGAATAGCTCAAGGTTTCGGTAAATGGTCACTAAATCAATTGAGGGTAGGGCAGTGTGAATTTCTGCCGCCCGCATGGTGCCGGGTTGTTTTTTCAATACGTCGAGGATTGCTTGACGTTTTTTAGTAAGTCGGATATTCATATGCAAATGACTTGCATTATAGCAAGACCGCAGTATACTAGCAATTGCAAATGATTTGCATTACTACTGTTTAAATTTTAATTATGTTTTTAGATGCTATTTTAGCCGCGTGTGTAGTTGCCGCCGCTTCATTAGTTGGAGCGCTCTTTTTTGGGAATAGTCGCAGCTTAGTGGGTGTGCAACGATTTGTGGTGCCAGTAGCAGTTGGTGTTTTCTTGAGTATCGTATTATTCGAACTGATTCCAGTAACTTTGGCTGCGGCACCGACTATTGGTGGAATTGTGATTGCGCTAGGGTTTGTGGCCTTTTATATTTTGGCTCAAGTACTGCATCAGCGGTATCACCATTTGGATGTGGCTGACTGTGACCGTCGGGGAGCAGCTGTCTTGCTGCTGGTGAGTAATACTATTCACGGAGTTGCCGATGGAGTGATCCTTGGAAGCGCATTTTTATTAAACCCGGCGGCCGGGTTTGCGGTCGCCGTGGGATTGGCGGCGCATAAAATCCCGTTGGAGATTGTGGAATTTGGTGTGTTGGTACGTGGTGGGTATTCTTACATGGAAGCAATTGTTCGAAACCTTCTCTCGTCTAGTAGTATTTTACTGGGAACAATTTTAGTATTTGTGTTGTCTGAACATGCAATGGATTCAGTTTGGATTATTACTGGATTTGCGGCTGGTAATTTATTATTCTTGGCGGCTAGTGATTTGCTGCCTCGGATCCACGGAAATTTAGAAATGTATAGAAGTGTCTGGCACGCTACAGCTGCAATACTGTTTGGGTTTGTGGTTATGACCACGGTGCTTGTATGGAGTCATGAATTTACTCCGGCACATGAGGGACACGATCATGGAATAGAATCGTCTGAACATCATGATGATCACGGACACGCACACTAAGAGGAGGTAGTAACAAAAAAGCGCGACCTTAAGGTCGCGCTTTTTTGTTAAGCGATTTCCAGCTTAGTTTTTATTTTTTCTACAATCTCAGTCAGCTTCCAGTCGGTCTTAACTAGGTATTCAAAATTGACCCCACCTGGAATGACAGCATCAGATATTTTGCTAATGTCAGATTGAGCGGTCAACATCATGACTGGCACATTTACACCCCAGCCTGCATCAGTTCGAATTTGAGTCAGGGCTGCGACGCCGTCTACTTTTGGCATTTGTAGATCGAGTACCAGTAGATCAGGTTTTTCTACCGTAGCGACTGCAATTGCTTCAGCTCCGTCGGCAACTGTAATAACTTCTAGTCCTGATGACCGGAGAGCGGTTGCTAAGGCTTCTCGTAAATCAGCTTCATCGTCGGCAACTAAAACTTTTTTTGTATCCATATAGTCGAATTGTACCTTATGTTCGAGGGATGCTGACCGTAAAAGTAGTGCCTTGGTTAATAACGGATTGTACCGCTATGGTACCGCCCAGTTTTTCGATTGCTTGCGACACTATATATAGTCCCAGGCCAGTCCCTTCGGTCACTTCATTTTTAGCATTAGTGGCGCGGAAGAACTTACTAAACAGCTGTGTCTGCTCAGCCTCAGGGATACCCATGCCAGTATCGGTGACCGTGAAAGTGATTTGATGTTGATCAGCTGTATAGGCAACCGTAACGGCACCAGTGTCTGGTGTGTACTTAACCGCATTAGAAACGAGGTTGCTGATAGCATTATGAAGAAGGTGTTCATCAGTTTTGAGTGTGAGTGTGCCGCCAGGATAGTTTTTGTTAAACGAAATGTTCTTGCGGGCAATACGTTCGGTAAATTCTTCATAGATTTTTTCCAGAAACGAATTCAGCTCAACTGAAATAATTTCAGTTGCAAAAGTTCCCATTTCCAGTTGTGAGACATCAAGGAAGTCGTTGATGATTAGATTCATCTTTTCGGTATTGCGGGAAATTTTTTGGAGGTACGCTTTTTGCTCTACAGTCAGCGGCCCTAAGTTTTCTCCCGCCATTAATTCAATGTTCCAGCGCATGGCTGATATTGGAGTTCGTAATTGATGTGAGGCGAGACTGACAAATTCACTCTTGGCTTTGTCGACTTCTTTTTGTTTAGTAATATCAAATAGGGTGAGCAGACTTTCCTGGTTGTGACCGTAGGGAAAAGAGGAGAGTAAGGCCCACTGAATCGCACCACTGGTGTTTTGAGTGGAAATCTCTTCGTCATTTATATATTGACCGCGACGTATAAGAGTTGGCAGGAGTTCAGATTTTTGGGTGTCACTAACAGTGAGTAGAGAAAAAATATCGAGACCATCTAGGCGGCCTTCTTCCACTTTAAAGAATCGCAACATCGCATTGTTTACTGAAATGATCGTACCGTTACGTTTCATGCGCAAGTAGGGGACGGGACTGTTTTTGTAGAGCTCATGAAAGAGCTCATTAGAGGCGGTCAGGTCTTCGTTCATCGCTGCAGCAATTATGCGAGCGGTGCCAGTAGTATGAAGCAGTTGAATGAGGTTGGTGACAGTCAGAAAAATGATCGCAAGGAAGCAGTAGGCAAAATATTTTGCTGTTGTGTGCGCAGGGTCTGGAAATAGATAACCAATGATTAGAAATCCGCCAATGATCAAAAGACTTAGGAAGACCAATAAAAATATTTTTGGAGATGTGCTCACTCGCATATGCTCCATATATCGTAGCATGCACTAATGGGCAATCGCGAGACAAAGAACAGAATAATTTTTAGAAGTTAGTACGGCGCGCTTTGCAGCCCCAAGAGTCGCTCCGGTAGTGACGACATCGTCACAAATAATAAGTTGTTTTATGGGAGGAGAGCTTTTTAGTTTAAACACAGCTCTTGTTTCCATATTTTTAATCCGCTCTTGCCGTGACAAATTAGCTTGTGGGGGTGTGTGTTGAGGGCGTTCAAGTAGTGGTTCTATTGGATTAGAGATCTTTGTACCACCAGTTAAAATGGAAGTGACCTGGTTGTGACCTCTTTCCCTAAGTCTTTGTGCGGAGAGCGGGACTGGAACTAATAGGAGAGCGGTCTTTTGGTGTGTTGTAAGGTAGTGTGCAATGATTCCATGTAACAGTTTTTGAGCGTGCTTGTTATCGTAAAATTTAGCCTCAACAACACAAGCTCGAACTGCAGGGTGCTTATACGGGAGTAGCGCGATCCAGTTTGGTGTAACGACTGGTTGTACCAGCTTGCGTAGATCCTCTATGGTTGTTTTTGAAACAATGAGAGCGGTACTCCGTTTTGGGAGTATGATTGCCCACAAAGATGCGATAAAAGTAAACATTTTTTAGTACTGTAGCATGCTAGAATATGAAATAAATTGAGTATGGATTTTTCGCTATCTAACCTTCTCACAACACTTAAGAAACAAGCCGGAGCCACAGACTCGAAAGTGGTTGGTATTGATTTGGGGAGCTCGTCAATCAAAGTAGTTGAGTTAGAAAATACGGATCGTGCCATCACCTTAAAAACCTATGGCGAGTTGCAATTGGGCCCTTATGGAGAAACAGACCTAGGAAGTACAGTGCAACTGAGTGAAGAAAAGCGCATTGAAGCATTAGTTGATGTACTCCGGGAGGCGAATGTGAAAGCTAAAGCTGGAGTTCTGGCGATGCCATTATCGTCTAGTTTTGTGGTTACCATCCCGTTGACGATTGGCCAAGACGAAGATATTGAGAACAAGATCCCAATAGAGGCACGCAAATATATACCGGTTCCATTGAGTGATGTGATTTTAGATTGGACAGAGCTTCCAGTACATGGAAATACTGAATCATCGGTACATGAGGTTTTGCTTGCAGCTATTCAGACAGATGAACTGGCGACACTCAATAGTATTATGCGTGCAGTCAGTATGAGTTCTCAACCTTCAGAAATTGAAGTCTTTAGTGCAGTGCGCGCTATTCAAAAACCCGGTGTTGCTACTACTGTCATTATTGATATGGGGGCTCAGGTGACTAAGTTATACATCGCTAATGACGGTGTGTTAGAACGAATCCATCGGGTGTCAGTTGGTGGCACCTCAATCACAAACAAACTCGCACAACTGTTACAGGTTTCATTTCAAGAGGCTGAGAATATGAAGCGAAGCAAAGAGTTGCAACCTGAAGTCAAACAAGAGCTCGACAAAGTGACCTCGAGTACATTAAGTGGTGCCTTGCAAGAATTCAAGCGTATTATCGATCAATATGAAAGTCGCACTTCACTACAGATTTCAACTGTGGTGCTGGTGGGTGGGGTAGCTCAAATGTCAGGTGTCGCTAGTGTGGCGCGTGAAGTGCTGGGGCGAGATGTCCAGATTGGTAACGCGTTTGATAAAGTAGCGTATCCAGCATTTATGGAAGATACGCTGAAAGAAATCGGTCCAAATTTCGCTGTGAGTTTAGGGGCCGCTCTTCGAGCGCTCGAGTAGTCTGTCCACATCAGGATACAATATTACTCTAGAAGCATCGTATACTATCTCTAATGGCACAGACAGGATCTTTTATTCCCAAGCAGGCGAAACCAGTAGCGTCACGCACTCGTACTGTACGAAAAGTATACTTATTTAGCTACATCAGCTACGTTGTATTTTTTGGAACACTGTTAGTGGTAGCTGCTCTGTTTGTATACGAAGTGCAAATAAATAAAAATTTAAATAATCAAAAATCAGCACTGATCGCAGAGCGCGAGAGTTTTAGTCAAAGTGATATTGAAAGAGTTCGTGAATTTGAGGCAAGACTGCTGACTGCAAATATGTTGTTTTCTCAGCATGCAGCTGTTTCAGTGCTGCTTGAAGGGTTTGAGAAGACAGTTCTTGAGAATGTTCAATTTAATAACTTTAGCTTCTTACGTGAACCTGATGGTACGTATGTAGCGAGTGCAGAAGGAGTAACGTCAGACTTTGATTCATTGTTGTTCCAGCGACAAGTACTAAAAGAAGATGATTTGTTTTCTCAATCTGAAATCTCCAACATCGGATTCAGTTCGACCGAGGATGAGGATAGTGCTTCAAGCGAATCTCGTATTTCATTTACATTAAAAAAAGTCGTCACTCCAGCAGAAATTTCATATATGAATATAGCTGCAGCGCAAGCAAACGCACCAGAATCTACTGACGACAGTCTGTCCGCATCGCTTGCAGATGACACGGTGCTTTTTGACCAAGTGAATGAAGATGTAGTTGAATTCGCAGAAGATTTTTCTGATACAGCACAAGACACAGGATTTTTTGAAGATGGTTTTGCTGAAACACCGGATGCTAATGTAAATGACCAGATGGATCAATTTAACCAAAATCAGCAATAGTTATGGCTTACCGTTCAATCACACAA
Source organism: uncultured Candidatus Saccharibacteria bacterium (assembly GCA_964350735.1). GTDB lineage: Bacteria > Patescibacteriota > Minisyncoccia > Phycocordibacterales > UBA918 > OLB19. The sequence goes on from CAYGKO010000001.1 coordinate 370,217, forward strand.
ATTATATTGCTCGTCATTGCATTGGTGGTTATTTTTTCGTACATAAAGCCAAAGATGGCGGAAATAAAAGTAGTGCAAGATGAGGTAGTGCAATACGAGGAGGCGGTGAATAAAGCAACTGAATTTAATATGCTACTCTCATCGCTTTTGACGAAGAGTGCTGACTTTACGCAAGAAGAAGTCAAAGCATTAGAACGATATGTGCCTGGCGATCAAGATATGGTTTCTGTGGCACGAGATTTAAATATTATCGCAGATCGAGCTGGAGTGGCCTTTGTTTCAGTTGGATTGGAAGAAGTTAGAGAAACGACTGGTCGGAGTGCTCGTTCAGGAGCACAAGGTGCGAATGAAGATGCTGTTGGTAATGATCTTGTCAGTCAAGAAATTACCGTTTCCATTTCAGGAACGTACATAAATAGTAAAGAGTTCATTAAGCTTGTCGAAAGCAATGCGTATCCGCTTGAATTGATCTCACTAGAGCTAAACGGAAATGGATCAGAAGGGGCTGAGTCTCTCGAGCTGATTTCAGAAGAAGCGGAGTATAGCTTTACGCTCGTATATGAAACATATAGCCTAAATACACAAATATAAGTATGAGTTCCTTAATCAAAAATACCTTAATCCTGGGAGGGCTACTAGTTTTAGCTGGACTGGGTTACTACCTCTTTGTTATTAACAGTTCAAGTGTTATTCAAGTTAATAATGAACAAGTTTCACTCCAAGCGGAAGCAGAAACTCAGGATTTCCTTCGGCGCCTTAATGAACTAAAGACAATTGAATTATCAAGTTCATTGTTTACAGGGACTGACTTTTTACGTTTAGTAGACTACACCACTCCAATTCAACCTCAAACAATCGGAAGAGACGATCCCTTTAAACCAGTATTCTAAATCGTTATGGATTTATTGGATGCACTTAAGTCAAAAAGCCTGATCACAGAAGATGTGTTCTCAGCTGCTGCCGAAAAAGTTACTGAAGGCATGACAGAAGAGGCTGCCTTGCTTAGCTTGGATGTTTCTGCTGATTTAGTACGGGAAGAGCAGGCTTCATACTATGGACTAGCTCCGTACAAACCCGCTGAAACAGAATCCATTGCTGAAGAGATTTTAAATTACCTGTCTGAAGATTCTGCCCGTCACTATAAAATTGTTCCTTTGAGAATCGATGAGGGAGTTCTATTGGTTGCGACTAATGATCCAGAGAGTTTACAGATCCGCGAGGTATTAAACTTCGTTAGTACAAAACACAATGTTCCGTATAAATTAGTTTTTGTACTAGAAAATGATCTTGATGCACTTTTGAGTGCATACGACTCATTGACTGGTGAAGTAGGGCAAGCATTAACGTCTCTCGAAACAGAGCTAGATCAAGAGATTGCAGAAAAACAAAAAGAGAAGCCTGGAGGGAATAAAGCCCAGGAACACATTGAAGAAGATGCTCCGGTAACAAAAATTGTAGCAACTATTCTCAGATATGCAGTTGATGGCGGCGCTTCTGATATTCACGTTGAGCCGTTTGATGATCAGATTCGAGTTCGCTTTCGGGTTGATGGTGATTTACAAACTAGTTTGCAGCTGCCAAAAAATGTACAGTCAGCAGTTGTGGCCCGAGTAAAAATTCTGTCTTCTATGCGTTTAGATGAGCGGCGCAAGCCACAAGATGGGCGCTTCTCAGCAACCTTTGATGGCAGAAAGATTGATTTTCGGGTGTCTGTATTACCTACCAGTCACGGCGAGAAGGTCGTGATGCGTATTTTGGATAATTCGCGGGGAGTGACCTCACTTGAAGACACGGGGATTTCTGCTTCCCATATGGAGGTGATCAAGCGAGTGGTGAAAGAACCTTACGGAATCATTCTTATCTCTGGTCCAACTGGTTCTGGTAAATCCACAACTTTGTATTCAATGCTTGGGGAAGTAGATAAACTTTCTAAGAACGTACTTTCACTAGAAGATCCAGTTGAGTACAACATCGAGGGTGTTAGCCAATCGCAAGTGCGGCCAGAAATTGGTTATACGTTTGCGCATGGATTACGTTCGGCTCTTCGGCAAGATCCAGATATTATTATGGTTGGTGAGATTCGAGATAAAGAGACTGCGCAGCTGGCAATTCAGGCGGCACTAACTGGGCACTTGGTGTTTTCTACCATTCACACTAATAATTCGATTGGAGTAATTCCTCGTTTGATAGATATGGGTGTTGATCCCTATCTTATTGCTCCAACTCTAAAGTTGGCGATTGCACAACGACTAGCCCGTCGTATTTGCCCTGGAACAGGAAAGGAAATGCCGGTTGAAGGATCGGTAAAAATGATGATGGAGAAAGAATTTGAAACTTTGCCAGAACAATATCGCGATGTTATTCCAACTAGTAATACTGTTCTTCATCCAGAACCATCAGCTGGTTGTGCATCAGGAACCAAAGGTCGGGTGGCTGTCATGGAAACATTGCAAATCAGTCCTGAAATTGAAAACATGATTTTAACCGGTGGTTCTGAAGAAGATATTTACAACGCAGCTAGGAAGCAAGGCTTCACTAGTATGAAAGAGGATGCGATCATCAAGGCCTTAAATCACGTCATTCCGTACGAGGAAGTGAATACTTTTGGTACTAAAGTTGGAAAAGATAATGTACTTAATGAAACGCACTCGCCTGTCGATAACCTAGAAGAAGACGCTGCGAGTGACGTATAATAAGTGAATATGAAGATCTTGCTTGTTGACGATGACGCATTCTTGCGTGATATGTATGCAACTAAATTTACTGAAGCGGGTCACGAGGTTTTAGTTGCGTCAGGTGGGCAAGCGGGACTTGTTTCAATTGATGAGAACGGTCCGTTTGATGTTATCTTACTTGATATGGTTATGCCGGGCTTGAGTGGAGTAGATTTCTTAAAAGAGATTAAGCTCCGTGATGATACTGCTGCAACAAAATGTATAGTGCTATCAAACCAAGGGGAGGAGAGTGATAAAAAAGCTGCTACAGACGCTGGCGCAGCCGGGTATATCGTAAAGGCAGAATCAATTCCTAGTGAAGTAGTAGCCCAAGTTGAAAGTTCAATATAATTTATGACAAAAGTTGATTACAAAAAAGAATTAAAAGATTTAGTTGATATTGTCATTTCAGAATCTGGTTCAGACCTACACTTATCGGTAGGGTCTCATCCGATGATTCGGGTATCTGGTTCACTTATTCCACTCGTCAAAAAACCAGTATTAACTAATGAAGATGTGGGCGGTTTTTTAGAGGCTATGATGACAGCTGATCAATACGCTGCTTTTCAAGACAGATTAGAGCTCGACTTTTCATATGCACACGGAGAAGAGGTTCGTTTCCGAGGTAATGCTTTTTATGAGAGGGGACAGATGTCAGCCGCACTGCGACATATCCCTAACACCATTCGAACTCTAGAAGATTTGGCGTTACCTCCAATCTTGGAAAGCTTCGCCCTACGACCACAAGGATTCTTCCTGTGTGTGGGGCCGGTTGGTCAGGGAAAATCAACCACCCTAGCGGCTATGGTACAGCTGGTCAATGACAATAGGTCAGATCATATTATTACTATCGAAGACCCGATCGAGTATGTCTTTACCGCTAATCAATCACTCATCGATCAGCGAGAAGTTCGGGTAGACACTAAGGACTTTGGGGTTGCTCTGCATTCTGCTCTACGACAAGATGTGGATGTGATTATGGTAGGAGAGATGCGTAATCCTGAAACGATTGCGACAGCGGTAACGGCAGCAGAGACTGGTCACTTGGTGCTCTCAACGCTGCACACTAATAGCGCAGCCCAAACCATTGACCGTATTATTGATAGTTTCCCAGCTGGTCAACAAGATCAGATCAGGGTTCAGCTAGCGGGCTCTTTGGCTGGAATATTCTCACAGCGTCTGATTCCTCGTATTTCTGGTGGGATGGTTCCTGCGTATGAATTACTGATTAATAACAGTGCTGTTTCAAACCTAATCCGTGAACATCGAACTCACGAAATTCAAACGGTGATTGAGACTGGTTTAGAGCACGGCATGATTGACATGAATCGATCGCTCGTCGACTTGGTAAAGAAGGGTGAGATCACGGTAGAGAATGCATTTGCGTATTCCATTAATCCTAAAGGTCTGGAACGACTAATGTAATATGCTTTTTTCCTATAAAGCAATCGATCAGAATAATGCTTCCCGTGAAGGGACAGTAGAAGCGGCTAACGTTGACGCGGCTATTTCTACGGTACAGAAACGTGGATACACGGTGGTATCCATTGATCCTATCGATACTAATAAAAATATTTTAAATCTTGAAATTACTTGGTTTCAGTCTATTTCAAACAAAGAACTGGTGATTCTTTCCCGTCAAATTGCCACGTTGTTCCAGGCGCAAGTTTCAGCTCTGCGAATTTTCAGATTGCTGGGAGCAGAAGATGAAAATCCACAAATCCAACGAGTAATGAACGCTATTGCCGATGACTTGCAAGCCGGTAGTTCAATTTCACGATCACTTAGTGCGCACCCTGAGGTCTTTTCATCTTTTTACATAAACATGGTGCGGTCGGGTGAAGAGTCTGGTTCGCTCGAACAGTCGTTTGAATATTTAGCTGATTATTTAGATCGTTCATACCAAGTGGTAACCAAAGCCAAAAATGCCCTAGTGTATCCAGCTTTTGTGATTGGAGTCTTTGTGTTGGTGATGGGTCTTATGCTTACGTTGGTGATTCCCCGGATTGCACAGATTTTGACTGACTCAGGACAGGAATTGCCAATCTACACTAAGATTGTGATTGGGTTGTCTTCATTCATGAGTAATTATATTGGCGTAATCTTGGTGTTATTAGCGTTTGTGGGAGTGGGATTTTGGCAGTTCTCAAAAACCGCTGTCGGGAAGCGAGCGATTGATGAATTCAAGATTTCTATTCCGTACATCGGTGATCTTAATCGTAAATTATTTTTGACTCGTATCTGCGACAACTTGGCGACGATGCTCTCAAGCGGTATTTCAATGGTACAGGCACTCGAAGTGACCTCTGAAGTGGTAGATAATGCAGTGTACAAAGAGATTTTAGAGAATACCTTATTGGAGGTTAAAGGGGGTCGGTCGTTTGCCGATACTATTTCAGAATATCCAGAAATTCCTGGCGTACTAGCCCAGATGGCAAAAGTGGGTGAGGAGACGGGAAATTTGTCAGAAATTCTAAAGACACTTTCTACCTTCTATCAGCGGGAAGTAAATAACGCCGTTGATACCCTGATTGGTCTGATTGAACCACTGATGATTGTATTGCTTGGTCTTGGTGTTGGTACGCTGCTAGCATCAGTATTGATGCCGATCTACAATTTGACATCTTCTATCTAGACAATCATTGTCCACAGGTGTGTATTTGTCGTCTGCTATAACTCGTATAATAAAGACAGTCCGTACAATGTGGACTTTTGATCGAGATTTACAGCTGAAATCTTGATCCTACACTTACAAAAATAATTCATTTAATAATGAAACAAATGTTACAACGAGGGTTTACCCTCATCGAACTTTTGGTGGTGATCGCCATCATTGGTATCCTCGCTTCAGTGGTTCTTGCATCACTTAACACAGCGCGAGACAAGGGAGCAGACGCGGCTATCAAGTCGACAATTAACAACGTACGCGCACAAGCGGAATTGTTTTACGATAACGCTAATCCGAGTACATACGCTGGTTTATGTGCCTCACTCGTTGATGCTACAGCAAATGTGAATAACACTGGTGGAGCTAACAGCTTCGCGTGTGATGATGGTCCTGCGGGCTACACTATCACGGGCGAACTTTCAAATGCTGGTACAGATCCAGACCACTATTGTGTAGACAGTACGGGAGCTGCTGCTGCAACAAACGGTCCAGTGGTTGAAGCTGGCGATTGGACAGACGGTACTGACGATTGTGGATCTCTATAGTAGATACATTTTTGTTAAACAAAAAAGCCCCTCTGGGGCTTTTTTGTTTGGTATACTCTTAGCATATGTATCAAAAGAGGACTCAATGCGGCTACACTTTGATTGAGCTCTTAATGACAATTGCAATTATAGGAATCTTAGCAGCAATCATCGTGCCTCGTCTGAATGTGGCCAAAGAAAAAGGAGCTGACGCACTCGTAAAAACTAACGTCAGCAGTATGGCCTCCCAAGCAGAAATTGTATTTGATGATAATGGTGATTATGCATTGGTCTGTGCGGACTCTGCTGTACAGACTGCGTTACAAACAGCATCCGAGAAAGCAACTGGCATAAATTCAAATTTTGTCTGCAACGACCGCGCAGAAAACTGGGCAGCTGCAGTAGAGCTTAGTGAAGAGAATCGATTTGATGGTAGTTCGGGGGCAGATTATTGGTGTATTGATAATTCTGGACAAACTCAGCTCCGTGACAATCAGCTTGTGGCGGATACAGACTATAGCTGCTAGTGCTAGAATATTTTTATGTGGCTTGAATACTATCTACTTGGAACAGTCTTTGTGCTCGGTGCAATCATTGGGAGTTTTTTAAATGTACTCATTTATAGATTTCATACCGGCAAATCAATTAACGGACACTCACACTGTATGTCGTGTGGTAACAGGTTGCGTTGGTTTGAGCTGTTTCCAATCCTGTCATACCTTTCGTTGCGCGGACGGTGTAGAAAGTGTGCTTCGTATGTCCCAGTTCGATATCTGTTAGTTGAATTCGCTACCGCTATATCTTTTCTGGGTATTTATTTTGTAACGCAGGACTGGGTATTCTTTGCTATCTTGGCCGTCCTGGTCTCAGTGTTGATGGTGACTGTGGTATATGACTATTATCATTTGATTATTCCAAATGAGCTCCCGATCGCTTTAGTAGGGCTGGCGGTGGTGTACCAAGGGTATCAGATTTACAGTGGCGCAGAATTCGACATTCTTCTGTCAGCCCTGTTGTCAGCAGTAGTCGGAGCCGGATTTTATGCGTTTTTGTGGCTGATATCAAAGGGACGGTGGATTGGGTTTGGTGACGCTAAGCTGGCTTTTAGTCTGGGGTTGTTTCTATCAGCGGAATACATTGTGAGTATGCTCATACTATCTTTTTGGATCGGGGCAGCAGTAAGTCTGCTTCTGCTGGGAATACAATGGGTTTTGATGCGGGGACAATTCACCTTACCATTTATGGACGCAGGCATTACAATGAAGAGTGAAATTCCGTTTGCGCCTTTCATAATATTGGCTTTTGTGGCCACATTTTTCTTTGCCGTAGACGTGATGGAGTTAACATCATATGCGCTTGCACTCTTTTTCTAAAAATATTCGAGGGTTTTCATTACTTGAGGTGTTGATCACTGCTGCTATTATCGGGATAGTGACCGCGATGGTGGTGATTCGATACGGAGCCTTCAATAACTCAGTTTTGCTCAAGAGTCAGGCATTTGAATTGGCGCTCGATTTGCGGGAAGCTCAAGTATTTGCCGTTAGTGTACGAGGACGGGGAGTTCAGTTTCGGGAAGAGTATGGATTGTATTTTGATGCTGACACCACCAATCAATATCTGCTGTTCCAAGATTCAGGCGATACTAAGCCAGCTATATTTAATGCTGGTGAAGAGATCGGGAAACCTTATTTGATTGACTCGCGGTTTGAGATTACAGATATCTGTGTTAATGCTTGTACTTCTGGTTCGACAGAAGTTGCGTTAGAAGACCTATCTATTTCATTTGCTCGTCCCGACTTCGATGCTTTATTTGAGACAACTGATTCATCAGCGCCTGGCAGTATTAATCGAGCAGAAATTACTATTTCGCCATTAAGCAGCGCTGAAACTCGTCGAGTAATCATTACGAGCACCGGTCAGATTACCGTTGAATAATATGTACCATTCAATCAAAAAACAGGCAGGATTTTCTCTAATAGAGCTTTTGGTGTCACTGTCAATTTTTACGATCGTGATTACAATGGCGGTCGGAACACTATTAGTATTGATTGATGCTAATGGCAAAGCGCAGAATATTCAGTCGTCACTCACTAATGTTCTTTTTTCTCTCGATAGTATGACACGAGAAATCAGAACCGGAACTCGCTACTACTGCGACACCCAGGGCAGTGTCTCTAATGGGGATAGTACTGAGGGGTTTGTTGTGACTCAAGACTGTGCTGCAAATTTTAATGCAAATTTTATTTCAATCATTGAAGGTGGTTCTAGTTTGACTGGAGGCGGGGATCCGCGGATTAGTTATTACTATGATGATACATTTGATCATGGTGGAGGAGTGATTAAGGGAGCCTTGCTTAGACGAATTGGAACTGGGGATTGGTTCCCATTAACATCTTCACAGGTAGATATACAGACTTTCGGTTTGAGAGTTGAAGGTACTGGCTTACCTCCGGGAGACTTGCTCCAGCCTGCAGTGGCGATTGTGATTGAGGGGCAGGCTGGTGAATTGGCTGAGATCGACACTACGTTTACTTTGCAGGCGTATGTAGCGCAACGACAATTAGATATATGAGATTCCACACTAAAAACCAGGGGTATTCTTTGATTGAGGTCTTAGTATCAATCACTATTTTATTGGTCGCTATTGTAGGCCCAATGACAATTGCAGCGACGGGTCTTAAAAATGTGCAATTTGCACGCGAGCAAAATGTTGCCATTTTCTTAGCGCAAGAAGGGATTGAAAAAACGCATCAACGCCGAGACGAATTCAACCTAGACGTATTTTTTGGTGGTAGCACAGATACTTGGAGTGACTTTGTCTCAGACATTACCGCTGGGTCGGATTGCGGCACTCCAAACGGTTGTACCTATGGATTCAAATCAGTAATACCAGTTACGTGTGATCCGGTGGCAATTTGTGATATTGAAAAAGGGGCTATGGATGGAGTTATTGTGTACACTCGATCAAATGATGGTGATGCAGATGACCCTTCTTCTCTGGAAGAAACGGAGTTTTCGCGCGTCATTTTTGTGGAAGATCAGGCGGGTGTATTACACGTAACCTCTCGGGTGATTTGGAATTCTAAGTCAACTGGCGAATCAGAGCAGTTTGAACTGCATTCCTACTTATATAATACGTATGACTTATGATGCTCAAACCTAAATTACAATCTGGTTTTGCCCTACTCCTTACGCTAGTGGTAATTAGTGTGGTACTGGCAATTGGTTTGTCATTGCTAAACATTACTGTGAAGCAATTTACACTGTCTGCAACTGCGAGAGACTCGGAGCTGGCCTTCCACGCTGCTAATACTGGAGTGGAGTGCGCTCAGGCCGCAGCTAATTCGGTAGATCTTTTTGCGGGTGCTGCGCCACCGAACGTTGATTTTGATTGTGCAAATATTTCAGCGTCTGCTGCAAACCGAGAAACACCAGATACAGACGTGTACCAATATTCAGCTTCAGAGGGAGATAGTGGTACTGCCGGGGGCTTTACCTGGAGTGCTGGCTCGGGAGAAGTGTGCACAGAAGTAGATTTGTTTTTACTTGATGCCCAAAGTGGGGATATGTCCTTTGATTTTGCTAGCGCTGGATTTGGTATTGGTACTGAGGTCTGTTCTGATGGTAACGTGTGTACCTATATTTTCTCCAGAGGGTACAATCGACCGTGTGATAGTCTTTCCGGCTTGCGTGTTGTGCAGCGAGAGATTACAGTAGACTATTAAGTTATGTCGAAACGAAATACCACAACCGATCGAATTGAAAAATTACGATCACTGATTTTGCATCATCAGGATCTGTATCATACAAAAGATGCACCTGAAATTTCTGACGAAGCATATGACTCTTTAGTGAATGAACTACGTGATTTAGAAGGGTCTACTGATGAGACGGTTTCTAGTGTGACGACCAATATAGGTGGTGAGATGAACGAGGCCTTTAGTAAGGTGACTCATAAAGTCCGACAATGGTCATTTGGGAATGCCTTCATTGAACAGGATTTGTTTGATTGGGAAGAGCGATTACTACGCCATCTGGCGTCAAATGATGTTGCTAATCCAGAATTAACGTACATTGCAGAGCATAAAATAGATGGTTTAAAGTTAGTGTTGGAATACGTCGCGGGAAAATTAGTACGAGCCGCTACGCGTGGTGATGGGCAGGTAGGTGAAGATGTTACCCATACAGCTCGCACTATCAAAGATGTGCCACAAAAACTCACAAAACCAGTTGATCTGATTTGTGTAGGTGAGGTTTGGATGAGTAAAGTTGAGTTTGGAAAACTCAATGCTCGTCGAACTGAGGCGGAAGAGCCAATGTTTGCGAACCCAAGAAATGCAGCCGCCGGATCGCTCCGACAGCTAGACGCTACAATAACTGCAAAACGTAACCTCTCTTTGTTTGTATATGATATTGATGAATACAACAATGTTGGGACAGATGTACCGCAGCCTGAATCACAATGGGAAGAATTAGAACTACTCAAACAATTGGGCTTCAGTGTGAATCCTAACAGTAAGCTCTGCACTTCGATAGAAGATGTTATTTCGTACCATGAAAGATGGTCTATAAAAAAAGACTCATTATTGTATGGCGTTGATGGTGTAGTGCTGAAGGTGGATTCAGTTCAGCTGCAGCAACAGCTTGGATACACTGCTAAAGCACCTCGGTTTGGGATTGCGTATAAATTTAAAGCAGAGCAAGCAACCACAGTGGTAGAGGACATCCAGCTACAAGTTGGACGGACGGGGGTGGTGACACCTGTGGCTCACTTGCGCCCGGTACTGATTGATGGATCAACAGTGTCTCGAGCAACGCTTCATAACGAAGATCAGATCAAGCGCCTCGATGTGCGAGTTGGTGATACGGTAGTTTTACAAAAGGCTGGAGATATCATTCCTGAAATCCTCGAAGTCCTAAAAGACCTGCGACCAGAAAAAACGAAGCCTTTTCGGTTTCCTACACGGATTGATGCTTGCGGTGGGGACGGTTCGATCGAGCGAGTTCCAGGCGAGGCTGCGTATCGGTGTGTCACCACTGATTCAGATTTTTTGCACCGTCAGCGTTTGTACTACTTTGTGTCTAAGGGGGCTTTAAATATTGACGGAGTTGGACCAAGAATTATTGACCTATTACTTGATCACGGACTGATTGCTCACCACTATGACTTGTTCTCGCTTGAGGTTGGGGATTTAAAAGACCTACCAAGCTTTAAAGAAAAAGCCGCTCAAAATACAGTTGCAGCCATACAGGCAGCAAAAACAGTACCGCTCCATCGATTATTGATTGCATTATCAATTGAACAAGTGGGTGAGGAGACAGCGCGATTAATTGCAGATAGATTTGGTTCACTCGAAGTAGTGCGAGAGGCTTCTGTACTTGATGTGGCTGCTATCTACGGAGTAGGTGACATTGTGGCGAGTTCGCTTTGTGACTGGTTCCAGGATGCAAAAAACCTGGCCGAATTAGATGAGCTACTGAAATACATTAAGGTGCAAGAAGTGAATGTAAAACAAATTGATCAAAAATTACAAGGGAAGACGGTGGTGTTTACAGGTACACTTCCGACCTTGGGTAGAGACGAAGCAAAGGATATGGCTCGTGCGGTTGGCATGCAGGTGACGAGCAGTGTGTCAAAAAAGACCGATTACGTAGTACTTGGTGAATCAGCTGGAAGTAAAGCCGCTGCCGCAGAAAAGTTGGGCGTTACTACACTAGACGAAACCGCTTTCCTCAAGCTGATAGGTTGAACCGAGTGTGCTATTATCGTGAACATGACAAAAGATGATGTATTACACTTGGCAAATTTAGCCCGTATTAAGCTCACTGATACTGAAGTGGAGCAGTTTACAACTGAAATCGACGCAGTTTTAAAATACGTCAGTACCATAGACGACATTGTGGCTGATGCTGACATCACTAAAAAAGTAGGACCTATTCACAATGTGTTTCGGGCGGATGAAGTTACTACTGAGCCTGAATCATTCACTGAGGCGTTGCTAAATGAGTTTCCCGATAAAAAAGGTCGATTCCTTAAAGTAAAAAAGATTCTTAATCCGAGTGAATAATATGACCATTTCAGAATTACGTCAGCAATTTATTGCAGGAACTTACACACCAAGTGAGGCAGTGGCCGCTAGTAAGTCTGTGATTGCAGCCAAAGATAGCGAGGTGCAAGCGTACCTCGATGTGTTTGATGATACCGAAGCGACTGTGGCAGATGCACAATATAAAAATGACCCTGATTCGGCTCCGGCTTTAGCGGGAGTGCCGCTGGCGATCAAGAACAATATTATGATTGCAGGCAAGCGGGTGACTGCTGGATCAAAAATGCTTGAAAACTACACAGCGACGTATGACGCTACTATTATTTCGCGTTTGAAGGCAGCTGGCGCTATTTTTGTGGGGAGTACTAATATGGATGAATTTGCTATGGGAAATTCGACTGAGAATTCAGCGCTAGCTGTAACTAAAAACCCGCATGACACAGCGCGAGTACCGGGAGGATCTTCAGGTGGTTCAGCGGCAGCAGTGGCAATGGGTTCGGTACCAGCAGCGATTGGAACTGATACTGGTGGGTCGGTGCGACAACCAGCTAGCTTTTGTGGATTGGTTGGCTTTAAGCCAACGTATGGTGCAGTTTCGCGTTATGGCTTGATTGCGATGGGGTCCTCATTTGACCAGGCGGGGCCACTAACAAATTCAGTTGCCGATGCCGAACTTTTGCATACGGTGATGAGTGGACAGGATGGTATGGATATGACCACTATCGGAGCTGAGACGTACCCAAAAGTAGAGGTTAAAGAAACCTACCGAATCGGCATCCCACAAGCTTTCCTGAAAGAAGGAATTGATCCTGATGTTAAAAAAGTATTTGAAAATCATGTCGCTGAAGTAATAGCTGCTGGACATGAAGTGATAGATATTGAACTTCCATTATTTGAGAAAGGCTTGGCAGCATATTACATTGCAATTCCGGCTGAAGTGTCGTCAAACTTGGCCCGCTTTGATGGGATTCGGTACGGAACGCAGGCGGTTGGAGAAGATTTGCTGGCGATTTATGAAAATTCGCGGGCAGAAGGATTAGGAGCAGAGGTGAAACGTCGGATCTTACTGGGTACGTACGTACTTTCTGCTGGATACTACGATGCGTTTTATGGCAAAGCAGAAGCGGTACGGGTGATGATGCGTGCGGAGCTTAATGAAGTGTTTAAGACGGTAGATACTATTCTAATGCCGACAGCTCCAACTCCAGCCTTTAAGTTAGGTGAGCACTCTGACCCACTAGCTTCGTACGCACAAGATATATTTACGGTACCAATCAGCTTAGCTGGAGTACCGGCTATTTCTATCCCTGGTGGCACCGTGGATCGGGACGGGAAGGAATTGCCAGTTGGTGTACAATATATAGCACCACACGCTGGAGATACGCGGCTCTTTGATTTAGGGAAGAAACTTCGCGGCGAGATCTAAGGCTTTGTGTGGGCACATGCCATGCCTGACCAGAACGACATAGTTTTTGAACAATATCAAATAGATCTTCTTGCAATCGCGCGGGCCATTTTTGAAGCGGTTGGGGGAAGTGGGGTGACTTTTGACAGCGTAGTTAATTGGTTCAGTTCACTGTGGGAAATTTTTGTAATCTTTTCTTTTATCGTTGCTGCACTTTCGCTCGTCGGACTTATTTTTGCATATATTCGTAGTGGCCAGATGAGTGATTTAGAAAATGATGTTATTTCTTCACAAGAAAAACTTTGGCGCGAGCTGCACCAAGGAGATCGGGGAAATACTAGGTGGGCAGATATTGAAAGTCATATTAATACCGATAATCCAAATGATTGGAAACTCGCTATCATCGAAGCGGATATTATTTTAGGCGAAATGCTCACAGAAGTGGGGTATGCAGGCAATACCATTGGTGAACAGCTGAAAAGTGCTTCACCAACAAATTTTGCCTCACTAGATGATGCGTGGACAGCGCATAGGGTACGTAACCAGATTGCCCACGAAGGCGCAGATTTTGTCCTTACTAAGCGCTTAGCGCAAGAGACTATCACTCAGTATCGAAGAGTATTTCAAGAGTTTGGCGTGATTTAGGTAGAGGATTTGAACATTACATGTTCAGTGCAGGTTCTTAGGATTTTGAAAAATCCTAGTCAGCCTTTTCAAATCTCCCTTACTCCCAAAATATAATGACACCAAAACTAATGTTTTGGTGTCATTATTTGGTGTCGACGGGAGGATTTGAACCTCCGACCCCAACTTTATGAGTGTTGTGCTCTAACCAACTGAGCTACGCCGACAAATTAATAATAGAATATGAAAGTTTACTTTTATATTCTTGTTTTGAATGCAGTCGACGCAAGTTTCTGCTTACGCCGACAGATATTGTTTGTATGATTTGTGTCACACAAGTGCTGAAGAGCATAGCATTTGCAGACGTTCCTTTCAATAGGGTGGTTTGCATCAGCCAAATAAATAGCGTATAGTCTGGCTTACTAAACAACGAGTGAGGAAGGTGTTGAGCGCAATGTCTCATGAGTCTCCCAAGCAGCGTTGAAATATAGCGGGGTGGAGGAGTGGTACCTCGGGAGGCTCATAACCTCCAGACCCCGGTTCGAGTCCGGGCCCCGCAACAATATAGGACTCCTTAAGTGGAGATTGAGACAATAGCTTTATAGCATAAGACAAAGGAGCGGTTCCAAACGTACCGCTCTCTTTGTTGTAGGTCACACCCTCTGGTAGAACCACTTTCTGCATCTTTATTTGTTTGTCTATGGGTAGGTCCTGCCAGATACGTGCCATATTGTGTATATATTGCTTGGCGTAGGTGAGTCTAGCTTCTAAATCTAACCTTTCTATCTCAGTCTCATTCGCAGATATCTTCGTGGTAGCTATCTGGCTATCTAGCTCTCCTCGTAGTTTCTTGTACTCATCTTTACTTAAGTCTCCCTCAGCTCTCATTTCAATAATGCGAGAGAGTTTCTTTTCTAAAAGATTGGTACGGTTGCTGTGAAGATCGTGTTCGTGAGCAACTGTACCCATGCGCTCCTCCCAAACCTTTAGAACAGTAACTTCAAATAACTGTAGGTATTCATCTTTGGGTACCAGTCTCCGCAAATAGTCGATGAACAGCAATTCTAATTCTGATTTTGGTATGGTCTTACCATACTGTGTACAATCATTTTTCTTACAGTGGTAATAAGAATAATATTCCTTGCGTCCTTTAGATTTACTTCCTGTAAGAAAGTGGTGACACTCTGAACATTTTACAAATCTCCGCAATGGAAAATCAGGATGCTTTTGAATCCTGATCTGGTTGGGTCTACCCATCTGATGCTTCACTGCTTGAATTTTATGAAATGTTTCTAGAGAGATGAGTGGTTCGTGTTGACCTGAGTATTCTTCTTCAGTCCAAGGGTCAGTGATGATGCCGGCGTAGTATTTATCTTCCAATATTTCACTCCACCTTTGTTTATAAAGAACTTTATTGTTTCTGGAGTACAACCCCCATTCTTTTGATAACCTCACTAGATCATTAATAGAAGTATTTCCTTCAGCATATAGCTCCATACCTTTTCGAAGTAATGTGGCGCGAGGCTCCTCAAGTTTGTCACATTCAATAACTCGTTTAGTGATCTTCTTTGGACGAGTGTAACCAAACTTAGACTGCCATATCCATAAACCTTTTCTGAGTGAGCCTTGCATACCAGCTGTACAGCGAGCTTTTCTCGTATCATTCTCAAATTCGGCAAACCCAGCCAATAATGTCTCCATTAATTTTCCATTGGGATCGTTACTAAGAGGCTCTGTGACTGAGTGGAGGGTTGTTCCGTTTTGTATAAGTTTAGCTCTGACACCGAAGTGGTCAGTGGTATTTCGAGCAAACCTATCTACTTTCCATACAACAAAAGCTTCGGTGTCTTTATTGTCACGACAATAGTCTAGAGCTTTCAGGAACTCAGTTCGACTTACGGCAGTGGCTGATTCTCCACGTTCTATAAAAATAGATGCTACTTCAATACCTTTGTTGCGTGCGTACTCTTCACAGGCAGCTTGTTGATTGTTGAGACTAGTGCCTTGCACCTGGTCATGTGAAGAAACACGACAGTATATGATTCCTTTCATATTCTACTGGTTAACTACTAAAGGGACGCCCTGGGCTACCCAATACACATACCCAAGGGCTGTTTTACTGGCCAAGACGCCCCTTTAGGAGCAGTAAAATATAAAAGGCCAATGGGTATGAAATTGTGTACAGGGTAGCAAATTTAGTATATCGAGCTTTTGCTCAATTTACTACTATAAATATGCTTTGCGACTCTCGTATTGAGTCTTGGTGTTTAAGCAGCTCATTTACAGTATTTATACTCAATTTTGGACGTTCATAGAGGGGTTGGAGAGACTGTCTAATTCTGATATCAAGTCCCTGAGAACGTCCTCGTCATAGTCGTTAGACGGAACTAGTTTCAAGAAGTTCTTGCGTATCGCCTTATGGGTATAATTTCTATTAATAACAGACTCTACTAAGCATGGGTATGGCGCCCAGTATGGGTGTTTCTTAGAAATTCTGTTAAACCTTTGTTCAATCGAGTTCATAGTGTTTGTTATGTTTCATAAAATTTTTAATAATAAAATCGAGCGTCGATGACATTGTCTGTTTACGTGAATGTGCAAAACTCTGTAATTGACGATGGGACGCAATAGAAAGTCTTGTGAGGGTCGTGACTTTTCTTGGTCGGTATTTGCTTTTGGTTGATGTGCGGAGTTCTTTTTCCGCAACAGTAATTTCATCCATGTCTAGGTTAGTTAGTTGTTAACAAAATTTACTTAACACTTCTTTTTCCTTCATAGGGAATGAGCGAGCTCGGTTATGTCACCACACACACTCTTTCGATACCTGCATCCTTATCTCAGACATCTACTTAAGAAAAGTTACAGATTGCAAACAGATGAAGTCCCCCGTTGAGAAGTGCTCACTCAGAGCGGGGAATATTATCTATCTACAATCTAGCTTTAGGCCCATTTGTTTATTCGGAGAGTGTACCTATACTCTCTGGTGTAGTTGGTTGTTCAGATAAAGCAAAGTCCACGAACACTTCAGCGAGCGTTTGTAATTCGTCACGAACTAATTTCAACTCATCATCACTGATAGAGCCGGAGACTTTGGGGTCGAGTTGTCCCCGACATTCATTTAAAGTCATCAATATTCAAAAACTTTTACTATAAAAAAACACGCCCTTGCGAGCGATGCCTTCATTGTAGCAAGACGTCCCCTAAGCTTACCCTAAGCAATCAGGCTACCTCTCAATCATCTTCCAGGTAGCATTATTGCCTTGCTGAATTTGTCTAATTTCGATGGTGTCAGGAGGGATACCTAGTCTCTCCAGACGAACACGCAATGCGGATACGAGGTTCACGATCTTTGCTCTAGTTAGTTCAACATTAGAATTGATTTGTTCACAGATTGTGTCCCAGCCAACGCCTCTTTCATATTTCAAAAGTAACAGAAAGATTTCCTTCTTCTGTCCTTCAAGACAAAGAAGTTCTTCACCTATGTATATCTCATCATTATCAGTTACTGTGATGCCTCCAACTGACTGGAAAGTTATGTTGTTGGCTGCCAGTTCCCCAAATGGTCTGATATGTCTAAAGTTAGTGTTTAGTGCATGGGCGATATCCTCCAGACAACTCAAGGAAACGTAATTGTCACCGACAAGTGCATAACAATTGTTAAAATGCTCTGCTGTACCAGCAACTTTGTAGAAGTTTTCTTTATCAATTTTGTTCCTGAAATCTAAGTTATCTTGAAATGCGCCTGTACCAAAGGTACTCATACGTTGGACTATGCTATATGAGATTTGTTGCTCAGTAAGCTGGAGTTCGACGTCCTCAAAAAAATTCGCAGCGTTTTGGAATAGTTGCAATGGTTGGCTCAGGATTTGAGTAAGGTGTTCAATTTCGGTGTCTGCGGTCAATTCAGTCAAGGTTTCAATTAAATTTATTGTCTCGGTGATAGTTGCTGTATTTATTCTCTTAATCCGCTCAAATTCACTTAGTAGCTCTGGGTAGTTTAGACGTAAGAATGACATTCTATACATCATAATCCAAAACATCGTTTAAAGGGAGGTCAGTAGCTTCTTTTTGTATAGTTTTAAGGGTTATTTGTTGAAATACAAAGCTTTGTGACGTATTAGCAACAACAAAACAGTGCTGTTTTTTAAGTTTGTTTTTATAGTAATTTCCCTATAGTATATATCTACAACTAGTCCTGTAATGGGGCGATGCCTAACCCGACAGAATTTCTGGCGGTATGGTGTTAAATCGACACAATCATGGAGAACCCGTTATTAGGGCGATTATGTCGTTGTGTTGGGAAACTGACGTAGAGGCCTTGGCCTTCCTAGTAGTGGGCTTTGTGTTTCTGGGCTCCTCAAATTAATTTTTACTAAACTTATATGAAAATTGAAACAGATGATAAAACGATTCAGAAAAAAGGGCATTTGAATTACAAAGACGTATTAAAATTTGCAACAGTTATTATAATTATTTGGGGAGGATATACTCTGTATGAATACATGGGAAAAAAAGAGGAGTGCTTGAAAAATGTAATATTTAATCCTGCGACCCAGACAATTGAAGCTGAATTTGGTTCAAAACAAGGCCAAGCTGAGTATTATTCATATTCAGGTTTAGGTGGTTATGGTAAAAAATTTAAGACCCAAACAGAGGCAGTAAGCCAATGTATAAGAAATCTTTAGCAATTGTTGCAAAAACCTGTTCGGGATCGTTTAGATGTATTTTGCTTTTAGTAAAAATTAAATCAATAACTTGATTAATTCTATTAAAGACATAGATAATTGACATCTTCTGTAAGAGTATCTTTAATCATTTGATACTTTGAATAGATGCTATATTTTAGAGATTATGAGCGAATGGCTTGAAAGTGCACAAAATTTTCTACAAGAAAATAAAGCACTTCTTTTTAGTGGAATCGGAGCAGTAATGGTAACTATTTTTTGGGACATGATCAAAGCCTTTTTTCGAAACCTGTCTGGTCGGGGTGTGGTAGTTAATAATATATTCAATAGTAACGGGACTCCTCATGAAGAAAAAACCAGTCTTCCAGTCGCACCCAATGAAAAACTTGATTTAAAAAAGCGAAAAAGATTAACCAATATTTTATTTATTGACGACGAGACTGATTTTAAGGTTGTAAAAATACTTAGACGAAATGGCTGGATTAATACTAAAATTGTCAAAGATGTAAAGTCTGTAAACGATCAGGCCATTCTTGATGCTGATATATGTTTTGTAGATATCCAAGGTGTTGCAAAAGATTTATTCAAAAAAGATCAAGGACTTGGATTGGTGGGAGGGATAGTAGATAATCATCCAAAAAAGAAAGTGATTGTTTATTCAGCTCAAAAACAAGGCAATCGTTTTAATGCCTTACTTGAGAAAGCTCATGCGCGGTTGCCAAAAAATGCAAATCCCTATGAATTTGAGAATCTAGTTACAAACTTCAGCGAGGAGATATAACCAATTCCTATGTATGTCCGACTTGTTGATGAAAATGATGACCTTCTACATAATTCCGTGCCTGAAGAATTGAGTAAATTATGCAACCAATGCTTTTCAGAGAACGAAACTTTTATAAATAATGGAGTTAAATACCGGCATGGAAAAATATGTAGAGCCGGTTATGGGTGTGCTTACATCATTACAAATGATCACAAGATAGTTAGACGTAGCAGATCTTTCAAAGAAAAGTTGTCTGTTTATTTTGATTTTATTGAGGATATATCTAGGATTAAAAAACGAGCTTATACGAAGGCAAATGCTCATACGCGTAGACTAGTGCATAGCCTCGATTCATTAAGTGCTCACAATATTCAGGAAATATATAATCTGATTCCTGAAAGTGAACTAAGGAACCAACAGAAAGAGGATAGAAAGCAATTTATACAGAATGAGGTAAAGAAACAAATTAAGCGTGTTCATAAAACTATTCTAAATTTAATCAAAATGAATGAAGCGATGAAAATGGAGTTTGCTATGTTTAACAGATTAACGGAAGGAGTTAGTCAAAAAAGTGATAGGCAGAGACATAAAATATATCAAGCTTTTATGAGTGTGGCCCATACCTTTTTTCAAGATTTTGCAGATCGAGATATTTTTTTAAACATAGGTGATTCTGAGATAGAGGTTGTAATGGATTACGAACTTTTTCAAGTAGCGGTTTATCAGATTCTTGATAATGCAACAAAGTATGCAAGAAAAAGCTCAAATATTGATGTGGTCTTTATTAGAAATGAAAACAATGTCCATATCGATATTTACATGTCTAGCTTACTGATTGAGGCAGATGAAGTTGATAAGGTAACTCAAGATGGTTTCTGCGGGAGGCACGCTAAACAGGCGGGTAAGAATGGTAAGGGCATTGGTATGTTCATGGTGAGAAAAGCTATGAATTTAAATGAAGGGCAGATGATAATTAAAGCTAATGTTTCAGCCTCTGAATCAATAAGGTTTAATGATAAAGAGTACAATGACAACAAATTTACTTTAATTTTTGAGAGTGCATAACAGGGTATTACATCAAACTCAAAAAATGAGAAGAATTTTTAGAAAGGTATTTACATATATAGTCGATTCGATTTGGTCCCGTACCCCTCCCGTTTACCTATAGGTTAAAACCTCATTTCTTCCAATGCATGTAATATCTGGTTCCAATGTAGACGCACCTCCGCAACAATAAACAAAAACCGTACAGCTTGCCTGTACGGTTTTTGTTTGTATGTGTGGAGGACAGAGAGCAAACTGCTTTGCTCTCGTCGGAATCGAACGAGCGGAGACATGTTTTTGCTCCTTCCTAGAGCAAAAACAGTCGAGCTGAGCCGACAAATACTTATGAACGTAGTGAATTAGTAATCTGATGTCGAGTCCGGGCCCCACAACAATATAAAAACAAAATACGCCATAAGGGCGTATTTTGTTTATTACGAGGCAGATTCTCGGGGCATTTATTACATAAACGAGTGTCATCTAGGTACATAGTAATTCTTCAGCAATTTTAATGTCCTGAGGCCGGCCAATAGGGAGCCAGAGTTCTTGCTCGATTAATTTGATCGAATGTTCATTTGCGTATTTAGTGACCATGTCGACTAAATACACTTCACCATTTTGATGCGTTTCTGTGTGGTAAGAAAATATTTGTGGTGATAATAAAAAACTTCCAGTACTTACTTTGTTAGAGGTCGGCTGTGCGGGCTTCTCGTCTAACGCCTTCAGAGTACCATCTAAGTTTTCAATAATGACACCAAAGTCTTCTGGGTGATCACTGGTGTGGAAAAACATGGCGTGTTCTTCACGCACTATTTTTTGGAGCGCTACTGGTCCACAGATATCGTCACCATTTAACACTAAGAAAGTATCAGTAATATAGGATTCTGCGCACCGGAGAGCCGCTCCGGTGCCGCCAGCTGGATTGTCTTGCATGACATATGTCACTGGGCGACCAAAATACACTGCTCCGCAGTGCGCTTTAATTTGCTCCGCTTTGTAATTCACAATCAGAATTATTTCAGTGATTTCAGAAGGTAGGGCGGCTGCAATGTGATCGAGAATGGGTTTACCGACCACTTTGATTAAAGGCTTAGGGGTGGCGTCAGTTAGAGGCTTCATGCGGGTGCCGCGACCAGCGGCCATAATTACACATTGCATATTAGATTTGGATTGTTAGGCGAGCACCATTTGTAACCCCAAGCGCATTGCCTTCTTCAGTATCAATATGGCATTCATCGATGCTGTCTGGAGACACGCGCAGGATTACATCCTGTAGTATTCCAGCTCGTTCCCCGGGAATGACGACAGAAACAGTTTGGCCGTTTTGTAAATTGTGCGCAGTTGCGGTGGTTGTACTAAGATGAATATGGTGCTTAGCAACGATTAACCCTTCTGATTTTTCGATAGTGCCGTGCGGCCCGCTAATAGTAAATGCGCTACTGCCACTGATGTGGCCTGACAAACGAACGGGCGCGTCGATGCCTAGCTTGTAGCGATCGGCAGCTAAGATCTCACATTGGGTATCTGGTCGTAGTGGACCTACAATGCGTACTCTTTCGATACTGCCTTTTGGTCCAACAATGGTTACGGTTTCTTCAGCTGCAAATGCTTCAGGTTGTAGCAAGTCAGCTTTTACAGTCAAGGTTGCGTTAGCGCCAAATAGAGCTTTTAAATCATCGGCAGAGAGGTGAATATGCCGATTAGATACATTGGTGATGATTGAAAGTGACATTATCTTTAGTATAGCAAAGTAGAGGGAGTGAGGTTATAAGACTCGATCCTTACAGGATCTGTACAGGTTGCCACGATTTTTCGTACCTCAAAATCGCAGGCAACCTTTTCGAGTCCCTACGCAAAGTGCTTAGGCACTTTGCTTCAGCCGCGCAAAAAGAAAAGCCGTCCCAAGGGATGGCTTTTCTTTTTGCGCGGCTGAAGGGACTCGAACCCTCAACCTCCCGCGTGACAGGCGGGTGCTCTAACCAATTGAGCTACAGCCGCAGGCGAGGAATAACGTAAAAGTTTACTTTTATGTTTTCAGAGCCTGCGGAATGTATGTGTAACATACAGCCGCAAGTGAGAATTAATAAATTAAAACTTGTTTTCATTTGTATAATTCGAGCGCAGCGGATGAAAGGTTTCCTTACAGCCGCAAACGAATCTAAATGATTACAAAGTTGAAATTTGAAATTCCGAACTTACAGAATGTATGTGTAACATACAGTCGCAAGTGAGATTTCCTTTTACTTATAGCCAAAAGCCATAAGTGAGGACGAGTATATCCGTTTTGAGCATTTTTTGCAATGGTGAAATATTCAGATATGAAATATATTGTTTTTAATTTGCTGAACCCATTCTGGGTGTGTGGGATCTTTCATGAAGTCTAGTGTTGACAGCTTAACTAAGATAATCTCTCCGAGTCCTTTATACTAGTGGCATATGCAAATATTCATCACACCAAGTACCAACAAATGGTACCTCACCGCGAGCGCCGTATTATTCACTACTGCAGCGATCGCACATCTAGCCATTATCATCTTCCAGTTGCCAGCCATGATTGGTGGTTATATAATGCCCTTTGAACTCAACGGTTTGATCGTAGTTTTGATGGGGTATCTAGCGGCCCGCGGCTTTATGGCAGCGCATCGTCTATAAGAGTGGTCAGACTGAGGGAAGTTTGGTAGGATTGCGACCACATGCTCCACATGTAGGACATATATGGTTGAGGTACAGGCCTCGTTACGTTAAGTATCTAGCTCAAGGCTAAACCAGTCCGGGGCGTCTAACTTTTAAGTTGGCGTCTCCATTTTGCCATCTTAGCTCAGTCGGTAGAGCGCATCCATGGTAAGGATGAGGTCATCAGTTCGATTCTGATAGATGGCTCAAAACGTTAAACAAAACAGTGCCTGCGCACTGTTTTGTAGTTTTGAGAGACGGAGCTATGTTTTTCTTTCTTCTGAAAAGAAAAATGGGTGAGTCCGGGGAGAAAGTTCTTATGAGCATCAGCGAATTTGAAACTTGACCCCAATTCAACAAAACACCAGCCGGGACACTTTGTGTCCCGGCTGGTGTTTTGTTAGACTCAGGCTATGTCTACAATATCCTCGTCACTTGAAACAGTCCGCTTTATCGCCTCAGACTGGAATCTGGAATCACTGGCACAGCGTTTAACTGAACTTAAGGCGCTGGCGTCACGGACCCCTACACCAGTAACTGTTGAGCAGCTAGAAATAATTGGAGGTAGCGAATTAAGTGTTCTGCTACTGCAGGTCGAGCACGGGACGCAAAGCGTGGTTGGTATGGTGCATCTGATGGTGAATTTTTTGGAAGACCGGGCTCATCTTGGTCCGATTTGTATAGATAAAGAATCACAGCCACGCGGACACGGAACAGCTCTCATGGAGTCGGCGATTGAATATATCAAAATTAATTTTAGTGGGCTGCGCCGTCTAGATCTGAGTAACCGACCTAATCATGATTTGGCTGCTTGGTATAGTAAGTTTGGCTTTGTAGAACGAACAGAGGCGTCTGGGGATCCAACGACGATGTATCGATTGTTGCTGAAGTGATTGCCCGACAAGCTGTGTCCCCGAGTCCAATTTGCTGTTTTTATAGAATCTTGTACTGTTGAGGCTTAAGCGTTCTTACTTAGTCCTAGAGGAGGGGCAGATGAAACTGAGTTTAGTTACACATCCCGTCTCCGACATAGCTATCAAAGCAGTGCCGGAGTGGGTAAAAAAAATACCCTACTACCCAAGCAGCTGGCAGCCGATTGGCATTTTCTCGCGCAGTGGCCACCTGTTGGGGTTGGCGCTGTTGGGGAGCAGTGGCCGAATTCAGGCGTTACATTTTCGGCGCGGTGTTGGCTACCCTCAACGCCACAGAGTTGCGGTTTGTGCTCAGTCGTACGCAGCGTACCTGCGTAGCGTACGAGCAGCGCACAGTTACATAGAGCGGAGGTGGGGATCTTGACGTGCCGTCTTAACAGCGGCGCGTCTTTCTTTTTATTTTGGTATACTCGCCTATATGTCAGATCAGCTAGAGAGAATCAAATTCATTGAAGCCGCCATGTTGCAGCCAGATTTTTGGAATGCCTCGGCCCAGGCGCAGGCGATGATTAAAGAGCTGCAAGAGCTGAAAGATACAGCAGACGGAAAAGGTAAGTATGACCGGAATGACGCAATCATTTCGGTCGTGGCTGGCGCGGGTGGCGACGATGCTGAAGACTTTGCCCGGATGCTCGTCGAGATGTATCAGAAGTTCGCTGAAGGGAAAGGGTGGAGTGTGACGGTGCTTGATAGTAATACTAATGACCATAATGGGTATCGCCACATTATGTTTCAACTGAGTGGTAAGGAAGCGTATGGCACGTTGCAGAGTGAGTCAGGTGTGCATCGGCTTGTTCGTATTTCTCCGTTCAATAGCAATGGCAAGCGACAGACTTCTTTTGTACTAGTAGAAGTGTCTCCTCAAGTAGATGATGTGAGTAGTGTTGATATGGACGAAGAGGAGATCGAAGTATCGTTTGCAAAGTCAGGTGGGGCTGGTGGACAAAATGTAAACAAGCGTGAGACTGCCGTGCGTATGACTCACGTGCCAACTAATATTTCGGTCCATGTTAGTAGCGAACGAAGTCAGCAGCAAAACCGAGAGAAGGCAACAGCGTTGCTGGCTGGTAAAGTGTTTGCCTTTCGAGAAGAGCAGCACAAGCGAGAGCTGAGGGGATTGTCAGTGGAAAAAACGGTGAAGATTGAGTGGGGCAGTCAGATCAGGTCGTATGTACTACATCCATACCAGATGGTAAAAGATCATCGGACTAATACTGAGAATCGTAACATCGAAGCTGTCTTAGGGGGAGATATTCAGCTGTTTTTGGACAGTGCCGGGGAGATAGAGTAAGCAGTTGTCACATTGTGAACCAGGCACTGCTTGCTGGATTAGTGCGTGTCGCCGCACGAGCGTGTCCTCTGTTTCATTTGTGCCAGTCTGAGGATTGGCACAAATGAAACAATTCCAGTAGAATAGTCGAGTTACTATATGATCTACTTCGAGAATGTATCGAAAGTCTATAGCCATGGTCACTCGACCGCGCTAGAAGACATCACCTTCCAGGTTGGCCCAAAAGAGTTTGTGTCTATTGTTGGACATTCAGGCGCTGGAAAAACCACACTCCTTAAAATGATGATTGCTGAAGATCAACCGACTTCAGGACAAGTATTTTTTGAATCACTTGATATTCATAAAATCCCGCGCGGCAAGCTGCCGAAGTATCGTCGAAAGATTGGTACTGTATTCCAGGATTTTAAATTACTGCCACACAAGACTGCGTACGAAAACATTGCTTTTGC
The DNA here is from genome assembly GCA_964350735.1 of uncultured Candidatus Saccharibacteria bacterium. Lineage (GTDB taxonomy): Bacteria > Patescibacteriota > Minisyncoccia > Phycocordibacterales > UBA918 > OLB19. The sequence goes on from CAYGKO010000001.1 coordinate 396,036, forward strand.
GATGGAAGCTAATGGTCGTTCTGATCAAGAGATCCAAGACAATGTTCCGCAGGCGTTGGCGCTGGTAGATCTGGAAGACAAGATCTGGAATTTCCCCCATGAGCTTTCAGGTGGTGAGAAGCAGCGTGTAGCAATTGCGCGAGCGATTGTAAATCAGCCAGATATTATTATCGCGGATGAGCCAACTGGTAATCTTGACCCGATTGCTACGTATGAAGTAGTGCAAATCTTAAAGAAGATTAATGATCTGGGCACTACCGTGATCATGACGACGCATAATAAAGGAGTAATTGATGAGTTGGGTCGACGAGTGATCACAATGGACGAAGGGAAGATTGTACGTGACGATGCTGAAGGTAAGTACGTGTTATAGTTAAAATATTCTTATGTGGACAGCGTTTAAACGAATAATGCGAGGTGGGTTTGTGGGGTTCTGGCGTAACGCTTTTGTGTCTTTGGCGGCTATTTTTGTGATGACGGTGGCACTGTTTGTGATTGGTGCAACCTTGATGCTTGACCAGCTCCTCGGTGCTTCATTGGCTAATATTCAAGATAAAGTAGATATTAATGTGTACTTTGTCACTAGTGCTGAACAGCAAGATATTGATACGCTTCAAATCTCACTTGAATCACTACCTGAAGTAACTGAAGTAACCTTTACTTCACGTGAAGAAGCACTGGCGCAGTTCCGAGAGCGGCACCGCAATGATGAATTGACCATCCAGGCTCTGGAAGAGTTAGGAGATAATCCACTTGGAGCTTCACTTGCAGTTCGAGCTGGTGAAACGTCACAGTACGAGGGGATTGCCCAATTTCTAGAAGAGCAGCAAGCGATTGAAAACCCACAAGCACCATTGATTGATCGAGTAAACTTTGTGAAGAACAAAAATGCGATTGATAAATTGACTGGCATCATTGAGGCGGTGGAACAGTCTAGTTTAGTGACGATGCTCGTACTCGTTGTGGCAGCAGTTCTGATTACTTTTAATACAGTCCGACTAGCCATCTATACTACTCGCGAAGAAATCGCCGTACAGCGACTAGTGGGGGCTAGCAATATGTTCATTCGTGGTCCATTTATGTTACAAGGGATTATGTACGGGATGATGGCGGGTGTCATGGCTCTATTGCTGTTATATCCAATTTTACTTTGGATTGGTCCTGAGACTGAATCTTTCTTCCAGTTCAACCTCTTCACTTACTTTGTACAAAACTTCGCCTATCTCTTTGGTGTGATCGTCGGTACGGGAGTAGTGCTCGGACTTATTTCAAGTATTCTCGCCGTCTCACGATACCTTCGTGTTTAGTAGTAGTTCAGATTGATTTTCCGTTATGGCAACCAAGCGTAGTAAACCAGCAGCAAAGAAGAATCGGAAATATATCTTTGTCGTCGGTGGGGTAATGAGTGGAGTTGGTAAAGGAATTGCTTCGTCCTCAATCGCAAAGATTCTTCAGGGGCGAGGATTAAAGGTGACCGCGATTAAGATTGATCCGTACATCAATGTTGATGCCGGGACCATGAATCCAACTGAGCACGGAGAGTGTTTTGTGCTTAAAGACGGTCTCGAGACTGATCAGGATATGGGGAACTACGAGCGATTCTTAGGGACTGACTTGCCGGCTCTCAACTACATGACTACCGGAAGTGTCTATCAATCAGTCATTCAAAAAGAACGAAACCTTGAATACGGTGGCAAGAATGTAGAAGTGGTTCCTGATATCCCGTTGGAAGTAATCAGTCGTATTAAAGCAGCTGGAGAAGCTGCAAATGCAGACGTGGTGTTGACCGAGGTGGGAGGTACGGTAGGTGAGTACCAAAACGTACTCTTCCTCGAAGCGATCCGGATGATGGATAGCAAGGATCCTAATGATGTTGGGGTAGTTATGGTGAGCTACTTGCCAGTCCCGGGCAGTATCGGCGAAATGAAGACCAAGCCCACCCAGACTGCAGTGAGGATGCTTAATAGTGCCGGCGTGTTTGCTGATATTATTGTTGCTCGTAGCCCAATTGGGATTGATAAAAAGCGTAAAGAAAAAATTGCTACGTTTTGTAATGTGCAGGTAGAAAATGTTATCTCGGCACCTGATGTCGAAAGCATCTACGACATCCCGCTTTCGTTTGAAAAAGACCACTTGTCTGAGCGATTGTGTGACATGTTTGATTTGCCGTGCAAGCAAAAGTCAGACCTGACAGAATGGAAGCGTTTTGTTAGTAAGTCAAAAAATACCAAAGATACGGTGAAGATTGCGGTAGTAGGAAAGTACTTCAGCTCAGGTGACTTCGTGCTCTCTGATGTCTATATCTCAGTCCTCGAAGCAATCAAGTATTCTTCCTACAAACAAGGGCTTAAGCCAGAGATCACGTACTTAGGTGCGGCTGATTTTGAAGACGGTAAGAAGCTTAAGGATCTGCAGAAATATGATGGTGTTTTGGTGCCAGGTGGCTTTGGTAAGACGGGTATTGCTGGCAAGCTTAAGGTGATCGAGTATGTCCGTAAGAATAATATCCCGTACTTTGGTATTTGTTACGGTATGCAGTTAGCGGTGCTTGAGTTCGCTCAAAACGTACTAAAGCTAAAAGACGCGAGTACTGAAGAAATTAACCCAAAAGCCAAGGACTTAGTGATTGGGGTAATGGAAGATCAAAAAGCCAAGCTGGCTGCTGGAGAGATGGGTGGCACGATGCGTCTCGGACAGTATAAGGCAAAATTAAAGAAAGGGAGTATCGCCCAGAAAGCTTATAAGGCAGACATGGTGCTCGAACGCCATCGGCACCGCTACGAAGTAAATAACGCATATGTAGATGCTCTTGAAGAGAAGGGGGTGGTCTTTTCAGGGAAGTCACCAGACGGCCAGTTGATGGAAATTATGGAATTACCGAGTGAAGTGCACCCATTCTTTGTTGGAGTGCAATTCCATCCAGAACTACAAGCGCGACCACTTGATCCGCATCCTCTTTTCACTGCCTTTATTAAAGCCGCCTACGAATCTAAGTAGATAAACCAGTGATATACTTCTATAAATTTAATTTAGTTTGAAAATATGCATCAAGGAAATTGGACCTGTAGTAAGTGTGGTGGATCGATCACACAGTTACCATTTGAACCACGAAGTAATACCGGGCTTACTTGTCGCGACTGTTACTTTAAAGAGAAAGATGGTGGGGGAGGAAGTGCTGCTACACCTGGCGGTGGAGTACAAGCAAATGAGGCAGATAGTGTCGGCGGTAGCGCCGAGCTAGATAGTCGTGAAGATATTCCTGATTTTGATCCGTCTGAATTCGGTGGTGCAGCAGAACCAGTACCAGAACCACCTGAATTCGCTGAGGCCCCAGCTGCTAAAAAAGAAGAACATACTGGGGACTGGAAGTGTGCGACCTGCGGCAACGCCATCACCAGCCTACCCTTTACCCCACGCAGCACCGAGAATCTCAAATGTATCGATTGTTTCAAGAAGAGTAAGGCGTAAGTAGGTGATAAAAATTGAATTTGTGGTATACTCTTGGCCACAAATTCATAGTGGCGGATCGTCTAATGGTAGGACTCTGGCTTTTGGTGCCAGCTATCGGGGTTCGAGTCCCTGTCCGCCAGCAAGGTAACTAAATCAGGTTTTTCAGGTAGATTAGCGAGTGCATGATAAGGACTTCTGTACTTGTAGTTAGTCACTTCTTTGTCTTTTACTTCTAGGTTCCAAAGTAGTTTTTCAACAAGTGTACGCTTTTGTTCAGGATCAGAGTGATAGAAATCAAATATGGCTTTATTTGTATCTAAAAAGAATTGTTTAGTTGGTTCCAAAGTAGATACTGAGGCCTTGGTGTTTTCAGTATAATTCACTCGCTTCATTTGAGATGCACGCCTTTCCCCTTTTAACTTTTCTGCTTTTTCCGTATAGAGTTCCTCACTAATTAGGTCAGACTCGTATGAGTCGTATAGTTTTCGTTCTTGTCGAGTTATTTGAGCAATTTCGAGATCAATATCGGCCAAGATCTTTTGGGTGTCTAGAGAGCTATTCTGCCGCCTTTCACAAGCTGCTTGATACATTATCTTAATTATTTCTTCATCAAGTTTTAGACTTTCAAAAGCTTGAGCAAACATAATAAATACATTTGTCTCATTTAAATATTTTTTATGCTGAGCACAGCCACCTTTACCATTGGTGCAATAGTAATAGTCGTATATTTCTTTTTTTCGGGTAGACGTAAGCTGACAACCACATTCAGCGCATTTCATGAGCCCACGATAGGGGAAAAAGAGACTTTTAGAACGAGGGCGTGATGATTCTTCACGGACTGTTCTTACTTCTTCAAATAATTGTTTCGAAATGATGGCCTCGTGCTTTCCAGGGAAAAACTCACCCCCACGCTCCATTAGTCCGTAATAAAATGTTCTTTTTAATATTCTGTCTACTGAACTGGTGCGAATACCGATTTCTTTAGCAATACTTCTTAAACCATAGTGTCTAGAAGCGTACATTTCAAACATTTGTTTAACTCTACGGGCTTCTTCTTTGTGTACGACTAATAATCTAGTACTTTTGTCGTTTCTGTATCCATAAGGGGCATGGTTAGGCCATTCACCACGACGTAATTTCTCACGGTTGCCACGCTTAACATTTTCAGATAAGTCGCGAACATACTGATTACTCATTCCAAATTCAACCGACATCAAAAGGACGTTGTCAGAAGGTAAATATTCACGATCGTGGGTTTTAATTACTTTCAATTGGTTTTGCTGCAGCATCCAGCTGATTGCTCCACCATCAATGGGGTTTCGAGATAGGCGATCAAGTTTCCAACAAAGTATGCCGTCAGCTTCACCAGACTCAATAGTTTTAAGCATTTCTGCAAATACTGGCCGTCCTGGAGCTTTGGCAGACATTGATTCGTGGTACACATTTACTACTTCATAGCCTTTTTGCTTAGCTTGGTTCCAAAGTTCTGTTTCCTGAGCATCAAGTGACATCACTTGCTTGTCTTCTGATTCAGAAGATTTGCGACAATATATAGCGTATTTAACTTTGGAGTGATTTGACATGAAAGATTTTTCTTTATGGAGTATTTTTCGTTTTGTATTATGTGCTACTTATCTAGTCCCATATGGGCTACGCCCATATGATGACCATAAATCGCTGCGGACTATGTGTCCGGCAGCTGATTAATGGTCCTTATGTCAGAAGCAGCAGTAAATAACTCAGCAAGTGCGGTGAGATCATGTTGGGCAATTTCATCAGGTATAGAAATACCCGTCTTATTAACCATATATGTTTGGTACTTACGCACCAATTCTGGAGTGAAAGCGACTGACATAAAAATCAGCGCAGAACAAAAACATAACGACGGTAGTCGTTTGTTGATGGTGCCAATTTTTATGGTCGCTTATTTGGGGCTCCGGCAGGGATATTGAAAGTCTCCGATGACAGTCGCTCAGTGGTCCGGCATTTAGTTGTATGGTCGCTTTTCGTGATACACCTAGTTTGATTGTGGAGTTCTGCGCTGTACCCATTATCTACTCTTGGAAAGGAATGTCAAATTTTCTCATAATCACTCAGGCCCGCCCTTCACACCACTCGCTTCACTCGTGGCGCGAAGCTCCGTAGGCGGGGGAGGAAGCCTGCGTGATTATGTTTACTGAATATGTGATATTATCGGGGGACATCAGCGACCTAACCCGGAAACGGCATGGTCAAAAAACCAACCAAGGTAGAGACCTCTCTGTAGACTTCGCCTTGGTTGGTCGTGTCGGGAAACCGGCATGGGTCTGCAGGGAGTTTTGTGTTTAGCTCCCACGATCTTTAAAACTAACTAAGTTACATGGCTAATATAAAACCAACTAGAGCAGCTGTACTGTTGCGAGATTGTCTAAAAGAAAAAGAAATTGAAGTAGTACTACAACACTGGGACGGACATAAGCATGTCGATATTTTTATACCTGCTGCGAATTTGTATATTGAGATAGATGGTTTACAGCACTATACGAACTCAAAACAAATTACCTCAGATATTGAAAGAGATTACTGGTCACACAAAGAAGGTTTTAAAACTTTCCGTGTGCCGAGTTTTGTTGCTTTAACAAATTACAAAGCGGTAGTGAAGGCGATTGAGAATATTGTAAATAGTTAGCTGCACACAACATTCATATTCCGATATGTCAATTGCATGTACGACTTAATTGAGGTTAATTAATAGTACATATGGACGACAAACAGCTTCAAGAACTTCAGGAACTAAGAGTATTCGTGGACGGTGTAAAGACACGCTATACGAAAGCAAAAAAAGTACTCGACAACATCGAGAGTCTTGAAGTTAGGTATCAAAAGACTAATGATGCAGTCGATAAGATCATCTCAGAGACAGGAGAGACAAGAACTGAGATAGAGGCCTTCCATACACAGGCAAAAGCTGCTTTAGAAAAAATACAAGAGACTAGAATAGGAATTGCGGGCCATCTTGACTCTGCTAAAGAAAGTATTAATGACTTACAAACACTTAGTAAGAATGCTGCAGTCTTGGAGGGGGAAATTAGTGGAGGTAAAAGAGAGATTGATGCTCTTCTGAAGAACGCCAGGAATCTCACTGCTGATATTGAGAAGTCAAAAAACAGTGCTGACACGAGTTTAGAAAAAGCAAATGAGCTTTTAGTCGGATTTCAGGAAAAAGTAGACTTAATGAAAAATGCTTTTGTAGAGTTTACTGAAATTAAAAAGAAAATAGACGACAAAGACGTAGGCTTGGACGCCATATTGAAATTAGTACAGAAAGCTCAGGCGGAGGCGGATGGTCTTGTGGCTCAAATCAAAGCATCGCTAAAATTGGTGCAAACAAATGAAAAAGAAATTGCAGAAATTAAAGTACTCTCCAAAAGTCATTTAGATGATATTAAAAGTTCTCTAGACTCAGTAAATATAACAAAGCAGCAGGTTGAAGATGTATCCGGCTTAGTAATTGATGGTAGTTTTGCTGAAACCTTCGAAAGGCGAAAGAAAGAGATTTCAAAAAGCTTGGATTCAGATGTATTTTCGTGGAAGTATGTGATGCTTCTCAGCATAATTCTCTTAGTGATTGTAGAATTTGGTCTAGGTGACCTATCAGGTGTAGATGGTTTCTTCACACGCCTTGCCTATACATCGCCACTAATATTTTTAGTCCTTTTCTCTGCGGTGCAGTATTCAAGAGACAGAAATTTCTTAGAAAAATACGCTTTTAAGGCAGCAAGCTCGGCTGCTGTCCGAAATCATATAGACTTCCTTGTTGATAGATTTGGAAAAACGGACAAAAAGGTACTTGATTTTTCAATTGGTACGTTTAGCACAATATACTCAGAACCTTTTAAGGAAGATATTAAACAAAGCAAAGATCTGAAAGTAGAAAAGAGTACGGACAGTAAAAAGAGTTTTGTTGAAAATGGAGTCAGCAACATGATGGATATGGTAGATAAGCTTTATGCAATTATTCCTGATGAAACAATAATTAAGCAAACAGTTGATGCTGTAGTCGAAAAGAAAAAGAAGTAAAACTGCCCGCACAAGTGGGCTGTTTTACTTTAGTGCTAGAAAAGTTCCAACTTCGTCCCATACAGCCAGCAACGTATTGACAAAATTTTTAATTGTCGTATTTTTAAAATGGATTTAATTCCATTAAGTGTAACCATATTGAAGGAGAACGACCATGGCAACAGCTATGCTCGGTAGGCTCCCGCTCTCCGTTGTTCGGGGACCGAGAGATTCCCTCGAGGAAAAACTTGCCGGAGAAGACGGTGAACAGTGGCTCAATGCATTAAATCGATTTCTAAGGAGAGAAAATCCATGGCCAGAAGGACCGGTGGTTTCCGGTCTTCATCAAGCTCCGCGTAACACATATCGTGGTGCGAATACTGATGGTTGTCCATACGAGTTTCTCATGAAGCACTACGGTGAATGGCTGCAGAGCGAATCAAAATATTTGGATCGTCCAACCTTGCAAATACTGGATGCTAAACTTCTGAAAGCCCTGCAGCAAAAAAGCTCAAGAAATCCAGGTGATATGCCGAAGCTTAAAGACATTTTCCCAACCAAGGTCGTGGCTGCGAATAATCGCATTCGAGACAGTGTGGCTGGATAGAGAGACTTGGTAGCCAGCGTCAAAAGATGCTGGCTATTTTTTATACAAAAGTTCCAACTTCGTCCCAGACAGCCAGCACTTAGTAAAATAGCCCGATGAGGGCTATTTTGCTTTAGTGCTGGCAGGACAGTACAGTCCGGGGGACTGTACGTAGGGGCTCGAAAAGCTTTTGAGATAAATTTGACCAAAGGGAAAATGTATCCAAAAGGTCTACTGAATCTGTAAGATTCGAGTCCCTGTCCGCCAGCTAGAGAAAACACACCTCGCGCGAGGTGTGTTTTCGTATCTAGCTGCCGGACAGGGCGTAGCTTTCGGCAGAAAGCGTAACGCGACTCGAAGCCGTTGCCAGCGATTCTGAAGCATGAAGAATCGTGACAACGGGTACTGAAGCTGTATAGCTTCGAATGTCCCTGTCCGCCAATAGTATTCATTAAAATAAATAGTGGCTGACCCCATTTCTCCATTTCTAGTGATCGCTATTTTGCTAGCAAAAACAAAAGCCGGCTGTTAGGTACAGCCGACAAAACCTTTCTTATTGTTGTGCGTAAACTTCCCATGTACTGGTGACACCGATTCCGACGCCGAAGCAGTCAAACTGACTGCCGACCTCAAAGCCAAAAGCAGTATGAGCAGCGCGCAAAATGAGCTCACTTTCGCCCAGTTTGCGGTCGTTGGTGAACTTCATCACAACCCAGTAGATTCGTTTCATGGCTTCGGTTGCGTCGCCAACCTTTTTTGCCCCGCTAGGAATACCTACTTGAGCAGGAATCACTTTCTCTTCGGGCTTGATGTTGTCTGCAATATCCTCAACTGCACGAAAAAGTGCGATTGATGGTACGGGGTTGCTTCCTGCTGCGCCTGGCATGGTGTTCTCCTTAATGAACTTGTGTGGGTATATAACAATATTTTTAACCAGGTGTCAAGTTTGTTTACACAAAAGTTCGAACATCATCCCAGACAGCCAGCTCGTAAGAAAAGCACCCTTCAGGGGTGTTTTTCTGTATACGAGCTGGTGGAAAAGAAATAGTCCGGGGGACTATTTCGTGGGGCTCGAAAAGCGGTTTGAGATAGTTTATGAGCAAAGCGAAATAAAATACCCAAACGCTGCACTGTTCATGTAATGAAGGATTCCCTGTCCGCCACCACATAAATTAAGAGAGAGGCTTAGTAATCAGTTGTTTTTCTGTGGTAGCATAGATTCCTTATCGGGCTTTAGGAATTTTCTTTATTGAATTCTGACGATAGAGAATTTACTATGCTCAACAATCCGTGTGATATCTTTAAATTATGAGTACTCCCCGTAAAAAATTTTTGTTCATCGGCACTGCCTGCTTCATTGCTCTGGTAATAGTTTTGGCTTGGTTTTTTATACAAGAATACAACCAAAAAACTACAAAAGTCGTACCAAAACTAGAAACTTCTTCCCCGGAGAGGGTTGTTGTAGATGAGGATACCTTCGGACAATTCGATGATCAGTACGAAGGTGGTTTAAATACATACTTGTTTGGTGACAAGTATGTCTCAGTAGAAAAGTTTGTCGATGCGGGAGATTTCCCAATTTATGGAACGGCTTGTTACGAGACCAAGCAGCGAAATTCTGATTCGAGTACCGAGTGTAGATCTGTATTTTTTGAGGCTGAAAGCATGGTTCAGTTGTACGTACCTAAAAATACAGGATTCCTGCCACGAAATCGTATTCTAGCTTTTCCTGAAGCTGACCCTGAAACATTTCAGTTCTTAGCAGGTTTCTCTGGATTTGATAAAAACTCACTCCATTTTGCGACATATGTACGTGATCAGCGAGATTCTATTAACAGTCGATATGCTGCTACGAGCACGCCTCTTAATGACGGTGAACACGAATTATTAAAATTGTTTGCTGAGGATAGTGATATTGGTACCCTTTGGTTACGTGAACCGGTAGAAATTTCAGGAGAAGTATTGGTTAGTGCGTACGATAATTCGTTCCGTAAACAACTGGGAAAAGATTTTGTTGAGATCAGTGATGAAAATGGACCATTACTACAGATGTTCGGTGATGATGTACACCAAGGTTCCGTAAAGGTGTTCGGCGACAAATTTTTACTTTTTGGTCGGGAAGCATTATACGAAGTTGCTATAGGTGGTGACCCAGAATTACTACTTAAGAAGCGAAGTCAGAATATGTTCCATGTAGCCGATAGTGAAAATATATACTATCTGGCTAATTATAATGGACCAGATATAAAAAAATATCACATCCCTACAAGAGCCACCACATCAATTGAGTTGATCGATAATCGCAATTTTGTTAGAGCTTTAAACATCTTTGTTTCTACCGATGAATCAAGAATTTACACACGAGCTTTTTGGAATAATGCCACAAGCACAGATTATCTAGCTCAGAAATCTGGATTACTAGAAATAGATGTAGCTACTGGAGATATTATTTCTGAGATTCATTATGAAGAAAAAAAACACGGTTCGTTGTTTCCGTTTGCAGTATCACCAAACCGTAATTATGTTTACAATATACCAATACCATACGAAGGGTATATGTTTGATGAAATGCAGTATTATCAACGCGACTCGATTGGTAATTGGTCAGCCAGTAGCACCGTCTTTACAGATTTTAGACTAGAGGTTGGTGGAGGTTGGAATGCTAGGACTGGCCAATGGTTGTTGTCGCCTGACCAGTCTCTAGTCGCCACATCAGACGCGAGGGAACTTTATACAGTTCCGTGTGCAGGAATGGGTGACTCACCTTCGGTACAAAATCAATTAAAGGTCTTGCTGCTTGATCAAGCAGAGGCAGTCGTGGTGTCTGAATTAGGTCCTTGGGAAGAGTTTGCGTTGTCGCACTGGCATCAAGAAGGCGTAGGTTTGTATTATAAAGTTGTTTCTTTTATTCCTGGTACTTGTGAAAGAGATTCTGTTTCGGATTTAAAATTCATAGAATTTTAATAAAAGTGTGATAAATACAGTTTTGAATTGAATTAATGTGTAAAGATCTTAATTAGGCTATAATCTAAATCATGAATATAAAATCATTTTTTGCTGTGCTGGTGCTGACATTCTCTGTTATCAGCGCACCATCTCAAGTGAATGCCCAACCCCTTACCCCAGATTCGTTTGCTGGAATGAATGAGGCCGAAATTCGAGTTATACTCATTGATTTAATCAGCAAGTTACTTAGTGAGGTGAATCAAAGACAGGCGAATCCAGTTGCTGTGATAGCAACGAATCAAGGTGTGATCGAGGTAGAACTTTTTGCTGATACTATGCCGGTAACGGTGAATAACTTTAGGGATTTGGTAGAAAAAGATTTCTATGATGAGACTAAATTCCATCGTGTGATTGAGGGTTTTATGATCCAGGGTGGTGATCCACAAAGTCGGGATGATTTATTAGAAGAACGGTGGGGTACAGGAGGTCCTGGATATACGATTGCTGATGAATTTGTAGACGGCCTGTTACTTACCAATAAGCGAGGTACTGTCGCTATGGCAAACAGTGGTAAACCTAATTCAAGCGGGAGTCAATTTTTTATCAATCTCGTTGATAATGCTTTCTTAGATTTTAATAAAATGCCGCTGTCTAGCAAGCATCCAGTATTTGGACGTGTGATTGTTGGTATGGACGTAGTGGATGTGATCGCTGCCTCAGACACAGAAAGTAACGACCGACCAGTTGATCCTGTCGTGATCGAATCAGTTGCTATTAAAGGTGAAGAAAAGTAGGTTATCAAAGCGAGGCAGCGAGTGATGACAAGCTTCTTGTTAATATAATTTACTATACTCACTTCATGACCCAACCCAACAACCCACTACACGGCATCACGCTCAAAACCCAAGTTGAAGAACTGGTGGCTCATTATGGCTGGCTGGAACTCGGGCAAAAGATTCGGATCAACTGTTTTTATGAGAACCCGAGTGTGAACTCTAGTTTAAAGTTCTTACGTAAAACCCCTTGGGCGAAAGAAAAAGTGGAAGGTTTGTACGTGTGGACTTTTTATACGCGAGCCGGTATTCGTAAAGAGATGACTAAGTAACGAATCTATTGCATAAAGCTCAAAGTGTGACATAGTAGCGCGATGAATAACTACAACAACGACGGACATGGCAAGGGAAGAGGTGGCTTCAAAGGGAAGTCGAGCTTTGGTGGCGGTCGTGGTGGAGATCGAGGGGGCAGAGGCGGTCGT
>CAYGKO010000002.1:0-224815 GCA_964350735.1 uncultured Candidatus Saccharibacteria bacterium
GAACTCGAGTAGCTATCATCGAAAATGTTGATGTTACCGCTCGGGTTGATACGGTCTTCACCTTCGCAGTAGCCGGCGTAGGAGGAGGTCAAACAGTCAACGGAACAACCACGACTGGTACTTCTTCAGCAATAGAAATTCCTTTTGGAACTTTGACTGCTGGAAATGCAACAACTACAGCCCATGATCTTACCGTTACAACTAACGCGGCTCAGGGATACACTGTAACTGTTGTAGCCGATGATGATCTCGTCAACTCAACGGGCGACGAAATCTCAGGTTTCTCAAACGGCTCATACGTAACTGACCCAACCGGGTGGTCTTCACCACTTGGTACAATTGGTTCAGCCAATACATATGGTCACTGGGGACTCACTTCTGATGACACCGATACGCTCGCGCGTGGTGCAGAAGAGTTCGGCTCAGACGAGTGGGTATCAGCTAGTACAACCCCGATTGCAGTCCTTGGTCACAATGGACCGGCAAACGGAACAATTACTGGCGAGGGTACAACTCGCGTGGGTTACCAAATTGAAACCACTGCGCTGCAAGCAGCTGGTGATTACAGTACGGTTCTCACATACATCGCAACACCTGTGTTCTAAATATAGCTAGAGCAAATCCGAAAAACCCTCTCCCACCACGAGAAGGGTTTTTTCGTTGGTTTTAAAATTTAAATTTCAAAACCAACGAAACCCTTCAGACGTGGTGGGCCGGCTTACAGCCGCAGTACACCTTGTCGCTATTTTTCATACTTCAAAATAATAGGCAAGGTCTTGAAAAAGTCTCTTAGACTTTTTCACGAGAAGGGTTTTTTCGTTCTTGAGTAGAAAGTAGGTATGCACATGGTGCTTATTTATATAGAGCAAAGCAGGCTATAATTCATACAATGCTTCGGGGACTACTCGGTACTTTTTGTTTACTATCACTGCTCTTGCCACAATATACTGTGCAAGCTGCAACACTGTATTTAAATCCTGGCCAATCCGAAATAAGGCCTGGCGACACTATTGTGGTAGCGGTGCGCGTTGATCCAGATGAGGATGAATGCATCAATGTAGTTAATGGGGTTATTGAATACGATCCAGCGATCCAGCCTGTCGATATTTCTCGTGGACGCTCAATTTTACCGTTTTGGGTGGAGGAGCCAACTATCGATACTGCCAACAACCGCATCACTTTTGCTGGCGGAGTGCCAAATGGTTACTGTGGCAGAATTGAAGGTGATCCACGCTTGACTAACACAGTACTCGAGATCATCTTTCAGGCACCAGGTTTCAGGATTGGTATTGGTAGTGATAACCCCACCTCAACCATTCGGTTTAGTGATGAGACTACAGTTTTACTCAATGATGGACGAGGCACAGCTGCTCCATTGCAAACATTTGGTTCAGAAATATTTGTACACAAAAAACCTGGTAATCAAGTTCGAAACGAATGGGGGACACTTATCGATGCTGATCAACAAATTCCTGAAGATTTTAGTATTGCCCTACAACAAGATCGCTCGATCTTTAATGGAAAGTATTTCATTATTTTCAATACAACTGACAAGCAAAGTGGAATTGATCGCTATGAAGTAATAGAAGAACCATTGTCTGATAGTGATCTCTTTAACTGGGGAGCCGCTGATGCTCCTTGGGTCAAGGCCCGTAGCCCCTACTTACTCAGTGACCAATCGCTTAATAGCACAATTCGAGTAAAGGCAATTGATAAATCTGGTAATGAATACATCGCAACGTTAGTCCCTGACGAAAGCAAACGTACAATGTCTGACACAGTCAAAATGCAGTACAGCGTGATGGCAGCCGCTGGAATAATTCTTCTGGTACTTGTTCTGGCTGTTGTTGTAATTATTAGGCGCAGAAGAGGTGAATATGAATATGAAGAGTATTACGAGGAGGTGGAGGTAGAAGAAGAAGTCGATGATGAACATGGTGAAGATGACTATCAGGTAGATGAAGAGAAATAAGGTATATGTATACAACATTATTTAACACAAAAATAATTAAAACCTGCCTCATTGCTTTAGTGCTCTGGTCTTCAGTTGGTGTGGCGGCCACTTTCGCTGCCACACTTAGCGTGTCTCCTGGAACTGGTGTGTTTACTGCTGGAAATACTTTTACTGCCCGAGTGGTAGTGAATACTACTGGAGCATCAATTAATGCTGCCGAAGGTACCCTGAGCTTTAATCCAAGCCAGCTTTCTGTTGTAGGTATCAGTAAAGGTAGCATCTTCAATCTCTGGACTGCAGAACCTTCGTTCTCAAACAGTGCTGGTACCATCTCTTTTAGCGGCGGCTCGCCAAGTGGATATACTGGTAGTAACGGGGCTATTTTAAATGTCACGTTCAGATCAAAAGGAGCAGGTAACGCTAAAGTTTCATTCACTCAAGGTTCGGTATTGGCTGCAGACGGGAGAGGAACGAACGTGCTCACAAGTATGTCAGGCGGTGCGTTCACTATTGCAGCTGCTGATACTTCACCGGTGCCAGAAGTGATTGAATATATCGCACCAGCAAATACTCCAGCTAGACCAGAAATATCATCTGATTCTCATGACGATCCTGCTGGCTGGTATGCTGCCAAGACAGCAAACCTCTCATGGACATTACCACCGGATGTGACAGCAGTGCGGACATTGTTAGATGAAAATTCAGGCTCAATTCCAACTCGTGTGTATGATGACCCGATCTCGTCTATTACTCTCGATGATCTTGAAGAAGGAGTGCAGTATTTCCACCTCCAGTTTAAAAATGCAGACGGCTGGGGCCGGGTGGCTCATTACCGATTAGCGGTTGATTCGCAAAAGCCTGAGTCGTTTAAAATTTCATTATCAGAGGACGCCGACTTATCAAATCCAGTACAAACAATCGTTCTTGATGTAGAGGATACTGCGTCAGTGGTAGATCGCTTCCTTGTTCAGATTGATGGAGCAGAACCATTTGAGTTTATTGATGAGTCTGCCAGCGGAACATTGGAGCTTACAGATTTAGAGCCAGGACACCACACGCTCATTATTGAGGCTTTTGATGAAGCTGGAAATAGTATCATCAGTACCTTCTCGTTTGCCATTCTGGCTTTTGATCGGCCGCAGTTCACTGATTTCCCGAGCCAAATTAATTCTGATGTAATTCCAGTTATTGCTGGTATCACTCGACCAAATGCAGAGGTGACTGTGATCCTTAGACAGTTAAATAATTCTGCAGATGGATCAGTTCGTGAATATACAGTAATGAGCAACGAGAGTGGTGTCTTTAATTTTATTCCTGACAGTAAACTTTCTAATGGCGTGTACGAGATTTCTGCTGTGGCAGTTGATCAGTACGGAGCAAAGAGTGAGCCGTCAGACGCGATTAGATTAGCCGTACAAGATCCTGGTTATATACGAGTGGGGTCAATTATTGTTAGCTTCTTGTCGGTACTGCTTCCACTAGTTGGATTGTTACTCTTGTTTGTTTTGCTAGTTTGGTATTTTGTACACAAGTTAAAACGAATCCGAAAGGTGGTCACAAAAGAAACTAATGAAGCATTAGGGATATTAAGTTCAGAATTTGCCGCTATGAGAGAGACGCTTAGTGAGAATGAAAGTGCACTGGCTAAGTCACGTAAGACTAAAAAACTTACAAAAGCGGAAGCAGAATTGGTTACACAAATGAAGCAGACGCTTGATAAGTCAGAAGAGAAGATTAAAAAAGAAATCGACGATGTCGATGATGTAGTATAAAGATATGAAAAAAATTATTCTTACAGGATTACTGTTTGTCGGAGCTGTTAGCTTAGGAGCATCGTATTATGTACACAATCTAACTGCAGAAACAAATCTGCTGTTGCAGTTAAAAGTAGCAGAACAAGAGAAGACGTTAGTTGGTTTAGCTGAACTTGTTAATACTAATGGAGCTGACAGTGTGGTGAGTACTATTGTAAAAGATTGCTCACTTGACAGTCGTGATCGATTTGAAAATTTGCTGAATCAGTTAGGATCATTACGAGGAACAGATCTACAAGAAGTTGACCAGCTCTTTGAAGCTTGCGGCGGTTTTTTTGCCACTCGGAAATCAGCAATGGTGGCGCGATTTGAGCGCGAATTAGGTGTGTACGAAGATTACATTGAACTCTACGACACTCTGGATAGTCGGGCTGATAAAACACTTTATCCGATTGCCGAGTGGCAGCAGTTGGTCATTATTGAATCTGAGCGTGCAGACCTGCAGCGCAAGCAAGTTGAGATCCAGGGAGATATTATCACAGCCCTACAATCAGGACAGAGTCCAGCCAGTGACGATATAAAAACCAAATTAATCGTAGCGGAAGACATTGTGCAGAACTTCTCAGTACTCGACGCTCGAGCGCAAGAGATTCGAAAATCTTTGCTTGACGTATGATTTATTTGAAGCGAATTCTCTATTTCTTCTGCTCAAACTGCAGGCCTAACAAGAGTCGAACAGTTCGCTTCGCTTTTCCACTGGCATTTGTAGCAGCATCGCTACTAGGGGCTGCCGCTTTGCTGCATGAGGGAAAGTCATATATTAGAGTGGAGTCGTCAACTCAATCAGTTACAGCTGGGCAAACTTTTGAAATCAAAGTGTTTGCAGGAGCTCATGTGCCCGTTAATGCTGTTGATATTGCCGTATCGTTTCCAAAAAACCAGATCAAAATCAATACTATAGATACTGGCGAGTCGGTTATCACCATCTGGACCCAAGACCCCTATGTAGAAGGAAACAAGGTCATTATGCGTGGAGGCACCTTCCGTAAGGGATTTCTTGGTGAGCATGAAATAGCAACTATTAATGCCACCGCAATCGAGTCTGGAAAAGCTGAATTTAGTGTCGCAGACCACATGCTTTTAGCTGGAGATGGAAGCGGTTCTGAAGTGGCGGTGTCTACTGCTGGAAATGAATCAGTGACACTATTTGTTTCAAATACCGATGGAACAATTGGTGGCAATGTGGAAGTGTCTATCTCAACAGATATTAATGGTGATGGAGACGTAGGTCTTGATGATGTGGCTTCGTTCATGAGTGCTTGGCGCGATAAAGACCAATTTTATGATTTTAATAAAGATCGCAAAATGAACTTTACTGATTTTGCCATTATTCTTTCTGATTCATTTTTTAAATAATTATGAAAATAAATTTTATATTTGCTTGGTATGATTTTTGGATTGGGGTGTTCTATGATCGTCATCACCGAATTTTATATATTACCAATCCCTATGTTTGGCGTAAAAATAACCTTCCCAACTGTTGATAGTTCTGTTGATAAGTACTAAATAACTAGTGGAAAAGGGTATAATAAGGTGGTGATGGGATGTCTCGAGTATCGAGACGTACAACCCGATACTTGAGATATGGCTTACATAAAGTCTATTTTAGTAAACATGCTCGAACAACGTAGAGCCCAAGAAAAAGGCTATATAACGCTTAAAGAAGCGGCCAAGATTTCTAACTACACTCCAGATTATGTGGGGCAACTTATTCGTGCTGGTAAAATCCAGGGTGAGCAAGTGTATTGTAATGTTGCTTGGGTTACGACCCCTGAAGAAATTGATCGGTATGTAAATCGTAGGACAAAATCTGCCGCACCAACACAGCTGGAAGTAGGTTTTATACAAGATTTGCAAACACACAGACTCTGGTTGGTGTTGTTGTACATATCTGTCGTGACAATTCTGTTTAGTTTAGTTTTTTTCCAAGATGCGCGCGCCAGCAGTAGCGAGAGTGCGTACTTTAAAGAAATCGACGTACCTCAAACAGTACCCTCATTTTTATATGAAAATTAACCATACGAAACAAAACAGTAGTATGTTCACGGCTGTTTTTTCTGTATGGTATGCAAAATTAGCAGTTTTCTTACTTTTGGCAGCAATTTTTGTGCAGCCAGTTAGTTTGGTATATGCAGCTGAACTCGAAGCCACTGTTGATACAATAATCGAACCAGAACCAGAACCAGAACAGGTAGAAGAAGAAATTTCTGAGTCTGAAGAAGTTATAGAATTAAATGCAGTAGAAAATGACACCACAGAAGAAGCTGAAGCAGTAGTCGATACTGAGATTGAAAGTGGTTCAGAAGAAGAGTCTACGACTAGTGTCAACAGCACTAATGATGATGCTGTGTCAGGTAGTCAAAATATCACAGAATCAACGGCTTCTTCTACGCTAGTAAACGAAGAGTCTGAGGATCAGTCAGCCGCTTCTTCAGCCAGTACTACTGATCCAACGGTTGAAATAAATACCACTGAATCAACTGGAACTTCAACGACTGATGGTTTGTCAGACGACGGTACTGTATCGACTACCACCGCTTCATCAACAACAGATATGCTTGATACAGCTAGTGGGAGTAGTGGCGGTGATACAGATTTTTCTGATGGAAGAGACAATGTGACGAATGAGAATCAAGACAATTTATCCGATCAAACAGAGGATTCTGATCAGGATACAAAGGTGGCTGAATCGACAGAAAACGATTCAGGTGCTGGTACTACTGAAGCGACTAGTCAAAATGATGAACTAGCGAGCACTACATCAGAAATAGCCGGTATAGCTACCAGTACAGCAACTTCAACTGAAGAAATAGACTTAACCGTTGTCGAAGTCTCTTCAGTGACTAATGACAGCAACTATTATCAGTTTGGGCGAGGAAGCTGCGTCAGCGTGGGCGACGGCTCGTTCTACTGTGGATCTGAAAATACTGAACTCTCGGTAGAAGACTCGTTCTATGCTGCGCCTGATGCTGGTGGTGATATGGAGATTTTCGTGACTATTAAAGGTGAGACTTCGCAAATAACTTACAACCAGCTTGAAGACAAGGCGCCGCAATACGATGCACTCTCTAACACTCTGGTATGGCATCGGCTGATTAATGGACGGTATCACATCATGTCATATGACTTTGATACAGCTGAAGAAACTAAGCTAACTGATGGAGTGGTAAACAATATGGAACCAGCTCGTTTTGGTGATATGACGGTGTGGCAACGTTGGGTTTTAAATAATTGGGAGATTGTCTTATTAATGGACGGAGAAGAAACGCTTCTAACTGATAATGATCAGCACGACATTGCTCCAACCATTCGGGGGGAGTTTATTATGTGGAACACTATCGCAAAAGACGGTCAGCAAGTGTTGACGGTTTATGATACTTCAGCTGGTTCGTATACCGTAATTGATGATGCTGACGGGACAGCAGTTGTTAATCCGCGCATGGTGCTGCTGTATGACAAAACGTACGACAATGGTGATGTGGTCACGCAAGGGTATGACTTGATTACAGGAAAAATCGTGCCGCTCGGAGCAATCCCGGCCCAGCTACCTGAAGAACTGCCGGACAGTGATCAGACGGGGGAAACAAGAGCGTTAATCCAGCAAAAAACAATTAGCCGGGAAGACGTATCTGAAGATAATGATTTAGGAGATCCGGTCCCAGTTCCAAAGGTGAGTTCGTCAACACCAACAGAGGTCGATGATGCTGATTTGGTTATTGCCCCAGCAACCAGTACAGATTTAGGCGTTGAAGTAACTGAAGAAGGTTCTGACTTAGAAAACACCGCTGACGATGAGATAGAAGAGATTCAGGAAAAAGACGTGTCTCATATTGAAGATGTGGTTATTGTTGCTCAGTCTGGTACAACAACAGAGAGTACTGTTGATTAAAACGACATATAAAGTTAATACATATTTTCTCTCGGGGTCACTATGAGAGACCGGTTTTATGTATACATGGCCAAACCAAAATCGCTTTACGGGCGTAGTTATCCCATTCACGATGCGTAACCTTAGCTAGGTGGCGGGTTAAAATAGGGTGGTAGATAGTTATGAAACGGAGATTCCACAACTTCGGCTTTTTTCTGTTAGCACGTTTTTTGTGTTGTGTTTTAGTTGTGTCACTGGCAATGATTGATTTTGAACGAGTACTCACCGGTTCGCCGTTTAAACTTGCTGAAGCAGCTGAGGTCACCATTGATGCAGCAGTGACAGGTAGCGCAGATGAAAATAGTTACGCCGGCTTACAAAATGTATTTATTTCTGATCAAGTAGGTTATAAATTTTACGTTGATGGAGATGGAAGGTGTAAGTATCGCAAAACCACTGATGGTGGTGACTCGTGGCCGACGGTAGTAACGGTAGATACTCAGACTGATTGTTTCGGAATTAATGTGTGGTACGACAAATGGACACCGGGCGATAGTGGTGAACATATTCATATTGTCACTATGGATCCTGGTAATGATGATCTTTGGTATAACCGTTTGGATACTGCAGATGACACCCGGTTACTCGGTGATTCCCCAGTTAGTACCATTGTTAATTCAGCTCAGACACCAACTATTGGAACTGGCGCTAACAGATCGAGTATTTCAAAAAGCACGAATGGAACAGTCTACATGTCAGTGGCCGATGGTAACGACAGTTTTGTAGTCGAATGTACTGCCAGCTGTAACCTTGAGGCAAGTTGGGTCGAAACGGGTGTTAATCCAATGGATAACTCTAATGACTATTCAATCTTACAACCACTGAGTGATGGGGACATGTTGCTGATTTATCGCGATGTAAGTCTTGAAGATATTTTGAGTAAAGAGTGGGACGATAGTACGGGTTCTTGGGATGCGTCCTGGTTAACAATCGATATTAGTGCTTTTGACAATGCAACCTATGAACCAGGTATGGCGGCAGTAACTAATCCAGATACGGGAGATACCTTTTTGGCATATATCGACAATGCATCAGGTGGTACAGCCGGGATTGCAGCCGGTGGCGATGATGATATTCGCACCGCTCGCTACGATGGCAGTAGCTGGACACTTGGGGCTGACGTAAAAACTGATACAAGTGGAGGTATTACGGATGTCTCGATTAGTATCGATGCTAATACTGAAGAAGTATACATTGCCTATACCGAACGAAGTGTCCCTGGAACACTTACTACCGCTGACGTGTTTTGGGCCACCTCGACACCAGCGCTTGCCTCTTGGGGTGCTGAGCAAGGTCCGGTAAATACGACGAGTGGCAATCTCTACGGAGTTGCTTTAAATGGCTATAGTGATGAGCGGATGTATGTTACCTGGACCGATATTGCCCCGGATGATTCCTTTGGCGATACCCTCGCCGACCTAGCTCCGTTTACAGTAGTGGCGGCCACAGGAACTATGCAGTCAGTGGTTCGAGCTAGTAGCAGTGAGGTATATGTGGGTGGGGCGTTTGTGATTAGTGAAAATGTGGCCACCAGAACGCTGTCGTCAATCACGCTGACGGAATCAGGTACGATTGACGCTTCAGTCGGTATCGACAACATAGACTTAGTGTACGACCTGGATACAAGTGCACCGTACGATTGTGCTAGTGAATCGTATGGTGGCGCTGAGAGTCAATTTGGAATTACTGATACTGGAGGCTTTTCTGGAGCTGATGGGACGGCTGAGTTTTCTGATATTGTTTCGATTGGACCATCGCAAACAGTTTGTGGCTATGTAGTACTTGATGTCCTGAAAGCAGCTGATGACGGCAGCACGTTAGCTATTGAGATTGCAAATCCCGCGACTGATGTGATGGTGAGCGGAGGAGTCACCCCGATTCCCCCGGGAACGGTTGCTTTGGGGGGAGCTACTGTAATAGAAGATTCTGATTTAACTCAAACTCACTTTCATTGGCGTGATGATGTTGGTAATGAATCAGGTGCCGGTTCTCGGACCGGGGGTGTGCAAGATATTTCGTTAAGTGCTTTGCAGCAGGAAACACCAGCTCGTTTGCGACTTGGTGTTTCAAATGATGGTTCTACCACCTCACTTCCAACTACGCTGCGTCTGGAATTCGCGCCTACAACAGGAGCGTGCGATGTGACTACCGGCTGGACAGATGTTGGAGCCACTGATGATGATTGGAATATGTTTGACTCCACATTCATTTCTGATGGTGGTGATAGTACAGATATTGGACTAGGGATTGGTGGGGTTGATAATGAAAATACTGTCTTCCTAACTCCAAATGGTGGATTACGAGATACTAGCTCGACACTAGGTTCACTTTCTTTCTTACCAGCCAATTGGACAGAGGTCGAGTTTTCAGTTGTTGCATCGTCAACTGCAACTGAAGGAAACACCTATTGTTTCCGAGTGACCGATGCAGGAACTGCATTGTCTTCATATGATGTATTTCCACGGGTAACAATTTCTGCAGACGTAACGGTGGCAGCAATTGGCTCACAGGTAGTAAGTACAGATATACCAACAGCTGACTTATATCTAGGTGGTGCATTTTCTATCGTGGAAAATAGTAGCAGTCGAAACGTTACAAATATTCGACTGAAGGAGCAGGGTAGTGTTGATGCCACAGCGGGGGTTAGTGATATTAGGTTGTTTTACGAGTCTGACGCATCAGATCCTTATGATTGTGTAAGTGAATCGTATGATGGTACCGAGCTGCAGTTTGGAACTGCGTCGAGTTCTTTTTCAGCAGCAAATGGCTACGCAGATTTTGTTGACAATGTATCAATTGCAACAACGTCATCACTCTGTGTATACCCAGTGGTAGATGTAACGGCTGCTGCACAAAACAGTGATACGGTTGATGTTCTGATTGAGCAGCCCAGTATTGATGTGCTCGTAACTGGTGGAGGAACAGTCGCGCCATCTGCCCCGGTTGCACTTACCGGATCGACGACGCTGCAAGGCTCGATCCTTACCCAAGCTCATTATCACTGGCGTAGTGATAACGGGACCGAAATAACTGCTAGTTCTTCTGCTGGCTTTCAAGATACGGCGCTCACTGAATTTAGTCCAAATACCGCTGCTCGACTGCGCCTAGGTATTTCAAATGAAGGGGCTACTACTTCAGTAGCGACACGCTATCAGCTTGAATACGGTATTAAAATTTCTACTTGTGACGCCATTGTGGTGTGGACAGATCTCGATGCTAGTCCTGACGGCTGGGATATGTCGGATTCGCCAAATCTTACTAATGGAGATTCAACAACAGATATTGCTACTACAACGGGTGGAGTCGATAATCCACCAGGCAAGACTTTTCTCTCAAGTAATGGTGGTGTGCGTGATACCGAATCGTTGACCGGAAATATAACGCTCACGGAAAATCAGTTTACTGAACTTGAGTACAGTATTACATCGACTGCAACTACTTCACCAGATACGACTTATTGTTTCAGGGCTACTGCAGAAGGAGTTGATCTGCCGGCTTATGATCAGTACGCAGAGATTACCACCGCTCCAAAACGTGATTTTAAAGTGCAGCGCGGTACTACTATCGTAACTGGCACGGGGGTAACGCTCACTGCTGGTAGTGAGTATACTGCACCAAGTGCTTCCTCAACGGCATTTGTTCGGATCACTAATGCTCATTATGTAGGAGCAGGACGCACCACGACGGGTAATACGCAAAATGCTAATGATGTGACCGCCTATATTTCTGACCCAGAAAATATTGAAAGCAGCTTTACTATCAGTCGTGTTAACGGACCGGTGAATGATACGAGAGTGTCTTGGGAAATTGTTGAGTTTGTGGGAGATTCTGGCACTGATAACGAAATGATTGTCCGTAGCCACGATACAATTTCTATTACGGGCAGTAATCAGACAGCAACTGGTACCGCAGTCGCGACGGTGCTTGATGACAGTCAGGTGGTGGTGTTTATTACTGGAATCGCTAACTCAAATACAGGTTCGGCCAACTATCCAGACGGACAAGTGACTTCCAAATGGAATGCGGCGACGAATCAACCAGTGTTTGAACGAATTGCCAGTGGGTCACAAGTTGATATCAGTTATGCAGTGGTGGAGTACACCGGACTTAACTGGAATGTGCAGCGAGTCGAACATTTGTATGAGTCAGCAACATCAACTGGTGTAGAAAGTATTACGGCAGTAAATAGTATCAATAAAACTTTTTTACATACTCAGAAACGTGTTGGAGAACTTTCCCAGCAAACAAATTTTGGACATCGAGTGTGGATTTCTAGCATTGGCGCAGTATCGTTTGAACTGTCTGATAATGCCACGACCACAGAAGATCATATTTCAGTGGCGTGGGTGATTGAAAATACCCAAACCAGTAGTGGGGCCATGAATGTGTATCAAGTGAGTGGCTTTATTGTGGGTGGGACAGAGCCGCGAACGACCATAGTCGATATTGGTGGTGAACTGAATTCATTGTCGAATGCTTCAATTTTTGCTATGACCGCATTTGACCAAGATTCTAACAACTACCCCCGCGTGTTAGGTGGATTTACTATCTTAGATACAGAAAATTTTGAAATTTGGAACAGTGACCGGACCGGTTCAGTTAATTATTATTACAATGCAGAAGTGCTGGAGTGGCCGACGGCAAACTTGGCTTTTCGTCAAAATTACTACCGTTTTTATACTGATTCAGATACGATTACACCAACAGACCCTTGGCCGATTGGACTTGTTGATTTAGGTGAAAATACAGCCATAACTGCTCTAGACGAACCGTTGGCTGAAGGTGAGCGTATTCGAATCCGGATGAGTGTGCGAGTTTCTAACGCGTCGCTACCAGCTGGTTTACAATCTTTTAAATTACAATACGGATTACGAGCCGAGACCTGTTCGGGCGCCGAAGTCTGGACAGATCTCGGTGCCGCCGGGAGCGGAGAGTTATGGCGAGGTTATGACGCTAGTCCAATTAGTGGTGATGAAATTCCAGTAACACTACTCTCGGTGTCTGATATTACTGGTCGCTATACTGAAGAGAATCCAAGTGTGGCCAATCCAAATCCAGCCGATGATACTGAAGAGATTGAGTATGACTGGCTGGTTGAGCATAATGGTGCTGCTGCCAGTAGTATTTACTGTTTTAGAATGGTGAAGAGTGATGGTACGCCCCTTGATGGCTATTTGCTATATCCGGAACTGCGCACTGCTGGATTTACACCGATTACAACTGATTGGCGCTGGTACGTTGATGAAGAAAATGAAACACCACTCACTGCTCTGTCAGGTGAAAATGTGGCACCAATAGATATTGCTAACGCGACGAGTGTGGTTTTGCGAATTGTGACCGATGAAATTAAAAATGTGAGTGGAAATAATGCCAAATTTAAACTGCAATATTCTAAATCTAATGATTTCACCGAAGTCTTTGATGTTGTCGATAGTACGAGTTGTGAGGCAGACTCTATTTGGTGTTATAGCACAGGTGGTGGAATTAATAATGCTCTCATAGATGCAGCACTTATCTCTAGCGCTGATAGTTGTGTCGCTACTGTTGGAGACGGTTGTGGTCGACATAACACATCGCCTGATTTGGTGGCGGGACATACGCACAATGCTGGTGCGGCTGCTGAATATTCATTTTATGTGCAACATGCCGGTGCGCGTATAAATACCGTGTATTACTTTAGATTATTTGATGTCACAAATGATTTGTCAGTGTTGGCTAGTTCTACATATCCAAGTTTAGTTACTGCGGGCTCGGCGTTATCTTTTTCTATTGCAGGCGTAAATGCTGGGACGATAGTTGAAGGAATTACAGCAGATGTTGCGACGACACCAACCAGTATTCCGTTCGGTTCAATTCCGTTAAATACAGAGTATGAAGCAGTCTATAACTTAAATGTCTCCACTAATGCTACCGAAGGATACCAGGTACTCATGTTTGCTAAGCAACCGTTAATGAATAGTTATGGAGATGAAATTGCTGGTATTTCGGCAACCAATGAAAGTCCGACCAGCTGGGCTACTGCGTGTCCACCCGAAGTAGCTGGTTGTTTTGGCTACCACTCAGGCGATGATGTGTTGTCAGGTGGATCAGCCCGGTTCGCTCCAGATGATAGTTACGCAGCACTTTCAACTAGTACTCCAGAAGAAATAATGTTTAGTTCTACGGCTATAGAGGATTCAGTCGATATTGTGTTCAGGGTTCAGGTTAGGGATTTGCAAACGGCAGGTGAGTATCAGTCTGAAATAACTTATCTTGTTCTGCCCGCTTACTAGATAGGGTAAATTCGAAGATACTGTATTTATCTAGTTATTCCACTAAAATGTAACCAGACACCAGGTCAGGTGCGGTAGAATGAATAGTAAACGAGGTATGTATACTACGGCTCAAAAACCCCGTTCACTTTTATGTGTGCAAAAATGCATAGCAGTTTTACTGGTACTGCTGTTTTTATTTACTGACCTGGGTAATTTTCTTTCATTTGAAATCTTGCCGGAAGTGCCGCAGGCAGAAGCCTCTTTGCTGCCAGCGATTAAAGTTGAATCGTTTGATCAAGATGTGACTACCGATGGCTCTACTTTTACGCTGAGTAACGATGTGGGGGCTACCAGCTCAGCCTTTATTAAAATAAATACGGGTACTCGTAAAACGAGTGCTGGGCCGACTGGCTCAACCGGGAACACAGCGCCAAACATCGGTGCTGTCGGTTTGGTGTTGACTGATACAGATGAGGTGACCGTGGAGCGAGTGAGTGCAACGGCGGTGAAAATAATGGGTGAGGTATGGCGGTACGAAGGGCTTGAGAATGGAGATCATGAATTTATTGTACGAGAGCGGGTGGCAGTTAGTTTGACGGGGACAAGTGTGTCAACAGCGATATCTGGTATTAGTGATGTTGACCAGGTAGTGCCGTTTGTAACTGGCTATACGCTAAATGGAGCTTCAACAAATGATTGGAACGACGCCACTATTGCAGCTCATATGGACGATTCAGGTAACCTGATTGTTAGTCGTAATAACTCTGGGATAGCGGCTACAGTCTACGTCGATGTAGTTGAGTTTACGGGGTCAGCCTGGAACGTCTGTCACGGTTATTCAAACGCTCATGATACTTCAGTGCAAACCATCACCCTAAACACTGATTCTGATGGGCAAGGCGGTGCAACTTGTGATGTGACCGATTGGGGCACGGCTACAATTATTGAGGCAACGATGGAGGGAGATTCAGCGGAGACCGGTCTGTCGGATACTTTGGCATTAGTGAATCCTGGATTAAATACTACTAGTGTTTTGTTTGATGTGGTACAGAAAGATGCTGGTGCTAGAAACGACGGTGAAGCGTGGATTCACGTGCTTCAAAATGACGCTTTAGTGGTAAATCGGGCGTCTGATACAAATATCGCCGAAGGTAATGGTACCGCCGGTACGGCCACGTGGCCGGCCGGCGCGACTACTACGGCAGCTCTCGATACGCTCAGCCTAGAATGGTTTACGGACACCAGCGGTACGGGAGCTGCTCATATGCGTGGCGGGCTACATGCTCGTATTACTGATCCAACCGGGACTATCGAACACTGGATTCATCGCAGCGGTAACACTGTGGGGGTGGAGTATGGTGTGGTTGAACTGACCGGCTTAAAGTACCTAAATGCTACAACTTTGGTAACAGCGACGGGTACCCTTACAGCTACTGTCGATATCCCTACTACAGACAATGAACTGGGTGGCAGCTTTGTGATTACAGAACTGACCGGGACTCGTAATATTACCAACATCACACTGACCGAGTCGGGGACTATTGACGGTCAGACTGGGTTGGAAAATATTAAATTATTTTATGACCTAGACACGAGTGTGCCATATGACTGTGCGAGCGAATCATATGGAGGATCAGAAGATCAGTTTGGTAGTACTGATACTAATGGATTTTCGGGCCCTAATGGAGCATCAAGCTTCACCGCTGCTGGAGCGGTTACAATTTCAACTACCCAAACTTTATGCGGTTACGTACTGTACGATGTAACCGAATCGGCTTCGGATAGTGAAACTATCGCCATTAGCATCGCAAATCCAAGTGCGGATATTGTTGTTACTAATAGTGGAGTCGTGAGTCCTGATACAGATGTGATTCCTGCAGGTTCTACTGTGGCTCGTAATGCTGAACTTACCATGACTCATTATCGTTGGTTAAACGATGATGGTGTCGAAGGAGCCGCTACTGCAATCGATGACGAAGATACTTCGTCCACGGGGTTTGCTAACGGAACTATTCGAAGACTGCGAACACAAGTTGATGCGGCTGGATCCACTTCATCACTTCCGACCACTTTTCAACTTGATTACGCTACTAAAACAGCCGCTACTTGCGGGGAACTTACCAATTGGATTGATGTTGGTGCCAGTAGCGGAGCGTGGGATATGTCCGCCTCAACTTTTATTACTGATGGAGCAAACGCCACTGATATAGCTCCTGGCTCGGGCGGAGTTACAAATCCAGCTGGACAGATCTTCTTAACAACTAACGGCGGGCTGCGCGATACTAGTTCACAAACCGGCAGTCTGACGTTTGCTAGTACCTCATTCGCGGAATTTGAATTTGCTATTGAACCAACCGTTACTGCTCCACAAGGAAATACGTACTGTTTTAGAGTTAGTGATGTTGGTTCAGATCTGCGGGCGTATGATGTATATGCGGAAGGTACTATCTCAGCTGATGTTGATGTCAGTGCCAGTAGTTCACAAGCGGTCTCGCTTAATGCGGGTGCAACTGGCCAGGATATCGGTGGGCAATTTGTGATCTCTCGAACGGGTGGTAATCGCACTGTTACGAGTATTACATTGAACGAAGTTGGTACTATTGATGCGCAAACAAATCTCGATAATATAACGCTTGAATATGATGTAGATACTACTGCACCGAGAGACTGTACGGGAGAGTTTAATGATGGCGATGAGACACCATTTGGTTCAACTGATACTGATGGATTTTCTGCAGCTGACGGATCATCGACCTTTACAGGTAGTGAGACAGTAGGGACTAATCGGACGATGTGTCTGTACGTCGTACTTGATGTTGGTAGCGGTGCCGCCAATGGAGAAACAATTGAAATTCAAATCACTGACCCATCAAGCGACGTTATTGTGACTACCTCTTCTGTCGGACCAAGTAGTCCCATTTCTCCAACCGGGAGCACAACTGTGGCTGGACAAGTGCGTGCTCAAACCGGATATCATTGGCGAAACGATGATGGGTCAGAAACCGCCGCTTCGTCAGCTACTGGGAACACGCAAGACACGGCGCTGACTGATGTAGCAAAAGAATCACCATTTCGACTACGGTTACAAGTTGATAATGAAGGTTCAATTTCGACTAACCCAACCCAGTATCGCCTTGAGTTTGGTACTAAAATCACTACCTGTGAGCTGGTAGGAAGTTGGAATGATGTTGGCGCAGTTGGCGGAGCGTTTGATCTGGTTGCTTCAACCAACCTTACAGAGGGAAATGACACCACTGATGTTACGCCAGCTGCCAATGGAGAAATTACTAACCCCGGGGGAGCAAGTTTCTTGGCAACAAATGGTGGTCAGCGTGACACAACATCGCAGACTGGGAATCTAACACTGACCAGTAGTGAGTTTGTTGAACTTGAATATTCAGTTGAAGCAACTGCTGAAGCCGGGGACGATACCACGTATTGTTTTAGGTTATCAGATGCCGGGACTGCTCTTGAAAGCTATGTACTATTTCCTGAACTTACTACCCGAGAAAAGCAAGATTTCTTCGTGCAGCGAGGGACGACGATTATTACCGGTACTACCACTACACTAGTAGCAGGATCAAACTATATTGCACCTAGTGCAACTTCCAGTGCGTTTGTAAGAATTACAAACTCTAAGTCGACCGGGGCCGGACACGATATTGATGACGATGACAATACTCGTAGTCCGGATGGCTGGTCTGCGTATATTGAGGATCAGTCTGATGTAACAACAAGTTTCACCCTTAGTCGACCGTCGAACGTGGCAGCAACGGTCAATACTCGAGTGAGCTGGGAACTCATTGAGTTCACTGGTCTACCGGGAACTGATAATGAGATGATTGTTCGAGATGTTGGGACTGTAACATATGGGGCAACCAGCCTTAATGCTACTGGAACTAGTGTTGCTACCGTTGCTGATGATGCAGATGTGGTGGTATTTATTACGGGACAATTTAATCCTGCGACCGATCCGGCTCAGTCAAATGAAAGCATCTCTACTTCACTTTGGCACGGTACTTCGAGTGTTCCGGTGTTTACGCGGGGGGATGCAGACAGTGTGGCAGCTCGGGTGAGTTATGCCGTGGTTGAGTACACCGGGGCAAACTGGGCGGTGCAGCGAGTACCACATGCGTACACTACCATTAACCCAGAACCAGTCGCGATCACTCCCGTGACGAGCTTCAATCAGGTATTTGTGTATGCGCAAAAACGAACCGGAGACGGGGTGAATGGTCTGCACGATATGGGACATGAGGTGTACTTGTCTGGGGTGTCAGAAATTGTGTTTGAATTACATAGTGGGACAAATCCAGTGACTGATCCGACTGAGCATGATGCGGTCGCGTGGGTGATTGAGAATATGCAAACTGGTGTAGGGGCGATGGCGGTGTATCGTTCTGATGGCATATTTGCCTCTGGTGGGCTTGAACCACGGGCTGAAAGTATTGGGATTGGTGGGACGGTCAACATAAATAACGCATCAATTTTCGTCACTAATAATAGTACGGGAGCGGGAACAGCTTTTCCACGCGGTATTTTGGGAGTGACGATTACAGCCACTAGTCTTTATGAATTGTGGGCAAGTGATACCGGGCAGACATATACCTACAGAACTGAAGTGATCGAGTGGCCCGTCGCTGAAATTTCTATTCGACAAAATTATTATCATTTTTACGTTGATAATGATGCTCTTGATCCGACTGATTCCTGGCCGGCTGGGGCTGCCTCAGTAGGTGAAAATGCATCAATTACTGCCGTCGATGACCCCCTTGGTGAAGGAGAAAGAGTCCGGATTCGTATGTCTCTTTTAATCAATAACGCGACCTTACCAGCAGACACGAAAGCTTTTAAGTTACAGTTTGGTCGATTGGAGAGTACGTGCTCAGCGATTACTGATGTTAACTGGAATGATTTAGGTAGTCCAGGCAGTGGCGCGATATGGCGTGGGTTTGATGGTACTCCAGCGGATGGCACTGAACTAGCTACTAGTACACCAGCACCAGGACGGCTAAATTTGTCTTTGTCTGACGTCGCTGGAACCTACGAAGAATCAAATAATACAGCTATAAACCCTTATGTAGTCGATATTGGTGAAGATATTGAATATGACTGGGCCATTGAACACAATGGAGCTAATCAGCGATCAGACTACTGTTTCCGGATGGTTGAGAGTGATGGAACCGTGCTTGATGGGTATAACAATTACCCAACCCTCCGTACTACTGGCTACACCCCAGTGTCAGACACCTGGCGCTGGTTTGACGACGCTACGAGTACTACACCAGTTAATCCGCTAGCTGGTGAGGACACAGCTCCGATAGATATCGCTCTAGGTAATGAGATTAAGTTACGAACAGTAGTCTCAGAAGTGGAAAGTGCCGCGGGGGCAAATGTTAAGTTCACTCTGCAATTTTCTGAATTTGCAGATTTCTCTAGTGGTGTAGACTTCCTTGATTCTTCAGGCCAGTGTGCTGCTTCATCAACCTGGTGTGCTGTTGATGGAGCGGGAATAGATGGGGAGGTAATTCCTAGTGCAGTTTTGTCCACCGCTGATTCTTGCGTAGCTCAAGTGGGGAATGGTTGTGGAACTCATAATGAAGCTTCTACTACTGCTAGTACACTTGTCCAGCCGGCTCTCTCGAATATGGAATTTGAATTCACGCTTGAGCATCGGGCGGCCCGAGCGGGAGGAGTGTATTACTTCCGTCTGTACGATGTAACCAATGACGAGCCAGTGATTGCCAGTTCAACTTATCCATCGCTCACTATCCTGGGTCCGCAGCTGGTATTTGATGTGAGTGGAGTTTCAGCCGGAGTGGTAACTGAAGGAATTACCGCTGATGTGGATACCACTGCTGTGTCAGTGCCGTTTGGTTCTGTACCATTCGATACAGAATACGAAGCAGTCTATCGTCTTAATTTAAACACTTCAGCCACCGAAGGTTTCAGGCTGTTTCAGTATGTAAAACAACCCCTTCTGAATGGTTACGGGGATGAGATCGCCGCCATAACCAGCACCAACGCAGCCCCGGCTGCGTGGAGTACTGCTTGTGCGGGAACAGCTGATGGTTGCTTTGGTTATCATACAGGAGACGATACGCTCTCGGGCGGATCGACACGATTTGCAGCTGACGATAGTTATGCGGCCCTTTCTACGTCACCAGAAGAAGTGATGTTCAGTTCTGTTCCCACTGATAATACGGTCGATATCGTTTATAAACTTCAAATCCGTGAAGGACAGCCGGCGGGCGATTATAGTACAGAAATAGTATACTTAGCTGTACCAATATATTAACGTATGCGGTTTTTCCTATTATTACTTACCATTTTATTTCTCGGTGGGGCGTCAGAAGTTGATGCTGTCTCGAAATACAAAGTAACACCTCGGGTGATGGACCTCGATGTAGATCAACGTGATTTATTTACACGCACCATTACAGTTGAGAACTTGTCTCCACATAAGGTTTCTGTCTTCCCAGCGGTAAATGAAGTCATAACTGACGATGGAGGTGATATTCTAGACTTTGAAACTGCTTCAATGATCGGTGATAAAAGCAGTTCGCCAACGACTTGGGTTGAGATGCCGCGGCGGGTAACCGAAATGATGCCAGGAGAAACAATTGAAATTCCGGTATCGTTCCGAATTCACCAAGATGCCGTGGCTGGAAATTATCAACTCTTCTTGGGTTTTGGTACCGGCCAGAATCGTCAAATTGCAGAACGACAAGTTATGGAGGGGCAAGCCCCAGGTGTCGTTATTACTTTAGCGGTAGCACAGAACAAGAGTGAATTCCTTAAACTTGATCGCTTTGTCGTAGATCGGTTTGTGTCCAATGTTGATAATACCGCTATTAGCTACACACTTAATAATCCGGGAGAATCAACAGTGCTCCCAAAAGGCGAAATTATTTTCTATAATGGCCGTGGTGAGGAAGTAGGCTCTGTGCCCGTGAATGAAAATACAGAAAGTTTGGCACCTAATGAATCAAAGACATATGAGATTGCAGCTCCAGTAGACGGATATTTAGGTAAGTACAAAGCCTTTCTTTCAGTTGATTACGGCACAGTTCAGGTTGCTTCAGTCTACGATACAACATTTTTCTATGTTATTCCTTGGCAAAAATTGCTACTGTTATTCATGATAGTGCTACTTGTTGCAGTTGTTCTTTCAGTTATTGTGCACCGCAGATATACTGCAAAAGCGGCCGGAGATGATGAGCATGGAGCATTTCATTTGCCCCTACATGTATTTGAAGGCAAGTCTGATGATATTGACCATGATATTAACCTTAAGTAAAAAAATAGTTGCCACCCTGTTGATTGGTGCTTTTTTTGGTTTTCTACCCCTGTCTACAAAAGCTCAATCATCACTGGCACTTTCAGTATCTCCAACATTATTCGAAATTTCTGCAGTACCAGGTCAGGTATGGAAAAGTTCAGTTAAGGTGATCAATAGTAATAATTATCCAATCACCGTTTATGGAAATCCGGTTAACTTTTCGCCAAAAGGAGAAGGTGGTCAGGGTAACCTCATACCAATCCTTGATGTGTTTGACAAAGCGTCAACACTGGCCGGTTGGATTGAGATGACTGAAGACACTGTTGAAGTTCCACCGGAAGAGAGTAAGCAAGTTGAATTTGTTGTTCGTGTTCCCGAAGATGCGCCACCAGGAGGGCATTTTGCTGCAATCTTAGTTGGTACCCAACCTCCGGATGAAAGTGAGGGTGTGATGCAGTTGCGCACTTCACAGATTGTGTCATCGTTATTCTTTTTACGGATTGAAGGTGATGTAGTCGAAGATGGTGCTATTCGATCATTTTCAAGTGCAAATAATTTTACGGATGTCACATCAGCAGAATTTGAGTTACGGTTTGAGAATAAAGGAAATGTACACTTGCGTCCGCAAGGTTCGATTGAAATATATAATATGTGGGGAAGTGAACGGGGTGTCATTCCGATTAATCAGCGGACAAATTTTGGTAATGTACTACCAGAAAGCATTAGAAAGTTTGATTTTATATGGACTGGTGAGCAGTCTTTTACAGATATTGGTCGTTTTAAAGCCGTGGCTTCTCTAGCGTACGGAGCCGATCAGCGTAAATTTACTTCGCAAACAACCTATTTTTGGATCGTTCCCATTAAAACGTTGGTTGCCACAATTCTCTTTATGTTGAGTGTAATTTTATTTGCGCGTTGGAGTATCAAGGTATATGTGCGCAAGATGCTCATGGTGGCTGGAGTTAGTGACGGGTACGTAGCTAGGCGTGATCGAGTGGTTGTAGATGAAACAGACCTAGACCTATCACGTGTTCGAAATATCCGAGTCCCGTTAACTACTGGTTGGAATGATTTCAAAAATACAGTTGAGGTGACTAAATCAATTTTACCGTTAGTTACATCCTTGTGTAAGTTCACTGTACAGTACCGATTGTTCTTCGGTGCCCTAGTAGTTTTTGTTGGAATTATAATATTGGTGACTTTATTCTTTATTGACTCGAGTTCAGACCGTGATTATGACATTATGATCATTAATGATGGAAATACAGTGAGCTTAAACTCGGAAGAGGTTCGACTTGCTGAATTGCTTCGGGGGCAGCCAGAATCAATCCAATCTTCACAGCCGTATATAATTGAAATTTATAATTCGAGTAACGTTACCGGAGCTGCTGCAGATGTAGCTTTGCTATTGCAACAGAAAGAGTATGTTGTTGAAAAAGTTGATTTTTTTGACGGAGATCCATACGAACGGACAGTGATTGTATTTACGACAGATTTACAAGATGAAGCTTTGGCCTTGAGCACATTACTGGATGGAGCTCTATTGTCTGCTGATCAGGTTACATCTTCAAGTTCCGTCATTAAAATATTTGTTGGTAATAACTATATTCGTGAATAATATGTGTAGATATGAATTCTGAAAAAGGACTACATCATAAAGTATTGTGGATGATCTTTACGCTGTTTGTACTGTTAGTGATTGGTATGTTGGTTTTTGCATATTTAAAACAATTAGAAATTTCTGAGAGTACTACAGTTGAAATAAACGTAGTACGCTAGCGTACTAAATGACATGAAGTATTCTGTGTTCAGTGTGGTATTTTTTACTATTGTTTTTATAGCAGCAACGTACTTTTTCATTGATACAGACCTTAACCAAAGTATCGATGTTCAGAATAATGAAAGAGTAAAATTAGATTCAGAGATTATTTTGCGGCCAGTTGCTAACGAACTGTCTAATAGAATGATTTCAGTCAGTACCAGTGCATCTTTACCGGTCCCAGGAAGTGCTCCAACTGAGGATGTAGCCCATACAATTCCTCTCGAAGAAATCAGGCGTGGTTGTCTAAGACAGGATTGCATTCCTGCAATTGAAAAACCCCAGTTCATGACAGTATCAACTGCACAAAAAAAACTACCAACAGCTAGCCTAGGTATCGCACTTTCGTTTAGTGATGAAGATCGCTTTTATCCCTTCCCAATGCTTGAAACGCATGAACTTGTAAATGATGTAATTGATGGTGAACCAGTATTAATAAGTTACTGTCCACTATGTGGTACGGGAATTGTATTTAATCGTCGAGTGGCTGATGAGGTGCTAGAGTTCGGCGTTTCAGGAATGCTTTGGCAGTCTAATGTATTGATGTATAACCGTAGTGAAAACGTGAGGGATCGCAATTTGTGGTCACAAGTGCTTGGTGAGGCTGTGGTGGGTGATAGATCTGGGACTAAATTAGCTATTATTCCTTCAGATATTATGAATTTCTCAGAGTGGGCGCAACTGTATCCAACGGGAGTAGTATTAGACAGCGGTCGCATCAGTGACCCGTATGGAGGAGAATATTTTTCTGTGGCTCAAAATTTTGCCCCAAATTTTGATGAGCAGTCATCGCCGTTACCTCCGATGGCCTACGTGTTCGGCATTAGTGTTGATAGTGCCTATAAAGCATATCCGAGAGATTTGCTGCCAGAGGGAAGAACGGTCGATGAACTAAATGGAAGGTCTGTAGTAATTCACCGAACTGCTACAAGTACAGTATTCATGTACGAAGATGGAATAACTATTCCTGATGTAGAAGGATTCTGGTTTTCGTGGATAGCGGCCCATCCTGATTCAGAACTGTGGTCTAATTAAGAATATATGAATCAAACGACATTAACCATCGGCTCAATTATTATCGGCGCAGCTTTGGTTGCGGGGGCAATTTTTATTAAGGATTCATCAGATGCAACTCCCACACTTTCTCTGCAACGAGCAGAGGCAGCCTGGATTTACGGCGATGAAGATGCTGAAATTACGATTGTGGAATTCTCTGACGTTGAATGTCCTTTCTGTGCTCGTATTCACCCAACGCTAGAACGGTTAGTAGATGAGTCTGATGGGCGGATCAATTGGGAGTACCGACACTTGCCACTACCGATGCACCGAAATGCAGAATTAGGGGCAGCTGCAACTGAGTGCGTTGGAGAGCAGTTAGGCAATGATGCGTTTTGGGTGTACTTGGCTAGACTCCTTGTCCTGCAAGGACAACATTCTTTACAACTCTACGAACAAGAGGCTATTACTGCTGGTGTTGAAATTGATACATTTAGCACCTGCCTCACCTCAGCTGAGATTCAGAATCGGATCAATCTTGATCGAGTAGTCGCTCAGTCCAATGGAGGTTCGGGCACACCCTTTAATGTGATTCAATTTGCTGATGGAACCACTAAGCCAGTTTCAGGAGCGCTACCATATGCTCAGTGGCAAGCATTGTTAAATAATTAATATGAAACGTTCTGATATAGCTACACTTTTTGGGCTGCTACTGGTGTTGATTATCACCGGCCTGGTGACCTGGTACCTGAAGAGTACCTCTGAACCTGATGGAGCTAGTGTGTCGGCAGCTGATACATCTCTTGGAACTAGTGCAGGACAGTCTTCGTATACATCTCTGGATGGAGACGTAATTGATTTACTCGATTATAGAGGTCAGGTTTTGGTGGTGAATTCTTGGGCCAGCTGGTGTCCGTTTTGTGTGAATGAGTTGCCTCACTTTGAGGAGCTGGCTGAAATGTATAAAGAAAAAGGTGTGGTAGTACTGGCGATCAACCGTAAAGAGCAACCAAACATCGCAAAATCATATTTAAATTCAGTCGGAGGATTTGATGATGTACTATTTTTGCTTGACCCCGATGACCGATTTTATGCGTCAATTGGAGGTATTACTATGCCTGAAACTATATTTTACGACGCATCTGGAAATATTGTGGTTCATAAACGTGGATTTATGGATATTGCTGAGATGCGGTTCCATATAGAAAGAGCATTAGAAGTAAAATAGAGTCAAAATGCTTGAAATAAGTCTAATTTTAATTATCTCTGCTTTCATCGCTGGTGTTCTGATGTTCTTGGCCCCTTGTACATTACCGCTCGTTCCAGCGTATCTGGCTTTCATTAGTGGAGTTAAGCAGACTGATGTGCAGTCTTCAGCTGCAGTTAGAAAGAAAATAATTAAAAATGCCTTTGCGTTTGTAATAGGTTTTTCATTGGTTTTTATTGCTTTTGGAGTTTTAGCGGGACTGTTCGGTTCTTTTATTGGTCAATTCCGTGTCCTGCTTTCTCAAGTTGGTGGTGTTTTCATTATTGTATTCGGACTGATGATGTTAAATCTAATTTCAGTCGCACCACTTTTGAAAGAGCGACGAATGACGGCACCAGCCGTCTTCACTCCGGGTGAGCCGCTAAGCGCCTTGGTGATTGGTTTTACATTTGCGTTAGGCTGGACACCTTGTGTAGGACCGGTTCTGGCCTCAGTGTTATTGCTGGCTTCAACCACCACTACTATTTTTTCAGGAGCCTTGCTGTTATTTGTTTTTTCACTAGGGCTCGCTGTTCCATTTTTATTGGTAGCTATTCTATACGCCCGAGCTTCAGGTGTGATAGGGCAGATGTCTAGTATAACCAAGTGGGTGAGTAGGGTGGGTGGAGTTTTTCTGCTCCTGATTGGATTTTTATTACTAACAAACAGTTTTGGCCTGACAGTTGAATACGGCTACAAACTCTTTGGGGTGTTTGGATTTGATGGATTATTTGATCTACTGTAGTAACTTTTTTACACAATAAACTGTTCTATAGAGTAGATCAGTTCATTCAGAAGCTGATACTCGCCACTACATTTTTTGTAGTAAGGCTTGATTCTGTAATCAAGCTGGCGTTAACAAGTATTTAAAAAAATATTATGTTTAAAAGTATCGGTTTTGTGATCAGTCTATACGCGATCACTCAATTTTTTGCTTCAGCGACAGCTTCATTTGAGCGAGCTATGGTAGCTACATTCGACACTATCGAATCGGCTGCTCTAGTATCAGAAACTCAAATTGAATCTCTTCGCTAATGCACCCACCGAGTCCCCAGGACTCGGTTTGTTGTGTCTGCTTTTATTGATAAAAATGCTACTATACTAGAAATATGGTCATGAATCGCATAGTCGAATATGTATTTTTCTTCGGGTTGATGGGGATCGTCGGCTATTTGGTCTGGGAGATCATTTCTCCCTTTGTCTCAGCCTTAGCGTTAGCTGCGATTATTGTCACAATCTGCTATCCCTTATATACAAGGCTCATTCCACGGATGCCAAAACAGAATCAAACTTTAGCGGCACTTACGACCACAGTCTTAGTTTTGGTGGTAGTTATTATCCCAGTCTTTCTATTGACGTCTGCCATTGTTGGAGAAGCAGTGACGGTATATCAGCTACTCAATAAAGATCAGGTTATTTTCGCTGAATCATTGGGAGCATTTGAAACAAGTTTGCAAGCATTTTTACCTGGTTTTGAACTTAACTTCACTGAATACTTACGTCAGGCAGCTGAATGGTTTGCTGGAAATCTTGGAGCAATCTTTGCCGGTACAGCATCTACCATTTTCCTCTTTTTTATTGCTATGATCGGTTCTTTTTACTTTTTTCGAGACGGTAAGGAGTTTACCCAGAAGTTAGTTGTTATTAGTCCATTACCTGATGATGAAGATGAGCTAATTCTGTCACGTCTCGCGACAGCAGTTCGATCAGTTGCTACTGGTATTGTGTTAGTAGCGCTCATTCAGGGAACACTTACAGCCATCGGACTTTCAATTGTTGGTATTGAACGCGCAGTATTGTTTGGAGCGATTGCAGCGATTGGGGCGCTGATTCCTAGTGTTGGAACGTCGATTATATTTATTCCTGCTATCGGGTATCTTTTGTTCGCCGGTGAGTATGTAAATGCCATGATTTTGACAGCTTGGGGATTGACGTTTGTAGGACTGATCGACAATCTGCTCGGTCCGTATTTAATGGGACGGGGAAGCGCCATGCATCCATTCCTAATTTTGCTTGCGGTACTAGGGGGTATTTCAGTATTTGGGCCAATCGGCTTTATAGTGGGACCGGTAGTAGTGAGCCTATTTATGGTTTTGCTGGAACTGTACTCAATCCATATTGCTGCTGATAATCAAACTGCGGAACAGAGCATATGATCAGCCGACCGATTGTAGAAAAAATACTAGCAGCCAATGGTATTGAGGCAACTGCAGAAGATGAAGTGATCAAGTCTGTTTTAATTGAAGCAAACTGGCATCAAGATGATGTTGACACTGCCTTAACAGTTCTTCGAGAGAATACAACAACTCACGTTGAGAAAGTTGATTCACTTCATAAGGTCTTTAGAACTGACGAACGATTAAAGCCAGAAACAATCTCAGCGCTCCTTGGTATTGATGTTGATGTGAAAAATTATGAAGAATTACGCCTCGACCGAAGTACGCATCAGAGTTTCTTTTCGCAGGTTGCTAGTATTGCTTTGGTCTCAATTGGACTAGCTCTTATTTTTGTTATGGGCGGTATGTGGTTTTGGCAAATAGGAATTTTTCACCATAGCTATTAAGTCATGAGACTTGGTATTATTTTTTTAAGCATATTTGTTCTTAGTGCAGCTTTTATCAGTACAGATGTACCACGGTTTGAGTACAATCCGTGGCCAGCTTTTCAGAAAGGTTTAATTGAATCAGTTTCAAATGAAGAGCCCGTATTCACCGTGGCGACAAGTAGCATGTTTTTTGGTGGTGATGTGCTGCTGGCGCGGGATGTAGAGAGAAATATGGTTAAGTATGGAGCAGACTATCCCTACAAGAACTTGAAAGAAATCTGGCGAGATGCCACTGATATTGTAGTCAATTTTGAATCGACTGCCCCTAATACGCACGTACCAACGCCAGATCTCACAACGAGCTTCTCGTCGCCATTATGGGTGCTTGATGAGTTGGCGGAGGCTGGTGTAACACTGGTGAGTCTCGCCAACAATCACGCTTTAGATAAAGGTCAGCGAGCCTATATAGAAACGGTAGATAATATTGAGTCACTTGGAATTGAAGTTTTTGGTCATCCAAAAGAAATTGACAATGAATCTATTTCTTACGTAGAGTTTGGTGAGCAACGAGTGGCCTTGATTGCTTTACATGATATTGATGGCGATATTGATACTGCAGCTATTTCTCAAACCTTCACCACGGCAGCTTCTAGTTCTGACCTGCAAATTGTATATATCCACTGGGGCCAAGAATATAAATTGCTACACAGCACCCCCCAAGAAGCCTTAGCGACTTTCATGATTGATGCTGGAGCAGATATGATCATTGGGCACCATCCACACGTCGTTCAAGATATACAAATATATAAAGATACATTGATAGTGTATTCCCTAGGCAATTTAGTATTTGACCAATATTTTAGTGCCGCTGTGCAAGAAGGGTTACTGCTGGAATTATCTTCTGATGAGAATAAAGTGATTAGGCTTAATTTACTGCCAGTTACAAGTATTGGCAGTCGAGTGCAGCCGCGATTGATGGCAGAGCGTGAACAAAGTGTATGGCTTGAGGCGTTAGCAAATAGAAGCGAAGCGTCAATAAAAACCGAAATCCTTACGGGCAGCATCAGTCTCGATAAAAACCTTGCAATTTCACCACGTTTACCATAGTATGTCGAGACTTATAGTAATGAAACATGTATGAACCTGAATAAATTTGAAACAATCGGAATCGGAGTAAGTATCGGTGCTATGGTGTTGGCGTTATTTTTACTGCGCGTAGAATCTAGCAACAATCTCACTCTCACCTCAGATACTGCGGCAGACCAAGCAGCAGCTATCATCGTTGGGTCTGAAGGTAACCAAGACGCTGAGCTCGCAACTGCGATCCTCGAAGGATCTTCTCCATCTGGTGAAATTCAGCGATTGATTATCGATGACGTTGCGTTTGGTTCTGGACCAGAAGTGGTAACAGGGGATACTATTTCAGTAAATTACATTGGCACCCTCCAAAATGGACAGGAGTTCGATAACTCAATTAAGCGAGGGGAACCCTTTACTTTCACTGTTGGCGCCGGGCGGGTGATTGCAGGCTGGGAACAGGGTGTGGTTGGGATGAAGGTGGGCGGGCAGCGTGTGTTGGTAATTCCCTCCGACCTAGCCTACGGCGACCGTGGGGCTGGTCCCATCCCTGGTGATGCGACGTTGGTGTTCGCGATTGAGCTACTTTCTATCAACTAATGGCTGATAAACCAGTTACATTTGAGATAATTAAGCGTCAAAAAGGCACTCTTGGCCGAGCTGGTGTTATTCATACTCCTCATGGTGATATCGAAACACCAGCTTTTGTGTGTGTAGGAACTAAGGGGACGGTAAAGAGTCTCAAGTCAGAAGATATGCGTGACTACGTCGGTAATCAAGTGGCACTTGCCAATACCTACCATCTTTTTTTGCAGCCAGGCGATGATGTAGTGAAAGAAGCGGGCGGTTTACACAAATTCTCTAACTGGGACATGCCGACTATTACTGATAGTGGGGGATTTCAGGTATTTAGTCTGGGAGCAGCTTTTGGGAAAGGAGTGACTAAATTTGCGCAAAATGCGGCCGAAGCTGATGCAGTCGCTGAGAAGTCGGGGCTTAATGTCTACTCACAAGAACTGGCCAGTGAGCATGGTAAGCTCTGCGTGATTGATGAAGAAGGGGTTACCTTCACCTCACATATCGACGGTTCAATGCACCGCTTCACCGCCGAACGTTCAATTGATATTCAACACAACATTGGTGCGGACATTATTATCGCTTTTGATGAGTGTACGAGTCCAACTGCCGATAAGGAGTATCAGATCGAAGCGATGAACCGTACTCATCGCTGGGCGAAGCGTTCAATTATGGCGCATAAGCAGAACTATGACGCCTTAAAGAAGCAGGGTCTCTACGGTGTGGTACAAGGTGGACGACATCTTGATCTACGGGCGGAGAGTGCTACCGCGCTGGCTGATATGGATTTTGATGGTTATGGGATTGGCGGCAGCTTCACCAAGGCTGACTTGGGTGAAGCAGTGCGTACCGTGAACGAAATTTTACCGGAAGACAAACCACGGCACTTGCTTGGAATCGGAGAACCCGGAGACATTGTGGAAGGAGTAGCGCTTGGCTGTGACACGTTTGACTGTGTCGCTCCCACCCGTATCGCTCGTACCGGAACTATTTACGAAACTACCAATGCCGGGCACCAGCGAACCAACCTGTTAAATCAAAAATACATCCGTGATTTTAGTAAGCCTGACGAATCATGCGATTGTTACGTCTGTACCCACTACACCAAAGCCTACCTAGCCCACCTCTTCCGCTCCAAAGAAATGCTTGGTCCGCACTTAGCGTCACTGCATAATCTTTATTACATCGTGAATTTCACTAAGAAACTAAGGGAACAAATATTAACAAGCTGATATTTTTGAGGTATTGTTATAAGTAAGGAGATCCTCCTTTATAATTTATCTACTCATGGGAGTAGAGAAGGTAGGGATAGGTGTTATGGGCGGCTATGTTATTTCAGCAATTATCGGAGCGGTTGTATTCTTCGCTCTGACAGGAGTTCCTCTGACTATGGTCGTAGGAGCTCTTGCCGGAGCTATTGGATATCGACTTGGCAAATAGCACTTCGCGCGGCAGCAAGTTCAGCTGCCGCGTTTTTTGTGTTTCGTTATAACGTTTGCAGTGTGCGCTTGGGTGCCCGATCTACCTTTTTTTATATTTTAAATCTAAGGTATAGTACGGGGGTGAAATTTGAAATCTCTACCGATAAAACTCCAGCCGGAGATCAGCCGCAGGCGATTGAGAAGTTGGTTGATGGAGTAAAGAAGGGTCTGAAACATCAGACGCTTTTAGGGGTGACCGGGTCGGGGAAAACCTTTACGGCCGCCAACGTTATCCAGAAGATCCAAAAACCAACGTTGGTAGTGGCACACAACAAAACCTTAGCCGCACAGCTAGCACAAGAGTACCGGGACTTCTTTCCGAACAACGCGGTGCATTACTTCGTCTCCTACTACGACTACTACCAGCCGGAGGCATACATGCCGACGTCTGATACATTTATTGAAAAAGAAGCCCAGATCAACGAAGAGATCGACCGTTTGCGTCACGCTTCCACTCAGGCCCTCTTAACTCGTGATGATGTGATTATAGTGGCGTCGGTATCGTGTATTTACGGCCTTGGCTCACCAGAGCGATACCTTGAGAAACATATGAAAATCGAGCGTGGGTATGAGACGACCCGGACTGAATTTATCCGTACCATGATTGGAATGTATTTTGAGCGCACGAATGCTGACCTAACCCCGGCTCATTTCCGCGCGGTTGGGAATACGGTAGAAGTAATGCCTACCAATGAGCGAGTGATCTATCGTCTGAGTTTTGCTGGCAACAAAGTGTCACAGATCACCAAGATTGATGAAGTATCGCGGCAGATCATTGATGAACCTGACGTATTCTTCCTATTCCCAGCCAAACACTTCGTGACGCCAGAAGATGATCGTAAAGTCGCGTATGAAGATATTAAGCTAGAGCTTGAGACACAGCTTAAGCAATTTAAGAAAGACGGTAAAATTTTAGAAGCAGAGCGCCTGAAGCGTCGCACTCAACACGACTTAGCGCTGATCCGTGAGGTGGGCTACTGTAACGGGATTGAGAACTATTCTCGGCATTTTGACCGTCGAAAAGCGGGCGAGGCGCCATACACACTACTTTCATATTTCCCGCAAAAAGAAGATGGTACCCCAGATTTCCTTACCATTATTGATGAGTCGCACGTGACGATTCCCCAAATGAACGGTATGTATGCTGGTGACCGATCACGTAAAGACACTCTAGTAGAACACGGTTTCCGACTACCCAGTGCGGTTGATAACCG
Source organism: uncultured Candidatus Saccharibacteria bacterium (assembly GCA_964350735.1). Taxonomy (GTDB): domain Bacteria; phylum Patescibacteriota; class Minisyncoccia; order Phycocordibacterales; family UBA918; genus OLB19. Next base: position 32,187 of record CAYGKO010000002.1, read on the forward strand.
ACCTTTAAAGTTTGCTGAAATTGAAGAGCGGATTGGACAACGGATTTATACGACGGCCACTCCAAGTAAATACGAAGCAGCCCACGCTGAAGAGGGGTTTCCAATTATCGAACAGATTATTCGACCGACTGGTTTGGTGGATCCAGAAATTGATATGCGTCCGGTGAGTGAAAAAGGTTCGTATCCTGGTCAGATTAAAGATTTTATTACTGAAGCACAGAAAATCATCGATGGTGGCGCCCGGGTGCTGACAACAACCTTGACTAAGCGCATGGCCGAAGATTTGTCTGAGTTCCTGGAAGAAAAGGGAATGAAGACGAAGTACATTCATAGTGATGTGGACACGATGGAGCGGATTGAAATTATGATGGATTTCCGTAAGGGTGAATTTGACTGCTTAGTGGGAGTTAACTTGCTTCGTGAAGGACTGGACTTACCTGAGGTGGAGTTGGTGGCGATTCTTGATGCGGATAAAGCTGGCTTCCTCCGGAGTGAGACGGCACTAATCCAGACGATTGGACGAGCTGCTCGTAACGTCAATGGACGTGTTGTGTTGTACGCTGACGAGATGACCCCAGCCCTTGAGTATGCGGTTGAAGAAACCAGACGACGACGAGAAAAGCAGGTGGCGTACAATACTGAGCACGGTATTACCCCAACGACCATTAAGAAAGAAATTAAATCGATTGCAGATCAGATGCGTACTGAGCATGATGAGACAGTTGATACCTTGCTAAAGGTCGATATGGAGCTTTTCAAGAAAAATCCTAAGAAAGTTATGAAGGAGAAAAAACGGCAAATGGAAGAAGCGGTTGAAATTCTTGATTTTGAAACAGCTGCTATCATCAGGGATGAGATTAAAGTGTTTGAGGATAGTCTTACTAAGAAGAAAAAGTAACATGCTAGGATAGGGTATGAAAAAAATTGCCCTTATCGAAGATGATCAGTTTATTCAGGATTTTGTGTCTGGTAAATTGATAGAAGCTGGTTATGCCGTCACTGTCTGTAGTGATGGTGAAGCTGCTGTGGGTCATATTATCGAACAAATACCGGATGTGGTTTTACTTGATCTTGATCTGCCAAACTTGTCTGGTCATGAAATTCTTAAAGTGTTACAAGTAGAAGAAAGTACTAAGAACATACCCGTGATTATTTTTTCCAATAACGATGACCCAGATTTGAAAGAGAAAATGATCGCCGCTGGAGCGAAAGATTTCTATATGAAAGCGGTGACTAACCCTGCAGAACTCATCTCAAAGATTGAGTCGGTGTAAGTTATCGACAGGTGTTGAAAATATATGAGTAGAAGGGGCGTATACTATAGGAAATGAGTCCGGCAAAAAAGGCAACGGCCCGAAAAACCGCACCTAAAAAACGAGCGGCATCTACGCGTACAACCAAGGTGACGCCAAAGAAGCGGGTGACCAAAAAACCGGCAGTTACAACTGTGCGTAAAAAGGTGGTGAAAAAGGTGATTAAGAAAAAGATCCTGGTTAAAAAAACCGCACCAAAAGCCGAAAAAAAACTAAAACCAAGAAAAAAGGGAACTATTTCAAATACTTTTGCAAAAGGTGACAAGAAGCCTTTTTCGTTCCCACAATCTGTTTCGTTGGCTATTATTGCCATGCCTAAACTGCCGGTTGATATTGACACCCTCGCAGTCAGTATGGCTCGTTACGGGGGACTTTCGATGGTTGTCGTAGGGGCCTGTTTTTCTTTGTTTTATGCCCAAGCAGTTGGGCTTCAAATGCCAAGTGTTTCAAATATAGCCGAAGTTATTAGCGGTGTTGCTGGAAGCACAACCGAAACAAGTACCGGAGCGAACACTGCTTCAGTGACTATAAATAAAACCCCGGGAGCTAACTTTGAAGTATCTGGGCAAAATCCTAGAAGTCGTGATGTTCAGGTACGCATTGATGTACCTCTGGCCAAACGAGTCACGGTGTTTGCATTTCATACTGATACGCAAGAGTACATTTTGTTAGGACAAGCTTCGATGGAAGGATCAGACCAGTGGAGTCTGATTTGGGACACTACAAAATACGTTGATGGAGCATATAAACTAAAAGCGGTTATTTTAAATGAGTTTGGTTCCTATGATGGATTTAGCCAAAAACAATTTGATGTCAGTAATCAATCAGAAAGTAACGATGATCAAACTGAAATAGATGAAGAAGAGGTTTCAGATGCTGCTCACGAAACAACTGAAGAGGAATCTCATTCGGAAACTGAAGCTGGGTCGCTAGAAACTACTGATACAACTGAAGGTTTAGAAGATGTTTTCAACCAAACTGAGACTGACGACACTGTAAAGCTTCCTAATGATCCTGTGGATTTACTTACTTCGGTCGCGCCAGATAAACTGGAAGCACTAATTTCTTTTTCACCTAAGGAAGCGGGGGTGGTGTCAGTGCTTGTTCGTCCTAATTATAGTGCAGATACTGTGTTACTTAAGGCAATTCATCGTGAAACAGGGACGTTGTATGATTTAGGTAAAACTACAAATACTGGGGATAGGCGATGGCGCTTTGATTGGCAAACAGCTAACAAAGATGATGGTATCTACGCCGTGTATGCAGCTGTGAGTCTTGATGGAGAAAGTTATCTATCGAAAAAATTTAACTTTGAAGTAAATAAAAATTTCACTACCGTCGAAGCGGTATCACTTGAAAGTCCAGATGAGAAGATTGAGACGACCGCACCGAATGCTGTTCCTGCAGAAGAAGCGGTAGTACCAACTGCAAATAATTTCGCAGTGGCACTTACTATTCCGGTTCGTGATGTCTACACGGGACTAGTTGAAATCATTATCGCTGCGCCAGAGGCATCATTTGTTGAGCTGTATTCTCGTAATAAATCTGCTAAAAACGAACGCTTTTCAGGCTTGGCGAAAAAGGTAGGAGTTGATACCTGGAGATTTGTGTGGGATACAACTAATGTACCAAATGGTGAATACGTACTTAAAAGTAAGGTGAGAGCCAATGGTCAGCTCATGGAAAAGACTTCTTCGGTACTTCGAGTAGAAAATAAAATAATTGCCTTTACCACTGATACTGATGCAGTTAACGAAGCTCGACAAGAAGTCTTGAGCTCTAATGACTCTGCCGTTGAGCAGGTACGAGCAGCTGCCGAAGCTCTCACCGTAAGTGGTTCTGATGAGAGCGCTGCTGCGCCGGTGCAAAAAATTACACTATTGGAAAAAAGACGAATCGAAGAGCTGTCTCCAGCCAGGCTACTTGAAAGTTCAATCCTGACAGTAGATGAATTTCCTGAGGCAATTGAATTAGATTCAGAGACTGAAGAAATTGTGGAAACTACAGTGGAAGATCTCTTCACTGCGTACCAGGAGCGGGTAAATGCTGTTATGCGGGGGGTGGCTTTGGCGGTACGTTCTGGTGACGAAACAGCAATTTCATTAGCTAAAAAAACAGTGGCTGACTTACGAGAAGATATCCTTTCGGAAGTACTTAACTCTGATGTATCAGCTGAACTTACGTCTTTCATTGATAATAGACTTTCCCGTGAGTTAGCTCGTTTAAAGGTACGTACCGAGGCAGATGAAAAGCTAATTAATAACCGAGTCGATACCGATCTCTCAAAGGACTCGGACCAAGATGGGGTGACAGACTTTGACGAAATTAACTTGTATGAGACTGATCCGCTGGTAGCGGACTCTGATAATGACGGTTTCAATGACGGAATTGAAATTCTAAGTGGTTACGATCCTCGTAATGCTTCAACTGAAGCTGTGGTTGAGTATGAGTCTCCAAAGAAGGCTGGTGTAGTACGTGAGGATTTATTTGTGATCGAATCTATTACCACACTTACTCCTGATAGTGCCTTATCTAGTAACAAAAAGACGCCCGAGGCAGTGATTAGTGGGCGAGCACTCCCAAATAGTTTCGTTACGTTGTATGTCTTCAGTAACCCCGTAGTGGTGACCGTGAAAACAGATGCTGATGGTAATTGGAGCTATCGGTTCGACAAAGAGATTGCAGATGGTACTCATGAAGTATATGTAGGAGTGACAGACAATGCTGGGCGGGTAGTGGCTAAAAGTGAACCAGTACGGTTTGTAAAGACGGCCGAAGCGTTTACTCCGGTAGATGCTGCTGAGAACGTTGCGGTTGCACAAACTGAAACCCAGAAGTCCCTTATTAGTTCCAGCTCAGTGCTGCTTATCGCTTCTGTTTCAGTTGTTGCTATTGGTTTAATTTTGATCCTCTTGGGTCTGCATTTACAAGGTCGCAAAGAAGATCATTTTATTTTTAGCGGAGAAAAAGACACTGCATCAGTATGATCTCAAAATTGTTGTTTGCGCTTGAGACCGCCTGGTCGTATGTGAAGCAGCATCCGCAAATTCAATTTGCATTTTTACTTATCTTTGTACTACCATTACTTTTTTTGTATTCAAGTAATCAATTCCTTGAAGCAGGTCGTGCCAACCAAGATAAGTTGCAGCGTGATCGAGTTGGTCTTCTGCATGATTCATTCGCCTCACTATTGTCTGCTACAGAATTTAATCCGGCCACTGCACAAAAGGAATTAATGGCAATTTCTGAACTGAATCAGGATATTACAAAGTTTAGAGTTGTTTGGCAAAATGGTAAGGAGTTCACACCAATTGCAGCATTGGATGAGAGTATTTTAGGAAGATCCGAGGAAGGGATATCACTCTATCAAGCCTCGGCGGCACGCTTTGATGAATCCCTTATCTTTCCTTTCTTTTTAAATGATGTTCGTTATTGGCAATCAGTCAGGGCTATACAGGCTACCGATGGCCAAAATTTTTTTATACTTACTGAAAATTCATTTGAACAAGTTGATAGCTATCTAAAAAATCAGGAAAGAACAGCATACATGTCATTACTTTTGGTGTATGTGGTGCTGTTAGGGATAGCATTTTGGCTAATTAGACTCACAAATTATAGAAGCCTCTATGATCAAGCTGAGCAGGCGATTAAGACTAAGGATTTATTTTCAAATATGATTGCTCACGAGCTGAGAGCACCACTTACCGCTATCAAAGGATATTCAGCCATGGCTGCGGAAAGCGATGATTTAGCTAAAAATAAAGAACATGCTGGCAAAATCACTGCTGCTTCCGATAGATTACTTGCAATAGTAAATGATCTGCTTGATATAGCTCGCATTCAGTCAGGCAAGCTGTCTTTTGAAATTGAGAAGCATAATGTTCAAGATACTATTTCTGCGGTGCAGGCAGAACTGCTCATATCAGCCCAACAAAAAAATATAGCGATCTCTATCGAAAACGATGCCTCCGAAGCTATAGCTTTGGTTGACCCAAAGCGACTACATCAAGCGCTCACAAACTTGGTGAGTAATGCAATTAAATATACAAAAGAAGGCGAGATATCAATTAGTGCTGAAGAAAAAACTACTGTAGTTGAACTCCGTGTCAAAGATACTGGGATGGGGATTTCGGCGGAAGATCAGCAAAAACTGTTTGCTCCATTTTACCGAGTGGAATCTACTGATGTGAGCAAAATAACGGGTACTGGACTAGGTATGTGGATTACCCGTCAGCTGATCGAACTAATGGGCGGATCTATTGGGGTAGAGTCTATCAAGGGGGTTGGTACCCATGTGGTGATTTCACTGCAGAAGCGTTAGTCTCTCGAGGCAGCTTTTGGTATACTCATCAGATAAATCCTCGGCTCCATCCGGAGAGATAATGCTATGGCTAAGAAAAAAACTACAAAAACTGAATGGGGAGAAAATGATGAAAAAATCATTGTTCGAGGTGCGCGCACCCATAACTTAAAAAATATCGATGTTGAGATGCCGCGCGGTAAAATGATCGCGATTACCGGACCGTCTGGTTCTGGTAAGTCATCGCTTGCCTTTGATACTATCTTCGCTGAAGGGCAGCGACGCTATGTTGAGTCACTGTCCCCGTACGCACGACAGTTTTTAAACAAAATGCAGAAACCTGATGTGGATGAGATTTCCGGTCTGTCCCCAGCTATTTCAATTGATCAAAAGTCAGCCAGCCGTAATCCACGCTCAACCGTTGCAACAATTACTGAGATTTATGATTATCTCCGTATTCTGTACGCTCGGGTTGGACAACCGTACTGCCTTGACGTAGATGTTGAGATTCAGAAGTTGTCTCAAGATGAGATTCTGGGCATCGTTTTAAAGTCAATTGAAGATAAAGAAGTTACAACGGCCAAGAAAGCTGCCGAAAAGGTGATGGGTATAGAGGTTAGTAAAGGACGAGTAAGTATCTTTGCGCCAGTTATAGTAGGACGAAAGGGTGAATACTACCAGTTACTCTATGACCTCCTCGGAAAAGGATTTGAAACCGTAAAGATTGACGGTCAGATCAAACAGCTACGAGACAAGATTGAGTTAACTAAAACAAAACGACATGACATTGATGTGTTAGTTGATGAGATCTACGTTAGTGAGTTTACTGACGACCCAAAGGGCTCCCGCGAACGATTATCTGAAGCAGTGGAGCTCGCACTACAGCAAGCCAATGGATTGGTGAAGATTGAATCACCAGACGGCAGTGAGCGCACCTTATCAGCCAAGTTTATTTGCCCAATTGATGGTTCATCATTCCCAGAAGTGGAACCGCGACTCTTTTCTTTCAATTCACCGTATGGTGCCTGTCCCGAATGTAACGGTCTTGGTGTAGTGGGGATTTTTAATTCAGATGTGTGTGAAAGTTGTAAAGGGGCCCGGTTACGCCCTGAAGCCTTGAGGGTATACCTCGGTGGGGACGGTAAGAAGAATCTTGGGATGAACATCGTTGACTTCACTCGATTGACCGTGAAAGAAGCTACTGACTTCATTGACTCCCTTAAACTTAGTAAAAAACAGCACGATATTGCTTGGCCAGCCCTACGGGAAGTAATCGAGCGCTTACAATTTATGAATAATGTCGGGATCGAATACCTAACGCTTGACCGTCGTGCTAATACGCTTTCGGGTGGAGAAGCACAACGTATTCGATTAGCGTCTCAGCTTGGATCTGGTTTAGTGGGTGCGCTGTATGTGCTCGATGAACCGACCATTGGTTTACACCAGCGCGATAATGATAAGCTGATCGAAACCCTAACTGAGCTACGTGATCTGGGGAATACTATTATCGTCGTTGAACACGATGAAGATACAATTTACGCTGCTGACTACATCGTTGATATTGGTCCTGGGGCGGGTATTCGGGGTGGGGAAGTGGTGGTGGCAGACTTCTTGCCAAAGTTACTTAACGCGCCTGCAAACACTTTTAACTCAATCACAATCGATTATCTACGTGGCGATAAAAAAATCGAGATCCCAGAGCGACGCACCGGAGAAAAGGGTTCAATCAAGATCCGCGGTGGTAAGGCATTTAATATCACTAACCTGAACGTCGACATTCCACTTGGTCGACTGATTAGCGTGACTGGAGTGTCAGGTTCGGGAAAGTCTACCTTCATGTACGAGTTGTTACACAAAAACTTACAAGCCAAAATGGAAAAGAAGTACCGTACTGCGAAGGTCTACAATATCAAATCAATCACCGGTACTGAGTATTTAGGACGCTCTATTTTGATCGACCAATCTCCAATTGGTCGCACGCCACGCTCTAATCCAGCCACCTACACCGGGGCCTTCACTCATATTCGTGACATGTTCGCTGCCAGTAGTGAAGCCAGAGCGCGCGGTTGGAAACCAGGACGTTTCTCCTTCAATGTAAAAGGTGGACGCTGCGAAGCCTGTCAGGGTAATGGTGTAATTGCAGTTGAGATGCACTTTTTACCAACAGTGTACGTGGGGTGTGATGTGTGTGATGGTAAGCGTTTTACGAAAGAAACCTTGGAGGTGTATTACAAAGGCAAGAATATCCACGAGGTACTCCATATGACTGTTGAAGAAGCCACCGAATTCTTCAAAGAAGTCCCAGCTATTTATGAGCGACTGGCTAGTTTGGTAAATGTAGGATTAGGATACTTAGAGCTTGGTCAAAGCGCGACCACGCTCTCTGGTGGAGAAGCGCAGCGTGTGAAGATCGCCTCAGAGCTCTATCGTCCACATACGCAAAAAACTATTTATCTACTCGATGAACCAACGATTGGACTCCATTATGAAGATGTGAAGAAGTTGATTGAAATTCTCCAAGAGCTGGTAAATCGTGGTAATACCGTCATGGTCATCGAACACAACCTCGACCTGATCAAATGTTCTGACTACGTACTCGATATTGGTCCTGAAGGCGGCGCTGGTGGCGGTCAGCTAGTGGCCAAAGGCACCCCCGAAGAAGTGGCAGAAAATATCAAGTCGCATACTGGGAAATATCTTAAGAAACATCTTAGGTAGTTATGTCTGAAAATTTTATTTTTAAGCCCAAAACTGAATCAGTACAGCCAGAAGACATTGTTGCTCTGGAAACACCAGAAGAGTATCTGAAGGTACTTTTCTGGAGTTTTTTACTATCACAAGGTGATGGAGGAGCACAGGGTCAGGTGCTTCGGTTCTGCCACCAGATGACCGGCCCTGTCCCAAACGATGTATTTCAAGGTGCTGCAAATATGTTTATTGATAAGTATATGGTGCAGGGAGATTTTGCTGACAATCTTAAACGAATACATGGACATTATGGATTTCCAAATGTGACACCTGAGTACTATGATGCGCATGCACCTAGGCACACTACAGACACACCACGTAAATCTCTACAGTATACGCTCAGGCTGATGAATTTTAATCCAACGCGGGAAGGAGTTTCAGGGTATATTCCAGGGTTATTCGCAGGAAAGACTTGGAATACCGATTATAAATATTTGTGCAGTAAAAATAGCCAATTTGGTGACGGCCGACCTGAAGCGATCTTGCCTGCGAATGGTAAAGATCTTTGGGAAAGCTTTGGAGTTCGTTTCTTTATAAAACAAGAAGCTATGCCTCCAATACCTGTTTTAAAATTATTTTTACAAAACGAAATGCAAAGAATGCCCTGTATCGAAAAAAAATATGATCAAGGTGAAGAGCTGTATGCTAAGGAAAAAGTTGCAGCAGTGATGGATGTGTACGATGCAAAGCATCCAGAGCAAACACTAACCAAGCAAGAACGAGATGCGTATCTCGGGGTTTACAATTAGGAATGTTTTTGATTCTTCTGTTTCGCAAAACTGTTGAGAACTCTACCAGCTAATATATGTGTAGCTGGTATAGTTAATTTTTAGGAGGCCGTGTGCCTCAAAATGCCGCAACTAAGAGGGAGAGCACCTTGCAGCAGCAAAACATAGACCCGTATAAAATCCTTCACGATTTAGCTGTTTATTTTGGATTGCGGACTTCAGGAAATCGCATAAGAGATTTCAATCTCTCATTTGCAGTAACTGTTGTTTTGAAAGTATACCAACTGCATCCTGAACGAAGGGAACCCCATAAACTTGCCGCCCAAGAAATTGCGCTACTTTTCGTATCGGGTGCTGTAAGAAACAGACCCATTTTAAAAACATGGGAAGAACACTGTGCCAGCGAACAGTCTGAAAAGATTGCTGCTGAATGAATCTGGCCGCTGGTGCAATACTGGCGGCCTTTTCCATGCTAGAGTAGCTCAGTGAAAAAAGAGGATTTAGTCAAAAAGAAATTACCTGACAACCCGGGGGTGTATTTCTTCTTAGGGTCTAGGAAGGAGATTTTATATATTGGGAAAGCTACCTCGCTGCGGAATAGAGTACGAAGTTATTTTACGCATGATATTAAAGAGAAGCGTTCAGAGTTGATAGAAAAAATGGTGACGGTCTCTAAAACAGTGGACTGGACAGAAACTGACAGCACTTTGGAGGCGCTTATCTTAGAGACAAACCTGATCCGTACTCATAAACCTTTTTATAATACTCGAAGTAAAGATGATAAGTCATACAACCACCTTATTATTACTAATGAAGAATGGCCGCGAGTATTAGTCATACGTGGTAAGGATCTGACTGAGCAATATACGGAAAAAGATATTAAGTATCATTTTGGGCCATTTCCGAGCGGCTTGCTATTCCGTGAGGCACTCAAAATAATCCGTAAGCTATTTAAATTTTATGACACGAAAGAACCATTAGGGGCAGAGAAGTCCAAGTTCGCTCGGGGTAAGATTGACTTCAATCGCCAAATTGGATTATATCCAGAGAATCATTCAAAAGCTGAATACTTACGAACGATTCGTCATATTAGACTCTTTTTTGAAGGTAAGAAACACCTGCTTATAAAAGAACTTAACAAAGATATGATGCGAGCAGCTAAGCAAGAAGAGTTTGAGATTGCTGGCAGTATAAAGAAGAAGATTTTTGCCTTAGAGCACATTCAGGATATCGCTCTGATTCGCGATGATACCAAGGTATATAGAGATGAAAAAAGTGTCCGAATTGAAGCATATGACATTGCTCACATGGGTGGTCAGGACATGGTTGGTGTGATGACGGTAGTAGAAAATGGCGAACCGAAAAAATCCGACTACCGCAAGTTTAAGATCCAGTCAGTGAGCGGCAGCAACGATCCTGCAGCACTGAAAGAAGTACTAGAGCGCCGTCTAGGGCACCCAGAATGGCCATTCCCGCAAATTATTGTGATGGATGGTAGTACAGCTCAGAAAAACGCTGCCGAATTTGTCTTACGGAAGCTTGGGCTGGTGATACCAGTGGTCGCTGTAGTGAAAGATGAAAAACATAAACCTATCAGGTTGATAGCTTCAAAGAAACTAACTGATCAATATAAGGATCTCATTTTGCTAGCAAACGCAGAGTCCCATCGTTTTGCAATCAATTATCACCGGCGTTCTAGTCGCAAAAGGAAACTTTTATAAACGCGTTTTTGTTCTACTGAGTATATGAACAATAAAGTAGCAATCATAGGACACGGGTACGTAGGGCAGGCACTAGAGAATTATTTTAAAGATAAGTTTGAGGTAGTTATATATGACCCAATAAAGGGTTTCGACGACAAAGAACTGGTCAATGCCTGCGGATTAGCAGTGGTCAGTGTGCCGACTACTATGCTTGAGGATGGCAGTGTTGACCTTTCAATTGTTGATGAAATATTTCAGTGGCTGCAAACTGAATCAATTGTGATCAAGAGTACAATTCCACCAGGAACTACAAAAAAATTAGCTGAACAGTATAATTTTGCTGATCGGTTAGTATTTTCACCTGAGTATATTGGTGAAGGTGGGTATCCGGTACCTCACTGGGAAGGAGTCCCGCATCCAACTGATGTGAAGTTACATCAACATATAATATTTGGTGGAAGTCGGGAAGCCAGAGATGCTGTGAGACCATATTTTGAACGTGTTTCAGGTCCGTTTGCGCACTACCACATGACTGATAGTACAACTGCAGAACTAACTAAGTATATGGAAAATACTTGGATAGCTACTAAAGTCACTTTTTGTAATGAGTTTTATGATATAGCGGGGAGTTATGGTGTTGATTACGCAGAGCTCAGAGAGCTCTGGTTGACAGATGGACGGATAAATCCATCGCACACACTGGTATATGCTGATCAGCGAGGTTTTGATGGTAAGTGTATCCCAAAAGATACAAATGGCATGGTGAAAAATGCGGCGAAACAAGGGTATGAGGCAAAGTTTTTGGCGGCAGTGCTGGATCGTAATGAGGACTTTAGACAACTCTAGTTCAGATTATGGCTGTGGTATTATTGTGAAATGAAAGAAAACCACAAACCGAGAATTGCTGTCTTACGTGGTGGCCCCAGTGAGGAGCATGTGTTATCCATGCAAAATGGTGGAGAAGTCTCCTCAGTATTAAAAGCAACTGGTCTCTATGATGTTGTTGATATAAATGTCACAAAGAATGGCGAATGGCTCGAAGATGGTTTTGTCCGCTCATCTCAAGACATTCTAAATAAAGTTGATTCTGTCTATATTGGACTGCATGGTCTCTATGGCGAAGACGGCTCCGTGCAGCGAGTCATTGAACGAGCTGGAGTAAACTACAATGGCAGTAAACCATTTCAATCTGCTGTTGGGCTCAACAAGATGTTAACAAAGGAGCATGTAAAAAATACGCAAGTACAAAAAGCCGCCCATTTACGTCTCAGTAAATCAGGAGTAGCAGATGTACACGCCAGCGCCAATACAACCGAAAAACTCTTAGGCGGAGCATTTATTGTAAAGCCCACCTTTGGAGGTTCTGGTATTGGTATGCGAATTGCAAATGGTAGTTATGAACTAGCAAAAGTGCTAGCAGAAATGTTTGAAAAGTACGATGACGTATTAGTGGAACAGCGAATTAATGGAGCGTCAGTGACTTGTGGAGTAGTTAATGATTTGCGAGGTACCGCACTCTATGCAACTCCCACGATCGAAGTGGTACATGATCTGGAGACAGATCAAGATGTGTTTGCAGCCGAAAAAATTGTTCCAGGACGATTTACAAAAAATACTAAAGATAGAATTGCAGATTTTTCAAAACAAATTCATACTGAACTTGGGCTTTCAGATATGTCGAGGTCAGATTTTATTGTCACCCCAGAAGGTGAGATTTTCTTTTTGGAAGTAAACACACTACCAGCTGTTACTAAAAATTCGCCACTTATGGCTGGTATGGATAGTCTAGGTGTTTCACAAGAAGAGTTGGTATGTCATTTGTGTGGCGGTGCCGTCTAGGTGCATATCTTTAAAAACCACTCTCGTGCGTCTGGTAAACTAGCAGTAATGAAAAAAGCTCCTAAGCTCTTAACGAAGAGAGAAATTTCAAGCTTTGCTAAAAAACATTCAGAGTGGACTTTGAACAAAAAAGAAACTGAGATAAAACGTGAATTTGAGATGACAGATTATATTTCTGGATTGATCTTTATGGCTCGGATTGCAGTGCATGCTGAGATCGCAAATCATCATCCTGACATGCAACTGTCGTATGGTGCTGTAAAAGTCACTTTGTCGACGCATGACAGTAAGGGTCTGACAAAGCTCGATGTTGTGTTAGCGGGGAAAATTGACAAATTGTATAAATAACTTTGCTATAATTTCTGTATGATAAATGAACGCGCCATTATTGTTGCACTTTCGTACGTAATTGGATTTGTAACCGCTTTTATAGCCTTTGGCATTTCACAGCAAACACCACACTACAGTCAGCATTATTCTGATGCTAACGCCTCTAAGTTTTCAAATGTGGTAGATGTAGAAATGGCTGCGTCTTCTTTCCAGGCCTTTAAAAACGAAACCGGGCTATTTGTAGCCGTAGATGGAGATGAGCGGATTATAACAGCAAAACTTGAAGGCAAAGAAGGCGAGCCTGGCTTCCACTTTGATGTTCCATATTACGAAGTGTCTCCTGATATGCAGTACATTCATTACTGTGAACAAATGTCCGAAATCCCTACTGAGTGCACAAGCTTTGTATATGTAGTTGATCAACACGTTGTGTATCCAGCTGATTTTGATGGCAGCGGGATTGTGTCTAGTATCCTTGATATGCACACACATTGGCTAGATGATGGGCGCTTAGAAATTGGACCATTTGTATCGGCTTCAGCTGAAAAGCCATGGATGCTTGTACAATACTAACTTCTCTTCAAAAAGTAAAAGCCGCTTCTGAAAGAAGCGGCTTTTACTTTACTATGTGGAATCGACAGGACTTGGTCACGAATCACTAAGCATATTATTTCGCTTCGCTCATAATCTACCCAGTGTTCTCGACCCCGACTCGCCGACAAGCACTCGCTTCGCTCGTCTTGTGTACCGGCTCCGTCTTTCAAGTCCTGACGCAAAGCCTACCAGGCTTTGCTTCGAGTCCACCTAAAAACACAAAACCGCCTATTGGCGGTGTGTATTTGGTGGACTCGACAGGACTTGAACCCGCTACCTCCTCAGTGCAAATGAGGCGCTCTACCAGATGAGCTACGAGCCCTTGTGACAGGGACTTGAATATCAAGTGGGCATTATACTACTCAGCAAATGTGATTTAGTCAATGGTTAAACTAAGCCAGTATGTGAGTACTCTTTTGATATCCCCACTTTATTTTTTAGTCAACATTTGCTACTATGCATCCGCAGGTTAGTTATAGATCTTACTTGGCTACATTTTAGACAATAGAGTTTTTCATCAGAACAGGATTGATGAATACTTCCGGTTGTCTCGAATGAGTTTAGTTGGGTAGAAATGAACCGTCTGCAAGGTATTTTCTATGTTCAGTCTGATTAATACAGCACACGCTGCTGAAGGTATCTCAGTAAAGCTAGACCCCTATATCGTGGGGGAGTTTTTCGGTATTTCAATCACCGCTACCATGCTTACAACCTGGCTGGCTATGGTCATCTTGATTGTTTTGGCAGTCACTGTGGGACGAAATCTTAAAAAAGTACCAGGGAAATTACAACTGATCTTTGAAACTGTCGTAGGCGGTATTTACCAATACGTTGAAGACACGCTAGAAAGTAAGGATTTGGCCCGAAAGTACTTTCCAATCTTAATCACTATGTTCTTGTTCCTTTTAGTGATGAACTGGGTGGGATTACTGCCAGGTGTTACTACTATCGGGTTGTTTGATGGTCATGGAGACGGTTCACACTTTACACCGTTCTTTTATCCTCCAGCTACTGACTTAAATGTTGCAATTGCCTTTGCGCTCATTGCAATGTTTACGATTGAGTTTGCTGGGATAGCAGCGCTTGGAGTGTGGAAGTATGGCGGTAAATTCATCAACTTCTCCTCGCCACTTAATTTCCTAGTAGGAATTATCGAACTTATCAGTGAAATCGGTCGATTAGTTTCGTTCTCATTCCGACTTTTTGGAAATATCTTCGCCGGGAAAACACTCCTAGTAGTGGCCACATTCTTTGTGCCGTTTGTGCTGCCAGTACCGATTCTAGCCTATGAGGTGTTCGTGGGCTTTATCCAAGCCGGAGTGTTCTTCTTCTTGACGTTGGTCTTTATTAAGTTGGCCGTAGCGGAGCCGCACTAGTGAATAATCACGAATCTCGCACATTGGGCGCGCGATTCGTACTTGTTCGTTAGAGCAGTACAAAATTAATTAATTAACTTACATATTTTATGTCACCAGAAATGGAATTGGCGATGGCTGCATCACAAATGAGTGCAGACTCAATCAAAGCGATTGCGATGGCGCTTGCAGCAGGTCTTGGTGTGATGGGGCCAGGTATCGGTATTGGTATCCTTGTGTCAAAAGCACTTGAAGCAATTGGACGAAATCCAGAAGCAGCCAGCAAGATCCAAAGTACAATGATCCTCGGTATTGTATTCGTAGAAGCGTTGGCTATTTTCGCCCTTGTAGTTGCTTTCGTTATTAAGTTTGCATAGCAAATTAATTGCTTTAAAGCAGTAACTTAAGGTTTGCTTTAGCATATATACGTTATGGAACAACTTATTGAAGCATTCGGTATTGATGTTAAAGGCATCACCGTTCAGATTATCAACTTTATAATCCTGATGGGATTGTTGAGTTATTTCCTGTACAAACCAGTTTTAAAACTGTTGCAAGATCGTGAAGATGCGATCAAGCAAGGTATTGCAGATGCCGAAGCAGCTGCTGCTGCAAAAGCAGAAGCGGATACAGAACGTAAAGCGGTGGTAGCACAAGCGCACAAAGAAGCAGAAGAGGTCAACACTCGAGCGAAGCAAGCAGCTGGCGAAAAATCTAACGAGATTATTGCCGCGGCTGAAGACAAGGCAGCCGGTGTTATCCGCAGCGCTGAGCAAAAAGGCACTGACATTCAGGCTCAAGCCCGAAAGGAGAGCGAAGCAGAAATTGCCAAGCTCGCAGTCCTTGCTACAGAAAAATTGCTTAAAAAAGACGCCTAAACACTATGAAAGACACCTACATCACTGCAGTATTAGAAATGATCGCTGAAGGCGCAATGCCTGATGTTGTTCTTGCTGGACTGCAGCAGTCGCTGAAGAAGCACGGTCATGAACGACTGTATGCGTCTGTGCTACGTGGTGTTAGTCGGGTACTTAGTGCTGGTTCTGCTGATGCAGTTTCTGTTACTGTTGCCCAGTCATCTGATGTTGAAAAACATCAAACAGCCATTAAGGCAACTCTGACTGAACTCGGTGTCACAACAGAACCAGTTGTTACTATCGACGAGTCACTTATCGGAGGGTATGTCGCTGAAGCCAATAACCAGCGGGTGGACGCTAGTTACAAATCAAAATTAGTTTCGGTCTACCGAAACGTCACCAAGTAACTTATTCACTACATTTAATAACCAATCATTCACTATGAGCACTGTATTAATCGACAAGATCAAACAAGAGATTGCAGACATTGACGCTGCCGGAATCACCCAAGAAGTAGGTATTGTCACCACTGTTGGTGATGGTATTGCTGAAATCGACGGACTTAAGACCGCCCAGATGATGGAGATGGTTGTCTTCGATGATGGAGCTGGAAAGAGCCTCGAAGAAGTGATCGCGAGCGATGACGCCCTCTATGGCTTGATCTTGAACTTAGAAGAAGATGCAGTGAAGGTGGTAGTGCTTGGTGAATCAAATCGGGTAAAAGAAGGTATGCGAGTGATGCGTACTAAAAAACTTCTTTCAGTACCCGTTGGTGACGGAATTGTCGGGCGTGTAGTGAACGCTCTGGGCGAACCAATTGATGGCGAAGGTGCTATTGATGCTGACAAAGACATGCCGATCGAGCGAGTTGCTTACGGAGTAATGGATCGATCCGGAGTGAACGAACCAATTCACACTGGTATCAAGGCGATCGACTCAATGATTCCAATTGGACGAGGTCAACGAGAACTCATCATTGGTGATCGCCAAACAGGGAAGACAACAGTAGCGGTAGACACCATCATTAACCAAAAATACGAACCGGCAGATAAGCGCCCAATTTGTATCTACGTAGCCGTAGGTCAAAAACGTTCAAAGACCGTAAGTATTATGGCGAAGCTCCAAGAAGCAGGAGCGATGGAGTACACCACTATCGTGGCTACGTCTGCTTCTGAAGCATCACCGATGCTCTTCCTGGCGCCATTTACAGGCGCAGCGATTGGTGAGTACTTTATGGAGCAAGGCAAAGACGTACTCGTGGTGTTTGACGACCTGTCGAAGCATGCGAACGCCTACCGACAAATGTCACTCCTACTGCGACGCCCACCAGGACGAGAAGCCTATCCAGGAGACATTTTTTACCTACACTCTCGTCTTCTCGAACGATCAGCCAAGCTTTCACAAGAACTGGGTGGTGGTTCAATCACCGCCTTGCCGATTATTGAAACGCAAGAAGGTGACGTGTCGGCGTACATCCCAACCAACGTGATCTCAATTACGGATGGCCAGATCTTCCTCGATACCGATCTCTTCAACAAGGGGATCCGTCCAGCGCTCGACGTTGGTATCTCAGTATCACGAGTAGGATCGAGCGCTCAGACTAAAGCAATGAAGAAGGTGGCTGGGAAGATTCGTCTCGAGCTCGCGCAGTTCCGAGAACTGGAAGCTTTCATGCAGTTCGCCTCTGATCTCGATGAGGATACGAAAGCCCGTATCGAATCAGGCCGCAAGTACGTAGAAATGCTTAAGCAACCGCAAAACGCCCCGGTACCGTTCTACAAACAAGTGGTAGCCATCTACGCTGCTAATAATGGCATCTTCGATGGCGCACGAGTTGAGAACACTAGCAAGATTGAATCGGGCCTTCTGTCATTTGTAGAGCGAGACCGAAAAGAAATCCTCGACGCGCTTGAGACTGGGCGTGAACTAACTGATGAAGTAGTTGAGAATCTAAACAAGGCGATGGCAGACTTCAAAGACGCTAATCAAAACCTCTACGTAGTAGCTGAATAAAAATGTTTTTGAAAATATTACAAATTGGATATTTAGTTTTCACTGGACAGCTTTTATTGCTGTTTGCAATTCGTAGTTTCCCGGCAACTGGTCTTCTTGAAGATTTAGCAGGAATACAAATGATAGTTTGGCTTATTTTCACACCATTTATTCTGATCACATCAGGTTATCGGCATTATAAAAGAATAAACTCAAGAATTGATAGCTTAGCATTCGTTATCTCAGTATGCTCATTCGTCTACTTATTTTTTATATTTTATTATGCTTATAATTCTGGAGGTATAGTGGAAGAGTTTGACTACAGTCAAGAGAATATACCCTCAATACCAACGTCTATCTAAATATGGCCCTCAAACAAATTAAAAACAAAATAGTTTCGACCAAAAAGACCGGTAAAGTTACCAAGGCGATGGAGTCGGTGTCTGCGGTTAAGATGCGGAAAAGTCAGCAGCGCGCGTTTGCTGGCCGCCCGTACATCCATGCAGCACTACGAATTCTGTCGCAGCTAGCAACTTCACCAGATGGTCTCCAGCACCCACTGACGCAAAAGCGGACTGCAGGGAAGCGTTTGGCAGTGGTGGTTACTAGTGATAAAGGTTTGGCCGGGAGTGTGAACTCTGCGGTGCTTAAAAAAGCCTCTGAAACAATTGCTAAAGAAGGTGACTTGGAATTGATCTGCGTTGGACGCAAGGCAGTCGAGTTTGCTAGGCGGGAGAAGCAAGTACTGCTTGGTGAGTACACCAATATCTCAGATGAGGTCACGATCGAAGATGTGTATGAAATTGCTCAAACACTTGTCAATGCTTTTGAAGGCGGTGAGTATAAAGAGGTAGAAATCATCTATCAAAATTTCCTGTCTACGTTTGAGCAGGAGCCGACTCGTCGAACAGTGTTACCGCTCGACCCAGCGGAAATCCACTACATCATGCGAGGTATCCGTCCTAAGAAGGGAGTTGGTAGCGAGGATGTAGAGCCAGCGGTAGAATCAACGGTGTATACCATCGAGCCATCACCAGAGGAGGTGCTGGAGTCACTCGTGCCGCGCTTAGTGCAGATTATGGTCTACCACGCACTCTTGGAGAGCAAGGCCTGCGAACACTCTGCTCGAATGGTAGCCATGAAGAACGCCACCGATAAGTCTAAAGAGATGGCCAAGTCATTGACACTACTCTTCAACAAACAGCGACAAGCAGCCATTACCGCTGAAGTGAGTGAAATCACCGGTGGTATTGAAGCCATGAAGTAGTTCTAAGTGGCAGAGGGCTTTCTAAGCCTTCACCACTCAGTGGTACTGAGTCATTATTACAAACACACTTATCAATTCATTATTACAAACATTATGAGTACTGAAACACAAAAAGGAATCATCACCCAAATCATTGGCCCTGTTGTCGATGTGCACTTTGCTGAAGGTGGTGTACCAGAGCTTTTGACTGCGCTTAAGGTGCAAAATGGTGAGGTCACCATTACGCTTGAAGTAGCACAACACGTTGGTCTTGACCGAGTGCGAGCTATTTCGATGCAGGATACCCAAGGTCTGGAACGAGGGCTTGAAGTAACAAATACGGGCGGGCACATTTCCGTACCAGTTGGTGAGAAGTCACTCGGGCGACTCTTTAACGTGCTTGGTGAGACGCTGGATGGCGGAACTGATCTCGGAACCGAAAATCTCCGTGGTATTCACCAAGAAGCTCCAGCTTTCACTGACCAGTCTACCAAGACTGAGGTATTTGAAACCGGAATCAAGTCAGTAGACCTACTTGCTCCGTTTATTAAAGGAGGTAAGGTAGGGCTCTTTGGAGGAGCGGGAGTAGGGAAGACCGTACTTATCCAGGAGCTGATCAACAACGTAGCGACTAATCACGGTGGATACTCAGTATTTGCTGGTGTAGGAGAGCGCGTACGTGAAGGGAATGACTTGTACCACGAAATGAAAGACTCAGGTGTGCTTGATAAAACTGCGCTCGTGTTTGGGCAGATGAATGAAGTACCGGGTGCGCGAGCGCGAGTAGGACTGACTGGTCTTACGATGGCGGAATCACTCCGCGATGCTGATGGAGGAAAGGATGTACTGTTCTTCATGGACAACGTCTTCCGCTTCACGCAAGCAGGACAGGAGGTGTCTTCACTCCTTGGGCGAGTTTCGTCTGCAGTAGGATACCAACCAACGCTAGCGGAAGAAATGGGGAAGATGCAGGAGCGAATTACTTCTACTAAGTCTGGATCAATTACTTCTGTACAAGCGGTATACGTGCCAGCGGACGACCTGACTGACCCAGCGCCAGCAACAACGTTCTCTCACCTCGACTCCACCGTAGTGCTTTCGCGTCAGTTAGCATCACTCGGTATTTACCCAGCAATCGACCCACTTGAAAGTAACTCAACTGCGCTTGATCCGACCATTGTTGGTGAAGAGCACTACCGGGTTGCTCAAGGAGTAAAGCTTGTTCTGCAACGTTACAAAGACCTACAAGACATTATCGCGATCCTTGGTATCGAAGAACTTTCAGAAGAAGACAAGCAGACTGTCTACCGAGCCCGAAAGATTCAAAAATTCATGAGTCAGCCGTTCTCAGTAGCCGAAGTCTTCACTGGTGCTCCCGGTAAGTACGTGAAGCTCGAAGACACTATCCAAGGCTTCGCCGAAATCCTCGACGGCAAGCATGACGACAAGAACGAGCAAGACTTTTACATGAAGGGAGGAATCAGTGAGGTTACTAAGTCAGAATAATGAAAATTGTTGCAATCTTCGTAGTGACTATTGTAGTTCTTGTAGGATATACAATTTACACAAATCCACAGGAATGCAACCACGGTGAAGGAATGCCTGGTGATCCATACAAAAGTTGTAACTGCTTAGGAGTGTGGGTTTCTGATGGAAAACCAACACCAGCCATTCCAGGAGCAATATCGGGTGGTCTGTGCTACGGATTAACTAATTAACAAATTATGGCAGAACAAAACACACTAAAACTCACTGTTTCAAAAGTAGACGCACCAATCTTCGATGGAGAAGCACTTTCAGTGATCGTGCCGGGTGTTGATGGTGAGATGGAAATCTTAGCCAATCACACCGCTCTTATTTCTCCCCTTAAAGAGGGTGTTATCACTATCAAGAAAATTGATGGTGAAAAAGAAACCCATGAAATTCATTCGGGAACACTGGAAATCTCTCACAATCACGCAACTATTTTAATCTAAAAATTGCACGCCTGTACACAAGCTGTATCCCTAAGGGACGCGGCTTTTGGTATTGTGTTCACATATGTCATTACGTTCACAATTCTGGAGTTTGCTTAAAGCAGTAAGTTTGTTTTTTATTCTAGTGAGTTTTTGCTCGTTACTTGTGTGGCTAATTGTCAATCCTCCTTCAGATTACTACCATGATTCAGGTTGGGGAATACGCGGTGAAGTAAACTACCAAACCTATTGCACCAACAGTATGGGAGATATAGGTGTTGCTTTTTCAAACGCTCGATGTAATGGAAAACTAGAACATATTGAGGGTGGTATTCAGATATTACTGCTTCCGCTGGACTTTGTGCTCTATGGAGCTTACGGAGTTTATTTTTATTGGTGGATTATACTACCGATGTACCTACTAGGTATAGTTCAGTTGGCCCATATTATTCATAGAAAAATATATAAATTTAATCTTAGTTGGAAGCTACATACAACTAGGTACCTAGCTGTCATTGTATTAACTGCAATATCACTTTGTTTACTAGCTCTGTTAGTTAATCAGGTTAGTAATCAGCTCATGCTACTCGATGTAAACTCTCATCGGCCATATACAGATATTCCACTACCGCCAACACCGATTGCACAATAAACATATACACACAGGAGCGGCGCCGCAGGCGCCGCTCTTTGCTATAGTTCTGGTATATGGAAATTATATTTACCCTCAGTTCGATCTTGCAGTCAGTTGCGATATCACTTGGTGTTGGTTGCTCAACCCTCGCTATCCTTAACTTCTTTAGTGCAATTGCTGATGGTACGATCGACGAGACGGAACGACGAATGATGGGAGTGGTGTATGTTGTACTCCGGGTTGCTATGGTACTTATTTTAGTCACTACCTTTATTCTAGGGGCTGTTACATATCTGCAAACTGGCTCACTGCAGTTTGCACCGTATGTAGGAGCGCTTTGGACTTTGATAGCAGTGCTGTATACCAATGCTATTCTAATGACGCTACACGTAGTGCCGAGTACAGTAGGGCCCTCGATACAAGCTTCAAGTTGGTACACACTTGGAGTAGTTACGGCATTAGTACCACTCGGTTTGGCTGGCTTTAATTATGGACAGTTCTTCCTCGGTTACCTGGCAGCCTTCTTGCTTGCAACAGCACTAGTAAATGGATTTATGGCCTATACAAAAAAGAAAAAACGACAAACTGACCAAGGCTAAGCTACGACAAAATAAAAACCTCGAGAGAATTTCTCGGGGTTTTTGTTTTTATTACTTAGGTAGTTCGCTTGGTTTTCGGTAGTAGATAATCGGAATCAAAAGCAAGGTAATAATGACTGAGAACACCAGTCCAAACATCACGGCGTAGGCGAGTGGCGCCCATAAGTCACCAGCGTAGGTAAGAGGGATCATTCCGAATACTGTCGTGACGGTAGTTAGAAGAATTGGCCGCAGTCGGTTACCAGCAGTTTCAATCACTACGTCTCGGACTGATTTTTCTGGTTGTGCTTTACGCATGCCGATCATCATATCGATGAGCAGGATTGAGTTATTAACTACAATCCCGGAGAGAGCAATGAACCCCATAATGGAAGGGAAGGAGAGAGGGTTTTGTGTAATAGCCAGACCAATCATGATACCAATCAGTGAGAAAGGAAGAATTGAGAGTACATAGGCCATCGCTCGATACGAATTGAATTGCAAAGTTAGAATTGCAATCATAAGACCAACTCCCACAATAAGCGCAAAGAACATTTCAATAAAGGCCTGGTTTGATTCGTCAGTCTCTCCACCACCAGTGCTAATCTCGACACCGTCAGGAATATTTAATTCATTTTGTACCCGCGCTAAAATATCAGCTTGGATTTCTCGAGCATTTCCAGCTGCAGTGATATCAGCCGTTACCGACACAACTCGCTTTTTATCTTCGTGATTAATGACTGAGCTGGATTCGCGTAATCGCACTGTTACGAGTTCAGAGAGAGGAATCGAGCCAGATACAGTTGGAAGTGAAATACGAGTTAGATCATCAATAGTGGTGATATTAGTAGTTGACGGGTCGACAGTGTTTGAGTTATCAATATCCAGTTTTACCACTACATCAATGTCGTCATCAAGTGTCGTCAGTGATGTAGCATCAGCTCCAAATACCGCAGTTCGTGCTATTTGAGATACCGTAAACGGATTAAGACCGAACGCAGCTGTCTTCTCGCGGTCGAGTTCTAGAACAAATTCAGTATTGTTATTGTTGGTACTACTTTGTACGTTCGTTGTGTTCTCAACCGATCGGATTAGTCCCGTAGTTTGATTAGCAAAGTTTGTGATCTCAGTTAAGTCATCACCGAGGAATTTAATCACGATAGCAGCTCCGGTTGGTGGACCGTCACTCGGTTGGTTGACCGTAACTTTTACATCTCGTATGAAGGCAAGATCTGCTCGTAACTCTTCCACAATTTCAGTACTAGTTTGAGCCCGGTCTTCTTTGAGAGAAATAAAGAGGTTAGCCAATTTTTCGCCGCTGCCACCAGCACCAAATTGACTACCGCTTCCGATCGTGGCTGTGAAGGATTCAATGTCGCTTCGAGTGTAGAGAACTTCTTCCACCCGACGAACTGCAATGTCGGTTAATTCTTTAACGGTGCCCTCAGGATTTTCAACTTCAAGAATGATGAAGTCTACGTTCCCTTGCTCAAAGAAGACTACTTTTACCAAACTATTGGATAAACCAGCTGCTTGCATTACAAAGATTGAGATTGCACCAACTGTAATCACTGAAATAAGTAGTGTAAAGATTTTAAGCCCTTCGCGATAACGTCGGACATTAATCCGTAGAACGCGCTTCACCACTATGTACACAAATGGTATAGCCAGAAGCCCAGCCCATACATTTGCTGGTAAAAGCAGTGAAAATACCAATGCAGCAGAAATACCAGCAATGAATTTGTTTTGAGTATCGAGATTATCAAGAATACTTGTAAGTTTTGTCTGGTACCAATTTTCGAGTTTTCGTGCGTTGGCTACCTGAATTTTTTCAAATCGAGTTTCACTTCGGCGTCGCAAGAAACCAGAAGCGAGTAGTGGGATGATAGCCAGAGCTACAAACATTGAAGCAAATAGCAGGAAAATCAGCGTGAACGGAATACTGGCAATGAATTGACCAATGACACCACCGACAATGAACAGTCCAACAAACATCGAAACAGTCGTAAGCGTTCCAGAAATGAGAGGGGCACTGAATTCACGAATAGTTTCAATCGCGGCAGTTCGTTTATCGATGTCAGGATTGTCTTTCATTCGGCGATTAATGCCTTCAACCATCACAATGGCTGAGTCAACTAAAATACCAATCCCCAGAATTAATGAAAAGAGACTTAGGAAGTTGATCGTGTTGCCTGATAGATACAGTCCAATAAAGCCGAACAAGAACGAGAGGGGAATAGCAGTACCGGCCAGCAAACCTTCGCGCCAGCCCAGGGCTACAATCAAAAGCAGAACCACCAGCACTACAGTTTGCAAGCCAGAGCTTGAAAGTCGGACCAGGTCTTCATTGATGTCAGCTCCAGCATCAAGCACTGTCTCGGTCACAATCCCATCGAGCGTATTTCCAGGGTTTTGTAACTCTGCCAATTTATCGTTAATTCCAGCTGTAATGGCAGTGATATCACCCCCAGTTTGTTTATAGACATCAAACGAGATAGATGAAGCCGAAGGTTGGTTATCGACGCTTAAGCGCGAAATTCGGTTCGCAGGAGCTAGTCCGTTAACCACTGTCGCAATATCCCGCACATATACTGGCTGCCCACCGCGGGTAGTGATCGCAATGTTAGCAATTTGACTGGGATCAGTAATATCACCCTCAAAGGCAACATTATAGGAAACTCCGTTATTCTTGATCTGACCGATTGGAAACGTAATATTTGCATTCCGAACAGCGCTGGTTACTTCAGTTAGCGTTAATCCAAATAGCAGGAGTTGCGTTTGGTCTACAATAATTGTTACTTCTCGATCTCGAACACCATTGGTTTCAACCCGAGATACACCATTGAGCGATTCAATTTCTGCTTCAACGCTGTCAGCTAGTGAGGTAAATTCATCAGCCCGTAAGTCAGCTGCTAAGGCAAAAGTGAGGATTGGTTGATCAACAAAGTTTACTTCAGATACGACAGGGTCTTCAGCATCATCAGGCAGGTCAGGTTTCAGGGTATCGACTGTATCTTTTAGGTCTTGAATTGATTGGTCTAAATCAGCACTAGCATCAAATTCAACAGTAATAGAAGATACTCCTTCACGCGAAGTTGAAGTGATGTTTTTTACGTTTTCAATACTCGTCAAACCACGCTCGATTTCGTTGGTAATGAGGGATTCAATGTCTGCAGCTGGTGCTCCAGGGAGCACAGTTGAGACAATGCCGACTGGCACCACTACCTCCGGCGAAGATTCTTTTGGAATCGCCACCAGACTGTAAGTACCAAGACCTATTAAGGCAATCAGAAAAAGATACGCGAACTTACTGTTTTTAATGAAAAATTCCCACATACTATTGTTGTTTTATAGCTTCAACTTTCTGACCAATCACTAATCCACGAGCATCAATAACAATAGTGTCTCCCAGATCTAATCCAGAAGTGATTTCAACGGAGGTGCCGGTGATGCGTCCTAGCTCTACTGGTTTTGACTCCAGTACTCCCTCGGTCACAAAGAATACGCTACCAGCGATGTCGGTAAATTTAACAGCAGAAATAGGGATGAGGATAGTGGTGTTGGCTGCTTTTTCAATCCCTGAAATTTCAATCCGGACAGTATCTCCATTGTTGAGGGTGTCAGATTCAGTGGCTATAACAACTTCAGTCTTTAAGGTCGTTGGGTTAATCGCGTTTGCGATCTTGGTTATAAGACCTGGATACTGACCGTCCAGCACTACTGTTTGTCCAATCTTTAGAGCATTTCGATCATTTTCTCCCACAAAAGTGGTGACTTCCAAAGCATTATTATTCGCAATTTCAGCCACAATTGTTTGTTGTCCCACAAAATCACCAACTTTGATATCCATACTGTTAACTTCTCCTGCAATGGGTGCTCGTATGATTGTTTTAGACAGCGCCGCTTCTGCACTTCGAAGTGAGCCAAGCGCCTGTTTTATTTGAGCATCAGCGTTAGAGACTGAGCTGTTGCTCCCAGCGATTTTAGCCTGAGCGAGCGCTTCTTCCGCACTCCGGACATTTGTTTCTGCAGTTTGCAGAGCTGAAAGAGTTCCGTTCAGGGTTGCACGAGCTGTAGATAGACGGGATCGGTATGCATCGATACTGCCGCCAGCTACTGTTTTAGTTTTGTTATCTTCATCTAGAGTTGCTGAAATGAGATCGTCAATGATACTCAGAATAGTGTTTATATTCTGTTCTGATGTAGTTTGAATTGCAGCAAAGTCGTTTGCGGTAGAGAGCGTATTAACAGTCTGCCTCCAGGATGTTAATTCTGTCTGAAGTGCGACACGTCTGTTATTTAGAGAGATGGTGAATCCAGCACCGTCAATTCGCAAACCAGGGAAGCGACTCGTGGGGTCTGTAAAAACATCATCAATAATAGTCACTACTACATCATTCCCGGTGGTGTAGGTGTTTCTGTATGTTGTTAGAGCGGTGTTACGAGCTGCCCGAAGGTTCGTTTCTGAACCACTTACTCCAACATCACTTTGAGCAGAGGCGGCAAGAGCCGATTCATAAGAACCTTCAGCCTGCAATACAGTTGCACGTTGAGCGGCGTTTTCAAGCTGTACCAATATAGAACCAGCTGACACACTATCACCCAGTTTGGCATTGACTGCTACAACACGACCTGAAGCTTCACTTTGCACAGTAGCTTGACTCACTGCCTCAACCGTTCCGATTAGACTGAGTGAAGATTCGCTCACAAGAGCACCAACAGAACTAACTTGTACGGTCGGTAACACTTCTTCTGCTTCAGTCAGAACTTCATCAGTTTGAGTCTTAAAGAAAACTCCTGCGACAATTAAAATAGCCACCGCAATTAACGTGCCTATGACCACCTTCCTCCCATACCATTTAAATAACGTTTGCATACTAAATTTGTTGATTATACTTGATTAAAATACGTATTTTTTACTGTTTTGTCAAGTCTTATCGACTTAAATACACCATATAGGCAGTAAACTTTACGACAGCACTAGAACTGTTACAATAACGCTCTATGTTAGGAAAATTGAAAAATATGGCCATGAAGAAGTTGTTGAAATCACAACTCAAAAATGTCCCTGAAGATCAACAGCAAATGATTATGGAGCTGGTCGAGAAAGACCCGAAACTCTTTGAACAGATTGCAAAAGAGATGCAAGCCGAAATGAAAGCTAATGGCAACAACCAGATGGCAGCGGCCATGAAAGTACTACCCAAGTACCAGCAACAACTCGCAGCAGCCATGAGTCCTGAGATGCGCCAGAAGATGATGCAGATGACCGGAGCACCGACAGCTGGGAAGTTTAACCCTAATGGTTCGATTAGAAAATAATTGCTAGAATACGGTTACCCACAGAAAGGGCGCGCCTTCGGCGCGCCCTTTCTATATACTAATACCACTATGAAAACTAAAAAAATCCTCGTTCTCCTTGGGAACTCTGACAATGAAACCTTCTCTGGTTCAGTCGCTGATGCGTACCAAGTCGGAGCGGAAGAAGCCGGTCACGAAGTGCAGCGCGTAAATATTGGAGACATGAACTTCGATCCGATCTTGCACAAAGGCTACAAAGAAATCCAGGCTCTAGAACCCGACCTACTTGATCTACAAGACAAGTTCCGCTGGGCTGATCACGTAGTGATTGTATACCCAAACTGGTGGTGCACCATGCCAGCCATCCTTAAAGGTCTCTTTGATCGTTTTTGGATCCCGGGCTTTGCCTTCAATTTTAATAAAGAAACCAAGCAACTTGATAAGCACTTAGTTGGTAAGACTGGCCGCGTGATTATCGTGATGGGAACTCACTCACCATTTAAAACGTGGTGGCAGTTTGGTGATTATACCAACGAAATTCAATACGGAATCCTCGAGTTTGCGGGGATCAAGACAAAAGTAAGTGCCTACGGCCCGTGTGAGAAGGTGGGGCAGCCTTGTCGCGAAGGCTGGCTGAAGGATGTGGCCAAGTTGGGTAGAAAAGCTTGCTAGTTATACCAAATTACCTATAATAGCTCTCACGAAGTCGACACTGCGTTATTCGTCCAGGGACGCTGCAGCAAGCCGACTTCGAGTAATGGGATTTGGGCGACCTCTACTTGTTAGTACTTTACCCTGGTTAGTGCAAAACAAGCAGGTCGTCCAAGTTCATTTTTATATTTGTGTCTACCCCAAGGGTATTCCTATTTTACTAATTCACTTCGTTCATAACTAAAATATGTCACTTTCTGTAGGAATCGTAGGGTTACCGAACGTCGGGAAATCGACGCTTTTTACGGCACTTACCCGAAATGAAGTACTGATTGCTAATTATCCTTTTGCCACGATCGACCCGACAGTTGGCGTTGTTCCAGTCCCGGATAACCGCCTGCAGACCCTTTCAAGTATCTCTGGCAGCGATGAAATAATTCCAGCCGTGATTGAATTCGTTGATATTGCTGGACTTGTGAAGGGAGCTTCAGCTGGTGAAGGTTTGGGTAATAAATTCCTCGCTAATATCCGTGAGTGCGATATGATCGCCGAAGTGGTACGAATCTTTGAGGATGAAGACGTGCATCATGTTTCTGGAGTGATCGATCCAATGAGTGATATTGAGGTGATCAACCTCGAACTTATTATGGCTGACGCTGAGACAGTTGCTAAGCGCTTCGGTAACCTTGAGCGCGACGCTAAGCGCGGTGATAAAGCTGCTGTTGCAGAACATGACTTGCTGGGACGGCTATTGCCGCACCTTGAAGCGGGAAAGCTGGCTAATCAGTTTGAATATACGGAGGCGGAAGAGCTGCTTATTAAGGGCATGCACTTACTCACCAACAAAGCCTTTTTGTACATTTGCAACCGAAAAAATGGATCTTTCAATCTGGATGAGAATAACGACGAGCGTTGGACAGAGCTGTTAGAGTTTTTTGAAAAGACCAATAGCGAGTACGTAGTAGTTGATGCTGGTGTTGAACATGAGCTACGTGATCTAGCTGAAGACGAAAAAATGGATTTCAGGCGTGAATATGGCACGCAAGACAGTGGTGTCGACGCTTTGATCCGTGCTGCCTACCGCAAGCTTGGCCTCATGAGTTACTTTACTACTGGTGAGAAGGAAACCCGAGCCTGGACCGTAAAGGTGGGCGCTACTGGACCTGAGGCAGCTGGAGTGATCCATACTGACTTTCAGCAGAAGTACATACGGGCCCAAGTGATGAAATTTGAGGATCTGGTAGCGGCTGGTTCAAAAGCAGCAGCTAAAGAGTCAGGCAAACTTAGAACTGAAGGAAAAGAATATATTGTACAAGAAGGGGATGTGATTGAGTTTATGCATTCGTAAGCTGGAATAAAGAAATAACCGATGAGCACTGCTCATCGGTTATTTCTTTAACTGCCTTCTGTCGGAGGATTGGCGCGCTGGACCGGACTTACCACATTTGGATTCCATTCAGCGGTAATTTCACCGTTTTGGTCTTCAAAGTTTTTGATTTCATGTCCAAGATATTGTTGCAGTCGCTTCGCGTGCCCAGGAGTAAGTGAGTATACCTGAGCGTTGTTGCCTGAGCTGATGCCCATCACAAAGAATTCAGGTGAGAAACCAATTTTAATGTTTTCTGCTAGTAATTTAGGGGCTTTTTGTAAATCTTCTGGTTTCATATACAGCATAGTATACTAGAAACATCATGGCAGATCCACGTGCAGGTAAACCTTCATATCGCTCACAGAAAATGAGAGCGGCGTACACCAAGTATATTGAAGCTGGGAAGTTGGCTGTTGGCTGCGCCCTTTGTGATAAAGAGGCAGACGGTGAGCTGCTAGAAAATTTCAATCTTTGGCAATTGGTAGACAATCGCTTTCCTTACGACACTATTACAGACACTCATCATATGCTGATGCCCAAGGCGCACATCACAGAAGAAGAACTTACGCCTGAACATCTGTCAGAACTCCGAGAACTGAAACAAACAATACTGAATGACCGTTATACTTTTATTTTTGAGACGCTACCTAATGCTAAATCAATACCCCCGCACCACCACCTACATTTGATTGTTGTCAAAAATCTCTAGTTGTTACTTTATTGGTGTGAACGGCGTATAATTAAAATATATGAACACACCTAGAAACTTCGCCTTACAACTTGGCGCGCTTATTACGCTTTACGTATCACTAACATCGTTAATGGTATTACTGTTTTCAGTTATAAATCTGATGTTCCTCGATAGTGCTGATAGTTACTGGCAGATCGAAAGTGCGACTGGATCAATCCGATTTTCGATCGCGATGCTGATTGTGTTCTTCCCTGTGTACTTGTGGCTGACACGGCTTGTAAATCAGGTACGACGCAAAGAAGAGGGGATGTATCTCACGCTTACCAAGTGGCTGATTTACTTATCGCTGCTGGCTGGCGGGGCTGTGTTGTTGGGGGATTTAGTGGCTGTGATTAACGGCTTTCTAAGCGGGGAGCTCACGATTCGATTTGCTCTTAAGGCGGCTGTACTCGCGCTCGGTATTGGTGCGGCGTTTTATTACTATCTCAAAGATGCTCAGGGGTACTGGCAAGCTCATGAACGGCAGTCTATTTACTTTGGTGTTGCCGCCTCAATCGTAGTCCTGACAGCCTTGGTCTTAGGCTTTATGAATTCCGAAACTCCAGCTGAAGTACGCGAAATGAAGATCGACAGCAATCAGGTTGGGGATTTACAAGATATCCAGTGGCGGATCGAAGATCATTTCCGGGTAAATGAATCTTTACCTGAATCAACCGCTGAGCTGTTTGCCAATGCCTCAGCTCCAACTGCTCCCGAAGGCCGAGCTGCGTATGTCTATGAAATAGAAAGCGGGACGGAGTATCAGCTGTGTGCAGAATTTTCTCAGAATGCTACCAGAGATGAATTCACTCGCATGTATCCCTCAGAAAAGAACTACAACTGGAACTACCGTGAGGGGTACCACTGCTTTGAACGAGAGGTCGATAATCAGTATCGACAATAGTTAAATCCAGCGTCTCAATCCATACTTGTATTTACTAATTCTTTACATATCTTCAAATCAAGGCATAATGAAACCTCTGTTATTTACTAAGTACGTGAGGGATTGATATGCATAAAAAGTTTGATAATCAGGCGATTGAAAAGAAGTGGCAAGAGAAATGGGCGGCTAATGGTCTGTACGACGTAACTGAACGTGATACTTCTAAGGAGAAAGAGTACGTACTGGTAGAACTGCCATACCCTTCGGGAAACCTGCATATTGGCCACTGGTACGCCTTTGGTGTGCCTGACATCTACGTGCGTTTCCAGCGTATGATGGGGAAGCAAGTGATCTACCCAATGGGCTTTGATGCCTTTGGTCTGCCAGCCGAAAACGCTGCCATAAAACGCGACATCAATCCTAAAGAGTGGACTGAAGGAAACATTGAGTACATGAAAGAGCAGCTGGGCAATATGGGTAATTCCTATACCTGGAATATGACCGCTTCCACTACAGATCCCGACTATTACAAATGGACGCAGTGGATGTTCACGCAGTTTTTTGAGAAAGGGATTGCGTATCGTGGTAAAGGGAAAGTGAATTGGTGTCCTGGCTGCAATACTGTGATCGCAAATGAGCAAGTGCTGCCAGACGACACCTGTGAGCGCTCGGGTGACAAGATCGAGAAGAAAGAAATGCCGCAATGGATGCTGAAGATCACTGATTACGCTGACCGACTGGTAGATGATCTCGATGGACTTGATTGGCCAGAGCATATCAAAGAAGCGCAACGACAATGGATTGGCCGCTCAGAAGGGGCTGAGATTGATTTTAAGCTGTCTACTGATGATGCGATGACTGTCTTCACCACTCGCCCTGATACACTTTTTGGTGCCACCTACATGGTGCTAGCGCCTGAACACTCGCTAGTAACTAAGAATAAAGACCAGATCTCCAACTGGGACGAAGTAGTACGATATATCGAACTAACCAAGCAGAAAGATGAGCAGGATCGTCTTAACGACACCAAGGAAAAGACCGGAGTGAAATTAGAAGGAATTACTGCTACCAATCCAGCTTCTGGAGAAGAAATTCCAGTCTATATCGCTGATTACGTCTTAGCTGGTTATGGAACCGGCGCGATTATGGCAGTACCCGCTCATGATGAGCGTGATTCGGCATTTGCAAAGAAGTTTGGTATTGATATTAAACAAGTTATTGAACCAGTTTCGGATCATCCAGTAAAAGCAATTGGTGCTTTTCTCATTGATGGCAATGGTGAAATATTATTGCAGAAGCGTACGGCAGATGCGCCGACTGGAGCGGGATTACATGGGATTTTTGGTGGCAGCATTGAATCAGGTGAGACAATGAAACAAGCTCTGGTTCGTGAAATTCAAGAAGAGTTAGAGATTGAAGTTGAAGAAAATAACATTCGTATTTTATACTTTAAAGAGTCGCGTGAGCAAGGGAAAAACCTAGCCGCAGCTATCGTATCTGGTGTTG
Organism: uncultured Candidatus Saccharibacteria bacterium; assembly: GCA_964350735.1. Lineage (GTDB taxonomy): Bacteria > Patescibacteriota > Minisyncoccia > Phycocordibacterales > UBA918 > OLB19. The sequence goes on from CAYGKO010000002.1 coordinate 64,799, forward strand.
ACTTTAGCAAAGCAATATTGCATGAAGGTGAAGCAATTGTACGAGTAAAATCATTAGCTGAAATTGATAACAAGGATCGTAATCACATCTGGGAGACAGCTAATGACGATGATATTCATTCGCTATATTCTGGAGTAGGTGCTCTTTACAATTCAGCTGAATTTAACGGCATGAGTTCAGAAGAGGCTAAGAAAGCCATCACAGAGAAAGTGGGTGGGCGAATGACAAATACGTATCGTCTCCGTGACTGGTCTGTCGGACGACAACGATATTGGGGGGTACCGATTCCGATTGTATATGATCCCGAAGGAAAGGCGCACCCAGTACCTAAAGAGCATTTGCCCTGGATTCTGCCGGAAGATGTGGACTTCAAACCGACTGGAGAACCACCATTAGCTAAAAGTGCTGAGCTGAAAAAACGAACTGAAGATATTTTTGGAGTCGGCTGGACGCCTGAAGTAGAAACTCTCGACACCTTCGTGGATTCTTCGTGGTATTTCATGCGGTATATCGACAATCAAAACTCAGAATCGCTCGCTAGCCTTGAGGCGCAGAAAGATTGGATGCAGGTGGATACGTACTTTGGTGGGGCTGAACACACCACCATGCACTTGCTGTATTCTCGCTTTTGGCAAAAAGCACTCTATGATCTTGGGGTCGCAGTACATGATGAACCTTATAAGCGACGAATCAACCGTGGACTCATTCTCGGTCCGGACGGGAACAAAATGAGTAAAAGTAAAGGCAATGTGATTGACCCAGACGAACAAGTGAAGTTAGTGGGTGCAGATGCGGTGAAGTTGTATCTCGGCTTCATGGGACCGTATGAAGGAACCAACTATCCGTGGGACATGGGAGGTATTGCTGGCATCAGACGCTTCTTAGAGCGCCTAAATGGGCTTACAGGACACATTGTGGAAGCTGAACCAGTGCCAGTTACTAAACAAGTTCATAAAACTATCATTAAGTTGCGTGAGGACATTCCGCAGCATAAATTTAATACTGCAATCAGTGCGGTGATGGTGTTGGTGAATCTTATTGAAAAGGAAGGAGTTTCAAAAGAGTCATACCGGACTATTCTGCAAATGATGGCCCCATTGGCCCCGCATTTAACAGAAGAATTATGGGCTGATTTGGGAGAGAGTAATTCAATTCACCTTGAAAGTTTCCCCGAAGCAGATACAGCGTTAGCAAAAGATGAGCTAGTCACTATTGGAGTGCAGATTAATGGAAAAGTACGAGGTGATATTACTATTGCTCCTGATGCCTCTGAAGAAGAGGCTTTGGCTGCTGTAGCGGATGATGAGCAGCTGCAAAAACGCCTGACTGAAGGGGAGATGCAGAAAGTGATTTATAAAGCTGGAAAAATACTTAATATCATTGTTAGTTAGTTCTACAATATACTTGACCCTTGTCAAATACCATGATATAAAACCCATACGCATAGGGATTTGGACCTTACACCCAAACTGAAACCATCAAAACTACAAAAAATATGATCACATTTAAACCAAAACAAGCCACCAAACGACTTTTGTCGGTATTACCCGACCGAGCCCGTGACGTGCTAGAGAAGCGCTATGGTCTCGGCAAAGACGCTGATACTGCAACCCTGGAAGCGATTGGACAGACATACGGTATTACTCGAGAACGTGTGCGACAGATTGAAAATTATGGTATTCAGTCCATCCAAAAATCAGATGTTTATGGTGAATTCCAGGCTATCTTTGAAGAACTGCACGCTATCATTGACGAGCTTGGTGGAGGTCTCATTGCTGAACATATTCTCCTGGAAGAGATTGCAGCTGATCCAATCCTACGTAATCATATTTATTTCCTCCTCGTACTAGGCGATCCTTTCTACCGATCAAAAGAAAACCCTTCGTACTCCCACCGATGGTTTACTGAGAAGAAGATTGCTGACATAGTCGAAAAAGGCTTGAAGAGTGTTCATGCTTCTTTAGATCGTGATGAGCTTGTTTCAGAAGAAGAAATCCTAACTCGTTTTAAAAATGAACTGATTGAGTTAGCAGACAAACATGATGAAAAAGTTCTCAAACGATGGCTCTTGATTTCAAAAGATATTGCTCCAAACCCGCTTGGAGAGTGGGGACACGCATCAAGTCCGAATGTTCGAGTCAAAGGAATTCGTGACTACGCGTATCTTGTAGTAAAGCGCCATGGTTCACCCATGCACTTCCGTGAAGTGGCGGAAGCAATTGAGGAACTGTTCACTAAGAAAGCCCACACTGCTACTACTCATAACGAATTGATCAAAGATGGCCGTTTTGTATTAGTTGGACGAGGTCTATACGCACTGACAGAGTGGGGTTATTCAGCTGGGGTGGTAAAAGATGTGTTACGAGACATCTTAGATACACATGGTCCGCTATCACGGGAAGAAATCATTGATAAAGTTCGCAAAGAACGTTACGTGAAAGACAATACTATCGTTGTTAATCTCCAAGATATGAACTTGTTTAAGCGACTTAGTAACGGAACCTACGTGGTGGCTGAGTAGAGAGCTGTTGGAGATAAAGAGGGCGGGAATTACTTCGTAATTCCCGCCCTCTTTCGTGTACAATAGTAGATATGTTAGAGCATCTTTTTGGTAATCCAAAAGATATTGCAGCCAAGATACCCATTTTGGCTTTTTTCATTCGCTTTGTTTCTTCTAATGACTCAGACTATGGTGGATTTGTAGCCATTCTTTCTGTGGTGCTTTTATTTTACGGTCTCGGATTTACTGACATTTCCCAAGCGCAAGTTTTCTCTATTGTTATCGCACTCACTCCACTCTGGCTTACTTGGTATATCTTTGTAAATTTCTTTGATAAATGGTCAGAGTACACTGGTAAGAAATTTGGTTTATATAACGGCAGGACTACTTTGCGCATCAATCTTCCCCAAGAGGTATTAAAGTCTCCTGAAGCTATGGAGTTCGTAATTTCTCAAATTCATAACACGGCTAATCCCGACAACTTAATGCAGACCTATTTACAGGGTAAACGTCCATTAAATTTTAGTTTCGAATTAGTTTCCATTGGTGGAGATGTGCGTTTTTATGCAAACCTACCAACTAGTAAAACAAAAGCTGCTTTTGAAGCAAACATGTATGCCCAATATCCTGGGGTTGAAATAGTCGAAGAACCGGTTGATTATGCAGCTGAAATTGGACTCGATAGTGACTGGGAGTGGTTTAGTTGTCATATGAGAAAGAAAAAGGACGAAGTATTTCCGATTAAAACATATATTGATTTTGGACTGGATAAGCTCCCAAAAGAAGAAGAGAAAGTAGACCCAATGACACCAATGCTAGAAGTACTTGGTGGTGTTGGTCCATCAGAGCGTTTATATATTCAGTACATCTGTACACCTTTTCGACCATCAAGTTTTTCAAATGGACAATTAATGTTTGGGGAAGGATCTGGCTGGGATAAAGGAGTGACAGCAGCTCTAAATAAAATTATGAACCGCGATCCAGACACGAGGCAAGCTATAGACAGTGGGAACTCTGAAGAAGTGGCTCGACTTACTCAAGGTGAACGAGATGCCGTCGCAGCAATGGAAAGAAATGCGGGTAAGTACGCCTATAACGTTGGTATCCGCTGGGTATATGCATCTCGCCCAGGGCATTTCGCTGGTGATCGGATCAATCCGATTATTCGGTCGTTTAGTCAGTATGACATTATCAGCGATATTAGAAATCAAATTGGTGTAGCCTGGAGAACAGACATTGATTACAAAGACTTGATCCCCGGTTCATACAAGAAAATTGAAGCACTTAAAGTGCAGGAATTAAAAGAGTACAAATTGAGAAAATACTTTAATAAAGGGGGCGCAGACGGTATGAAGATATTTACAGCCGAGGAGCTAGCTACCATGTTTCATATTCCTGGTCAGGTTGCATTTACTCCTACCCTAAGTCGTGTTCCATCTACTCGAAGTGAAGCGCCAAATAACTTACCGGTTGGAAATTTACCTGAATAAACATAACGACATGGAAGATTATCCTGAATCGAACAACAACATACAAAAGAAGATTGGGCCACTGGGTTGGTTGGCCATTATTGTGATAGACGTACTGTTACTGCTCATTTTCATAGGCTATTTTTTAACTCTAGCACCAGGAAATTTTACCGCACAAAGTGTATTAATCGAGAAAGGAAATTCAGCTCGAGAGATTTCGGAACAACTAGCTGAGAAAGATATTGTGAAGTCGGGCGATATGTTGTACGCAGTGCTTGTGGCGAAATTTGACCCTAGTAACATTAAGGCAGGGAACTTTTATTTCGAGCAACCACTTTCTGTATTCGAAGTGGCAGAAAAAATTACTACTGAAATTCCACAAGAAGAACAAATCACCATCACCTTTCCTGAAGGTTTCTCAGCGTATCAGTTGACTGACTTCATTCCATCTGAAATCTCAGCCAACAATGACTTCGATCTTGATATACCAAACGTGGAAGGATACCTGTTCCCAGATACGTATTTAGTGCCGGTTACATTTGGGGAAACAGAGGTAATTGACTTACTCCAGAACACCTTCAAACAAAAAGTAGCACCCCTTCGATCGGCAATAGAAAAATCACCCTACACTCTAGAAGAAGTGATTATTCTTGCCTCCATCATCGAACGAGAGGCTAATGACAAAGAAAGCATGGGCATGGTAGCCGGGGTCTTAGAGAATCGCCTGGAGATCGGTATGGCTCTTCAGGTAGATGCTTCGATTGCGTACGGGCTACAGAAATCAGGCGTGGACTTAACCAGAGATGATATCGAAACTGATGGTCCGTATAACACCTACACCCGACCAGGATTGCCGCCAACCCCGATCGCTAATCCTGGCTTACAAGCTATCAATGCTGTTCTGAACCCGATTCCGAACGATTATTTTTACTATATTACAGGCAATGACGGCAATTTCTACTACGCTGAAACTCTTGATCAGCACAACATAAATATCCAAAAATACTTGCGTTAGTTAAAAAAATTAGTAGGCTACAATCAAATATGGAAACAGTATTTGTCGGATTATCTGGTGGTGTTGACTCGTCAGTCGCCGCTTTAAGACTTAAAAACCAAGGCTACAATGTCGTGGGGGTTTTTATCAAAGTCTGGCAGCCAGATTTTCTTGAATGCAACTGGGAGGCTGAGCGACTTGACGCTATGCGAGTAGCTGCTCATTTAGAAATACCATTTCTCACGTGCGATGCAGAAGAGACCTATCGTACTGAAGTGGGTGAATTTTTTATCAACGAATATAAAAAAGGACGAACCCCAAACCCTGATGTTCTCTGTAACCAACAGGTAAAGTTCGGAGCTTTCTTGCGATTTGCACTGGGGAAAGGAGCTGACTTTGTCGCTACCGGACACTACGCCCAACGAGTTGTAACCGAGGCAGGTATTGAGCTACACCGAGGCGTGGATACCAATAAAGATCAATCGTACTTCCTCTGGACGCTTACTCAAGCTCAGCTGCAACATATTTTACTCCCCGTAGGAAATAGTCCTAAAGAACAAATTAGAAAGGAAGCAGCCGCCGCTGGTATCCCGGTCGCAGCCAAAAAGGATAGTCAGGGAGTTTGTTTCTTAGGACATATTGATATTCCAGAATTTTTAGCACACTTTATAACACTCGAAACCGGAGCTGTTTTAAATACCGCTGGGGAACACATTGGTGAACATAAAGGGGCGTTGGTCTATACCATTGGCCAGAGGCAAGGATTTGATGTGACTAAAAAAGATGGAGCCCAAAAAGCTTTATACGTTGTAGATCGTGATATTCTTGAAAACACCATTACCGTACGTGCAGAACCACCTATTTTAAAAAAAGAGAATTTTGTTACCCTTCAAGATATACATTGGATAACAGAAGAATCTCAAAAAAATTTTGAAATTGAAGCTCAATTTCGATATCGCCAAACACCATTCGCTGTTCGACTTTTACCAAATGGCACCCTAGAGCTTAAAGTAACTACTGAAGCAGTTGCGGCTGGTCAATCCTGTGTATTGTATAGGGGCAGTCTGTGCCTTGGAGGTGGTATCATAGCCTAAATGGTTACGGTAATAAAAGCTGATGGAACAGCGGAGGAGTTTCAAATCCAAAAATTAAAACGTTCGCTTCGTCGATCAGGTGCAGTTCGAGAAGAAGTACGCGAAATTGCTGCCGAAATAGAAAAGGAACTAGTTGATGGAATGAAGACTCAAGAGATCTACTCACGAGCCTTTTCACTATTGCGTGACAGTGAGCAGCCAGTGGCCGCACGTTATTCACTTCGAAGAGCCTTGTTTGGACTTGGTCCTACCGGATTTCCATTCGAAGATTTCCTAGCTCGCTTGTTTGAAACCGAAGGGTATACAACAAGAACTAGGCTAGAGCTTAAAGGGAACTGTACCACTCATGAAATTGATGTAGCTGCATACAAAGATGATCACTCATTCGTGGCGGAAGCAAAATTTCATGCCCGGCCAGGAATCAAATCTGATCTCCAGGTTGTAATGTATTCCAACGCTAGAAAAATGGATTTGGTGGATGCAAAGATCTGCAACGCTGATATATGTGGTGTAACAAACCTCATGGTTATTACAAATACCAAATTTACTCACACTGCAGAATCATATTCTGAGTGTGCAGGACTTGAATTATTGAGCTGGGACTATCCAAAACAAAACAATTTACACGATCGCATTCAACGAGCCGGCATCTATCCCATCACTGTTTTGCAGTCACTGTCCGGCGCTCAAAAAAAGGCTTTAATTGAACGTGGGGTAATAATTTGTGGCGATATTCTTAAAAAACCCCACCTTCTTCGGCACATACACATCAGCACTAAAAAAACTGAGGCAGTACTTTCTGAAGCTCGTCAACTCTGTAAGGAAATATAAAAGCTGATATACTTGCAGACATACAAGTGATTATTTCAGTATTATAGTTATGTCAGAAGCAGAAAAGCAAGAAGGGCAAAAGACAGTAGTCGCCTTTATCGCTGGATTACTTATCGGTGGTCTACTCGTTTGGGTCTTCAGTGGTCCAACACATGATGGTGAGCATAAGGAAGGAATGCATGATGATGAAGCAGGCGAAATGGCTGAAGAAATGATGTCGGATGACTCGTCAGACGAAGCAGTGTCTACTGGTCAAGAAATGACCATTGCGGCAGTTGAAATGCAAACTGGTGATGGTGCTATCGAGGTATCAGATCAGGCAGCTAGTTCTGCAGTTGTGATTGATAGCGCAACCTTCCCAAATGATGACGGCTGGATCGCTGTGCGATCATACCAAAATGACCAACTTGGAAACATTCTTGGAGCAGCTCGATTTAGTAAGGAACAAGGTTTGGTACCAGAAGAAGTACCACTACTAGTCCCTACTACAGTTGGAAACTCATACGCGGTAGTCTTCTTTACGGAAGATGGTAACCGTGAGTTTAATCTTTCAGGCGATGCTCAAGTAGAAGGTGTGTGGTCAACGTTTGTGGCTAAATAGCTTCTATCGATTGACAGAAAAAAGCCCTCATAAGGGCTTTTTTCTTGCGTGGTATACTAGATACATTATGGCTGATTACGTATACAAATATAATCCAAATCGAAACGCTGATTGGAATTATGGTGGCAAAAAATGGCGGTTATCTCGCTCAAAACTCGACTATTTTATTGAGTGTCCTCGCTGTTTTTATGTTGATAACAAACTAGGGACAAAGCGACCTGGTTTTCCATCGTTCAATTTAAACATTGCGGTAGATGAACTGTTTAAAAAAGAATTTGACGTACATCGAGCAGCTGGAACACGTCATCCAATTATGGAGCAGTACGAGATTGACGCTGTGCCGTTTCAGCACAAAGACATTGATACCTGGCGCGAAAACTTTGAAGGCATTGAATACAAAGACACTGAGACCGGTATGACTATCAGTGGAGCGGTGGATGATATTTGGGTCAAGCCAAACGGGGATCTCATTATTATTGACTACAAATCTACTTCTAAAGACGGGACTATAGACAAGTTAGGAGATAGTCCTTGGGAGCAGCAATATACTAGACAACTCGGTGTGTACAAATGGCTCTTGGAACAAAATGGCTTTAAAGTAGCCGATATCGGATACTTGGTGTACGCAAATGCTAGTAAAGATGAGGCTGGATTTGATAACAAACTAATTTTTGAAAGTACTTTGGTCTCGGTGCCAACAGATACTGACTGGATCGATGGAACTTTGGATAAAATTAAGGCGTGTCTTGAAAGTGAATCAATCCCGCTCTCTGGCCCAAATTGTGAATTTTGCCCGTACCGTGAAGCTGCCGGGAAAAAGCTCTTAGCAATCCATCAAGCTCAAAAGACAGCCGCTAAAGAGACTGGTAGCACCAACCCTTCTGACACCATCGCAGCTATCAAGAGTAAATATGCCAAGTAGTTTTACAGACCAAGTAAAAAAACTTGTTGCTGCAATCCCAAAAGGTGCGACCATGACGTATAAAGAAGTGGCTAGCGCGGCTGGTAACCCAAACGCTTCTCGAGCCGTAGCAAACATTATGGCAGCTAATTACGACCCAAAAGTACCGTGTCACCGTGTGATACGCACAGATGGTAGTTTGGGTGGTTATAACCGTGGTGGTATAGTAAAAAAACGAGAACTGTTACTAAGTGAAGGTGTAATACTCTAATTTTATTATGGATCCAAATCAGAGACGACTTGAGGGAGAGCTTAAAAATATGGAGCGCGATCTAGACAGATTGCGAAAGGATCAAGATAAAAACCAAAGGGAACTTCGAACAAAAGCGGATAACTTAAAGACCCTACAAAGAAAGAGAGACCTTGCAATGGTAAAGTTTGAAAAAGCAGAAGCCAACTTGCGGAAATTTCAGTCTGAGCATGACACTGCAAAAACAAACGCTGATGAACTGAATCAGAAGTTTGAAACCGAGGAGAACGCAATCGTTCGCCCGCTCTCACAAAAAGCCATGGAGTTCGAACAATCTATCAATCATCTTGAACAAGAGTACGGCCGTAAAAAACAAGAACTTGGTATTTTGATTGAACGAATTGCTCGTGATAATGAGCGGAGTCGTGTCGCTGCAAATGATAATCGTGGTAAAGCTGCTTAATCAAATTTCTATGTCAAAATCAAGTGAAATCTTAAAAAGTGAACTGGGAGACGAAGATGTTAAAGTACAAAGACGAGCTATAGAAGATGTTTTGAACGAGTTATTTTTATATACCGAAACCCAACAAGATGGAGAGGAAGATCTGAACAGTCTGGAAACCAACACTTCAGAATACAAAAGACTCAATCAAAAAATCAGGGAGCGCAAAGATATTTTTAAAATACTTAGAAATAAGGCTGATCAACTAAGAAGAGCAATCAAGTAGATATGTATTCATACCGCATTGAACAAGCTATCAAAGCAGCCAGTATCCTGCACAAAGGGCAAGTGCGTAAGGGGGAAGTGCCTTTACCCTATATTTCACATTTAGTAGCGGTGGCGTTTATTACAGCCGATTATACTGAGCACGGAGATACCGTTATTGCTGCTCTTTTACACGATACTGTTGAAGATACTGACTACACGTCTGAAGAGCTGCTCGAAGACTTTGGCGGTGATGTGCAACAAATAGTACTTGCTCTCTCTGAACCAGCAGATGAAGAAGGAGAATATACCTGGCGAGAGAAAAAACAAAAATACGCCAAACAACTAAAGAAAGCCCCTGAAGAAGCTCTGATAGTTGCGGCTGCGGATAAGATTCACAACATGCGTACGATTGTCGAAGAGTATTATGATGATCACATTCGCTTTATGAACGAATTCCGTGGCTCACTCGATGATCGAGCCTTGATGTATGAAGATATCAGCAACGTACTCAACGCCCGGCTGAAAAATGATATAGTGGCAGAGTTCAACCACGTATTTACTGAATATAAAAATTTCCTTTCCGATGTCAAAAAAACCCAAGCCCGCAAAGAAGAGCTTTAAGTACAAAACCACAGCTACACTTCCCAAACTAGCGAAAGTCAAAACTGAGTGGGACTTAGCAAGTTTGTACTATTCATCTGAAAATGACCCGCAGATTGAAAAAAATATATCTAAGACTGAGAAAGCTTATTTAGCTTTCGCAAAAAAGTGGAAAAATAAAAAGTTTACAACTTCAGCAAAAACTCTACTAGTTGCCTTATCTGAAAAGGAAAAATTGGCAAAAATGCCAGAAGCTGCTCGTGCTGGTCGTTATTTCTCGTTCAGGACTTGCTTGAACGCAAAAGATGAGGTGGCCAACAAAAAACAAGCCCTACTGGGACAAAGATTTAGGAAACTATCAAGCGAACTATTATTTTTCGGTCTTGAGATTGGAAAACTTTCAAAAACAGAACAAAAAAAACTACTGGCAGATACTTCATTGCAGCATTTTCATTATTACTTACACCAAATATTCTTATCTTCTAAATATGACCTTTCTGAGGCCGAAGAGAAAATAATTAAACTCAAGAGAAACCAATCTTACGGAATGTGGACTGATGCAGTTGAGAGAATCATCAGTAACAGAACCATAAGTTGGAAAGGTGCCGAAATGGCTATCCCTGAAGCACTCGAAACAATCAACACGCTTGGGACTAAAGACAAACGAAAACTTTGGGATATTCTCATTTCTCAGATGGAACAAATTGGCGAATTCGCTGAGCATGAATTTAATGCAATTATTACCGATGTTCGTACGGAAGAAGATTTACGTGGCTACAAAAAACCGTACAGCTCAACCGCACTGAGTTACGAAGATTCGGAGAAAAGTATTGAGAACCTAGTGAGCACTGTTTCAACTGAAGGCTTTGAACTTAGTAAAAAATTCTACAAACTTAAAGCCGCTGCACACGGCGTTGATAAGCTGCACTACACTCAAAAATACGACTCAATTGGACAGGCTCCGTCAATTCCGTGGAAGCAAGCAGTCGAGATATGCCGGGATGTTTTTTATAACGTAAAAAATGAATACGGATCAGTTTTCGATCGGATGTTAGCAAATGGACAAATTGATGTTAGTCCCAAGAAAGGGAAGCGTGGTGGTGCCTTTATGAGCGCTGAAGTGAGTCAGCCCACACAGGTATTTCTCAATCATTTGGACGACTTTAAATCTCTAGAAACCCTAGCACACGAAATGGGGCATGCTATTCATGCTGAACGTAGTAAAAAACAAACCCCTTTTTATGAAGGTCACTCCATCACAACTGCTGAAACGGCCAGCACTTTGTTTGAAAACTTACTATTTGACGCTGTCTACGACCAGGCTGAAGCAAAAACTAAACCAATTCTTTTGCATGACAGAATCACAAGAGATATTGCCACTATTCAGCGACAAATCGCCTTCTTTAATTGTGAACTTGAAATCCACAATACTATCAGCTCTCAAGGGGCAATGACCAATGACGAGTTGCGAGACTGTATGTATTCACATCTAAAAACGTATCTGGGCCCTGCCATATCACTGGACAAGAGAGACGGATACTCCTACGTATATATTCCACACCTACGCTATGGATTTTATGTATACACGTACACATTTGGAATCCTAATGAGTACCATCATGGCAAATCACTACAAAGCAGATCCTGGTTACATTGATGAGATTGATAAATTCCTATGCTCAGGGGCTGCTGCAAGCGTGGCCGATATATTCGCTTCGATTGGCATTGATACCAGCAAAGCAAACACGTTTTCAAACGCGTTGCAAAATCATGCCGCAGACATCAAATCATTTGAGCAATACACAAAGCAAACAACGAAACGCAAAAAATAGTCTATACTGCTAGTTATGAGTTTACTTTTTTTAGGAATGACGTTGAGCGTGATCGGAAAAGGGATGATTGCACTCGGTGTCGTATGGGTGCATATCACTATGGCTACTGAGCGTAGTATTGATGATTTAGTGGTGCGTTCATTCAGAACTGAGCTGTATATCACTATCATAGGTTTTGCTTTGATAGTACTAGGGTATGTCTTTGAAGTGCACGCCCTTGGGGGATTTCCTGCTTTAATGCTATGTGAAAGCGCAGAATGCGCCGCTGCTATCGGTAACGCTGCTAATTAACCTTTAGTTTTTACGTCAATTTGCTAGTATAACGGCATTATTTGGGTAATTGTATGTATATGGTATCTGGAAACGACATCCGCACAAAGTACTTAGCTTTTATGGAGAAAAACGGCCACGCTGTCGTACCTTCATCCGCCTTAGTGCCAGAAAATGACCCAACCACACTTTTTACCGGCAGTGGAATGCAGCCCATGGTTCCTTTTTTGCTGGGCGAAACGCACCCGAAGGGTACGCGTATAGCTGATTCGCAGAAATGTTTTCGAGCGGAAGACATTGAAGAGGTTGGTGACAACAGTCACACCACTTTCTTTGAAATGCTGGGCAACTGGTCACTCGGTGACTACTTCAAGGCGGAGCAAATACCTTGGATTGCCAGCTTCTATCTTGATGAAGTTGGACTTGATCTGAACAATTTCTACATAACTGCCTTTATTGGTGACGAGGTAGCTGGAGTACCCAAAGATACTGAGGCAGTTGAAATTTGGCAACAACTATTAGCAGACCGTGGGGTCAGTAATGGTGTGGGAGAAATGGGTTCAGCTGACGAGGCCGCTAAGCGTGGCATGAAAGACGGGGAGCGTATCTTCTACTATGACGCTAAAGAAAACTGGTGGAGTCGGGCTGGGGTACCCGACAATATGCCTATCGGTGAACCTGGTGGGGGTGACAGCGAGATGTTTTATGATTTTGGTACTGAGCATGATCCAAAGTTTGGTGAGCACTGTCATCCTGCTTGTGACTGCGGACGCTTTATGGAGATCGGCAACTCAGTCTTTATGGAATACATCAAAACTGACAATGGTTTTGAGTCTTTACCAGCCAAGAATATTGATTTTGGTGGAGGATTAGAACGAATTGCAGCAGCAGTAAACAACGATCCTGATGTTTATAAAGTTGATTTACTTTGGGGAGTTATCCAGAAAATCGAAGAGCTATCTGGCAAAAAATACAATGATAACAAAACAGCGTTTAGAATAATCACGGACCATATTAGAGGAGCAGTGTTTATGATTAATGACGGTGTTCTGCCCAGCAATACTGATCAGGGATATTTCGTTCGTCGCCTACTGCGGCGAGCGGTGCGCTATGCTGATCAACTTGAAATTGAAAGTGGTCAATTCCCAAAAATTGCTGACGGTGTAATTAATCTTTTTAAAGAGCATTACCCTTCACTTGAGGAGCACAAACTAGAAATTAAGGGAGCAATCTCTGCAGAAGAAATCCAGTTCCGAAAAACTTTAGAAAAAGGCATGAAGCAATTCAACAAACTTTCGCTACAAGTACACGTGAATACAAAAATAGTCGATGGTAAAAAAGTAATCGACAAAGACACTGCTCGAGGCGTAAAAGCTATCAGCGCCCAAAATGCTTTTGATTTATTTACCACATACGGTTTTCCAATTGAACTAACTGAGGAAATCGCGGCTGAAAAAGAACTGGTTGTTGACCGTAAGGGCTTCGAAAAGCTAATGGAAGAGCATCGAACTTTATCTCGGGCTGGTGCCGAACAAAAATTCAAAGGCGGCTTAGCTGATCAGTCAAACATTGTTGTCCAGTACCACACAACCACTCACCTTATGCTTGCAGCTTTACGCCATTTCCTTGGAAATCATGTACACCAAGCTGGTTCAAATATCACTGGTGAACGCATGCGTTTTGATTTCACTCATCCTGAAAAAATTGAGAGAGAGACGCTCGATAAAATTGAAAATTGGGTAAATAGTGCTATCAAGACTGGAGGATTGGTAACTACAGATATGATGACCAAAGATGCTGCTCAGGCTGACGAAACTATTGAAGCCAGCTTCTGGGACAGGTATCCTGATGAAGTGAAAGTGTACTCAATGACCGGAACTGATGGTACTGTGTTTTCTCGTGAACTATGCGGCGGTCCACACGTAGAAAAACTTGAAGATATTAAGGGTGAGTTCAAGATAAAGAAAGAGGAGTCTTCATCGGCTGGGGTCCGTCGAATCAAAGCAACACTCGTGTAGTTTTCCTCATTGTTCGTATAACAGCGCGTACGCTTTGCGTACGCGCTGTTATACTAGTCATATGTTTTCACTCGGCAAACACGGTCCTGACGGCAAATACGGAGCCATTATTGATATTGGATCAGGGAGTGTTGGTGTGGCAGTAGTTGTGTCCGAACCTGGACAAAAATTACCTAAGGTCATCTGGACTCATCGTGAGCACACGAGTATTAAAGATATTGAGAGTATTCAAGCTGCTTCAAAAGACATCACCACTGCGATTATAAATGCGTTTCTTGAAGTCTCTAATACTGGCGGCAAAAAACTGCGTGAATACGACAAGGGGGCAAAAATAGCCGAAGTTCAAATCACAATCTCTGCTCCATGGTCGTATACCATCAGCAAGACTGTTAACTTCGAAGATCCAGTGATGTTTAAAGTTACACAGGCACTTTTAGACGATCTTGAAGCAACAGCTAAAAAAGAAATTGCTGCAGTCTTAGAATCTAATGATGTGATGAGTAAATTGGGATTATCCGTCATCTCTGAGAGCACACTTAACATCACAGCTAACGGATACCTCATCAACCATCCTGATGATCAAATGGTCAACACCCTTTCTTTAAGTCAGATTGATGGCGTAGCAGAGGAGAAAATGCTTGCTGTTGTATACGACGCTAAAGATAAGGTATACCCAAAAGCTAAACAAAATACGCATACTTTTATGAACGTATTTTTTAGCACTCTTACAAATCTGCACCCGCAATCGACCGAGATATGCCTCATTGATGTAACTGCTGAAGCAGTTGAGCTGGGTATAGTACGTGATGGAATTCTACAGTACGTTACTCATATTCCGTATGGTACTTATACTATAGCTAGAGAAATCAGCGGTCTCTGTAGCATCCCTAAAACTGAAGCGCTAGCGTATATAAAAAATACTGACGCCTTACTGCTGCCAAACTTGTCAACAGCAAAGGAAGCGGAATTTAAAGCCATTATAGATTCTTTTGAGGAAAAAATAGCCGATCTTCTTAAGCGAACTGGTGATGCGCTCTCAATCCCAAAAACTATTTATATTCATACGGACTCACTGTCTGAAGTTTTCTATAAAAAGCGCATCGTAAATGCGACCAAGCGGGCAACCCAAGCAGATCACTCTGTTCATTTGATAACCTCCAAGTTGTTTGGTAAAAGCGACTCCAGTGACAGCGCGATTCTGCTCTCAGCATTTGTTTTCCACAAAAAAAATATCGACTCTACGTTCAGGATGTAATTAAAGGTATACTAGTGAGTATTATGGATAAAAAGTGGAACCTTCAAGACATCAAGCCAGTAGAACGCAGAAAGCGATCTACGCCCCCAGAAATGCGCCCACAACGGGAAGCTGCCCCCAAACGTACTGTCTCAAGTACTGACGATGGGACGATGCACATAGAAATCAAAGACGGCAAGAAGAAACGTCGTTTTAGTTTTGTATCAATCATACTAGTTTTTGCCTTAATTATTACGGCAGTATTTACTGCCAGTTATTTAACTAGTGGCGCTGAAGTTACGGTATTTCCTCGACATCGTGAACCAAATGTAAATGCCGAATTTACTGCCTATAGAATTCCACAAACTGATGAGCTGGCTTACGAAATCCTCACCCTTGAAGCAGATGGCGAGCGACAAGTGAGCGCTACTGGTCAAGAAGATGTGACTGAATTAGCTACTGGGGTACTAAACGTCTTTAAAACTACTGAAGGAGCTCAGCGACTTATCAAAAACACCCGTTTTGAAGCACCTGATGGTAGGATTTATCGAGCAAAAGAAACGGTTATTGTACCTGGAGCAGTAGATGGTACCCCAGGATCTATTAGAGCTGAGGTATTTGCTGATGTTGCAGGAGAAGAATACAATCTAAATTCTGCAAAGTTCACCATCCCTGGACTGGAAGATGATGAAGCGTTATTCAACGCTATTTATGCAGAGGTGGCAGACCCGATTGCAGGTGGATTCTCTGGCCAAAAATTTATCATTGATGATACTGAACTAGCAACCGCAAAACAGGCCTTACAGATGGAATTGCGCGATGCTTTATTAGAGCGAGTGCCTAATGAAAAACCAGCTGGTTTCGTTGCGTTTGATGATGCAGTAACATTTACGTACGAATCCCTGCCGGCAGTAGAGTACGGGGAAAACCTTGCTACTATCAAAGAGAAAGCTTTGCTTCAGATCCCACTCTTTAAGCGCGAGGAGTTTGCAGCCTACTTAGCCGCTGCAACAGTGCCTGGATACGAAGATAGTCCTGTTAGAGTCAATGACTATGATGTGCTTTCCTTCAACTACACCTCAGCTACAACATCATCATCAAATATCTCTAATTTGGACTCAGTGACATTCAAACTTATTGGCCGACCGCTGATTGTGTGGACATACGATGCAGGCAAGCTGTCTACTGACCTAATCGGAGCAGCAAAGACTGCATTACCGAGTATCTTAGGAGGTTATCCTGCGATTGAAAAAGCCGAAGCGGTTATCCGACCATTCTGGAAACGATCGTTTCCGACCTCAATTGCCGACATAGAAGTCATAGAAGTAGTAGGAGAAGCAGAGTAATGTGTACAGCTCTATTGACCTTTCTTACTCAGTCTGTTAAACTCACTCCCGTTTAATGTCAGAGCAACAAAAAGAGGAACTTGTCTATGGAACCGTCGAAGAGGCGCTACCAAACGCTCTTTTTCGTATTGTTCTTGACGATACAAACGAGACCGTACTAGCATATCTAGCAGGAAAGATGCGACGCTTCCGTATCCGAGTGTTAGTGGGCGACAAGGTGGCTATTGTTTCCGATCCTTATGGAGGAAAAGGAAGAATAACTAAACGACTGTAAAATATAATTAATATGAAAGTTCGATCATCATTAAAACTACGAGGAAAAGGAAGCTTTTTCGTTAAGCGAAAAGGTGTGCTGTTTATGCGCAACAAGAAGAACCCTCGACTTAATGCTCGACAAGGCTAACGCAACACTATGAGAATTTCAGGTATTACAATTCCAGACGACAAACATCTCTCACACGGCCTTACCGCTGTATACGGGATCGGCTACTCTCGTGCTGCTGACATCCTTACGGAGCTCAGTATTGACCCGGATATCAAGCCAACTGATCTTTCAACTGATCAAGAGACTGCCATCCGAGAGAAAGTTGAGAGTTTTTCTATTGAAGGAGAACTTAAGCGAAAGATCTCATCAGACATCAAGCGATTGAAGGATATTTCTTCATACCGCGGATCACGACACGCAAAGCGTCTACCAGCTCGAGGACAGCGAACTAAAACAAATGCTCGTACCCTCAAAGGAGCTAAGAAGACTATGGGTAGTGGTAAGCGTAAGCTTGAAAAGACGTAAAATTATTAGTAACTTTTCATCTTGTATTTGAAATTGACCTATGGGTAAGAAACGAATCATAAAAAAAGGTGGTGGATCAGATGTAGCGGGAACTTCGCGCGCTCTTAATCGTATCCCTAAAAAGAAAGTTGCTGTTGGGCGTCTTAACATCCTAGCTACTTTTAACAACACACTAGTGACTTTATGTGACCAAAAGGGAAACAGCATCATTGCTGCTTCTTCAGGAGCACTTGGCTTCAAAGGATCACGAAAAAGTACTCCATTTGCAGCGGCAAAAGTAGGAGAAATCATTGGTGACAAAGCACAACAGATGGGTATGAAGGAAGCAGAAGTTGTTATTAGAGGAGTTGGAGCTGGACGAGAATCTGCACTCCGTGCATTTGCGGGTAAAGGTATTTCAGTCACTAAGATTGTTGACCGAACTCCAGTACCACACAACGGGCCACGTCCTAAAAAGGCTCGTCGCGTTTAATCTATATTTGCTTATGAAAATTGGACCAAAATTCAAAATTGCAAAGCGTCTCGGAGCACCGATCTTTGAGAAAACTCAAACTCAAAAGTTTGCTCTTTCTGAAGCTCGTGGTGGACGCATGAAAAAGCGACGACCAGGTAATATGTCTGACTACAAGCGTCAGCTCATTGAAAAGCAAAAAATGCGTTTCAGCTACGGAATCACCGAAAAACAACTTCGTCGATATGTTAACGAAGCAGTAGCAAAAAGTCATCAACCTGCCAACCTTCTCGTTGAACGTCTAGAGTCTCGACTCGACAATGTCGTGTACCGAATGAAACTTGCTAAAACCCGTCAAATGGCTCGGCAAATGGTTGCTCATGGGCACATCTGTTCAAACGGACGTAAACTGACTATTCCTTCTCACAAAGTTAAGATCGGTGAGGTAATTACCGTACGAGAGGGTAGTAAATCAGCCAAACTGTTTGAAAACTTTACTGATGAACATGAAGCTGCTGGGGTTCCAGCGTGGGTCAAGTTTGATCCAAAAAAGCTTGAGGGGAGTATGGTAGCACTACCGGTCTACCAACCAACAGAAACACTATTCGATCCTGCACAGGTGCTTGAGTACTACAGCCGATAAAGTACATTTAGTAACACATAAGAAAAATCATCATGTTAGAAACAAATGTATCACTACCAAGCAAGCCACGTGTAGTTAAAGAAGAAGAATTCCACGGCGTCTACGAAATCGATGGCCTTTTTCCTGGTTACGGACACACGCTCGGTAACTCTCTTCGACGAATCATCCTTTCTTCACTTCCAGGTGCTGCAATTACACATGTGAAGATTGATGGAGTTAAGCACGAGTTTGACACCATTGATGGCGTAAAAGATGATGTCATCACAATCCTTTTAAACCTTAAGCGGATTCGACTGGCGCTTCATGGTGATGAACCAGTTACGGTTACACTAAAGAAGTCTGGGGTTGGTATGGTTACAGCTGCTGATATCGAATCACCTTCACAAATCGAAATTCTCAGTCCAGAACAACCAATTGCTGAAATCACGAGCAAAAGCGCTACCCTGGATATGGAAATTACAATCGAGCGTGGCCTTGGTTATGTTGCACGGGAAGTGCACGCTAAAGAGAAGGTGGAGATTGGCACAGTTGCTCTTGACGCCGTATTTACTCCAATCCGCCGAGCTAACTACGAAGTTGAAAACATGCGTGTCGGTGATCGAACAGACTACAACCGACTTCGTATAGCGATCGAAACTGATGGTACTCTCACTCCTCGAGAAGCACTTGAGCAGTCAATTGAAATCATGATCCACCAACTTAAAGCGGTGATTGGATTCCAAGATACTACTCCTGTTGCAGCTGAAGTTGAGGCTCCAGCTGAAGCTGAGGAAAAGAAAGATGTAGATCCCGACGTACTGAAGACCCGAATTGAAACTCTAGATCTATCAGCACGAACATTAGCTGCCTTGGAAGAAGCTAACATTCGAACTGTTGGAGGGCTTGTGCGAAAGAAAAAAGATGATATTCTAGCGCTCGACGGAATCGGTCCAAAAGGAGTTGATGAAATCACTGAGCTCCTAAGCACAATGGGTGCTGAATTGACTGAATAATTCTGAACTACTATGCAACACGGTAAACAAAAAAGAACATTAAGTCGGCCAGCGGGACAACGCACTGCTCTTATTCGTGGTCTGGCAATCTCATTAATTGAGAACGGACAAATCACTACAACGTCTGCAAAGGCAAAAGAACTACGTCCGTTTGCTGAACGACTAATTACAATCGGCAAAGAAGGAACTATAGCAGCCCGCCGAAAAGCAGCCGCTAAACTTGGTGAACCAGCAGCTTCTGTTGTAAAAAAGCTTTTCGATGAGCTAGCGCCAAACTACACAGAACGAAACGGAGGATACACTCGTATTATCAAAATGGGTCAGACAAGTGGGCGTGACGAGTCTGTAATTGAATTTGTATAAGCTTATGACAACCACAGACACAACAAAAACTCACGTAATTGACGCTGCTGGCAAGCGACTCGGAAAAGTTGCTACTGAAGCAGCCACCATTTTGATGGGGAAGGATACACCAGACTTCGCAAAGCATATTCTTACTGAAGTATCAGTAAAAATTGAAAATGCAAGCAAGCTTGATGTTCCTGAAAAGAAAAAGGGAGAAATCTACCAGAGCTACTCTGGGTACCCAGGGGGACGAAATGAAGAAACTTTAGAGCATCTTGGTAAACGACTAGGGTACGCTGAAGTGGTACGTCGTACAGTAAACGGCATGCTTCCAAAAAATAAATTACAAGCTCGCATGATGAAGAATCTCGAGGTAACTGAATAAGTATATGGCAACTGCAAAATACATTGAAGGTATCGGACGTCGAAAGACCGCATCAGCGCGAGTTCGTTTGACTCCAGCCAAAGAAACCACTATCGATATTAACGGAAAGAAGTTAGAAGAATACTTCCCACACCTTTCACTACAAAGTGACGTGCAGTCTATTCTTAGTACTGCAGAGGCTGGTATTGAGCACTACACCATCACTGCGAAAGTATCAGGTGGAGGTATCTCATCTCAAGCCGAAGCAATCCGACTTGGAATTGCTCGTGCTCTGGTAAAAGAAAAGGCAGACCGACGTGGTGTACTGAAGCCACTTGGTTTCCTTAAGCGAGACCCGCGTTCAGTGGAACGTAAGAAGTTCGGTCTCCGAAAAGCTCGTCGAGCACCACAATGGTCGAAGCGTTAATCTATACATACGTAAAACAAAAAAAGCCCAATTGGGCTTTTTTTGTTTACTGTGAGTTCGTACCACTGTATGCCTACCAAATATATATTTGTCCTCCAAGGCACAGAACCAGCGTGGGTTCTGTACAGCTCCTCATCCTCAGCAGCATTCTTTGACGAGAAAGTTGAGCGACTTGCGTTCACACAACCTAGCTTCAAAAGAATGATCAGTCGTCTGTAGAGCAAGACGGTGATGATCCATTCCCACTTACAAAAGCAAGTGGTGTATACATAATACTCCGTACTACACTTTTTTTATATTAGACAACACATGTCAAGGATGTACAATAGTTTCAGGCTCAAAATATGAGAAAATAGCGAATCAAAATTATTTTTGACGGGAATAAAAATCGACGGTATAATGCGTACGCTATGTTAGAAAATAGAAATGAAAACGAGTTGGATGACATCGAGATGACTGGTGAAGATAACGTAGATGAACCAGCTTTAGAACACATAGAAGAATTAGGACAAGACAAGTTAAAGGCATTACGAGAAAAATTAAAAGTTTGCGAGTCTGAAAAAATGCAGTATCTGGAAGATCTGCAACGAGCCAAGGCTGAATTTCTCAATAGTAAAAAGCGGGTTGAAGATCAACGAATACAAGATAAAGAGCGCGCTGTTGAAACGCAGATTGAGAAATTACTACCGTTGTGTGACAGCTTTGATATGGCAATGCAGAACACTGAAGCCTGGGAAGCAATTGATGCTAACTGGAGGAGTGGCATAGAAGGTATCTACACGCAACTGATCAGCATTCTTGATAGTTACGGAGTCACAAAGCACAGTGAAATCAACGAAGCCTTTGACCCCGAGAAACACGAAGCTGTCGGCACAAAGGATTCAGACCAAGAGACTGACACCGTAACTGAAGTCTTACAGGCAGGATATAGTAGAAATGGAAACAATATCAGAGTAGCAAAAGTAATCTTAAGTACATAAATATGGCAAAAATTTTAGGAATTGACCTTGGAACTACAAACTCAGCGATGGCTATTATCGAAGCTGGAGAACCGGTTATTATTGAAAATAACGAAGGTAACCGAACCACTCCTTCAATTGTCGCTATCTCTAAGAAAGAAGAGCGCTTAGTGGGGCAAATTGCTAAACGACAGGCGGTGACTAATCCGACTAATACCATTTATGGTATTAAGCGTTTCATGGGTCACACCTACGCAGACGAAGTAGTTCAGAAAGACAAAGATGTTGTACCGTACGAAATTAGCGCTGGGAAAGATGGTGGGGTTGAAGTAAAAATGGGCGAAAAGAAATATCGTCCAGAAGAAGTATCGGCGATGATTCTCTCTAAAATGAAAGCCGATGCGGAAGCCAAAACTGGAGAGACTATCACCGAGGCAGTAATTACTGTTCCTGCGTACTTTAACGACAGCCAACGTAAGGCCACCCAAGACGCCGGTAAAATTGCTGGTCTGGATGTAAAACGTATTATCAACGAACCAACCGCTGCTGCGCTCTCATACGGATTTAACAAAAAGAAGGACGAAAAAATTGTCGTATATGACTTCGGTGGAGGAACCTTTGACGTTACTGTACTTGAAGTGGGAGATGAAGTGGTAGAAGTGCAATCAACTGACGGTGACGCGCACATGGGTGGTCGTGACATTGACCAAGACATTGTGAAGTACTTGATCAGTGAATTTAAAAAGGAAGAGGGAATAGACCTCAGTAAAGACCCGCTCGCTCTACAGCGCCTCGACGATGAAGCCGAGAAAGCTAAGAAAGAACTATCAAGTTCTGGCGAAACTGAAATCAACATTCCGTTTATTGCCAATGTTGATGGTACTCCAAAAAATCTACTCATTACGCTCACACGCTCAAAACTAGAAGAGCTAGCGGCTGAATATATCGATCGTTCAGTTGAAATTACAAAGCGGGCGTTAGAAGCATCTCCGTTTAAAGCTAGTGAGATTGATGAAATCATTCTCGTTGGTGGTCAGACGCGTATGCCAGCAGTTCAGGCAGCAGTAAAGGAACTCTTCGGTAAGGAGCCCAATAAAACAATCAATCCAGATGAAGTTGTAGCTCTTGGGGCTGCTATCCAGGCTGGGATTCTCCAGGGAGACGTTCAGGACATTACTCTAGTTGATGTAATCCCGTTGTCTCTTGGGATTGAAACTATGGGTGGAGTAGCTACAAAGCTCATCGAAAAAAACTCACATATTCCAACCAAGAAAGAGCAAGTATTCTCAACCGCAGCTGACAATCAAACCTCAACTGAGATTCATATCACCCAAGGAGAACGTCCGATGGCAGCTGACAATAAATCTCTCGGTAAGTTTGTGCTCGATGGTATTCCACCAGCACCACGAGGTGTGCCCCAGATTGAAGTGCAGTTTGACGTCGACAGTAACGGTGTGCTCAATGTGACGGCGAAAGATAAATCTACTGGCAAGGAACAATCTATCCGAATTGAAGCTAATTCTGGTTTGACTGAAGAAGATATCGAAAAAATGAAATCAGATGCCGAAGCGCACGCAGACGAAGATAAGAAAAAACAAGAAATCATCGAAGTTCGCAATGTAGCTGATCAAATGATTTACACTGCTGAAAAGTCAGTTAAAGATCACGGGGAAGCCGCCGGCGAAGAAATCACAAAGAGTATCAATGAAAAAATCGCTGCTCTAAAAGAGGTTAAAGACCAAGACGATAAAGATGCTATCCAATCAGCCTCAGAAACACTTTCAACTGAGATGCAGAAAATTGGCGAAGTGATGCAAAAGGCTGCCGAAACCGAGGCGGCTCCAGCTAGTGACACACCGGTCGATGACAACGAAAATGTCCGAGATGCAGACGTAACTGAAGAAGAGAAAAAAGACTAAGTTAGAGATTCTGACGGTGGAAAATCATATCTGATTTTCCACCTTACAGAGCACTTAACGCTCAATCTATATGGCACAACGAGATTACTACGAAACCCTTGGCCTCCAAAAAGGAGCTGGGAAAGATGACGTGAAAAAGGCTTTTCGCAAGCTTGCTGCGCAGTATCACCCTGACAAAAAAACTGGTGATGAAGCTAAATTTAAAGAAATCAGTGAAGCCTATGCGGTATTGTCTGATGAAAAGAAAAAGGCTGAATATGATGCGTACGGACAGGCCTTTAATGGAGCTGGTGGTAGTGCTGGACAAGGTTTTGGTGGATTCGACTTTAACGGCTTCCAACAAGGTGCTGGCCAAGGATTTGAATTTGACATCAATGATATATTTGGCGAAATGTTTGGCGGTGGCGGACAACGACAAGCTCGAGGACGCGACATTTCTATCGATGTAGAACTGCCATTCAAGGACTCTATCCAGGGCACAGTTCGTAAGGTTCTCCTGACAAAGAATAACACTTGTGACGAATGTACTGGATCGGGTGCCAAGACTGGCACTGAAATGAAAACCTGCGATACTTGTAACGGAAATGGAAAAGTGCGGGAAACACGACAAAGTATCATGGGTAGTTTCCAGACAGTTCGTGAATGTAATACCTGTAACGGAACGGGGAAGATTCCAAAAGAACGTTGTGGTCATTGTGCTGGCATGGGAGTGCGTCGTAGTGAAGAAGAAATTGAGATCAACATTCCTGCCGGTATTCAACCTGGCGAAATGATTCGCATGACTGGTCGCGGAGAAGCGATTCCGGGTGGTACACCAGGCGATTTATACGTTAAAGTGCACGTGAAGGCCCACGACACCATTAACCGTGAAGGAGCTAACTTAGTCTCTCAATTGCCTGTTAAATTAACTGATGCCCTCCTCGGTAATACTTATTCAATAGAGACACTTGATGGCGCTGTCGAGCTCAAGATCCCCGCTGGCGTAAAGCACGGCGAAATGCTCCGTATGAAAGGGAAGGGAGTGCCTCAAAACGGCCGACAGGGTGATTTCTTAGTAAAGATCCAAATTGAAACACCAGGGAAGCTCTCTAGAAAAGCCCGCAAGCTAGTGGAAGAGCTTAGAGAAGAAGGCATATAGCGTTAAGAAATGATGTCCTTGCTGACATCATTTTAGCTATATGAGCCGGAGATATATTTTATTTCCTTTCCTAGAAATAAAATCATCGAGGCGGGACAGCAGATTCTTATGAGTACAATGAATTAGAAATCTGCGTTCAGCGCAAGAAATCGCACTTAAGTCCAAACTAATGCCGTATCAAAACACACAATTTGACTTTGGGGATGCCAGGCAGCCTCAGAGTCTTTTTGTATTACATGAAAAAATTATCGAAGATCGGGGAAGTAAATACTCAGTGAGTATTGGTAGGGTTGAGAACAAGGATGACATCAAACAATTCCTCAAAACTCTCAAGCAAAATAAAAAATACGCCAAAGCCACCCATAACTCCTGGGCAGTACGCATTGCACGTGAAGGCACCATCTATGAAAGTAAATCCGACGATGGAGAGACCGGAGCTGGCATCGTGATACTGCGGGTACTACAAAAAACCGATGTGTCTAACTGCATTATCTGTGTGACAAGATGGTTTGGAGGAGTGAAGCTAATGGGAGATCGATTCAAACATATCCAAGACGCTTCTCAATATGCAATCGATAAGATCTGATCTTGGCTTGATAAACCTAAAATAATCAGTATAGTAATAAATGGCATTAACCCTTTCAAGGAGGTCGCTGTCATGCGGACCATCAGTAAAGATACGTTCCTTCACCGCTTTCTCTTCCCGCTTGGAGAGCCACCTACAGAGAGTAATATCTGTTCGCTCTCATGGCGCTTCCTGTTTGCAACGGTGTTCATGTGGTGGGCAATGCTCCTACTTTGGATACTCGTTCAAGTTATATGTGCACTACTACTGATCATAGCCTATATGGCTGGAGACATTAGCCTTATTCGCTACGGTAAAGTTCGCCGCTTGGGAATCTGGGGCAGATCTCTGTTCATGGTCAGCGCAAACGAGTTACACAATAACCCCAGGAGCATCAGATGGTTCGGCTACAGGCCAGGAGATGTAATCTTCGCAGCTGCAGGATTATTACTCGCAGCATTCTACGGTCCAGGATTCATCTTTGGTACCGTCGAAACCGTTACGGACATCGGTTCTCATATGCTTGGCTGGGGAACACCCGAATGGCGCATAGCTACATATGTCGCGATCGTCGTAGCCATGTTTGGTTTTGTTGCTTGGGTACATGATAGCAAAACCGAATTCGCAATCTTCGTTCGCGCCATGATCAAAAGCAAACAAAAGAAAGTCTGCTTCAAGGTTAAAATCGAAACCTGATCAGTCAGTCCGCAAAATCGGAAAGGGCGCCCGTCGCCCTTTTCCACCCTTTTTATATTTAAGATGAAACTTGGTGTCTTGGTGGCTTATAATATATTTAATGGAGACCGCAACAATAATCGACTTCCTCAAAGAGTCTCTCTATCTAATTTTAGTTTTCGGAGGCTTCTTACTGTACTCGATGGTGCGCGGAAAGCAGTCGCTTATCAATCTCATTATGGGGTTGTATTTGGCATTACTGCTTTCAATCGAGTTTCCATATTACGACACCCTCATCGGTGGGGCCGGGGCGGCCAGCGAATCGATCATAAAGATCATTATTTTCGCAGCGTTTGCCGTATTTTCAACATTACTCTTTGGACACCTCATGCCTCGCGAGTTTGATGAAACCGCCTTTGAAGGCTTTGGGAAGAAAGCGCTCTTCGCCTTGGGAGCTACCGTCCTCGTGATGGCCTTCAGCTTCCACGTTCTCCCCGTCACTGAGTTCCTCACACCTGGCAGCCCAATCCAATCTCTCTTCGCCCCGGAAAGCCTTTTCTTCTGGTGGCTGTTTGCCCCGTTAGCAGTCTTATTTTTATTATGACATCTGGTTTGGTACTTGGAATTATAGCTGCTTTTTTCTGGTCACTCACAAACATTATCGATAAATACTTGGTTACTAAATACGCCAATGATGGAAATATTGGCGGTGTACTTCTACTGTCCTGCTTCTTTCCAATCATACTCGCGTTCTTAGCATTTGTAGTATCCAAAAATATCTATTTTGCTATACAAGAAACCTTCTATCTTCTAACCTCAGGCTTCTTAATGGTCGCTTGGATCTATTTTTATCTGAAAGCCTTAGTTGAAGACGATACTTCAGTAGTTATGACACTACTTGTATTAGCACCTTTGTTTTCATTATTTTTTGCTGCATTTATTTTAAACGAGGTTCCAACAATTTTTGAGATACTAGCTGGCGGACTCATAGTGTGTGGCGCACTAGTCGTATCGTACGCTCCAGCAGAAAGGGGGATTAAGTTACCTCTACTTATCTACGCTGTGGGCGCCTCTACCGTAATGGGTTTAATGCATACATTATTCAAGTTTGTAACAATTTCTGAGGATTTTTGGAACTCTATGTTTTGGAGATCTGTTGGAATGATTTTATGTGGAATCATTTTATTCGTCTTTGTTAAGAGCTACCAAAAGGCATTCAAAGAATTTATTAAGCGATATCTAAAGCAAGGTCTTTTACTTAATTCAACTAACGAAAGTTTGACGTTGTTAGGGGACACAATTTTTGCATTTGCTATACTTTTTGCCCCACTTGCATTAGTGCAAACAACAGAATCATATCAACCTGTTTTTATCTTACTGTTAGTGCTTATACTTTCACGACTGGGAATCAAGTTTGTTGAAGAAGATTTTAATCCTAAAAGGTTACCATTCAAAGTTGTGGGGATTTTACTAACTCTGGCTGGGAGCTCATTACTTATTTTATAACCCACAGCTACCCAAGGACTTTCAATAAAATATGCTAATCTTAAATTAGTTATGAATGTCAAAAACCTCCCAATAAAAATATTTCTATCTCTCATTACCATAACTATAGCGGCTGTTTTTTTGAGCATGTACGCGAGATACATTTTTGCACAAGATTATTATTTTCTAGTAGAGGCACCGTGTGACCCAGAGTTGCAAGTCTGCTTTGAGAGAAGCTGTGATGACTATTGTCCACCTAATGAACTAGAAGTCTATAAAACCTACCAAATCAAGGCAAATGAGTACAAAAAGTGCTCAACAAATACGTGTACTAATATATGCGAAAATAGTGAGACTGCTGACACATGCGAAGAGTTAGTCTGTAACCCAGAAGCTGATGAAGTCTGTACTAGTTAAAACCTATCAAAACACTAGTGTAAACATCTTTTCTGATGCTTCTTTCTTGTACACATCCAAAGCAGCATTACTTAAGGAGCTCGACGCAAGAAAATTTGATGAGACTCTTAAAATTAAAACAGAAAAAAATAACCAAAATCTCACTCCTGGACTTGCAGAACAATTAAATGAACCACGACTAATTTTCTTTAGACAGGTAGCGACACCACTCCATGAAACCTTACATATTTTAGAAATTGCCAGAGAGTTAAATATCAAACCATTAATTCTCGAATTTTCAAAAGATATATTTGTCTCAAAAGGTAATTTTTATAAAAAATCCTTAGGTAAATTACCTGTATACAAACAAACTAACAAACACGGAAGAGATCTATTCGCGTATCATACTATTGTTGACTTCAATAAATATGCTGGTGGGACACTAGCAGCTGTACAAACTCTCAACAATGAGTCTCTTATTTCGTTTCATCATGAACTTTTTCAATATGTTACTGGAATTGACCCAAAAACAATTATTTACGATGCGTCAGAATGGTTTGAGCAATTTGATTATCAAGCAGAAAATTATTATTACCAATTTTTATCATTCTTCCTAAAAGATCATGTTTTAGCTGAGATTTTTCATGTACATGGAGAAGAAAAGAGACTGTCCAAGAACGTTGTGATTCCTGCTTTCCAAAAACTCACTCAGGAATATTCTATAAAACCATTGATCTTTAACTATCAACCTAAAAGAGAACAGACTCGACTATACTGGGATTGTTATCCCAATAAAGTTAATGAATTCCTGGAAAAAAAAGGCTATAGTTAAAAATTATGGATCTTTTTAATACTTGCTATGAAACAACTAACGAAGTGCGTGCTTTAGCCTACTACTCGCACCTTATTCCAGGATTCATTACTTTACTACTTGGTTCTTTTGTTCTTATTTTTGCAAAAAATAAAACTAAAGCACTACTGTTCTTTTCCTTCACTTCACTACTAGTGCTCTGGTTACTTGGAAATCTGGTAACTTGGACCTCAAATGATTATTTTCTAGTCGCTGCTTTTTGGTCTACCCTTGACTATATAAATATTCTTTTTTATCTGGCCATCTTCTGCTTCATAGTAGTTGATTTTACTAAAAATAAACGATTGCCCTATTGGATTTTATTGCCAGTTATAGTTATAGGGATAGTCCCATTCTTACTTACTGTTGCAGGCATGTCTGTTCATGAATTTGATTTACCAAATTGTGAAATGTATGGCAATGCTATAATAGCTGAATACAAACTAGTGACTGAATGGCTGATTATATTTGGAATTTTAGTTGCCGCAATAATTGCTGTCATTAGAAACTGGGGTTCTAGAAATGAAGTCAGGAGAATCATCATAGCTGCCATATCTGTAGCAGTATTCTTGGGAATTTTCTCCAGTACAGAGTACATTTCAACAGCAACAGATATTTATGAAATTAATTTATATGCCCTGTTCACATTGCCAATTTTCTTAGCAATTTTGACTTATTCAATTCTAGAACATGGAACTTTCAAGTTCAATGTCGACAGTATCTGGGTCCTTCGAGTACTTTTTATAGTTTTTCTACTTGTGAGTTCATCTAAATTCTTACTCGACGAGAACTTTGTTGAATACCTTATTACAGGACTTAGTACCTTGGCTACAACCTTCTTTGGATTACTTGTATTGAGAAGTGCGGCGCGTGAAAATGCCCAACGAAAAGAGTTAGAACAGATAACAGGTAAGCTCGAAAAAGCTAATAAACGACTGAAGATTCTAGATCAGATGAAGTCTGAGTTTGTGTCGATCGCCTCGCATCAATTACGTAGTCCATTAACCTCTATTCGAGGGTACGCGTCAATGCTCCTTGAAGGAAGTTTTGGTAAACTCTCTGATAAATCACAAGAAGCTGTAGAAAAAATTGCTGATTCGAGTCGTTTTATGGCCTTGTCTGTAGAGGACTATCTGAATGTGTCTCGAATTCAGTCTGGAAAAATGAAGTATGAGAAGTCTGATTTTAACCTAAAAGACATGACCTTCAGTCTCGTTGACGACATGCGTCGTGAAGCCATGCGCCACGGACTTGTACTCAAAGCGAAATCTGATCTGCAAAGCAAAGGGATTGTTAATGCTGATATTGGAAAGACCCGTCAGGTTATTCAAAATCTAGTCGATAACGCTTTGAAGTACACTCCAAAAGGAACCATCACGGTAACCGTCCGCGACAGCAAAAAATCGAAGAAAATATACATTGATGTAGCTGATTCTGGAATAGGAATGGATCCAGCTACCATCGAGACACTTTTCGATAAATTTGAGCGAGCTCATAATGCCAATGATGTAAATGTGACCGGCACTGGACTGGGTCTCTATATTGCTCGCAAAATGACTGAGGATATGGGTGGCACTTTAACCGCCACTTCTGTTGGGGAAGGCAAAGGCTCAATCTTCACTATCGAGCTTCCACTTCAAATGTAGTTTGCTCCCAGCCTGGTCTTTGCTACACTACAGTTATGAAACAACGACTTCTCACTGGACTACAATCCTCAGGCGACCTGCATATTGGTAATTACTTCGGGGCACTCAAACCTTTTCTTGAGATGTACGAAGAGTACGACAGTCATCTCATGGTGGCTGATTATCATGCGCTCACTTCGCTCCGCGATCCCGAAGTAATGCGACAAAACATTTACAACGTAGTTCGGGACTATCTAGCCGTTGGAGTCGACCCCGAGAAATGCATTATTTTCCGTCAGTCTGACAATCAAGATCATGTTGAATTAGGCTGGGTGCTTGACTGTATGGTGACTGTGCCGTTTCTCATGCAAGGACATGCTTATAAAGACAAAGTGGCTAAAGGCCTTGAGCCAAACGCCGGCCTCTTTACCTACCCCATGTTACAAGCGGCCGATATCACGCTCTACGATGTCGATGTGGTACCGGTCGGGGAAGACCAGCGCCAACACCTCGAATACACTCGCGAAGCGGTGGGGAAGTTCAACCGCGCGTTTGGGGAAGTACTCAAAGAACCAAAAGAAAAAATTATTGATTCAGTCGGAATAATCCCTGGGACCGATGGTGAAAAGATGAGCAAGAGTAAAGGAAATACGATTCCTCTTTTTGGTAGTGAGAAAGAAGTTGAGAAAGCCGTCATGGGGATTGTGACTGACTCGTCGGGAGATCGTCCGGAACACGTCTACGCCATTCACAAACTCCTGCGCTCTGAAGCCGAACTCGAATCTATGTACGAAGAACACAAAGGTCGCTACGGTGACTTGAAAAAGCTCTTAGTAGCCGATCTTGAAGCCC
The DNA here is from genome assembly GCA_964350735.1 of uncultured Candidatus Saccharibacteria bacterium. Lineage (GTDB taxonomy): Bacteria > Patescibacteriota > Minisyncoccia > Phycocordibacterales > UBA918 > OLB19. Next base: position 95,923 of record CAYGKO010000002.1, read on the forward strand.
TCATCAGCCCGATGCGTGAACGCCGCAATGCTATTACTGATGAAGAGATCCGTGCTGTCCTCGCCGACGGGGTTGCGCGAGCCAAAGTAACCTCTAATCAAACTTTAGCAAAGGTACGAAAAGCAGTTGGTATTTCCCTGTAGATTAGCTATACTAAAAAAACCTAAGAAGCAGCTGACACTGTGGAGGTGAAGTAACATATTAAATGAAGTGCTCGAATGAGCAAGAAGTAGGGTGGCACCGCGACCCATGATCATATGATCGTAATCGCCCCTACAAAAGTATTATTGGTAATATTTTTGTAGGGGCGATTTGTATTATGTCAGAAAGTCCATGGACACCGAACGCAGCTACTGCTGCGGAAATGAAAGAATTCGATACTATTAGAGCAATCAACGAGACCGAAGCTGCTCTGATCAAAAGCTCATTGACCAACTATTTCAAAGTAAAAGGTATCCCAGCTGTCATTAATATTCAAGATACTGGCACTATCGAAATACTATTTAGGGATGCGTCACAGATTTCAGTCGAAGATCACGACACGATCACTGATACTGTAAAACACTTTAGCAAAACACTTCCAGCACATGAATATGCCACTGTATATGTAGAAACCCCAAAAGATTTTTCACACAGCGTTATTAAATTTGAATTAAGAAAATATGAATAGAGTACTAATCAGCGCACTTAGCGAACACAAAACCGAAACCGTGCTGATAAACGGGTGGGTTGATGTGGCCCGCCAACAAGGAAAGATGGCGTTCTTTGATTTCAGAGATCGGAGCGGACAAGTACAAGGGGTAGTTTTTGGGAAGCCAGAAGTGCTTGAAGTAGCCAAAACGCTCCGCCAAGAAAGTGCTGTGGCTATCACTGGCGTTGTAAACGAACGGCCGGAGAAAATGGTGAACGACAAGGTGGTAAATGGCGATATCGAGCTTGAAATCACCGCTATCGAAGTACTCAATCAATCAGCCGAACTGCCATTTGATATGGACGCTGAAATGAAACTGGAAACGATTCTTGATAACCGACCGTTAACGCTTAAGAACAGTCGTTCGCAAGATATCTTTAAAGTAGCCGCCACGATCGTGCAGTCATACCGACAAGCCTTGATGGACCAAGAATTCGTCGAATTTCAAGCTCCAGCCCTAGTTGGAGAAGACGCTGAAGGTGGGGCCGAGGTTTTCAAAGTTGAATACTTTAAAGATCGCACCGCAAACCTAGCTACCAGCCCGCAGCTGTATAAAGAAATTATGACCGGTGCGTTTGAGCGCGTATTTACCATTGCCAAAATCTTCCGAGCCGAGAAAAGTGCTACGACACGGCACTTATCAGAAATTACGCAGATGGACTTCGAAATGTCATTCATCAAAGACCACAACGACGTCATGGACACACTAGAGTCAGTCACTCGAGCCGTTTGTGCTGCTGTAGTAGAAAAGCACGCTGATGTATTTGCCCGATTTGACGCTACCGCTCCCACCATACCAGAAGCAGCCTACCCACGGCTGACGCTACTTGAAGTACAAGAAATTCTTAAAGTTGAATATGACATTGATGCGGTTGGAGACACTGACCTAGAGCCAGAACACGAACGGAAGATCTGTGCATGGGCTAAGGAAAAGCATGGTTCGGACTTTGTATTCGTGACAGAATTCCCAACGGCCAAGCGTGCCTTCTATACCTACCCCGTACCAGAAAACCCTGAGCGCTCGCGCAGCTTCGACCTCTTGTTCCGCGGGCTTGAAATCAACAGTGGCGCCCAACGCTATCACGACTACGATGAGATGGTAGAGAAAATTAAAACTAAAGGTCTCGACCCAGCAAAATTTGAGTTTTATCTCATGATGCACAAGTACGGCGCAGCTCCGCATGGTGGCTGTTCAACCGGGCTCGAGCGCTTCACCAGCCGCATGCTTGAACTACCAAATGTAAAAGAAGCCGTACCATTTCCACGCGACATTAACCGCATCGACGTTCTGCTCTCGAAGGGAGAACAAATGGAAGATAAAGCTGAATAAGTATGCAGCAAAGCTATACCCCAAAAGAAGAAACATTGGAAAAGTACGCTGACCTTATAGTTGAATTCGGTTTACAAAATAGAAACGGAACCAAGCCAAAACCAGGCAGTGTTGTTCACTTTATAGTTCCTGAGGCAGCAAAACCCCTCTACGTTCACTTGAACCGATCAATCCTTAAGCATGGCTATAACCCGCTTGGAAAACTCATCCCAGGCTCTGACGAAACACACAATCTTGATGAAGACTTCTTTACCTACGCAAATAAAGCCCAGCGAGAATTTTTTGCTGCTAAAGAGCAAAAGGGGTTAATCGAAGAAATTGATTGTGTAATCCATGTATTGGCTGAAACCAATCCCCACAGTCTTAAGAACATTAATTCAAAATTAGTGCTTGAACGCCAACAAGCACTGAAAAAAGGTATTAGCTGGAAACGTAAAAAAATTGACGAAGGAAAACTCAATTGGACTATCGTGCTCTATGGAACAGACGCGCAAGCTGAAGAAGCAGGCCTGACGCCAAAACAATATTGGGACCAGATTATCAAGGCATGTTATTTAGATCACGATAAACCCACAAAAGAATGGTTCCGGATTAATAAGATCGTCCAAAAAACTGCTCAGAAATTAACCAACTTAAAAATTGAATCTTTGCACGTTGTTGGGCCTGATATTGACCTTGAAGTTGGAATTGGTCAAAATCGCGGATGGCGTGCTGGAGGAGGAAACAACATCCCGTCATTTGAAGTCTTCACTTCTCCAACTTGGCAAAAGATAAACGGCTGGGCACGATTAAATCAACCGCATTATCGTTATGGAAAGAAAATTGAAGGGATCGAACTATGGTTTAAAGACGGTATCGTTGTGAAGTCAAAAGCTACCAAGAATCACGACCTTCTCAAAAGCATGCTTAAAACTCCTGGGGGAAATAAACTAGGTGAGTTTTCTCTCACCGACGCCCGCTTATCACGGATTAACAAATTTATGGCCGAAATTCTGTACGATGAGAATACTGGTGGTAAATACGGTAATACGCACATCGCACTAGGGGCTGCCTTCCGAGAATGTTATGAAGGAAAAGTTGACCCTAAATGGAAGAACGCTGATTGGGATAAACTTGGTTTTAACTACTCAGTGGTTCACTCTGATGTAATATCTACTACTGACAGAACCGTCACGGCAACCTTAGCCGATGGTACAAAAAAAGTGATCTATAAAAAAGGTCAATTTACTATTTAGATATGGATTACGAAACTACTCGCCAACAAATCCTCAACTCAGACGAATTTGTACTGAGTGAGTTTCGCAAACTTCAGTATCTCTATGGACTCAAACGAGAAATTCGCTTCAACGAAACTCGTACTTGTACGGGCATGGGGGAGTCAGTAGCCGAGCATATATACGGCATGATGGTGGCAGCTAACTATTTTTTACCACTCGAAAATGTAGATGGTAACTGGGATCAAGCCAAGATCTTCAAAATGATCACGTGGCATGACATCGAAGAACTTGAGGTGGGAGACATGATCGGCTATCTCAAGACACCTGAGCGCATGGTAGAAGAAGCTATTGCGGAAAAAGTGGCGGTGGCAAAGGCTCCTGACAGTATGCAAACTGAGATGCTCGCGGTATTAAAAGAATACAACCAACGGTCTTCCCCCGAAGCCCGGTTTGTAAAAGCTATCGACAAGATGGACAGCCTGCTACAGATGTATACACAGAGCGGGAAAGAAGTGGTAACCAGTATGCAGACAACCCTGAAGCAACACGAAGACAACAAAACTCCACACATGAAAGATTGGCCTTACATCTTTCGCTTCAAGCAAATTATTACTAACAGAATGGTCGAAGAGGGGTTTTTAATTACAAGTTAAATGAAATCCCTTAAATTCAAACCCGAACTTTGTAAACAAATAGTAGCAGGCAGCAAGACTGCAACTTGGCGCTTGTTTGATGATAAAGATCTGACTGTAGGTGACAAGATTAAGTTCATCAACAAAGACACCCTGGAAGCTTTTGGCACAGGAGAGATTACCCGACTTACAACAAGAACGTTAAGTACCCTTACAGAAGATGACTGGAAGGGGCACGAACGATTTACTTCTGAAGTCGAAATGTATGCGACATACCGCAGTTACTACGGAAACGCTGTTGACGAGAATACTGAAGTAAAGTTGATCACTTTCACTTTTCAAGCCAAGTAGATTTTTATTCACATCGTCATGCTACACTTTTCCTAATGGAAGAAGTTACGTTAGACGCTAGCGCTTTTGCAGTAAAAACCGCGGTCTTTGAAGGACCGATGGAGCTTTTGTTGGAGCTGGTGGAAAAGCGAAAACTGCTCATTAATGACATTAGTCTGGCAACGGTAACCGATGAATACATGCGAGAAGTCTCGCTGATGCAAGAACAGTCACTCCCAAACACCGCGCAGTTTATTGCCCTCGCCGCCACACTACTTTTAATTAAATCCAAGTCACTCTTACCGATCCTTGACCTCACTCCAGAAGAAGAGGAGAGTATCGATGATCTTGAAGAGCGGCTTAAGCTTTACAAGATCTATCGTGACGCGGCGGCGCACGTCGAAGAACGCTTTGGCAAGCAGGTTATGCACTCACGACAGTTCATCGCCTCAACCGAACCAATCTTCACCACCGACAAATTCACTGAAGCAGGTGTCCTACAGCAAGCTATCTGGGACGTCATCAGCTCACTCCCGAAAAAAGAAATCAAACCACGAGTACAAGTGCGCCCAGTCATATCACTGGAAGAAATGATCGACCGACTACATAAACGAATTGAGAATCAACTAAAACTTCGTTTTAGCGAGCTGGTTGGTACTGAGCGGGAACATAAAACGGTGATTGTAGGCTTCCTGGCGGTCTTAGAGTCCGTCAAACAGGGGAGTATCCTCGTGGCGCAAGCCCAGCGCTTTGATGAGATACATATTGAAAAGGAAAAAACTGGAGCACCACGGTATTATTAAAAATTTAGGGGCCACGCCAGAGTATGACGTAGCCCCATGGGGTTGCGAATCCCGGTCAGATCAAGGTAATCGAAACTTGACTGACGGTACGGTTTCGTGTGTTATGAACATATTGCACCTCCGTGCAAAACTGTGATTGAGGTAAAAGTAATATCAATAAGTCTCCTTACGACATTAACTCCTACCGAAGCTGACATGAAATTGTGCGCTTCCGTTAAACGCTATTTCAGTCAACTTCATTTCAGCCCAGCGATGAACGTGCCGCTCATTGCTAGGCTGTATGCCGGCGCCGTCGATCAGGTTGTGATCGACGCCTCGCCGTCGGACAAAAGGAAATTATTGAGAAAAGCCAAACGGCCAGGGTCAAATCCTTTCATATTGTTCCCTCCATTGGGGCGGCATGCCCCGGAACAAAAATACTTTAACATATATAAAATTTATGTCAACTATTTTTGATCAAAAGATAGCTGTACAAAACAGGCGAAACTGGGGCGTATTTCTGTTAGAATAGAGCTACAACTATGACGTTAGAGCAAAAACTGGAGGGGGTGCTGTTTTATAAGGCAGCGCCAATGAAGAAGAACGCCTTACTGAAGCTTTTTGAAGTGTCTGACGAGGAGCTACACACCGCCAGCACCGCTCTAGCAGAACGACTCACGAGTGGCGCTACCAGACTCCTCACCACTGATACTGAAGTTGAGCTAGTGACAGCCTCTGAACTCGATGAACTGATTGAATCAATCAGAAAAGATGAAATGAAGCGTGACATCGGTAAAGCCGGAGCTGAAACACTAGCTATTGTCCTATACCGTGGCCCGGTCACGCGAACCGATATCGACCGTGTCCGAGGTGTAAACTCGTCATTTATCCTACGGAATTTACTAGTACGCGGACTAGTTGAAAAAAGTGGGGAAGGGCGCAACGTGAAATACGCCGCCTCAGCTTCACTCTTAGCCCATCTTGGTGTGAGCGATAAAACCGCCATGCCCGGCTTTGCAGACATCATGAACACTTTAGATGCGCACGAAAAACAACTTGATGCAGAAACTATATGATTGAGCCTGAAACAATCGAAGAATCCCATGTCCCTGTAGTACAGCAGTTGGCAGTTATCGCCGTTATTTTACTGCTGATTTTTGGCACTGGCTTCGCTCCTCGTATTTTCGCTCGCTGGCAAGACAAAACTCCCGTCACTGATGTGGTAATCGAATATACTGAAGATCACGTGGTTACCTCACCAGAAAAACAGCAAGAAATCAAAAAAACCTTGAACGACATAAACATTACCGGTCAATCTGCCTTTGTCTGGGATATCAATGCGCAGAAAATGTTGTACCAGAAGAATCCCGATGAGCAGTTACCGATCGCCTCCATTACTAAACTCATGACCGCCTTGGTCGCTCACGAACTACTTGAAGGAAGTGAAGCCGTGGAAGTGACACTATCAGCCATTCAGCAGGATGGAGCGAGCGGGTTTGTAGATGGTGAATCATTTACTCTCCAGTCACTTACGGATCTTACGTTAGTTTCTTCTTCAAACGATGGAGCTTTTGCTCTAGCTGCAAACGTAGGAGCGTTACTCGCTCCACAAGGTGACGCTGGTACATTTGTACAAGCCATGAATATCAGAGCTAAAGAACTTGGTTTAGATCAAACCTATTTCCGTAATCCAACTGGGCTAGATATTAGTCAGTCAGAAGCCGGTGCGTATAGTTCAGCGCGCGATATTACCTTCTTACTTGAATATATTTTGAAGCACAATCCTGAAGTAGTAGAAGGCACAGATGCCTCTCGGGTACAGATCTACAACGCCAATGGTGCTTACCACGCCGCCAACAACACCAATGCCGCTATCGACGAACTCGCTGGTCTCATTGCCTCAAAAACCGGCTATACCGAACTAGCCGGCGGCAATCTTGCCATTGCGTTTGATGCCAGCTTGAATCGGCCAGTAGTGGTGGTGGTACTAGGATCCACTCGCAGCGAACGCTTCTCTGACGTTGTAGCACTCTCTGAAGCAGTCAGATCAATAACTAACTAGTTCTATGGAATCACTTATTATCAAAGTATTTGCACCTACCGCCATAGCGTTTTTCATGGGTATTGCAATCACACCGTTTGTAACTCATTACCTCTACAAATGGAAAGCCTGGAAAAAACAATCTGGTAAAGGAGCTGGGTATGGCGGCGGCGGAACACCGATCTTTGACGAGTTACACAAAGAAAAAGATACTAACACACCTCGCATGGGCGGGATCATCATCTGGGCGAGTGTCTTACTTACAATGGTACTCATTATGATAGCTGAATGGGTGATTCCTGGCGAAGGAGTGCGCTCTCTCAACTTCTTAAGTCGAGAACAAACCTGGCTACCGCTTTTTGCCCTCTTAGTTGGAGCCGCCGTTGGATTTGCTGATGATTTGTTAGTAGTGCGGGGTACAGGAAAACATTTCGCTGGTGGTCTACCACTTTCACAACGCCTGATCATGGTGGGATTTACAGCCCTGTTTAGCGCCTGGTGGTTCTACGAAAAATTGGATGTAAGTGGCATTAACTTAATTGGTTATGGTCCAGTGGAGATGGGTATCTATTTCATTCCATTCTTTGTTTTTATTGCAACTTGTGTCTATATGAGCAGCGTAATTGACGGTATTGACGGTCTGTCCGGAGGGGTGTTCATGTTTATTTTTACTGCCTATGCTGGTATCGCATTCTTTCAAGAGCAGTACGACATTGCTGCTCTCTGTGCCACTATCGTCGGAGGCATCTTAGCTTTTCTTTGGTTTAACGTTCCACCAGCACGCTTCTATATGACCGAGACAGGCATTATGGCGCTCACTATGTGCCTAACTGTTGTTGCCTTTATGACCGACAGCCTCGGAGGCGGGGAAGGGGTGTCGGTACTACCGGTGATCGGATTTCTACTGGTTGTTACTGTCGCCTCTAATACCCTGCAGATACTCTCTAAAAAAATTAGAGGCAAGAAAGTCTTTTTAGTCGCACCCATCCATCATCACTTCGAAGCCCTTGGCTGGCCTGCACATAAAGTTACTATGCGATATTGGATCCTTGGTTTCGTTTCCGCAGTTATCGGAATGTTACTCGCGATCGCTCTATAAGTATGGAGAAGCGAGTTGATCGAATTCTACTCGGGATTATTTCACTTTTAGTGATTGGCGGTTTCTTTATATTTACTTCGGCTTCACTTGGTCTACTGGCCCGCGACGGAGCTCGCTTCACTTCTGTAGCAACCAGTCAGATTCTATTTGGAATTATCGGTGGTAGTATCGCCCTATTTGTGGCTAGTCAAATCTACTACCGGAACTGGCGCCAGTATGCGTTTTATATCTTTCTTGCCAGCATTGCCCTGACCTTACTAGTATTTGTCCCGGGCATTGGTTTTAGTCATGGTGGAGCACAACGGTGGATTTTAATTGGTGGATTCTCTTTTCAGCCTGCCGAATTCCTAAAAGTAGCTTTTATTATCTACATGGCCACTTGGCTCTCCGGAATGCAAAAATACATTGCAGACACCCTGCGTGGCACTTTACCGTTTGCTGGAATTGTTGGGGGAGTAGGGATTGTTATGCTATTGCAACCAGACACTGACACCTTCCTTATTATGGCCACGGCAGCTACCGCTATGTTCATTATCGCTGGTGGACGCTGGCGTGATGTGGCTCTTATGGGTGTGGCTGCCCTCGGTCTGGTTTTGCTACTGGCCTTCACTCGACCCTATATCATGGATCGTATTACAAGCTTTATGAATCCTGATTTAGATCCACTCGGCTCTAGCTACCAGGTACAACAGTCACTGATTGCGGTTGGGTCAGGTGGTCTCACTGGACGCGGTTTTGGTCAAAGTATCCAAAAATTTGAATACTTACCTGAACCCATCGGTGACTCTATTTTTGCAGTCTACGCTGAAGAATTTGGCTTCCTCGGCAGCGTGATGCTAATCCTGATCTTGTCTTTCTTTACCTTCCGCGGTTACAAAATTGCCTCACATGCCAAAGACCAATTCGGCATGCTGTTGGTCGTGGGAATCATGACCCTGATTGTGATACAGGCCTTTCTCAACATAGCCTCGATGGTGGCGCTATTTCCCATGTCAGGATTGCCATTACCATTCATAAGTCACGGCGGAACAGCCTTGCTCGCCACACTTGGGGCCGTTGGGATTGTATTGAATGTGTCTAAGTACCAAAAGAAACTTTAGGTAATCAAGTATACTTATACATAATCATGACACGGATTATTTTAGTTGGCGGGGGCACAGGTGGACATTTTTATCCGCTTATTGCGATTGCTGAAGCAATTCGTGAACGTGATCAAGTTGCTGGCACTACCACAGACTTACGATACATTGGACCAGAACCCTACAACCAAACAGCTCTTGACGCGCTCAATATTTCTTACATTCATTGCCCGGCTGGTAAACAACGCCGCTACGCTTCGATCCGTAACTTCTTTGATAAATTTACTAGTATCTATGGCTCCTTCGTTGCCATGATTAAACTCTTAATCATCTACCCAGATGTCATCATGAGTAAAGGTGGCTTTACGAGTGTGCCAGTAGTCCTAGCCGCTGGTTTTCTACGTATCCCACTCGTGATTCATGACTCTGATGCGGTCCCAGGAAAAGCGAACAAAATTGCCGCCAAGCTTGCTCGTTACATTGCAATATCATACGAAGACGCTGTCCAATTTTTCCCTGCTGGGAAAACAGCCCTTACTGGTATCCCAATTCGTAAATCCTTTTTTACACCGATTGTTGATCCCCGAGCAACGCTCGGCATCACTAGTGCATTGCCGATCATCTTTATTACCGGGGGCTCAACTGGCGCCGAACGTATCAACAATTTAATTCTCGATTCTTTAGACGAACTACTGCCTAAATATATTCTCATCCACCAAGCTGGTGAAGCAAATGAAGTTGCAGTGAAACAAACTGCGAGCGCATTGATTACCGATCAAAAACTTCTGAACCGGTATTTCATTCTTGGACACATGCCGGGTGATATTTTCTCAGCTGCCCAAAGTGCGGCCAGTATTATCATTTCTAGAGCAGGAAGTGGCACTATTGCAGAGATTGCCCTAAAGGGGAAGCCCAGCATTATTATTCCAATTCCTGAAGACATCAGTCATGACCAGCGCACTAATGCGTTTGCATACGCCCGTACCGGCGCTGCTTCAGTGATTGAAGAAGAGAACCTCACTGACGGACTTCTGACCGCTGAAATAACGCGTATACTCAGCGATGAATCAGTCCGTACTAGCATGAGCGCTGCCGCTAAAGCCTTTACACATCCAGACGCAGCCTATACACTCGCAGATACTTTACTAGGTATAGCCTCAGAACATGAACAATAAAATTGTCACCAGATTCGCTCCGTCACCAACTGGTTTTATGCACATAGGTGGTGTTCGAACTGCTCTATATGCTCACATGGCAGCTGCCAAATCTGACGGTACGTTTATTTTGCGAATTGAAGACACCGATAAAGAACGTGAAGTAGACGGCTCGATTGAGCATATTAAAGAATCCCTTACGTGGCTTGGAATCGACTGGGAGTACGGACCAGATAAACCCGGGCCATTTGGATCATGCATTCAATCTGAACGTCTCAGCACCTACCAAGTATGGGCCCAAAAACTGATCGACAAAGGACTGGCCTACCCCGACCCATATACGCAAGACGAGATCAATAAATTTCGTGAAGTCGCCCAAGCAGAGAAGCGGCCATTTCTATACCGAAATCATCGACCTGAAACATTTGGAGTTTGGGACGGATCTGTCCCATTGCGATTCAAGACACCTGAAATCAAACGCTACAGCTGGACAGACGAAGTCCGAGGCGAACTAACGGCCGGGGAAGAAACATTGGATGATTTTATTTTGATAAAAAGTGATGGCTACCCAACCTATAACTTCGCTCATATTGTTGACGACTTTGAAATGGGTGTCACTCATGTCATGCGCGGGGATGAATTTATCTCCAGCACGTCAAAGTTTCTGAGTCTCTACGATGCGCTAGAAATACCATACCCAAAGTTTATTTCATTGCCTCCGATCATGGCCGCTGACGGGAAGAAAAAACTTGGAAAAAGAGATGGTGCAAAAGACCTTTTAGAGTACCGCACTGAAGGCTATCTGACTGAGACAATGCGTAATTTTTTAGCTTTAATAGGCTGGAATCCAGGCGGTGAACAAGAAGTATTTCCAGGAGATACTTTACAAGCTGCTTTTAGTATAGGAAAAATTCAAAAGTCTGGTGGTGCATTTAATGAAGAGAAGCTGTTATGGATGAACAAGCAATATCTTGATCGACAAACTGAAGAATTCAAACAAGCCTATTTTGTAGACTCACTACCGGCCTCGATTACAGCCCTACCTCTATACTCCGAAAAACAAGCTGAACGCCTACAGCCGGCTGTATTTGATCGTATCCACACCAAGACAGAAATTATTACTGCCGCCGAAGCAGGAGACTACAACTGGGCTTTTGCACCAATTACCGTAGAAACTACTATGTTAGCCTGGAAAAATGACGATAGCGCTGCGGCTGCTGTACCGCGACTAAAGAAAGTTCTCGAACTACTCGCGACAGCTGATTTCAGTACCCCAGAGACACTGAAGACCGCTCTCTGGCCTTACGCCGAAGAAGTTGGAAAAGGTGAGGTGCTCTGGCCGCTTCGAGTTGCGCTCACTGGGGCAGAACGTTCACCTGATCCATTCTCGTGCTTATATATCCTCCAAAGAGAAGAATCTATCCAGCGTATCAAAGCAGCTTGTGATAAAATAGGGGCGTAATGTCCGCATCGTGCATTAGAGCTTTCGTATTAGGGGTATGTATTATTCCGCTGCTTTCAAGTGGTTTGCATTTTACTAGTACCGCCAATGCCCAAAGCGAAGTAGAAAAGCTCCAGTCAGAGATTGCAGACCGAAACAATCGACTAGAAGAAATTGAAAAAGAAATTACTGAGTTTGAAGGCGCGCTAGCAGAAGTAGGGGCAGAGAAAAGCACACTCCAAAGTGCTATCAATAAACTCGAATTAGAACGACGAAAAGTAAATGCCGATCTTTCATATACTCAAAACCAAATCAGCTCAACTGATTTACAGATTAGTAAGCTTACTATCGAAATCGGCGCTGCTGAAAATAAAATTAACAGCAATGAGTCAGCGGTTGCTGAAATTATCCGTACCATCAATTCCTCTGATGATGACTCTCTGATCGAAATTCTCCTTACTCATCAAAATATTTCAGAATTCTGGGGTACTCTTGAAGATTTAGACTCCGTTAAACGAGCCATGGGTGACCAAGTAAAAGAACTCTTAGATTTAAAGACGACGATGGAAACGAAGCGCGAACAAGAAACACAGAAGCGAGACAGTCTAGACACACTCAAAAGCAAGTACGGCGGTCAACAAGCTGTCTTAGAAAATAACAAGGCTGAGAAAGATCAGCTTTTACAAGCTACAAAGAATGAAGAAGCGAGCTACCAAAACCTTCTCCAAACTAAACTAGACGCTCGGGAGCAGTTACGCAGGGAAGTACAGGACATTGAATCACAACTACAATTCATTCTTGACCCTAATACCATCCCAACTCCAGGCACACCAGTCTTTCGCTGGCCGCTTGATAATGTAATCATCACCCAGCGCTTTGGATACACTCGCTTCGCACTTTCTGGTGCCTATGGAGGGAGTCAACACAATGGTATGGACTTAGGTGCGCCCGTAGGCACACCACTCTACGCGCCTCTCACCGGAACCGTCCGCAACGTCGGCAACACCGACGCGGTTCCTGGCTGTTATTCTTGGGGTAAATGGCTCTTGATTGACCACCCTAATGGTCTCTCAACTATGTTCGCCCACATGAGTCATATTAGCGTCACACCAGGTCAAAGTATAAGTACCGGCGACATCGTGGGATACGTTGGCAATACTGGCTACTCAACCGGCCCGCACCTCCACTACACCCTGTATGTTTCTGACGCTGTCCAAGTAAAGAAATTCAATGAATTTAAAGCTGTTACCGGCTGTGGAGCTGCTCTTTCGCCATTCTCGGCCATCGAAGGCTACCTTGATCCACTCGACTTCTTACCACCCCGCTAAACTGTGGAAAAGTCCTTGATATCGTGGGGACAAGGTGGGGAAGGGATGCTATTATAAGTGTGCGATGCACTGCATCGTAGGAACTTACCCCTCCAAAAGCCCGCAAACAGCGGGCTTTCGGGTCAAACTCTCTACGACAGCAACAGTGCTACACTGTGGATATCATGAATACTGCCTTAGCTCCAACACAGATTGTAATTCTCGGTGGTAGTGGCGATTTAAGTAAGCGGAAGCTACTTCCAGCGCTGTTAGATTTATATACAAAAGACAAACTGCCGCAGCAATTTCAAATCATTGGCCAAGCAAAGACGCAGCGAACTGACGCTGAGTATCAAGCACTTGTACAAGAAGTGCTTGAAAAACATGATCACGGCCACTCAGTCAGGCATATAGAATCTTTTTGTCAGCGCGTCAGCTACGTATCTGGCGGTTTTGAAGATGACACTACATACAAAAACCTGCAACAGAAACTTATGGGGTACCAAGATGAACTTGGTATGTGCACCAATCGCTTGTTCTACTTAGCCGTACCCCCTGGATACTACGAACAAATCTTTGAATCACTACACGACCACAACATGAATGAACCGTGCGATCTAGAAAATGGCTGGACGCGTATTTTGGTTGAGAAGCCCTTTGGCAACGATTATAAATCGGCCCGAGCTCTCGACGAGACGCTCAGTTCATTATTCAAAGAAGAACAAATCTTCCGCATTGATCATTATTTAGCCAAAGAAGCGGTGCAGAATATTCTTTCATTTCGCTTTGCCAATCCACTTATCAGTTCAACCTGGAGTAAAGAGTATATAGAGTCTATCAAGATTGAAATGAAAGAGACCATAGACGTAGGGGAGCGGGGTGACTTCTACGAGGCGGTTGGTGCCTTACGCGACGTTGGACAAAACCACTTGCTCCAAGTCCTAGCGCTACTCACAATGAATCAACCGGCCAAATTTGATGCTGCCCACATTAGAAAAGAACGAGCCTATATTCTTGGATCATTACGGGCATACGAACCAAAAACCTGTTCGGGGAAAGTGGCCCGCGGTCAATATAAAGGCTTTCTAGAGACAGATGGAGTTGATTATACTTCAGATACTGAAACCTACTTTGAACTCATCACCCACCTTGATATTGATCACTGGAAAGATGTACCAATCCATATCAGCAGTGGAAAAGGTCTAGATGAGGGAGTGGTCAGAGCTACCATCACCTTTAAAGAAGTCCTGGACGGGCTATTCGAAGAGGAGAACTACCACGTAGCAAAAAACAAAATTATCCTAACTCTCAATCCCAATCTAGACATTGCTATCACTCTTAATAGCAAAAAACCTGGCTATGACTATAAAGTTGAACCGGATACACTACATTTTGATTGCCGCTCGGGTGATGGTTCAATTACTAATTCATACGAAAAAGTACTACTTGATTGTATCTATGGCGACCAGACACTGTTTACCTCAACCGAAGAAGTGCTAGCCGCATGGAAATACGTCTCATCAATACTTGAAAATTGGCAGAATATCCCAATGGAGACGTACCAGAAGGGAAGCGGCGGACCAGAGAAGTTATCAGTGCTGTAAACTATAGGGTATGGAACAAATCAAAGAATTCGCATTTATTGGACTCGGTCGCATGGGCTTAGCCATGACCACACACCTGGTTGAACAAGGCTACACCATCCATGGTTTTGATGTCGATGATGGAGCACGCGAAGCAGCTAAAGCCGCTGGGGTCACTCCACATGACTCAATTAAATCTGCCATTAATGCATTACCAGAACATAAGGTGGTCTGGATTATGGTGCCGTCACGCTTTGTTGATAATGTACTCACCTCAGTACGAAAACAACTCACCAAGCATGACATCATTATCGATGGAGGGAACAGCTTCTTTAAAGACAGCCTCCATCGACACCACGACTTAGATAGAGACGGAATCTGGTTTGTTGACGTCGGAACCTCTGGTGGCGTAGAGGGAGCCAGGTGCGGCGCGTCACTTATGGTCGGGGGAGATAAAGAAGCGGTTGATCCGATCGCACATATCTTTACTGATCTGGCTGCTGAAGACGGGTATGGCTTTGTTGGCGGACCTGGCGCCGGACACTTTGTAAAAATGATCCACAACGGTATCGAGTACGGCATGATGGGGGCCTTAGCTGAAGGAGTGAACATCCTACATGAACATGAAGATGGTCTCGAGATAAACGTCATGGAAGCCCTCAAAGCCTATGAGCACGGTAGTATTATTTCTAGCGCACTCACCAGCTGGCTGGTAGACGCGTACGAAACTCCCGGCTACCTAGAGAAGATCGCTGGGGTAGTACCACGTGGAGAAACTGAAATGGAGATGGAATACGTCGTTGATCACAATCACGCTCGTGTTCTGAACGCCGCCCTTACCCAGCGTAAGCTCACTCGAGTTGAACCGTCACGCACTGGCTCACTTATTTCTGCGATGCGTAATCAGTTCGGGGGACACAAGACCATCGCAGATGATCATAAAAAAAAATGGAACACCAAACCAGTAACAATCCTGCCCAAGAACTAGCTGAGAGGTTAGCACACGAACTAGGTGCACATCCTGGCGACACTCTTTGCTTCTTAGCCGGAGGCTCGGCTTTTGAAATATTTGAGTACTTAGAGTTAGATGAAAATATTAAGCGTCGCACAATATTTTGCATGGGGGATGAGCGGGTGAGTGGGAACAGTGCAGAAAACAATTACTTACAACTCCTAACCAAACTCAGTACTAATCACGGTCTACAGCTCATAGATACTGCAAGTCCTGGACCAGAAACGCCAAAGCAATTTACTGAGCGAATTAATAAAATAATTTCTGAAAAATTATTTACATTAATTCAGCCAAATATTATTTGCGTGCTTGGGGTCGGAACCGATGGTCATACCGCTGGTATTTTTCCGATGCAAGAATCATCATTTGCTACTACGTATCCTAATGACTCAATGTACGTGCCGATCACAACACGAGGCTTAGAATCCAATTTTAGAGCTTCTTTAACGCCTGATTGGATACTCAGCAAGGCTGATCTGGTACTTGGGTACGCAACTGGAGAAATCAAATGCAAAACGGTAATTCGTGAACTTTGTAATCGAAATTATGAAATTCACGAAATGCCAGCGCAGATTATCAAACGACACAAGAACAGTATATTGTTTACTGACTGTGTGTAATGTCGCAAAGAACGATTATGCGACGCAGCTATCGCTAGCAACGCACAATCGCTGGGATCTTTTGCGACATAAGCAAAGGGCTAAATAGCCTCTTTGCTTATGTCGCAAAAGATATATTGTGCGACGTTTATATAAATAATAAGGCAGAGCTTTATATATCCCTCCCCACCAACACGAGTTCATCTCAGTTACTAAATGAGACAGGTCTATTTCATTTTAAATATACCTGTCTCACCCTGCTCAATCTTAAGATAATGTTCCATACAGAGCTCAAATATTTCCTTCATTAATTGATCCCACTCAAAGTACTGAGTCTTTTTGTCGATAATATCCTGCACCACTCTCCCCTTCATCCTAAAGTTATCAATTTTAATTTGCGGGCGACGCACAGAATGCACAACAGGCGCTAACGCATCAATGCATTTTGCATATTTTGCCTCTAACGAAATACGCTCTTCATATTCTTGATAGACCACTTGTTGTTCAGGCTCGATAAGCTTCATAGCGGCTTTAAACTCGACATCTTCTTGCGAATCGGTTTTATCATATGTAAATACATCACCCACTTCAGTTTCACCAATGTCATGAATCGCCAGCATGATTAATACCCTACCCAGATCTATTTCTTTAGAGTGTTCTAGATAGGGGTGAAGAAAAGCTGCTAAAACTGGCAGATGACCAACATGCTCCAGTAAAGGCTCTCTAACAGCAGGATTGCCAAAGTCTCCCTCAGGGACTAAGCCAGTCTCGATAATCTGAACATAACGATCTCCAGTAACTAAATGCCGTTTTTCAAATGAGTAGCGTTCTTGTAATTCAATCAATCTTTCAAGTATTTCTTTTGTATTCATAATATTAGTATTTGCGAATCACACCTTTAACAACCGCAGCGATCCTCAGTTCATGCTCCGGATAGATTGGCTTAAGGTACTTGTTCGCTGGTTCAAGCCAGACCTTATTTCCCTTTTGTTTGAAATATTTGAGCGTCCAGCCACCGTCTACTTCGGCCACTACAATATCTCCATCACGGGCTGTCTCTGAGCGCTCTGCAATCACCAAATCACCTTCATCGATATGTGCTTCGATCATGGAGTCGCCCTTCACTTCTAGTATAAAAGTCTTCTCTTTCTTAGGGACGAGATACTCTTCGATACTAAGGGTATCAAGCATATCAGAATCGACTGTGCTCGGGATACCAGCCTCCACCAAACCAAGCATTGGTATCTCACCAGCAGACAAACTCGGAAGCAGCTTCCCCTTGGCATCTTTTGTTAAGACGCCCGCATCAATCAGTTTATGGACTAACTTGGACACAGCATTTTTTGACTTAAAGCCAACCAACTCTGCGATTTCAGCGTAGCTCGGCATCCGCTTATTACGGTTGTAAAATTGTAGGATTTTATCTTTTTGTTCCATAGCTATAACTTCAGTATACGCCTAGACGCGAGAAAATGGACTGAAAAAATTGAACAGTACTCGCCCTTTCTCTTCTCGTCGTAGTTGGCGCAAAAGTACCTTGTGACGTTGCGCTTCACGGCGGTAGTCATATGAGTGCATGATTTTGTTATCAATGACTCCGTTTAGTTTCTGAATTTCTGTATTTAGTGCTTTAAGATATTCTTGTTTGCTCATACTTGATGATATTCCCTATTTGTAATAGAGATAGTATAGGTGAACGATCGTTCACCGTCAAGCACTTATCCCCAATTTACATTTCATACACCACAAAATCTCCTTCTTCGAGCGCGTGGATTGGCAAGGAAGTATCATCGTACGCTTCTAGTTCTTGATACGCTTTAGTCCAATCAATTGGACCACGCGGATCGTCAAAACCATATACTGGCGATTTATAATGAACCAGTGTTTTACAGGGTAAAATTCCCAAGCCATCTACACACTCTCGCGAATCCGAATCCCAGCCTGCTTGAGACAAGGCCAGAGTAGTTGCTGAATTTGTGCATACCGTTTTGTTTTGGAAGAGTTGTGCAAGATTTAATTTCTTTGTTCGTTCTAAGAATAACTCAGGGTACCCGCCGTGTAAATAAACGACATCTGTTTCAGCTACTTGTTTTTCAAACTGATCTATAGTACCAACAGTGTGTTTGAATTGTTGATCAACAGGAATCATATCCAGCAAGAATTGATAACTCTCTAAAGCCTTTGTCGTATCATTTAGTTCTCTTTGAGCGAAAAAACACCACAGTACAGAAATGTTTTCTTGTTCAAAATCTTTGAAGCACTCAATAAAATTTTGACGACCAAATTTTGGCACTCGTTTCATTCCTCCAGATTGAACAATATATTTAGTCATGTCTATAGTGGTATATCATATTTAGGGCCAAAGAGGCAGCGACGGCGATCATGAATGTCCAACCGATTGGTACGAGGAGGGTCAGAAATGCCGTTGCTAAGAGCGCGGTGGCTCGTCCGAGATGATTGGCCATTTCTCGGATCACAGTGTACTCATCGACCAAACTTCCCTGATCGGCCGACATGTCATAGATAATGGCGCTAAAGGGCGTGTGGGAAAAGATCCGGGCAATGTTGTGATATAGCCCCACAAAGAATACTTGGGCCGCTGACAGCACAAATATCTTAAACACCCAACCAATAGCGTACATGTAACTTCCAATCTTGAGCGTTTTCTTTTTATCTTTCCCTTGTTTGTCGAGGTGGCGGCCAATAATGAGTTGCAGCACGATCGTGACCCCAACTATAATTGTAGACAGTGCACCGATATTAAAGAGGTCTCCATCAAGGATTTCAAATAAGAAAATCGGCCACACAATAATATTTACAATCGTCTCCGCTCCATTGGCAAACTCCCCCACCATCAGGCCGCGGTTTTTCTTATACCTAAATTGCCACCAGGTTTGTTTCCACGACCAGTCAAAGTGCGTAGGGGTTTCGGGTACGTACGCATACGAGATAGTCGCTGCTACGAGGAGTACGATGATGGTACCGAACAACGCACTATAGCCAGCATTAGCGACGATAAACCCCGCTGCGATCGGCCCAATCGCTCCCATAAAGGCAATGGCGGCAAATGAGAGACTAACTTGCTTCCCTCGCTTCCCCGCTGTCGTAAATAAGGCGAAATCCGTATGAAATGGTACCCAATGAAACAGGCGAAAGGCTATGATTGCAACAGCCAAAGGCCACATGAGCATCAAAATATTTTCAGGCGTAAGCAGGAACAAAAAAATATAGGTAATAATGCTACATACTCCAGACAGCACTAACGTGCGACTAAAGCCTAGACGGTTAGTAACCGACATACTGGGTACCAAAAGCATGGCATACATAAATGACAGCATGGCGTAATACCCTCCTACTACGAAAAATGAATTACCCGATGTTTCGTACAAGAAGATTGGTACAAAGATTCCGGCGAGAGCAGCCGCAGCGCCGTGGATCAAACGCTTGCTAATAAAGAGCTGCATAAACCCAGAGTCCTTTTTTTGGAAACGACCCCGCGTATCGCGCAGCGCATTGATAGTAGATTGCATAGTATCTAAGTATAGCAAGAGTAGACTGACACCTGCGGCGTCAGCCCACAGTCTTATGTACCAAGCTTAATCACTCTATCGAAGTGTACTTTCTTAATCGGCATTACTGAAAGACGATTTCCTTTCAGCACGACAGGCATATCAGCGAACTTTGGATCGAGTTTGAGTTCTTTAAGGGTCACCACTTCTTTAAAGGTTGACTGATACTTCACATCTACCGCTAGCCAGCGTGGGTTCTCTGGGTCGCTCTTAGGGTCTGGATGTTCACTTTTCGGATCAAATTGCGTCGGGTCAGGGTACGACTCTTTCACAATCTTCATGGTGCCAACGACCCCGGTCTCGTCACCAGCATTAGAATGATAGAAAAGTGCCCTGTCCCCTACTTTCATATCGTCGCGCATCATATTGCGCACTTGATAGTTACGAGTACCGTCCCACATTTCTACTTTGTCACGCTTCAGGTCATTAATTGAATAACAATCAGGTTCGCTTTTCATGAGCCAATATTTCATCTTTATATAGTGTCTCATTTGGTACAATAAAGCTAGTCGAATTTACACACTTGTTACTTAAAAAATATTTATGACAATGATGTTATCAAGCGCGCAGCGTTCACGACTGCGCACACACGGGACGTTAGTGGGTCGGATTCTGATGGGACTACTCTTCTTCTTTTCTGGAATTGGCATCCTGATGATGGGACCTGAAAACACCGCCAGTTTTTATGAAAGCCTCGGCGTGCCGATGGCTGGGCTAGCGGTCTGGCTGGTAGTCGCAGTGAAGCTTGGTGCTGGTGGTGCACTCATGGCCGGTTATCGTACCGGCTTAGCAGCCGCAGCACTGATTGTATTCACAGTCATTGCAACCCTATTAGCCCACATGGATCTTGAAGATCCAAACCTCTTCAAGAATCTAGCTATTATCGGTGGCCTCCTCTACGCTATGGCGTATGGCGCTGGCGAAGGTTGGAGTGTTGACAGTGGAAAAAGTGACACAGTCACTATCCCTGATTCAGTTGATCAGATCTAGATAGATAGACATAATAAAACCGCACCAAATGGGTGCGGTTTTATTATTAGAAATCTTAGCTTAACCGTTGAAGGCCAGCGTACGTCCCCAACATGGTTTCGAAGCACTCCAGGGTTGAGTACCTTGTCGTTCGTATAGTGCGCGGGCATAGGCCATATTGTCGTAAATATCTTCAAGATTGAGCTCCATTCGTTCAGCAGTATCACCATGGTAATAGGTGTTAATCTGCATCACGCCCGTATCTCGATCATCTACGAATCCGCGTAAGACTGAACCATCGCTTAAGGTATGTCGGAAAGTGGACTCACATCGAGCCACTTGAATCATGACTGGAATATCTGAGAAGTATGATCGAACGATCGCTTCGGTATCCACTGACGTCAAGTATGTTTCTGTAGCCGTGCCTTCGGTAACAATTGTTCCGTAAGCAACATCAGTTTCTGCTGATGACACTCCTGTTACTGCAATAACTGCTGTAATAAGGGTCGATAAAATAAGCCGTTGGTCTTATCTTTTAAATGTCAGCTTCTGTATTTACTTCTTACTTGTAAGTCGTAAATACCTGACAACCGCAAAATCATAGCACGATTCTGTGATGTTTAACATTATACTATATTTTATAGTTATTGTCAAACATATACGTCACCTTTACTCCTGATTTTAGGACAAAAAATGGCTCTATTGAGCCATTTTTATCTTCTATTGTCTTACAGTGGAGACTGTCCTACAGTTCCGTGTCATTAGACTTGGTCGGTATTTTGTGATTTTTGAGCTGAACTTGTCTTCATCCACTCGTTAGCCGACTCAACCGCTCGTAGTATTTCAATAGGTACAGCAAATACGACTGTATTAGACTGGTCTGAAGATAAGTCATTAAGTGACTGCAGTGTACGAAGATGTAGCGCACCATTAGATTCTGATAGCATCTTAGCTGCTTTAGCCATATTTTCAGCGGCCGCCACCTCACCTTCGGCTTTGATAATAACTGAGCGTCGTTCTCGCTCTGCTTCGGCTTGCTTGGCAATCGTTCGCTCCATGTCTTCCGGCAAGAAGAAGTCTTTAAGTTCTACATTCTCTACTCGAATCCCCCACGCATCGGTCTCTTTATCAACAATTTGCTGAATCCGTACTGAGAGTTCGTCACGTTTAGAAAGCACTTCATCAAGGTCCGCACTACCAACAATATTACGCATTGTCGTTTGGGCCAACTGCGAGACCGCAAAACGGAAATTTTCTACCTCAAGTATTGCTTTGGCAGCATCAGACACTCGGTAGTAAATCACCGCGTTAATACTCGCCGATACATTATCGCGCGTAATCACCTTCTGATCAGGCACATCTACCGCTTTTACTCGGAGATCCACTTTATCCATACTCTGAAAGATCGGGATGATGATACTCCAACCTGGATTACGCATTCCTGTAAACTTCCCCATCGTCAACACTACCCCTCGCTCATACTGCTTCACTTCCCGTAAAAACGAGATAATAACAACAATTGCCACCAAAATAATCCACCACATAGGAAATTAAGTCTTACACTTTTATATTTGTAGTATACAGCAATTAAACTCGTTGCTGAAGAAGGGCCATAGCACCGTACAATCCACCGACATCGGCTAGTTGGGCATCAACGATAGCGGGACAGGGTACTACGTCATCAAGGGCATTCTCGGTGTGCTGAATGATATCATTGAGTAGGATACGCGGATCACCCACAATCATTGAACCGCCAAGTACCACCACATCAGGTGACCAGTACAAAATTGTATTACGTAGACCATACCCCAGGTAGGCAGCTAACTGATCCCAGACTGCGTCATTTTGTGGCACATCGTACGGCTTCATCCCCATGCGTTTCTCAAGCGCAGTACCAGACACTAGGTTTTCTAAGGTCGGGGGCGTGTCCTCGCCCAGAATAGTCTGGTCAATATCCAAAATCTGGTGGCCAGGTTCAAAGCCATACTCGGTTGGACTCACGTGGCCGTTAATAATCCGAGCACCACCCACTCCGGTACTGACTGTTAGATACACGACCAACTCTTCACCTTTACCAGCTCCGTACACCGCTTCACCTAATCCAACGACTGCCGCATCATTCTCAAGCTGTGCCGGGCAACCAAACGCTTTCTTCATTTCAGCGGCAATTGGTTGATCTACCCAACCTGGTAGTTTATCGCCCGGGTCAAAAATAAGTTCCGATTTATCATGATTTAAAATACCGCGAATACCACCAGCTACCCCTCGAATCTTTTTGTCTGTGAGTGACGCTACTGCCGTCTTCATTTCTTTAATCCCCTCTTTATAGTTTGCTGGGGTAGCAAATTTTACTGGCTCACAAAAAGTCTTTAGGTCTTCGCTGACTGCGACCCGGGTCTTCGTACCACCAACATCAAAAAGAACGTAACTCATATATTTATGTCATTAGTTTATCACGAACCTCTAGCCAAGATTCTTTCATCCAATCTGCTATGTGGGTTTCTTTCAAAAGCAGATCGTCTATAGACGCAATAGGTACCCACTTGGTCTCTGCCACCTCAGAGGGATCCAGATTTAGTACCATATCTTTTGGAATGTGCGCTTTAAAAATAACTGAGAATGTATCCTTACCTTTTATGCACTCAGTCAGCTGTATAAGCTCAGTATCAATACCCAGTTCTTCTTTTATTTCACGCCTACCCGCTTCTTCGTAGCTCTCTCCATAATCAACATGCCCACCAGACATATCCCAATACCCAGGAAAAGCAAACATAGTATCTGATCGCTTTTGGAGTAGAAGATACTTTCCATCAGTACTTATAATGAAAACTCTGGCTATCTGCCTATACCAATTATTATTCCGAGCTTCTGTGATTGTCGTGACTCCAATAACTTTATTCTCTTCATCAACCTTATGAATTGGATTTGGCATACTTACATCTTCAAGATCTTCCTTGTCTTGTCCTTATACAATTCGACATTTGGTTGATTAAAGGCATTGACACCCATCAAATTGGCGACATACATGGTTTCAAGCATCCGCATTCCCATGAAGAGGCCGAGCGAGTAGGCTAAGTCGTCTTCTAGTAGCGTTGCGCGGTACGGTAGCTCTTGCGCTTGATAGGCACCAACTACTCCCCCGTAAATAGCAGTGCTGATTTCTTGCAATGACTTTCCTTTAAGTTTTGGAGCAATTTTTGTTTTCTTACTGACTTCAAAGTCATGCACTTCGTCATCAAAAGAAACGAAGTCGGTGTAGACATTCGGGAATTTACTAAAGTACAACTGACCGATCGAATGTAACTCTACTGGCGTTGAGATAGTCGGGATAAACCCTTCTTTCACTGGCTGTTTTTTAGTGTCAAATTCCTTCCCTAAACTTTCAGCAGTCAGCTGGCGATACCACTTACCGAGTCGCACCAGTCGGGTATCGAACGCAAAGAAATTAACGCTGTTGGTTCCCTTTTGCAGGTATGCATACAATCGCGCAGCACTCTCTGCCACGGCTTCTTCGAAAGGTTCCGCTGTAGCATCTTCGAGACCATTAAGAATAGCTTCGATATCATGACCGAGTAGCATGAGCGGCACCAGCCCCACGCTTGTAAAGACCGAGTAACGACCACCGATACTTTCTTGCATCGGCACCACGTGGCCACCCAATTTCTTACCGGCCTTGAGGAGGTCATTGCCCGGATTACCGATATACACCACCTGTTTGTACACAACCTTTCCAAGCTGATCTTCAAGCGCTTCGAGCAAGACTGATGTATTAGCCAGTGTCTCGGTGGTCCCGCCAGATTTACTAATGGCACAAATTGCGATCTGTTCAGCTTTTTTAACCCCCTTAAGAGCGCTGAGAAGCTGTTGTAACTCAAAAGCTGAAACGGTATCAAGTATGTGCAGTTGCGGCGACTTCTCAATCGCCAGCACACTATGGATCGCCTCCGTCCCCAAGCTTGATCCGCCAATTCCAACTACGACAACATGCTTCACTTTCTTGAAGTGCGGTTGCAGTGCGTATACTGCCTCAAGAGTCGCCTCATCCTGCCACGTCGCTAGTGAAGATTCGGCTTTAGTAAAATCACCTCCATTTACAATTTTTAATACCTTCTTTCGGTATTTCTCTAAATCATTTACCCCCTTAGTAATCGCTCGGTCAGTAACTGTCTTAGTGTCAAAGTAGGTAATATTCATAAGAGAAGTGTTAGGTTAAATCTTGCGCGGGTTTTTAGTATCTACTACTTTCATGATGTACTTATAGGCTTCATCAACACTATCTACTAAGTGGAAGAGATCGAGATCCTCTTTACTGATCGTCTTGTATTTCTTAAGTAGATCTTTTTCAAAGTATTGCAGGAGTGGTGTCCAATATTCTTTTCCAAATAGAACAATTGGTACTGGTTCAATTTTTTTGGTCTGAATAAGTGTGACGATTTCAAAGAATTCATCCATAGTGCCGAAACCACCGGGGAAATACACATACACCTCAGATGCGTAGGTCAACATCACTTTTCGTGAGAAAAAGAAGTGATAATTTTGGGACTCAGTGGTGTATGGATTAAGCTTTTGCTCAAACGGCAATTCGATATTAAGTCCAACTGACTTCCCTCCCACCTTAAACGCACCAACATTAGCCGCTTCCATTACTCCTGGTCCCCCGCCAGTAATAATGGCAAAGTTCTTCTTTGCTAACCTTGCAGCTAATTCTTCGGCTCCGGCATACACTTCATCTCCAGCGCCACAACGCGCACTTCCGAAGAACGTTGCCGCCATACCGTATTTACGAAGCAATTCAAATCCTTCCACAAATTCCGCCATAATGCGGAACACTCGCCAACTTTCGACAGCATCTCCATTAGCATCAAGGAGTTCAGTTACAATCCGGCAATTATCAATATGTTTCTTTCCTTTCTTAGCTACTTTTTTAGTGGTGGTTTTTCTTGGCATGCTTACATTTTATCATGCACTTAGAGCCAGTGGATTTTATATTGCTCAAATTCTGGGGTTAACCTTGCTTAGGCAAGCTGTGCAGCTTCTGTAAGAAGAAGTTTACAACCAAGGAATTTCGTATTGTTCAAATTCTGGTAATAACTTTTTGTCATAGAGTAGTCGCGAAGTGACTTCCGCGTGGCAAAGCGCACCGGTCAGTGCATTATGCGGATGGGGCTCTTCGGGAATACCGCAGTAGTTCAATACCATATCGAGATTCAGCGCACTGCGCTTATGCTGAGGATCAACCGGCGGAGTGCCACCAGACTTAATGATATGCATCCAACACATAGTATGAGTGTCGAGCGTACGGTAGGCCAGCGTCCAGTTCTGACCAGCCCGTTCTGTACCAGCGCGCAGCATATCGCGATCAAAGGATACATTCTGTCCCGTTAGAGTGCGATCAGCCAAATGCTGTGTCCATTCCATAAACTCAATCACCAGTTCCGCCTCAGTCTTTTTAGTTTCATCGGTAATCTCTGCTTCAGTAAAACCATTAACCTCAAGCGCCCCGTCCATTACATGTGCCCCCTCCCAAATCTTACACTCACCATAAAACCGCTTGGCCGGATCCTCAAAACTCACCGCTCCAATCGACACAATCGAGTGCTTGTCATAATTTGTACCTGAGGCTTCGATATCAAGAATCAACATAGTTTATTTAAAAGTATCAGGAATTTGAACGATCTTCATATCAATTAACCTTCCTGGTCTAGTGGCAATATCATACCGTCCAAATCCTATCTCACCTTCAGAAGTTACAATAAAGTCACTGTCACATGTCATACCAATGTCACCACATAAGGTAATTTCTGGTGAATTTTCAGTGTACAAAACTTCAGTACGATTAGCAGCATAATCAAACACCTTAACTTCAGTAGAACTCACTGTTACGAGTAACGTGTTTGAAGGATCTGTACTAAATTGGTTAAACCGAAACCACTGCTTTGCATCATCAAACGGAACACCATCCCAATCCAAAGAATTAACTACCTCCCCAGTTGACTCATCAAATACTAGATATCCAGAAGGAGCGTGTGAGCATCTATCACAAATCACTAATAGCGTAACCTCCTCTTCGGACAAAATTCTACCCCACATAGAAAAACCAGTGTCTTGTGCGTACATTATAAAATCAGGAAAGCTTAGTCCGAGATGTGTAGCAACTACTCTCGTGTACTTATTATCGATCAGGGAAATAGCTGTTTCGATGCGCCAGCTTAAATCTTTTTGGTCAACTGTCTTAACCTCCTTTTTTTCCACTTCAATCCAAGGCTCTTTTGATAAGTCTTCTACATAACACTGTCCATCATCTGGACAAATTCTATTATCATTCTCTGGGATCAACTTATAGCGATAGCCACTATCAGTCCACTCAAAAATCGTGCCATTTCCAGCTACAGACCCCAACAGAGTGAGCACGTCTGTTTTGGCGTCGTATACATACAAAACCATCGGACCATGGTTAGTTTTACTTGAACTGATTTGGTAAACTCCGTTATCGTTACCACTTCGAACATACAGGAATGGATACATAAAATCTTTCTCCTTCAGTAACTTAAGAACCCCACTTGAAATTGATCCTACTTCAGGTGAAACTTCGACAAAAATCTTACTGTTCCCACTTGAATTTTTCTCATCGAGTTCCATACCATCATATGGAACTTCTTTTACTACCCGTTCTTCATCTTCAAATATCCTGTCCCCTGCTAACTGATATCCCACATACCCACCCACAAACGGCAGGATAATGAAAAGTGCCATCGCTAGGTACTTTGACACTGGTGTGACTTGATGGAGACGACTGGCAGGAGCCGCTGCCGTTTCTTCATTTTCTACTGGAGTATTTTCTGGTTCCATATAATGAAACTATAGCACTATTTGCTATGATAAGAGGATATGAATGTGCAAATTGAGGACAGTTGGAGGGGGGCTCTGGCTGATGAATTTGAAAAGGAGTATTTTAAAACTCTCTCGGCTTCGGTCAGCGCAGAATATCTGATTAGGACTATCTATCCGCCAGAGTCACTTATTTTTAATGCGTTTAATCACTGTGCTTTTGCTGATGTAAAAGTGGTTATCCTAGGGCAAGACCCATATCACGGCCCCGGACAAGCGATGGGGCTAGCGTTCTCAGTACCAGACGAAACAAAGGTTCCACCGTCACTCTTGAATATATATAAAGAAATTAACGCTGATATTGGAACCGAAATTCCAAGCAGCGGAAACTTAGCGCGGTGGGCCACGCAAGGTGTTTTACTACTGAATTCGACGCTTACCGTGCGTGCCGGTGAAGCCGGCGCGCACCAAGGCCTCGGCTGGGAAACCTTCACCGACGCAGTGATCAAAAAGATATCGGATGAGAAAGAACACGTCGTATTTCTGCTCTGGGGCAATTACGCCCACAGTAAAAGCTCTTTGATCGACACAGCAAAACATCTGGTACTCGAAGCCCCGCACCCTTCACCACTATCAGCTCACCGCGGCTTCTTCGGGTGTAAACACTTTTCTCAAACTAACAATTACCTGCAGAAGCAAGATTACAGACCTATTACTTGGTAGCTAATCTGTCACCACTTTTGCAACAGCGGCACCGAAATACACGATACAAGCTGTGACGTAAACCCATATTAGCAAGGCAAGAATAAGACCGGCTGCGCCGAAGAGTCCCGGTACTGGAGTCAGGTCAACGTACAAAGCTACCAGTACTTTAGCCACCATAAACAGAACAGCGGCAACTGACGCGCCTAAAATTCTCGCTTTCAAGCTTGGTGACTCCCAGGGCAACACCTTATATAAAAGACTAAACAATAGTGTCGTTACCAAAAAGATAAAGAGCAGCTTTAGGGTCCAAAGTATTGGGTACCACGTTCCTCCAGATAGAGTTTCCACCATCAAACTGACGCCAATGACTGAGAGTATATACAGCTCTAGAATTACAATAAAAGAAATTGAATTCAAGCATTTTTTAAGCCACCCTTTAAAACCACGATGTCCAATTCCCCACAAGTGATGCAGCCCGGACGTAACAGTGTTACACATCACCACCACCATTCCTGAGAAAAAAATCGCGCCAAAGATTGGTAATCCGATACCGGCTGACAAGTCATCGAGATTTTGAACTGCCAAACTCAACAGTGTCAGAATATCAGGACCGAGCACTGCGCCCCAGCTAAGCAGTTGGACCTTAATTGTATCTCCACCCACAACCAGACCAAGTAAAGTAATAGTGAGCAATAACAGTGGCGTAATAGCGAACAATGAGTAATACGAAACTGTGGCAGCCATATGGTCAGCATCACGATCGTACCAGAGCTCAGCTGCAGCTAACAGCGTTTTAAAGAAATTCATACCAAATAGATTATCACAAACCAGGGCAATTACTGGCTGGACTGTACCCCGCACTCGCAGCCTGCTCAGCAGTACTGAAGAAAACTTTATTAGCTTCATTCATCTGCTTGGCCCCGGGACAGGTCAGGAGATGATATTTAGTGCCATTCTTAGAAGCGACATAATTTTTAGCGCTATTGTCAGACGTTTCGGCTGCTGTAACAGGGTCAGAGAGTGGCTGAGTGACTGACACTGCTGCAGATTGGTTTTCTACTACTGAACTCATCGAAAGTTTCCCCAGACCAAAAGAAGCGCCCGCCACCACAATAATCAATAGTCCGTAAAAAACCGCATCATCTGCCAAAAACCCCTTGATCTTATTGAACATATCTTGTATACTCTCGCCACTAAAGTCTAATTATTATATCGTATGTCACAGAAAAAAGCCGGTGGATCGTCAAAAAACCTACGTGATTCAAATGCAAAATATTTGGGTGTTAAGCGTGCTGACGGCCAAAAGGTAGAAACTGGTGAAGTCATTGTACGACAGCGAGGCACTAAGATCGAAGCTGGTACAAACGTTAAAGTTGGAAAAGATCACACTCTTTTCGCAGCTACTCCAGGAACAGTTACTTTCCGCGAAAAGCGAAAGGTTCGATACAACGGTCAGGTTACAACCAAAAAAACAGTTGACGTGGTAGTTGCGTAAGCGACTCCATAAGAAAAGCCGACGCGTATCGCGTCGGCTTTTCTTATCCATTTAATGAACAACGATACAAAAAGCTCCCACTGGGAGCTTTTTGTATCGTTGTTACTATAAGGCTAGTTTCGTACGATAGTAATAGATTCGATCACCACTGGATCAGCTGGAATATCTCGGGGCTTAGTTTCGGTTGTGCCAATCGCGTCGACTACATCCATACCTTTAGTTACTCGTCCAAACACTGGATGTTTTGAAGTGAATGGCGGTTTATCGAAGTCAAGATTGGTATTGTCATTGAGGTTAATAAACCACTGACTACCACCTGAGTTCGGTTGGCCAGTGTTCGCCATTGCGATAGTGCCTCGTACGTTTGTCAAAAGCTCACCTTCTACAAACTCATCTTGCACATTTTCGTCTGGTCCCCCTGTACCGTAAATAGCTTCATTGTCGCCACGACTATTTGGATCACCTCCTTGAATCATGAAGCCTTCAATCACACGATGAAATTTAGTATCAGTATAAAAGTCAGACTCTACCAACTTCACAAAGTTAGCAACTGTTACTGGCATTTGATCTTCAAAAAGTTCAAGTTCGATTACACCACGATTAGTGGTAAAAACTGCTGTTGGATTCATATCGTTAATTACACTAGGATTAAACACCTCCTGCTCTTCTGCTGTATACGGTCCGGCAAACTCAGTGTCCTCATCTAGCACTAAGAGTTCTCGCGTATCACTGGTTGCACTACCCCACCACGCCAAAGCGAGCACAAGGAGTCCGCAAACCCCCAGTAGCGCAACAATATATGAGGTCTTGATCATACTTACGCCGCTACTATATTAACCGTGATTTCTACTTCGGTGTCAGCACTTTTAAGTGCTACCGTATGCTCACCGACAGACTTAATTGGTTCAGCAAAGACCACTTGAGCTGCCGACACTGCCTGTCCAGCAGCAACAGCTGCAGCCGCTACAGTTTCTGCCTTCACCGCTTCAAACATGTGCCCTTGCTCATTTGCTTCTACCGTAAGTACGAGTGGCGTAGCCTTGAAAGCTTCGGCTGCTGCCTGCAGCTGTTCAGTACTTGCCCCAGCTTCAGCTGTACGCTTAGCATTTCGGGCTGCATTCTTTTTTAGATTCTCTGGTGATGCCAATTCTGCTAAGCCCCGGGGAATAAGCATATTCATTGCATACCCATCAGGCACGGTAGCTTCCTCAAATCGACGTCCAATCTTCGCTACATCTTGTAGAAGAATTACTTTCATAGTTTAGTATCAATCAATAATAAAGTGTCGCTATCATAGCGAAATTGCGCACACAGAGCAAATGCTAGCGATTTAGGTACTCAATGGCGGCTTCAAGTTGTGGATCAATATCCTCAACAATTTGTTGTGGGGTTCTTTCAATTTCAATATCTGGAGTCAATCCCCCGTCTGAAATTGAGGTACCATCAGGTGTAAACCAGCGAGCAATCGTGACCTTAAGCGATGCACGGTCTGGCAAATCTACCAATTCTTGCACTGACCCCTTACCAAAGGTATTTTCACCCAGGAGTACTGCTACGCCATGTTCCTGTAGTGCCCCAGCCAAAATCTCAGAGGCAGACGCCGAACCACCATCGATCAACACCACCATTTCTTCAGGTGCCATTTCACGCATCGTGCGACCGCTACTTCGATAGACTTCCTCTTCCGTATTCTCACCAAAGCTCTCACGCACTACCACCTTCCCAGCTGGTAAGAAATATCCAGCGATCGCAACCGCACTCTGCAAGAATCCACCAGGGTTACCGCGGAGGTCGAGCACGAGCTTATCTGCCCCTGATCGGACGTATTCTCGCAGTGCTTCCTGCATCTTTTGCTCTGAGATCGCGTTAAAACTATAGAGACTAATAATGAACACATCACCTTCTTGTTCAGTAGCGATGGTTGGAATATCAATCAGGTCGCGGATGACACTAATCTCTTTGAAATCCATCTCCCCTTCTCGTGCCACGGTCAGCACCACTTCAGTTCCTCGTTCACCTCGGATTAGCTTCACAGCCGCATCAATCCCCATTCCGTCAGTACTGGTCTCGTCAATCTTGGTGACAATATCTCCTGCCACAATCCCCGCTCGTTCTGCTGGCGTGTTCGGGAGTGGCGCAATTACCGTAATGAAACCATCACGCAGACCAACCTCCATACCAACTCCACTGAATTCTCCTGATATATCCTCCTCAAACTGTGCAGCTTCTTGTGGTGGTAAATATACTGTATACGGATCGTCGTAACTACCAACCAAACCATCAATAGCCCCCTGGATTCTATCTTCGACTGATACAGTTGCAGTACTCGAAGAATTGACGAATTTCTCCTCCATTAGATCCCACACCCGCCAGAACTCCGTCAGGTCAGCTTCATCAGGTTGCGCTGGTTGTGTCGAAAAGAACGAGAACAAACTAGCTTCATTCTGCGCTTCTGCTACTTGCCCTCCACCTAACTGAAAGCCGGAGAAAAAAGCCGCTGCAGACAGCAAGACAGCCAGGCCGACCCCTAACAAATTAGCTTTAGACTTCCCTTCAGTTTCAGTCAAAATAGTTTCACTCATGTGTCTAATATTACGCGTAAAGTACACGTATTATTGCACAGGCAATTACAATCACCAAAAAACTGCATGCTATCATATAGGCAGTATGATCACGCGATATTCAGAACACAAACTTACCTGGCTCGATGTCCTTAATCCGACCCCAGAAGAAATCCATGAAATCGTAAACGAGTGCGGCATTCCCCTTGTGCTTGCCACAGACCTCACCTCAATGACCCCGCGCACAGAAGCGCTTTGTGAAAAAAAGACTCTCAAAATCACGCTTGATTTTCCTATCGTCAAACGCACCGACATCAACCACCCCCATGAAGTGAAGTTTATCGCGACCAAAACCCACCTGGTCACCATTCGATTTGAAGACATCGAAGCTGTACATCGCTTTGCCAAAGAGTTTGAAGTTCTGACAATGATTAAAAGTACCAAAAGCAAAGCCAACGCCGGCCATCTACTGTGCACACTTTTAAATCGCATGTACAAAGCCCTTGATACCAAACTTGATTACCTAGAATCAAAAATGGTTGATATAGACGAGGGCATCTTTGCCGAAAAAGAAAAAGAAATGGTATTTGAGATTTCAAAACTGAGTCGACGGTTAATTGTCTTTCGACAAACTCTAAACACCCACGAAGCGGCGTTAGCACAATTGTTTACTTTCGTACCGGTCTGTTTTGGGAAAACTGCCACCCATCAAGTACAGGAGATTATTCATCAGTTTGATCATATCCAGCGACGCATCAAATCACTGACTGTAACCCTGGAAGACCTGCGTGAGACAAACAACTCGTTACTTACTACCAAACAAAATGAGGTAATGAAAACCTTTACAATTTTAGCCTTTATTACCTTCCCGCTGACGTTGTTCACCTCAATGTTTGGAATGAATACCCTCACCACACCAATTGTAGGCACTCCCAATGACTTCTGGATCATTCTGAGTGCAATGGCAGTAGTATCAGTCGCCTTCTTCGCCTATTTTAGATATAAAAAATGGATGTAAAATGAAACAAGGAGTGCAACGGCTATGTTGAATTTTGTTCCGAATCTGCCCCTGTCTTAGGGCAGACTCCTGGAACAGGCAGATCGGAAACACCACCAAACAAAAATAAATCTTTCTCTCTTCGCTCACTCGAAAATTCAAACGAACTCATATTTCCGCATCGGTAGAAAAGAAAACTCATCAAAGCTTTCTCTTTTTGCTATACTACCTGCACTATGTTTAACCTATTCAAAACTATCCCGCCAGAGCACTCTCCAATTTACCTCACTAACTCCACCACGCACCAGAAAGAGATTTTTGAGCCCCGGGGTAAAAAAGTGACTATCTATGCCTGCGGTCCGACTGTGTACGACCATATCCATATCGGAAACCTGCGCGCTTACTTGGTGCCAGACTTGCTTAAGCGTATGTTTATTTATCATGGATATGAAGTGAAACTCACCATAAACTTTACTGACTTCGGACACCTCTCTGATGATGGCGATGCTGGCGAGGACAAAATGATGAAAGGCATGAAGCGTGATGGCTTCCCTATTACCCTTGAGGGTATGCGTGAATTCGCCGTACCGTACATTGAATCTTTTAAGAAAGACAACGACCGTTTCGGAAATTTGCCAGCTGACACCTACGCCCGAGCCAGCGACTACGTAACTGAACAGACTAAACTGATTCAGACGCTCGAAGAAAAAGGCTATACCTACGCCATTAGTGACGGCATATATTTTGATATTAGTAAATATCCAGAATACGGCCAGATTGGAAATATTGATCTTGAAGCGATGAAAGCTGGTGCTCGAGTTGAGGTAAATACCGAAAAGCGCCATCCAGCAGATTTTGCCCTCTGGAAAAAAGCTGACCTTGGTTGGGAAAGTAAGTGGGGCCAAGGTTTCCCTGGCTGGCATACTGAATGTGTGGCAATGGCCTTTTCTACCCTCGGTAAACAAATTGATATTCACACTGGTGGTGAAGATCTACAATACACCCATCACAACGGGGAAATCGCTCAAGCAGAATGTGTTACCGGCAAAACCTTCAGTCGGTACTGGCTGCATAATGCATTTATTACGATGAGTGATGAAAAAATGGCTAAATCAGCGGGCAATGGCTTTATTCTGGAAGATTTAATCCAGAAAGACTACAAACCAGAAGAGTACCGCTACTGGATGCTGCAAAGTCACTATCGCACAACAGCAAACTTCACCTTTGCGAGCCTTAATGCAGCCAAGACTGCTCTTACTCGCCTCAAGCGCTTTGTGTATATAGAGTACGAAGGAATCACTCCCACTACTGCTGATACTGGTTATGAAACACGTTTTCTTGACGCGCTACATGATGATCTTGACACGCCAAAAATTATTGCCATTTTGCATGAGTTAATAAAAGATCAGACCATTAAACATGGCGCTAAGTTGGCTACCATCCAAGCGATTGATTCAGTATTAGAAATCGGCTTATCTGCAGAAGCTGAGATTGGCAAAGCAGAGCTTGGGCAAATAGATGCTGATGATCTCCCAGAAGAAATCCAAACGCTCATCGCCGAACGTGATGTCGCCCGACTCGCCCAAAATTGGCCTGAATCAGATCGACTCCGCGACACCCTACAACACAAAGGTTTTGACGTATCTGACACCCCCGACGGAACCAAAGTAACCAAGAAATAGATACAAAAAAGCCGGCTCGCTTGCGCTCGCCAGCGGCCGACACCAGAGTGTGTCGGCCTCACCCTACTCTCTACCCCAAACCAAGCGGATTGCTTTTGACAAACCATTTGGCCAGCAGATAGAAGCAACCTGTCAACAAAAACAGAATGACCGTTCCATTGAAAAGCTGCCAAAACGCCAGCATTCCACCTGAACTGTACTTGAGCTCAACCAGCAGTCCCCAGATTGCGTAAAGCCCAACAAGCAAAGTAGCAATCTGTAACCAGTATTTATAACGCATCTCTTTCCTCCTATGACGTTCTTATCTAATATACCCACTTTTCGAACACTGTCCACACCAGCAGTCAACCGAGCAATCATGCTAAAATAGCCTTCCATGAATGACACTCCTCAAACTAACAAACGCCTGCGCACTCCTCCTAATAATATCGACGCTGAAAAAGCCCTTCTTGGAGCCCTGATTCTCAAGCCCGAGACCATGCACGACGTTTCGGTTAGCGTCTACGTTGAGAGTTTTTACGCTGACAAACACCGTGAAATCTTCCGGGCGATTTTTGAAATCTTTACTAAAGGTGATCCGATCGACATCCTTTCTGTCACCACTCGCTTGAAGCAAAACAAGCAGCTCGAACGCGTCGGTGGTGCTGCCTACGTGACTGAGCTGGTGGAGCAAGTCCCCGCTGCTGGCAACGCCATGTACTACGCTGAACTCGTCCAAGGGCGAGCGGTACTCCGTGGACTAATTAATGCGGGTGATGATATTTCAGAACTCGGCTACTCTGATCCAGAAAATATCGATGAGACGCTCGACCAAGCCGAGAAGAAAATCTACGGTGTCACCAACAACGTCACTGCACAAAAATTCAAAACCATCGGCTCTTCTCTCACCGAAGCCTGGGAACGCTTTGAGTACCTGAGTGCCAACCAAGATGAAAAACGTGGTGTCCCGACCGGCTTCCATGGTCTCGATAATATTCTGGCTGGATTCCAAAAATCCGACCTCGTAATCCTGGCCGCTCGACCGAGTATGGGAAAAACTACCTTTGCGCTCGATATCGCCCGTAATGCCGCTCTACAATATGGCGCACACGTTGGTATTTTCTCACTCGAAATGAGTGACCAGCAGCTAGTAGATCGTATGCTAGCGGCAGAGGCCGGGGTGGACTCCTGGAAGTTGCGTACTGGTAAGCTGACTAACGATCAGGAGTTTGAGGCAGTACAAGAAGCCATGGGCAAGCTTTCTGAAGCACCGATCCATATCGATGATCAACCGGGTAATAACATCCTTAAAATGCGCTCAGCCGCCCGACGACTTAAAAATGAACATGGCCTCGACATGCTGATTGTTGACTACCTCCAACTCATGTCACCCACCTCCACCAAATCTAGTGACTCTATGGTGCAACAAGTAACTGAGATCTCACGATCGCTCAAGATTTTGGCTCGTGAACTCGACGTACCAGTGATCGCCCTCTCACAGCTTTCACGTGCAGTTGAGCAACGTGGCGGCAAGCCGCGCCTGTCTGACCTTCGTGATTCAGGATCAATCGAGCAGGACGCCGACGTCGTGATGTTTATTCACCGCGAAGACAAAATCAACAAAGAATCTGATCGACCAAACATCGCCGAGATTATGGTGGAGAAACATCGTAATGGTCCCGTCGGTAGCTGTGAACTATACTTCGACGGCCAACATGTTCGCTTCCTCAATCTTGATACCCATCATGCGGCCGCTGCTTCTAATAACGCAGCCGCAGCTGATGATGATTTCTAAAAATGAACAAATGAGCGGAGCGATTATTGTGAATTTCACCCACAGGGCGTACATTACCGAATTCGTTCCTTTACTAGGACGAATTCCTGGAACTGGTACTATAAGACTGACTACTCCATAACAAATTTAGTAAATTATTTACCGTGACAAATTTAGATAAATTAATTAAATACTTTGAAAAGTTTCCAGGTATTGGCGGTCGACAAGCTCGGCGGTTTGCCTTTCATGTACTTACCTTACCTCCAGAAGATGTCGCCGAAATGACATCTCTGATGGCAGGCATCCAAGATACTGTCATCGAGTGCACGAGCTGTCGTCGCTTCTTTGCTCAAAACAGTTCCAAAGGAACTGAGTGTGCTATTTGTCTCAATGAGACGCGTGACCGGACTAAACTCATGGTAGTAGAACGCGACAGCGATATCCAAGCCATTGAACGCTCAGGTACCTATGAGGGCCTCTATTTTGTCCTTGGTGGCACTATCCCCCTACTTGAGAGCAAAGATAGCAACAAGCTCCGTGGAAACGGCTTAAAGCATATTGTTGCAAGCAGGCTTCCAGAGGATTTAAATGAAATCATCATAGCGTTTTCCGTAAATCCAGATGGTGAAAACACCGGTCGGTTTGTTGAATCAATTTTGAAAGAGTTTACTGAAACGGAAAAACTAAAAATAACTCATCTGGGCCGCGGCCTATCTACCGGAAGTGAACTCGAATACGCTGACCCGGATACAATTAAAAACGCTTTACACAATCGCACTTGATTTATTTTAATATTGTTGTACTTTAGTGCCAGCGAGGGGCTTCTGTGTAGAAGTAAAGGAAACCCCATGAGTACTGAAGATAAAAAGTTTGTCGACAGATTCTTGCTGTATATCAAACAGGATCTGTTGCCTGAAGATCGGACTATCTGGACATCAGAAAAAATTCTGGTGACTTACCCAGCCGGTTCTGATCATAGAAGGATTTGGGAAACGGCTCTACCAAGAGTATCGTAACCAAACATATTTTGAGGAGATCCCCACCAGAGGGACGAAGCGGCGCGCAAGAACTGTGCGCCTTTTACGTAGCTAAACAAAAACCTCTGCATTAGCAGAGGTTTTTGTTTAGGCGATTGATTCAATCTTAACGGTTGAATACTTTTGTCGATGGCCAACTTTTCGGTCGCGGTTACTTTTAGCTTTGTAGCGGATGATAGATAATTTCTTACCTTTCTTTTCTTTTACAAATGAAGCTTTTACCTTAGCCCCGTCGAGGTATGGAGTTCCAACCTTAGCTGCTTTGCCATCGTCACTCATGAGCACTTTGTCGAACTCAATCGCATCACCCTCAGCGTGATCACCAAGAAGCTCAACAGTGAGCGTGTCTCCCACAGAAACGATATATTGCTTGCCACCAGTTTCGATAACAGCAAAATCTTCAGCTTTTTCTTTTGTTTTAGTTGCTTTGTCAGCCATAAATAATGTCTTAAAGTCGCCCGATTATACAAGAATTGATTGAAATTGCAATAGATTGCAACTCAAATACCCTCTTTACTCTTGTTTATGCGGTTTATCTATTTCTAGAACATCAAGATCGATGGTCTCCCCCGTGATTTTTGTCACATCTTTATCAATCTTATTGAGCTCTTTGTAGCCAGCGTTGTAGTGATTGACCGTTGTTTCAAGTGTCTTACCAAGCTTTTGGTAATACTCCTCATAGCGCGAAATATGCCCCGAGAGTTTCTCTACGTTCTTGATGATGTCTTGAGCCTTTTCTTCGATCTCGAGCGCTTTAAGGCCTTGCAGTACGGTCTGGAGATACGCCAAGAACGATGTCGGGGAGACGATAATCACTTTATACTTCCCAGCCGCGCGCTGGATCAAATTCTCTTCCCCTGCTCCCACCTTGTTGGAAAGTAAGTCGTAGTAAATCCCCTCATGAGGAATAAACATAAAGGCAAAGTCAGTCGTCTTCTCACTCGGCCGGATGTATTTGGCAGTTTCAGTGATCCGGAGTTTTAAGTCATTCACAAAGGCTTTTTCATGAATCGCTCGATCAGCGGGGTCTTTGGCTTCCACTAGGCGATTGTAATTTTCCAGAGAAAACTTAGAATCCACCGGAATCACCTTCCCTTTCACAAACACCGCTGCGTCGACAATCTCGCCGTCTTCAAAAGGATACTGCATCTTGAAGCTCTCCGGTGGCAGCACATTCTGCAGCACGGTCTCCAAGTAATACTCGCCCAGAATGCCCCGCTGCTTGGGATTCTTCAAAATATCCTGTAGTTCTTTCAGCTGATCGGCCACGGTAAATACCTGCTTCGAACTTTCTTTCACTTCCGCCACGTTCTTCACGACGTCTCGCATCTGTTCGTGCATGTCGCGAGTAATTTCTTGCATCAGCTCCTTACTATCGCGAAATTGCATCCGACTGCCCTCTTGCATCGCTTTGTTACTTTCGCCCAACTTACGGTCCATCGTCTCCGAGAGTTGCTGCAATTGCTGCTGCAGCAGCAAAAAGCTTTTATCTTCAACCTCAGTAGCTACCGCCTCCTTTTTAAAGAAAAATACGTATACCAACACACCTAATACGGCGAGCAGTAGCAGTACTATCACTATCTGAATCATTTCCATAACACGAGTTTACCACACGTATAGTGTGGTCAAATTCGTCAGCAGGAGTATATTGAGATGAGGAGGCCTAAGAGCTTCCATGTTCAACAACAGTGAGGCCGGATAATGACTGTTAAAATCAAGCGTGACAATCGGGGTGGGTTCTCAGTTTTCCATGTATGCTCTCTGAGAGGGCTAAGAAGACTATTGCGGAAGCTATCACGAAGCGATGTGAAAGTCACATTCTCAGACCGTACTGGCTAACCAATCAACGTGTTCTGATCCAGCCCAAAACCCGGCGCGGCCCAGAAGACTGTCTCTGTGCATCAGGCGAACTCAATGGATTCGTCGCCGGATGGAACGCCAGATGCGCAACAGAGAAGGAACTGCTTGGTATGCGACCAGGCGTAACACATGCTCATGAAGCAGTGACTCATCACTGAAATTTCAACAAATGCAGGCCCGGAATCCGCCGGGCCTTTCTCTCGGCTACTTTTTATGTTCAAAGAAGACGAACTTGGCCAGTTCGATAGTCGCCAGTGACGCTGCGCTAAAACTCACCACCAACACAATCAGATCGCTCGGCAGCGGTGTGTATGAGAGCACATTTTGCATAAATGGGATTGAGATTGCTCCTGCAAACAGCGCGGCACTTAGGATAAACGAACCAACAAAGAATAGATTTTGAAATAATGGAATGCGCCACAACGGGGTCGACAGTGAACGGAAGGCAAACGAGATAAAGAGCGAATCCATCGCAATGGCCATAAACATGGCACTGCGAAGCTCTTCGAGCGGCAGCTCTAATGACCGCAGGTAGAAATACAGAATAACTGACAAACTACTGAGAATAGTTACTACCAGCGCCAAGAACCACATCATCTGCCCCGAGAGAATACCTTCTTCATGGATATCTTGCGGCTTGCGTTTCATCGCCCCCTTCTCCCCTTTTTCAAAGGCAAAGGCCACGCTCATGAGCCCTTCCTCAATCACATTGGCCCACAAAATCTGCGCTGGCAAAATCGGTGATGGCGCTCCCACCATCATCGCTGCACCAATCAGCACCACCTCAGACAGCGAGGTGGAGAGCAGATACCCCACAATCTTGCGGAGATTGGAAATAATCCGCCGCCCCTCTTCGATGGCAGCGTAGATAGTGGCAAAGCTGTCATTAACCAATACGAGATCAGAAGCTTCTTTAGCCACTTCAGTCCCCGAGCCAATGGCGATGCCAATATTAGCCTTACGGAGCGCCGGAGCATCATTGATGCCGTCGCCCGTCATGGCGACAATTTCACCGCTCCGTTGCAGGATCTCGGCGATGCGCATCTTTTGCTTGGGCAGAACCCGCGCAAATACGTGCACATCCTCGATGATGGCTAAAATCTCATCATCTGACATCCCGGCCAGATCATCTCCCGTGAGGGCAATCTCCTGCGGTCCGGCGATCCCCACCTTGCGCGCAATCGACAAACCAGTCTGGGGGTTATCACCCGTGATTAAGAGGATTTTTGCCCCGGCGTCTTTCACTCCAGCAATCGCATCCTTCACCCCTTCTCGCACCGGATCGTTCAGCACGACAATTCCCGCAAACGCCATCCCTTCGAGCAAGGCCTCATCAGCATCATTCGGGATATCTTCAAAATCAACGTCTTTATAGGCTACTGCCACTAGCCGTTTCCCCTCTCGTGTCTGATTACTAATCGCGGCTTCAAGCGCTTCGCGTTCGGCCTCAGTGATCTCATGGACGGTATCACCGACTGCTAAAAAATCAGATCGCTCAAGCAAGAATTCGGGGGCCCCATTGATACACAATCGAAACTGTCCACTCTGCAGTGGCGCCAACCCAGCGGCATATCGATTCTCTGAGGTAAATGGCAGATAATCAATTCGGTTAGCTCGGAGAGAATCCTTCACGCTACTGATCTTCATTCCTTCAGCCGCCTCAAGAATTGCCTTCTCGACCGGATCTCCGCGCAGAACAAACTCTGTACCTTGCTGGTCTTTATAGGCATCAGCGGCACAGAGCGCGACCTCAAGTAATGCTCGGGTGTTTGTCTGACTGGCCCACGCCACCGGTGTCAGGAAGGTCGCTTGATTAAGAATGAGGCCGGTCACTGCCATTCGCGCTTCGGTGAGCGTCCCTGTCTTGTCAGTCAATACGTAGGTAGTCGAACCAAGGGTTTCAGCCGCCAGTAAGTTGCGTACGAGCCCACCACGTTTTAGGAGCGATTCCATCCCCACCGCTAAAATGATAGTCACCGCGGCCGGCAGTCCTTCTGGCACTGACGCCA
The DNA here is from genome assembly GCA_964350735.1 of uncultured Candidatus Saccharibacteria bacterium. Lineage (GTDB taxonomy): Bacteria > Patescibacteriota > Minisyncoccia > Phycocordibacterales > UBA918 > OLB19. The sequence continues at coordinate 137,685 of CAYGKO010000002.1, forward strand.
CTGAGATCGCAATCGCCATCAAGAGCATGTCGTGCAGGGTTTGCCCCTGGTACAAGCCCAGCGCAAAAATCACGAGCACCAAAAAGCTAATGATATAGAGCATTATCATCGATACTTTTTGCATCTCGTGCTGCAGCGGCGTCGTCTCCTCTACGACATTCTGCAGATTCTGGGCCAGCTCCCCGACTGACGTCTTATCTCCAGTGGCAATCACTACCCCAATGCCATTTCCTTCAGCTACGTACGTGCCCATCCAGGCCATATTTTTTTGTTCAGCAAACGGTGTACCAATCGCAACCGGATTGACTTGCTTATTGACCGCTAACCACTCACCGGTGAGTGGTGCTTCGTTAATTGCCAGCTTCTTCGTCTTGAGTAGGCGTACATCAGCTGGCACCTGTGCTCCGTTCAGGAGCTCAACCACGTCACCCGGCACCAGTAAAGCGGCGTCTATTTCGTGCTTTGCTCCGTCACGCCATACGGTAGCCACTCGCTCCTGCGACTCCGATAATTTTTTAAACGCTCGGGAAGCTTTTCCCTCCTGCAGCACCCCCACCAAAACCGCGATCAACAAGGCAAACAAAATCACCGCTGCATCGACGTATTCTGCCAGCACAAACGTAATTAAAAATGCTACCAGCAGCACAAATGCCAGCGGGCTCTTAATCTGACCAAACACCCTACTAGCTAGTGAAGGGGGCGGAGTTTCTGAGAATTCATTACGTCCATACTTACGAACTCTTTTGTGGTACTGCTCATGACTTAAGCCAGATTCGGTAACCTCAAGCATCGCCAACACTTCACGATAATCGTGCGCGTGCCAGGCGTAGCTCGGCTGCTTCATTGCAGTCTCGTGAACTACCTTTCTGTCTGGTTTTGATTTTGCGGCCATAAGAACTATCTGACGCCCTAGGAAGAGCTTTTGGATAGTGATAGTATAACAAGCATATACGTAGCCGGAACCAGACTTATGCAACTACACGAACAAATCAAATCAGAGTTGAAGATAGCGATGAAAGCCAAAGACGCGGTCCGACTCCGGACTGTCCGTAGCATGCTGACTGCCTTTATGAACGACCTGGTAGCGACCGGCAAAACTCCTCAAGATATGCTCGATGATGACGCCACCCTGGCTGTCATCAAGCGCCTCTCGAAGCAGCGGAAAGAATCGATCACGCAGTACGAAGCAGCCGACCGTCCAGAACTTGCCGTACCAGAAAAAGAAGAGCTCGCTGTCCTTGAAGGTTACCTACCCCAAATGATGTCGACTGACGACATCCGTCCCGTAGCAGAAGCAAAAAAAGCCGAACTTGGCATCGACGACAAAAGCAAAATGGGCATGCTCGTTGGAGCCGTCATGAAAGAACTCGCTGGCCAGGCTGATGGTGGTGATGTGAAGACTGTCGTCGAATCTTTATTTGAGTAAGTAAACCGCTGGCTCGCTCTCGCTCGCCAGCCCCCCCCTACCATGCCCTACGAAGGACCCGACCAAACCCAACAGAGCGCAGCAGACCGAATCCTCAGTCTGCTTGATGCTGGTGAAATTCGACGCGGCCACAAAGGGACAGAGCGACTACAGATCGGAGAGACTGAGGTTTTGTATAATCCAGAGACTGGCGATATTTCCTACACAACATCATTAGGACAAATTGCTCGAGCGGTTATCAGAGGGGGAGAAATTACTGATTTTGGGCTGTTTGACTTAAAAGGCAACGCTGAACTAGACAGGAATTTAACGAACAATCAAGAAAGATTTTTACAAGCCGCGCTTATTAAGGGCTTGCTATCCAGCCGACCCAAACCTTCATCTAGCAACGTCTAGTTGCACATCCATTTTAAATACCTTATTCTTTAAGTAACGACAATTACAAGGAGGTACCGATGTCGTTTCATGACAGACACCCTCCGTTTAAGACAGGAACGGAGAGGATAGAAGCAGCGGAGCGCGCTGCATTCTACCGAGCTCTTGCTCAGACAGAAGCTGTAATCGAAAAACGTCGCGCTTATGAAGCGCGTCGACGCGCAGCAGCCGAAGCTGAAGCCAACGGCTCAGCCGCTCTCGTGCGTCACTGTGCGATCAAGCCGACCGACCAGTGGCCGAAGTCAGTTGTTGAAACTCAAAAAGCAGTCAACGAGCATGTCCTTAGTTCAGACCCAGACTCTGACCCCTGGGACACCCGCTCCGGCCGCTACTCTTCCCCTACCGCGTTCCCAGAACCGTGGTAGGTTCTTTTTTTGTTTGCATAATAAATTATTATGTGGTTTAATTTTTCCATCGGCGACGGGTCGATTCAGTATGAGGAGCTAAGATGAGCGAAGTAGTGACTATCGAAGTCACGGCTAGCGTAAGCTGCCGTGCAGATGAACGAGCCTTGGCAGGCTTGCTGGCAGACTATGCTGTTGGCGGCACCGTTGGGCACGTTTCGAAAGGCGGAGGAATGACAACCTTCGTTCTCGAAATCGAAGCTGGCGACGCAGATGCCGCAAAAGCCCAGGTGGAAGGTGTGATCGAAGGCAGCAAAGTCTCTGCAAAGAAACTCCTGCTACAACAGCCCAAGGATCAGATCCTTCATTGAACAGGCAAAAAAGCCGCCGGAATCGAGCAGTAGATTCGAATCCGGCGGTAGCCACACTCATACGCACGTACGCAAACTGGCTACGGGCGTTTTTTCATACTTATTTTTCTAAAGTTCGTGCATCTTCAACCACATACTCAGCGATTTTGGTGCGGCGTAAGGCGGCGAGACTGGCCGGATGGCCGAGCTGCCGACCGAGCTCTTCCCCGAGCGAGCGGATGTAGGTTCCAGATCCAACGTGCCAACGTATTGTCAACAACATCATTTTAGTACTGTTAACAGTACTAAAATTAAGAGCCAATAGTTCATTTTCAAACACCTTCATATCTCGAATTGGGATATCGGTCACCAAATCTCCCAGCTTCGCTGCCTCGCGAGCTCGTTTGTACATTGGGATGCCGTCTTTTTTAATCGCACTGTAGGCACTCACCGACAGGCGAAGTGTGCCTACCATTTTTTGCAATACTTCAGCCACCTGCTCTTTTGTCACAGCGCTCGCATCTGATTCTTTCAGCGTCTCACCCTCCACATCACCTGTTGTAGTTGACCGACCGATCACGATGTCAGCTACATATTCCTTATCGAGCTTGATGAACTCCGTCAGTCGCTTCGTCCCCTTCCCCACACCTAAAATCATCAAACCCGTCGCTGCCGGATCAAGCGTCCCAGCATGCCCCAGTTTCGGAGCTTTCTCGCCAGTCGCTTCTGTATATTGCTTCCGCAACCGACGAATCACATCAAACGACGTAATCCCCGCTGGTTTATCAATCAATAAAATCTCTGGCCATTGCATATGTGTATCATTGCACTATACCTTATTTGAAAACAAAACCAGCAAGTTCGAGGTTTCACCTCGAACTTAAAAAAGTGTGGTGTAATATTTAGATGAAGTCAACGAGTTTCAAGAGAAAAAATCCAAAGAAAAGCAACATCATCATTCCTTCCCAGCGCATAATCTGTCGTGCCAAACCGTTAACAAAGAAGATGGCAGACGCGGCCAGCAAGATACCAATACCAAGCTGCATCACTACCGCATCAGCTACGAGCGGTGAAATAATTCCTGGAATACCTACTACTACCAGCATGTTGAAGGCATTTGATCCAAAAATATTTCCGATTGCCAGCTCTTCTTCTCCAGTCTTAAGTGCCTGTAGTGATACAAACAACTCTGGCAAGGAAGTTCCCAGCGCAATCGCCCCGATAGAAACGAGTCCCAGCGGTACCGAAAGCCCCGTGGCAATATTTACCACCATGTCTACGGTGTAGTTAGCCCCCACCAGCACCGCAGCAATACCAAGAACAATAAACGCAATCGACTTTCCCTCCAGTCCTGGACGGCGCCCACCTTCCTTTTGGAGTTCAACTGAATCTTCTTCCTTAGCCTCGACAAAGAGGTACCACATGTACGCCAAGAAGGTACCCAGAAGGAGTACTGCTTCGAGCCTATCTACTGTGCCGTCGTACACCACAGCCACAAAGTGAGTGGTAGCAATAAAGAAAATTGGCAACTCTGTCTTGATCAAATCACGTTTAATTATGATCCGACCACCCATGGTCGCTAAAATACCAACTACCAAGAGAATATTAGTGATATTAGAACCCACAGCGTTGGCGAGTACAATCTCAGAATTTCCATCAAGCACTGCTGCAATAGACGAAGCGAGTTCGGGTAATGAAGTACCAAACCCTACAATCAATACTCCAATCGCAAACTTACTCATCCCGAGGCTTGCTCCCATCTGCTTCGCTCCTACTACAAACATATCGGCCCCCCGAATCAGTACGAATAACGCTCCTACCAAAAACCCACTCCAAATCAACAGTTGTGCAATTTCCATAATGCGGTCATTTTACACTATTTACTGTGTGCTGTCGGTGAAGTTTTACAGACAACAAAACAACGTCGCTGTACGCGACGTTGTTTTTCAAAAAAAGTCTTATACGTCAGCTAGATAGTCTCCATATCCCTTCGCTTCCATGTCAGCCTTTGGGATGAACTTGAGCGCCACACCATTCATACAGTAGCGCAGTCCACCGCGATCAGCTGGTCCATCAGTGAAGACGTGCCCAATGTGGTTGTCAGCGATAGCGGAACGAGTCTCTGTTCGGACTGAAAACAACTTACGGTCTTCATGCTCGGTAATCGCTCCAGCTCGAATCGGCTGTACAAATGACGGCCAACCCGTACCTGAGTCAAACTTATCTCGCGACGAGTAGAGAGGTTCTCCTGACAAAACATCGACGTAAATGCCGTCTTCCCAATTTTTATCAAGCGGACTAGTACCAGCTCGCTCAGTCCCGTCTTCTTGTGTCACCTTAAACGTTACCGCATCCAATATTGCCTTCAGCTCATCCTTACTCGGCTTTGTATAATTTTCCCAAAAATTCATAGACGTTGTTTCGTTAGTATTAGTAGTTGCAGCTCGCCAAGGTAGTTTAGAACTTTTGTCTTCCCAGTACGTATCAATAAACCGATCTCTCCCTGAAGCGGTCCGATAGTAGCCGTATTTTAGTTTTGAGAGAGTACCCTTGTAGTAATCTTGATGAAAATCCTCCGCCTCCCAAAACGTGGCCCGTTTTTCTACATCAATCGCCAGCGGCGCATCATATGGACCAAGCTCGTCGACTTCAGCGATCAAATCTTCGATAATCTGGCGCTCTGCATCACTTTCGTAATAGAAAGCGGCTGAGTACTTATCACCCCGGTCAGCGAACGTGCCATCGTCGTCAGTCGGATCAGTCGTCTTCATCGTTACAATCAAAATCTCTTCAAATGAAATTTGATTGGCATCAAAGGTTACTTCGACCACTTCCCGGTGCCCACCACTGCCGTAATCTTTATACGTGGGGTTTTCAGTCGTACCGCCAGCGTAGCCAGAAACGGCCGCGATCACTCCCGGAGTTTTCTCCAGATCCGACTCGACACACCAGAAGCAACCACCAGCGACGAGAGCCGTACGAATATCAGCACTCTGCGACGTTGCAGCCGGGTTACTGACCGGTTTAGCAGCTCCACTCATGGCACTATCTGCTGCTCCCTCGGTCACGTTTGAATCAGTAATATCCTGCAGTACCTCGGTCGCCTCCAGTTCCCCGATCACTGCTCCCGGATCAGACACCGCCGTCTCTACCGCCTCCATCCCATCAGCAAATTCCTGCGGCGCCACTTCCATCACCTGATCTACGACCGAATCGAGCTGCACCGGCTCAGCATTAAGACCAAAGAAGCTCGCCACCGCTAGTATGATTGATTGCAAAAATTCCATAATGTAAGACTTTAATAGCTAGTACCCATTACTACGCTAGTGTAACAAATGTATTTCACCTGGACAGCATATGATTTAAGGAGTATAAAAGTGACGAACGCACAACCCTGAACCTCAAACGAAAGGATGACCCATGCAACCCATGGACCTTGATAGACTTCGTGTCTTAAATGCAAACACCCTGACGGATATGCAAAATCTGCATACCATAAATTGGTTCACTGAACTTGATGTGGGCGCAGCCCGCAAAGCTGGAAAATACCTCGGCGAAATGTTCTTCGTCGGCGACGAAAACATGCACAGCAGCAATACTGATGCTGCCTGGGTGAATGGACACCTTCCTAACAGCGAAACCACAAGGGGAATCCTACGCACCAAGCAACTGTGGGCCAGCAAAGATACAGCCCAGCCGGCCAGTTTGCTCTATCATGATCCCGATAAAGGAATTCATCCTGGAATGGTGTGGTGGGATCTCTCCGGCCGGCTTGCTGGTGTAAGTGGTTGGAGAGGCCTTGTTGATCACATCAAGGCTTGCACGCTCGGGGTGTTTGCCGGACACATGTCCGAAGAGGCGGCGGAAAGGTTGCTCGACCCCACAAAAACACACCTGGCTATGCTGCTCGCGACTGAGCGCATTCCGATTGATGGTGATTACGGCTACCGGGAAATGGTGGATTACATCGAGAAATCGATCGTATCCGCAAGTAAAACTCTCAAAACCTAACACACTTGGCCGCGCGGACACTCTCCGCGCGGCCATCTTTTTTATATAGCTCAAGTTGCCGGCAGTGGTGATTTCTAACCGTTCGTGGGATCTATAGTTTTAACCAATTCAGCAGACATCGGAGCGTGGGTAGAAATCACCGCTGCTGGCTGCGAACATAGCCCCTCCAAGTATTTAGCAGACATGCCACCTTTTTCAATCTGCTTCAATGCTATAATCCGCTCCCTATAATCTGGAATCACTTCAGCTACCAACGCCCAGAAGTTGGGGCCGTGGTTGAGCTCCTTAAGATGACAGAGTTCGTGCACGAAGATGTAGTCCTGCAGCGCTGGTGGCAGAAAAAGAATTTTGTAGCTGAAGTTAAGGTTTTTGAGTGAGGTACAACTCCCCCAGCAGCGACGTTGATTGCGGATAGCGACCCGGTTCCACGTTAGGTCGTAGTGCTGGTTGAAGTACTCAAGGCGTGCGAGCGTTAGCGAGCGCGCAGCCTCTTTATGCTCCAGGTAGTGCTTGGTGACACTACTGGCGCGTTTTCGTCTGACTCGTACCCAGCGCCATGATTTCATGTGGAGTAGTATAGCAAACAGCCGGCGCCCAGAGGGCGCCGGCTGTTTGTGTCTACCTAACTCCGCTTATCTGTAATCAAACTCGATTACGTCTTCGATATCATCTTCATCAAGATCATACCGATCTGCAATTTCTTCAATGATGTCATCTTCGTCGGTTTCGTCAGTGGTGAAGGCTTTGGTCTCATCTTCGAAGAAGATCTTCACAAAGGACTCCCCTTCATCTTCATCAATCTCAACAACGATTTCGTCAAGATCACCAAAGTCATACTCAAACTCAATCAGATCTTCAACCACATCCTCGTCGATATCAAGCTCATCAGCGATTTCTTCAATGATGTCGTCTTCATCATCTTCATCGACATCGAAGTCTCGATCAGTTCCATCGTCATACTCTACCGTCACTTCAGTTCCATCTTCAGTAATGACTGCTTCAATTTCGTCAATATCATCACCGTCACGATCGCGATCTCGGTCGTCATCGTCTTGCTCTTCATCAATCCGATCAATCGCTTCTTCCGCCAGCTCCTCAGCCTCTTCGGCCAACTCTACGGCATCATTGTAATCCCCATCATCGTATGCCTCTTCGGCCTCTTCCAGCTTATCTTCAGCGTCATCGAGCGTATCTTCAGCCCAATCCACGTCGTCACCATCATCATCGGCCTCTTCAATTTCATCAGCTGCGTCATCGATAGCGTCTTCGGCGTCTTCGAGAGCATTTTCGGCATCATCTTCATCGGCACCAGATGAGCGTCGTTTTATCTTCTCGAACTCAATCACTGCTTCTACCTGTGCTTTTGTCAGGTCGGTCTTCCGTACGATGTAATCTACTACCTCATCTTGTTCTTCGGTATCAACAGCGAGTGTGCGATCGTCACCATTCTCGAACTCGATTTCAATAAAGGCTTCGCCTTCATCAAATTCAACCAAGATTTCTTCAGCTGGATTACTACTTGGACGAGTCGAAGTAGTTGGAGTTGTAGCGCTTGGAGTTTGTGAAGTACTTACCCCTTGCACAGCTGGAGTCGGTACTGACACTGCTGGTGCACGTGTGCTCAAAACATTCGCCGGATAGTTTTCACTTGGATACGCGAGGAAGTACCCTAGAAGCAATTCTGCGGTTGCCGGACCTACCACTCCAACTGGCTGCATATCAAAACGTGTCTGCAATCGCTTGATCGCTGACTCCGTTGCTGGACCATAGAAGCCCGTTACAAATGGATGATCATAAATAGCAGTGTCAGTTGCCAAGAGGCGCTGCACTTTCTCGATCGTGCCATTGGTTGCTCCTTGCACTACCGCTGTTTGGAGGTTTGTAGTCGCAGCACCTAGTACAGAGCCGCTGACCGCTGTAGTAGCTGGCGCTGGCGTACTGCTCGGGGCACTAACTTGTGTTTGCAAAGACTCAAATTCACGTTTCAGTGAATCCATCTCTGCCACAATTGCTTTCATCCGCGACACCAAGTCAGCTACGTCTGCCGACTGGGCGTGACTAACAAATGGTGTAATGGTGATTGCCAGCGCTAAAACAGCCACTGACATTCCTCGTAAGAATGTATGCATACTAAAAATTCGAATCAAATTACTAAATTACTCTTGCAATAAGTATATCATTCGCCCCAACCGAATCAGGTCATAGTCGTATTGTTCTCCACAGGCTTCATAGATCGGCTTGAGCTTCTCTGTTCCTTCAGCTCGGATAGCAGTTTCGATAGCGGCATATATCTCTATCCAGCCGTCAGGTTCAAGATGTTCGAGATTGCCTATATTTATATTTCCCTCCTCAGCCAGTTTCTCCAGGTGGGCCCAGACTGTAGTGGGGTTCATTTTTCGTTCTTTGGCGATCTGCGGCACAGTCAGTTTTTCCAGTACAAGTGCCTTGGTTTGTTCGTAAGTACTTTCTTTCTGCACTCGCTCAAAACCTTTCTTTTCAACTTTAATTTCACCGGTCGGCATCGTACCCCCCATGGCTACCACAAACCGTCCGTGCATTTCTTGCACTTCTTCATCATCCATTTCTTCAAACGCATTGTCTGCCATTGTACTCTCTCGACTAAATCGCTGGTCATGGTCCACTACTTTAGGATCAACTCGGAGCGCCGTCGGACTCATTCCCAACATCTTAAGCCCCATCAGGGTCCGCACGCGTGAAAGCGCAACATACCCTTGTCCGAACACAAACGCTTTGCTTAGGTCAATCTCGGCCGCATCAAGACTCATACCCTGGCTTTTATGCACTGTGATCGCCCACGCAAGCCGCAGTGGGATCTGCTCCACACTCGCCAACACCTTACCATCTTCGGCCATCTCCCAACTCGTCGGCTTCATAGTAATGCGACGTTTCTCAGTGGTTTCAATAATTGGCATCCCTTCATCATCAAAACCAACTACCCGCGCCAGGGTGCCGTTCACATACCCAGCTTCAAAGTTGTTCTTGGTACACATCACCATCGCTTCTTCTTTCAACTCCAGACATTCTGGTGAGAGGCAGTTCTTGGCCAAACCTTCTTGCATCTGTTTGTTCCCTTGTCCGGCCATAGTAAATTTCCGCACCGGTCCCTTCAGAGCTTTAAGCTGCTGCATGTTCACCGCATCAACGTCAGCGTTGTGCGTATATAAACGAGTTGGCTCGATATCAGGGTACCCGATATCTTTTTGCTCCGAGAGTAGCGTGAAATGAGCTTCGTCAACGTCATTCTTGCGAATTGACTGCAGCAGACTGAGTAGCATTTCATCTTCTTGCCGATACTGATCGGTCAAATAACAAATAAGCGGTCGCGCATCCTCCCAGGTGCGTGACTCAAAGGCGTAGCGCAGTTCATCACCTGGGCGCGTGATCGGTGGCAACTGGAAGAAGTCGCCCACAAAAATCACTTGCAGCCCACCAAACGGTTCCATCTTTTGACGAGCTGCCTTGCACACCCGGTCCACCATCTCGAGCACACCCCCATCAAGCATCGAAATCTCATCAATCACCAGCACCTGAGCTTTCTCCATCCGCTTGGCGATCTTTTCCCGAGAGATGATCTGATCAATATCATACTGAGAGAGACTGTCTTTAATCCCCACGCCACTCCAGGCATGAATCGTCATCCCACCAATATGCGTCGCAGCGATCCCCGTACTAGCGGTAATGGCCACATTGATCCCCGCTGCTTCGAGCCACGCAATGTACTGATTGATCACATACGTCTTCCCGGCTCCGGGCTCTCCCGTCAAAAAGACATTCCCTCCCGTTTTCAGAATTTCTAAAGCGCGGTCTTGGGTCATAAAAAATCATTATAACACTTTGTGTAGCAACCATTACAACTGTCGAAGAGTTGGAGAATATAGAAGCAACTTTGAAAAGGAATGAGCGATGACAACTTTTGTACCAAATAAGCACGTTTTGAAAGCGTTGGAATTAGTTCTCGACCGGTTCAAGACATTCTCAATGAATGCTGAAGGTCAACAGGAATCAAACTTTAGTCTTCTCAATGAAATATATGAATCGGTGGACAGACCAGATCTTATGGAACAATTCTCTCTCAAAATGACCAAACAAACCGGTACTTTTGAAGGTCGCCATGACGCAATAATGCTAATGAAAGAGCGCTACGTACATAGACAACTCCCTGACGCCGAACGCGCCGAGTTACATGAGCAGCTCTATGATCTTTTCTACAACCTCTGTCTTGCTAGTCTTCATCACGAGATAGTAAAAGAGCATGATACCGATGAAAATAATGTCAGCGCAGACATGCTGGTGTACGGCAAAGCGGCTTGGTTGACCGGCTTACGTCTACCGTTCCAGGGACGACACAACGTCTTTCCTTTTTCAAACATACAGAGCTAAACTACTGCCGAAAGCCCCCACACTTTCTGGCGGCTTTCTGTTACATCAGCACCTTCTCCCGTTTTTAGAACTTCCAGTGCGCGATCTTGGGTCACAAGTGCATCACTAAATAGCATTTGCAGACATTCTATATTTTAAATATCACTCACCCAAATCACCACAATACAAAGTGAACGACTTTAATCACGACTAGTTTCTGTATTGCCATACCACTTAACTAGTTCATCTAATGAAATCACGGCTGTATCGTCCTCTACCCGGAAGTGAAGTTTCTTAAAAATTTCTGGCTGTGATCGTATCAAGAATGACTTTGCAACAATAGTATCCACTTCATCCAGAAATCCTAAGGTAGTCAGCCGGTGAGCCAACACTCCCATAGCCTCATGAAATTCAGCCGCCACTTCCAAAATGTTTTTCTCCCCAGGATCCACTGGCTTCATGTGGATTTTAACCATATTTGGTTCAAAATCATATTCAAAAGTGAATAATTCTGACAACCGAGCCCAGTTCTCCACTGTCTCAGTATCAATAGCACCGTTTGCTAATGCAACCACCTCTGCTAAAGTAAGATTTTTGTTGAAAAATGATGCCAACTCACTCGACACTTGCTGAATTACTGTTTTTAAATAGTCAGCAGTTTCAATGTCAGTATCATCAATCTTATCGACTAATTTCTGCAATTCGCTCGCCAACTGTGCGCGACCAAGATTATTAAGTTCATCAATTAACAAATAAACCTCAGCTCCTAGCACTTCAGGCGCATTTTGTATGTCCGCGATTACAGAAGAATGGCTCAGTACACTGTCTGCAATAACATATTCCCAATACTCTGGTGAATCAACATTCAGACCAGAATTTGGCTGCTCAATCTTTTCTTTCATTCATAGATTTTATCATGGCTGACACTTATTGACTTATAGCATATTTTATGTTATAAAATAACATCCTTGAGAATTCCTCTCGAGGTGTTAAAAGGAGAGGTGTCATGCGCACCAGAGTACTAGTCTGTTCCTACATCGACAACCATCACGGAACAGGTGGCTTCGCGATCATCAACGGAGTCCCGTTTTTGATTCACGAAAACAGGCATGTCGAATTCGAGATGCAAACTGAGACTGCTTCTAAAATGTGGGTCGAGCGTTGCCAGATGGGTGACATTCCGACCTGGGAAGTATTTTCCGCCTGGTTTGAATACGCCGGACCTGGCACCGACGAGCACGGGAAGAAAATTGATGTTACCCTCGCTGTCGCTCGGATCTTATTCGAGCATGAGTGGCACCAAGATTATCCCTTACTTAAATCGACACCGCCTCCGGGCACCGTCGAACGACTAGACAATGAAGTCACTGTCAGCGACTAGTCACACGATCTTCATATAAAAGCCCATCGAAGTATCTGCACCACAGGGTGCGAGTGAGCGTACGCTCAACGTCTCGTTGACGAGACAGTGAATGTGATGGTTTGTCACTACCAAAACAAACCACGGTCCACGCGACCATGCCTGACATTAGCGAAAGCTTCTGGAGGGTATTTTTATTTATGGACACTTCCCTACTTTTTATACTTCTCAATAAAATCTTTAGTGCTTACTGAGGCTTTCCAGAACTCTTCATTATCAACTGTAAAGCCGAGTTTGCGAAAAATATTTGGGTTTTGAGCCACTAAATAAGAAGATGCTTTAATTTCTGCCACCTCTTTAAATGACTGGTGGCTTTGCAGACGCTCAGCCAGAATGTGAAGACCTTCAAATACAAGACGCATAGATTCTTCAGCCCCTCTGCTTGCCAAGGCCATTACGTGCAAGTACACGACTGATGAACCTTCCTTGCTTGGAGTCACATGAAGGGCTTCGTTCAATACAAAACCAAGAACCTGCTCAGCTTCCCGACGATCACTTCTACCTTCTGAATCAATCTTTTCAAGTTCAGCTAAAGTAAAATTAGCTTTCAGGAATTTCTGTAGTAATTTTGCTGCTGCCAACGGGACATCATCTTCTTCAGTCTGTTCGATAGCAGTGATTAAATCTGCAAAATCTAATTCCGGCGGTGCTGTTGCCTCTAAGTGTTTTTTGAGACTTTGCGCGACAACAGCTGGTGTTCGATCACCAATTTTAAGACCTTTGGGTAGCTGAGTAACAACTTTATCTAGCAAATAACCAATACCAAATAAACCAACATCTTTTTCTGATTTTACTCCTTCTTGCATGTCGATAAGATTATCATATCTAGAAAATGATGCGCTATAATACTCAAGTATGAAAGGAGGTTCTTCACGCTCTTTAGTGATAAAAAGTGCCGATGCTAAAAAGCCGCAACGTAAAGCGGTGAAGAAAGCTGTGCGCAAAAAAGTGATCACTAAAAAAGCAACTCCTAAAACTCCGAAGCCAGTAGTGAAAAAAACTACCAAGAAAGTAACTCGTAAAGTTACTAAAAAAGTGCCAAAGAAAAAGGTCGTAAAAACTACCAGTACCGCTAAGCCAGTACGCCGAGATGAACTCAAAGGACTCAAGCGTGAGCCATTAGGACACCTTTTGATGGAACAATTACTTCAAGAAGCTGGCTTCCGCGGAGTGGTGTCGACTGATAAACACTTACTTGATTCGTACAGTACTGACGAAAGTATTTTTGCCGTCCGGCCACAAGTAGTTTTACAGCCACGACACCAAAAGGATGTCGAGACGGCAGTGCGAGTGATCGCCGAGCAGACCGAGAAGTTTCCCTCTCTTTCCCTGACGCCCCGCGCAGCTGGGACAGGGCTCTCGGGCGGCTCACTCACTGACTCGCTCGTGATTGATGTGTCTAAGTTTATGCATCAAATCGGGCAAGTAGTACCAAAGAGCGATGGTGCCACTATTTCCTGTAGTCCAGGCGCGATGTGGCGCGATGTCGAGAAAGCGCTGAAGAAGCACAATGTCTACATCCCTTCCTTCCCGGCTTCGAAGGACATCTGTACCGTCGGTGGTGCAGTTGGTAACAACGCTGCTGGTCCTGATTCACTGCGTTACGGACACACCGCGAGCTGGGTACAATCACTCGATATTACCCTACACGATGGTCAGACCTACACCGTCGCCCCCATGACCTACAAAGAGTTCCAAACTCTGACCAAAAAGAAACATGCCTTCGCCACAATTGCAGCCGAAGTATTCCAGCTCATCGCCAAGAACGAAGCCGAGGTCAAAAAAGCTAAGCCTCATACCAAGAAAAACTCCGCCGGCTACGCCCTCTGGAACGTACTCAACGGCACCGTTGCAGACTTTAAAAAAGGCAAAGCCACCATGGACCTCACCCGTCTAATCTCTGGTAGCCAAGGTACCATTGGAGTCATCACCTCAGTCACTATGAAAGCGATCCCGATCGCCAAGAATACTGAACTGATTGCAATCCCGATCTTCAATCTAGCTGACGCTGGTAGTGTGGTAGTAGAAGCGCTCAAGTACGACCCTATCAACGTGGAAGTTTTTGATGGGCTGTCATTCGACCTGGCGCTCAAGAATCCCGACTTTTTCAAAGATCGCATCAAAGGTTCAGAGTACTATCGTGTCCTCTTGTCTATGTACACCACGTATCACATTCGCTTCAAACGAAAGATTCCTGAGTTCACTCTACTCGTTACCGTCGATCAAACTGCCCTTGAAGCGCATGGTGCCCAAAATATCGTCGACAAAATCAAAGCCGCCGGTGGTGACAAAGCGCGGCTGGTAAAGAATCCGATCGAGCGAGAAATGTACTGGCAAATCCGTCGGGCTAGTTATTCTCTATCTAAATTCCAAGACCCGAACAAACGCCCCGCTGCCTTCCTTGAAGACATGACGGTTCCACCAAAAAACCTGGCGAAGTTCTTTATGGAGATCAAACAGCTCCTCAAAAAATACAACGTCACCGCAGCGGTGCACGGCCATGGTGGTAACGGACACTTCCACTTCTATCCCCTGCTTGATTTCACTAAACAAGGCACGGCGGATATGGTAGAAAAAATGTCCGAAGAATTTTTCAATACTGCCATTAAATACGACGGCAACATCTGTGGTGAGCACAACGACGGTATCATCCGCACCCCACATCTATCCAAGATGTTCACCAAGAAAACCCTCGACCTCTTTAAGGCTGTCGAACACCTGTTTGACCCCCAAGACATCTTCAACCCCGGCAAGAAAGTGAATCCAAGATTTGATATCAAAGAAACCCTCAGAAAAACCAACTAGTCAATTGTGACAACAACTATACTGGGTAAATTTGTTAAATCGCGCCAACCAGGAGGATCTAGTTATGCGATTCGCTCTTTTGCTCTTTTGCCTCTTATTTTCCGCCCCAGTCGCTACCGCACACGAGTGGTACGAATACGTATGCTGCAGCGACCAAGACTGCACACAAACCCAAGCCGAACATATCAAATGGGAAAAAGGTCAATATTACATCTTGTTAGGAAAAACGTGGGAGCCTATCCCTCAGTCAGTTGTCCGTATGAAACCTCATCATGCGCCAAAAGACGGAAGCTATCACATATGCATTAACCAAGAAACTGGTGAAATGCTTTGCTTCTACATACCCAGCGGGCAAGTCTGATCGCCAACGGAAGATGCTTTGTGCTATAAACGTCTTTGGGCGGTCTTTTGTTTTCTCTCGCTCTACTTCAGTTTGATTTTAATCAAATTGAACAGTTCGGCTTGAGTTTTTAGTGCCTTGGCATTATTAGCTATGAAAGCATCATTTTCTAACTTAAGAAAATCTTCGTAAAAAGTGACCGTTGCAAAAGCTAATTTTCCTTTATGGGCAGTCAAAGTGTGCTCACTGCAAGGGTCACAATCCTTCTGCACTTCCCCTGCTTTAGGTAATTTTTTCAATAATCTAACGATCTCTGCAATCTCTGCTGTTCGACCAATATGATGCATCTGTGCGTCAAAATTATCACGGTCACAATTTTTCGCTGACACCACAATTTCATCGGCTCCCTCAAAATCCAAGGTATACACTGGAGGCGCTGCTTCAGCTCGACGTATCTCCGCCTGCTTTTCCACGTCCGTCAATTCCTTTTTCTTTGCTTTTCCAAACAAGCGCCCGATAAATGAAAACATTATAAAAATTTAAAATATAAACCCTCGTTACACACTATCGTATCACGATACCAACATTGAGTTTATCCCTACATTTGGTACTATTTGGCGCACAGTCT
Source organism: uncultured Candidatus Saccharibacteria bacterium (assembly GCA_964350735.1). GTDB lineage: Bacteria > Patescibacteriota > Minisyncoccia > Phycocordibacterales > UBA918 > OLB19. Next base: position 153,824 of record CAYGKO010000002.1, read on the forward strand.
GTTTGAGTTTATCGAACGGTCTACCACCAGAGCATTTCCATTTTTATACTCCTGGTGGTCATTAAAAAATGGTCCCATCGTCTAACGGCTAGGACACATGGTTCTCATCCATGAAATCGGGGTTCGATTCCCCGTGGGATCACAAACAGATACAAGTCGCTTTTTAAACGGCTTCATTCCCACAGTAAGCTTATATTTCAACATATTTTCGGACATAAGCAGTTCGGAAAAGATAATTCGTGTGATTTTCTCTCGTTCGGCTGTATTTGCGTGTTCGTAATACATACCAATGTTTTCTAGCAGTTCGGAAAGTGTGACGATGTCTTTCATGGTTTCGTGCATAGCTTCTTCTGATGTACTCTCCTTCTCCATTAATTCTCTTAACTGTTGAGTAAGGGTTGTCTCTTCTTCCATAAAGCCAACAGGGGTGTACGCACCAGTCTTAAGAAGAGTAAGTTTGTTTTCACGCAGGTACTTCTGATCTGCTCGCAAACGTTTCTTCTTATTTTCAAGATCAGTAAGTTCTCTTTGTCGGCGAGATTCCAACAAAGATAAATCAGTCTGAACACGAGCTTCAAATTCACTTAGCTCATCTGGGGTGAAATACAGTTTAGAAATAAGTTCACCAACAGCAATCTCTAATTCTGCAGCATTGAAGCTGGTCTTAGTATTTTCACAGTCCGCTTTACACTTGGATCCATAGTAAGTAGCACCTTTCTTTTCATATGGCGTGTAGACGCGATTACATGCAGCGCAACGCACTAGTTTACGATACGGTAGATCAAGACTGGTTTCATAATGCTGGCTCACCTTCTTTTTCTTTAGTTTTTGTTGGACCGAATCAAACAATTCTTCAGAAACAAGCGGCTCATGACTAACGCTCTTGATATATCCAATACCTTCAGGACCAATGATGTATCCCTTATAAAACGGATTAGATAGAATCTTGTGAATATTTGTATATGTTACTGGCCGCTCTGTCTTAGATATCTGATTTTCTTCGTCACTGCTGTCACCCAGAATCTCATCTTCAGTACGACGTCGACGCATTAGTGGCATAACAAAGCCAACATCTGTTGCCCAGCGTTCTAGTGCATGTAGTGTCCATTCACCGGTATTATATTTCTCAAACAATTCTTTAACGAATGGACCACGAACTGGATCAATTGGTTTGTTATGCATATCGCCTAGATTCAAATATCCTACTGGTGCTTTGTAGGTACAAATACCTTGCTCACGCAGATTACGTGTTGCCGTCTTTACTTTCTCGCTGGTTACACGTGAATGATGAACAGCAAACATACTGTCGATGTCCATATGCAACGCCCCCGAACTAGTATCGTCATAGTTGGCATACACAAATTTAATATCAATACCCTGACCGAGTAGCTTACTCACCAAATTACCGTCAGTTTTATTCCGACTTAGTCGGTCGTAACTGAGGCATATAAAACCTTTGAAGCAGCCATTATTCAAGTATTGAGCCAACCGCTGAAACTTTGGTCTGGCAATTTTATACTGAATATCACCCGCTTCGGTAAAGATGAAATCTTCATCATCTTTAAACGCAGAATGTTTTTCAGCAATAACACCAGCCGAACAGAAATTAGTGAGTGTCACATCAGCTATCTTGAGGTGTTGCCGTCTCGCAAATTTAAGAATCTCGGTCTTTTGAAAATCCAGCGAGTTTTTCTGATTGTCATCATCATCCGTACTTTTTCTTGAGTACACGAGATACGAGTCGGCGTAGTCACCTCGCATAATTGCTTCATGTAGCTGTGTATCAGTTGCTTTCATGACTTTTTAAAATAATACCATCTTTGATTGTGTAGCCTTCTTGTATAAGTCGTTTATGGACTCCTTCAAGCACACTAGATAGTGATCTGATGCTTTCTATAGTATCAGGAGTAAAAAGCCAGTCTCGGCTGGTTTTTGTGTCTGTGATTGTGACCTGAGACTGACTCATACTCCATTAAATGCTGTACGACTAGATTGTGTCGTACTCAAACTCTTTTGGAGTTTCGATTAGTTGATCTGTCTGAGGATCGCGAGTTCGTTCAACAGCAACCTCAATAGATTCTGTTTCGACATCTGTTGCCGACTGATTGCTAGTGATATGCACTAGACGTTCTGAACCGCTACGCTGTAAAAAATCTACAGTTACACCAACGGCACTCAGACTGTTCTCAAGCTCCCGCAGACGCTTACTAAGCGCAGAGGGATTGGTGGCAACCGTTTCGTGCCATTCATTGTCGTTTTCTGCTCGCGATTCCTTTAAACCACGCAGAAGATCGGTCATCGTCCCTTCAAAGTCACCGTGTTCTTCAAGGTAATTGAGTAATGCTCGACCAGCACTGGTTGTGTAAATAGCATCGTATGCACGATTCTTAGAAGCTTTTTCAAGCGCAGACTCAAACGAGATCGCACCGTAACCCAACGCTTCAGCGCAAGCAGCACCCCACAGCGCGAAGTCATTCATTCGGAATGAACTACGATGATTGAGCGTTTCTTTGATATTCATTGCTTGCACAAGAGTGTCAAAGATTGCACCAAGTAGCTGCGGTTTGAGAGCTTCAAATTCTGCATTAATGTCAGCTCCACTACGTACTTCAGATCGAGGTACCGTTTCAGTCTTAAAGAGCATGATACGGCTCATTAGGTCGCTTTTGCTGGCTTCCACATTTACACCAGTAATGTACGCTGGGTTTTTGATCTTGAGGACAGTGAGACCAGTATCGGTGTAGAGTGTCCGACGTGCATCCTCACCGCCAGTAGCAACCATGCAGAGCACATCAGACAGATCGTTATCAATCTTGCTGATATTATCGTTCGCAAATACCCACGTCTGATTAAGTAGCGTGAGTAAACTGTCTACCTTACGAATTGGCAAAGATACCCCACCAGCAGATGGATCGAGTAGGTCTTTTACCATTCGTAATAGTGTTGTCTTGGCTGAACCCGCTGGTCCGTGAATATATGTAATCGCTTGGTCAATATCTTGAATCATCCGTACTGGCAAAGTACTCAAGAACAACATCAGTTCGTCTTGATTCTTGATATTAATTAGCTTTGCTAGATCCTTTAGATCACCACCTGTCACTGGTGTCACCTGAGGTTTCCCGCATCCTTCCTTAAACAAGAAAGGTACCTTACTGCCCGAGACTACGCTCCAGCCATCTTTTGTAACCTCAACCACTTCACCAGTAGTATTCTGGAGATTATAGTAGATGTTACCGTCTTGTTGGGCTACGCGGTGATACAGGTCGTGCTGTTTTTCACCGTACTGTGCTTTGGTCGCCAATGTTCCTGAAATTTCTTTCAAGTTTGAGTCACTCACAATCTCACCCGCTTGTGTATACAAGCGATGACGCAAATGACTGGTAAAGTCAGTACTGGCAATTGGTAAGTTGACTGACTTGTGACCAATACTAATATTGGCGTACGGTGTATTGTTTTGGTCTTTAAATAAGACAATGTCACCTGAAGCTAAGATGCTTTTCAGCAACTTAGTCGTCTTGGTTTGACCACTACTTTTGTGGTCAAGGTTGTTAGTTTTTGATAAACTACTTGTGTTTGAAGCTGCGTCAGTCTCTGTGACTGGCGCTTCTTTGTTTGAACTTTCCATATTGATTAGTGGAATGAAGTTAAACTAATAAAGACATCATTTACTGATGCCTTCGGATTCTATCTTTTTGTCTGTTGATCAAATTTGATCAACTTTTGATATACATCGGATTGATTTGCACAGAATGCATACCTTCGAGTAGCAAAAAGTCTTTTATTGTAGTTTTTTCAGCAACCTTCTTGTTTAAAGCAACAGCAGCGTCATATACAGCTCTATTACTAAACGCCTCTTCATCACCCCAATCATCAGTAATTTGGTCCTGACTCCACTCATTTGAAGGATTTTTTAGTAATGTTTGAAGTAACATTGAAGGTCTTGAATCTTTTTTAATATCAAGATCGAGTACGCGACCATCAAAAATTAGCAGCGCCGCATTCACGTCAACACTTAGTGATTTTATGCCAGAAATAACTTCAGAATAAGTTCCTTTAATTTCGTTATGTAGCAGCAAGAAACCATTTTGATTGAAATATCTAGCAAGGTTAAGTTCACATAACGGATAGTCAAAAGATACAAAATCATACTCGTGACAAGCCAATGTTAGTAAAGCTGATATATCTTTTACCTCAGGAGCAATCTGCATATCTTCAATATAGCGAAATGCAAAAAGGGCTATTAGTGCCTGCATTGAGATTGTCTGTTGTTGTGTGCTGAAATAATCATTTAAATCGGCCAGACTGTCTTTAAAGAAGTCTCCTGTCTGTACTACCACGCCCAACCCCACCCATAAATGGTTAGCTTTCTCGTGAAAGTATTTGTCATATTTTCCTTTCAGGTCCTCTTCGCGATTAAAGAGTATATTTGCAACAAAGTGCAATAAAGCGTAGCTCGCATGCCCTGATATGAGGTATTCATATGTCGACTCTTGTGCACCATTAAAAACTGAACGAATATCATCAAAGGGTGCTAATTCTTCCTTTGTAAAATCTATTCCATCAGTCATTTCGGTGTAACACACTAAAGCACCATTTTTAGCTTTATCAATTACACGCTCGACTTCTCTTGATTTTAAAGATGTCTGTAAATGCTCTGTTGCCGAATCGTTTTTCATCACCAACTTCACATAGGCATGAAGAGCATACAAAAGTTCCTTGCGACCCGTTTCATCAGCATTAATTACTGCGTTATACGAATTATCTAAATCTGCTGTCATTCATGTCATTATAGCTGTTTTAGCTTTGCATAGCATCAACTAAGTTGCTATGATCTAAACACAACTTAGTCACCTAACCCCACGTCGTGAGACATGGGCATGGTGCGAATACAAAGTCTCGACAAGAACAAAAAACCCATTGTTAAAGGGGGTCTCTTGTCGAGCTGTGTCTGGGAAACCAGGTGCATGAGCTTCGGCTCTACCTTTTAGCAGTGGGCTTTTTGTATACCTATGAAAAAAATAATCTTATCTCTATTACTCATCACACCAGTCTTTGTTAGTGCAACTGGCTATGACTATCTCCCAGACGATGTCTGGATCAAACAGCAAGAAGAAAAATCAGAACTGGAGTTTCGTTTGCGTCAGATCGAGGCTGGTATGAGTGGAAATCTAGAAAGCTCACTACGAACCATTGAGTACCGTATCGACGAACTCGAACGAGAACTACAAACGGAAATCGGCTATATCAAAGGTCGCTATGGGCAACTTGGTGTTGCTAACCAAATACCATCAGCGGTGGCTAAAGTTAGTTCTGAGTTTGAAGCTGAAATCTCATACCTAGAAGATGAACGCGACGAGCTAAAGAAGTTCATTCGTGAGGAAGAAGAAGCCCAAGATGCCATCGAGGCACTAGAAGCTCGTATTGCAGAGCTAGAGTCACAATCTGTTGCCGAATCAATTCCTGCCTATACACCAACACAAACAATAGTGCGCCCTACTCCTGAAGCAATGTTTGAATACATCGATTCACTTTCACTTTCTGAAGCCTCTGCTGTATACAATGATCTGCGTCTATGGGACCCCGAGATGTATGAAGATGTGAAATACTTGATTGATCTCACCTATCCTCATGGGAAGCCAGGATCCGCTCGTTATGAAGAATATCAAGCGGCTGAACTAGCTGATATTGCTAACTCGATACAATCTCTACAAAGTGAAATCCAGGCTGCGACAGAGCCAAAAATAGCTCCTGAGCCGGTATATGTACCTCCAACACAACCAGAGCCTTTGCCTGAACCAGAAGTGACGGAAGAACGGAAAAACCCAGTAGCTACCTCTACTAACGAGACGGCAACAACTACAGAGACTTTTAATTTGGAGTCCGAAGAGATATTTACCGAAGAGCCTGAGCCTGTGACACCAGTACAAGCACAACCGGGTTTTCTCTCCCGGGTGGTGAATTTCTTCAAGAGCTGGTTTTAAATCAAAATAATCACGGTATTTCAAAACTCGTTTGAAAAAACTACCGGAAATATCAAAATAAGGGATAAAATACCTTTTATCTGCAACAAGGTCGTGAAATCCAGTTTGATTAATTTGATAAAAGGACAGGTAGAGGGTAGGTCGAAATCAGGTTTATGACAGGAATGACAGGAATTTTGGTATAATTAGGCTATGGAAATGATTAAAACAAACTCTTTTGAACTGGCAGTACATACTGCCGGAGAACCAAACAGCGAACGAATGATGCTCTGTTTGCCAGGTCGACTGGACACTAAAGATTATGCTCACATTCAGAGTCACGTAGAGTACTTTGCCAATAAGGGATTTTTTACCGTAACATTTGACCCTCCAGGCACTTGGGAAAGTAGTGACGATATTTCTCTCTACACTACACCAAACTACTTGACTGCCATTCATGAAATTATCGAGCACTTCGGCAATCGGCCTACAGTAGCCCTTGGTCATAGCCGTGGCGGCACAATGGCGCTACTTGCAGGAGTACATAACGAGTACGTAACTCACATGGTTGCAGTTATGTCTCACTGGGGACCAAGTGGACGCCCTGACGTTGAGGGTGATGTGCACGTGTCTACCCGTGATATCCCTCCAGGCACAGAACGTACTGAAGAGCGAAAAACATTTGAACTACCAATGAGTTACTTCAACGACTTGGCTGATTACAGTGGACTGGATACATGCGCTAAACCAAAACTGTTCTTTGCTGGCTTAAATGACGTGTTAATCACCCCTGATGACGTAAAAGAGATGGTTGATGCTTCGGCAGAACCAAAACAGTACCTAGAACTCGACTCAGAGCATGACTACCGACTACATGCTGATATCATTGCTGAAGTAAATGTAAAAGTTGAAGAATTTTTGACTGAGTAATTTATGGAACCTTGGTTTTTATACGTTTGTGCGACTATCGTTTGTAGTGGACTAGGTTCATTTCTGCAAAAAGTATCTGCAAAAAATGATCATAATTCAAAAGTAGTTACGATCTTCTCCTTTGTTGTGACTATCCTTGTTGCACCTGCTGTTTGGTATACTCAAGGAGCTTCTATCGATGGGTGGCAAGTTGCTTTATTCGCAGGTGGATTAGGAGGTATTTTGTACGCACTTTCATACGTCTTGAGAATTACCAACCTGCGTTACATCGATACGACGATTTATTTTCCATTGTATAAAACACTCGGTCCACTTCTCGTATTAGTAATTGGTTTACTATATTTTAAAGATAATCTCACAACTTTTGACTACTGGGGTATAGGTATTGGGGTACTTGTACCACTAATGCTTCTGAGTAGATCAGAAAAGCATCGGCAGCAAAACCTAACCAAGGGTTTATTACTGCTTTTACTTACAGCATCAATAACGGCACTAGCATTCGCTACTTCAAAAATTGGAGTTGATAGTGGAGTGAACATTTGGTTGTTTATGTCCTTGCAAGCAATCGTGGGTATAATCTCTGCACTACTGTTTGCTGTACCAAAATTCAAAAAAGATAAGTTAATGGATTTCACTCTGCATAAGAAAGCAGTTTGGATTGGATTGTTGCTTGGTCTGATAGATACGCTGAACATTTTCTTTATCCTAATGGCTCTGACTACTGGTCTAGTTTCAGTTGTGTACACAGTGAACAGTTTCTACATTCTTATTCCGATCGTGCTTTCAGTCATCTTGTACGGTGAACACATGAATGCACGAAAGGCAGTTGCTATTGGGTTATCAATTGCATCAGTAATATTTTTCCAAATATAAAAGCAACTCGGTTGAATAAATGCTATATAACTACACAAAAGCCTATTATGCTAAAGGACACAATCATAAATATAGTTTCACCGGATGAGTTTGAGAATCTTTGCCAACAAATACTTGTTGCAGAGTTTCCAGACTTCGAGGTAATTGATGACAGCTCAGGTGACGGTGGTAATGATGGCTATAGTGCTAGTGAAAAAACACTTTGGCAGCTTTACTGTCCTAAAAAAGATAATTTGTCGATAAAGGAGCAAAGAGAGCGATACCAGGCAAAGATCAGAACCGACTTGGCTAAGGCAGCAAAACTTAAGAGCGAAAAAGGGTACGAGATAGATAGATGGATTTTTACAACAACAAAACCACTTACAGAAGAATTACACACTTATCTAAGGAATAAAGCCGGGGATTACGGCTTTGCCTGTTCAGTGTGGTCGTCAAAAAAACTAAATGAGTTGCTGTCAAAACACTCACATGTACAGGATTTGTTTCCAGACTTAGTTTTAGCAAAAACTCACGAGCTGGTTGAGGAAGTTAAGGCAAACCAAAAAAGTGTTGCCGACTCAGAAGCAAAAGGAAAACAAACTCTCAATTCCGCGTTTAAGAAAAGAATTGACGAGGCCAGAGATCGGTTAAATGTTGGCAATGCCGCAAGCGCAAAGGAGTCATACATGAGAATCTTGGATGACATGAGTGAATATCCGTCTGAGATAGATCAGCATCTACTCTTCAGAGCAAAGAATAACCTAGGAAATGCTGAACAGATTCTCGGGAATTACCCAGAGGCTGTCAGATTATTCAGAGAAGCTTTTGAGCACGATCCAAATAATAAGGTTGCGATACTGAATCAGGCATTAGCATTAACACTCGAAGAAAAGTATGAAGAAGCATTAGGCTATCTAGAAACTATTTCTGCTGACTACGGTACTGATAATCACTACATTGTTATCAGATGCAATACTCTCAAAATGCTCGGTAGATATTCAGATTTATACGAATATTTAGGACCTCTGTCCAAACCAAAATTACTTTTAACATACAGGGCTTTTGAACAACAAGACGCAGGAAATTCAAAAGAGGCCCTTCATTTTTTTGAAGAGGTTTTAAAAATTGAGCGTGGCAATCAAGAAGCTCTTGAAGGTGCCACCCACTCCGTTTTATTTGGTTATAAAGATGATTTGCGTAACGGAACTTTGCCTGAATACATGTTGAAGCCAGAGCTGCGTGAAATATTCCAAAAGACTGAGTCATGGATCAAACAGTTAATTGAAATATACAAATTCAATAACGAGACTCAAAAGATTGAGGCGGGCTACACAAACCTGGCAGCAGCACAGTTAGCTTTGTCTGACTATCAAACAGCACTCAGATCGGCTCAAAAAGCGCTCGACTATGACGCTACTTCAATGGTTGCGTGGCAAAACAAAGGTATATGTGAACTGAAACTAAATAACTACAAAGATTGTCTACACAGCCTAAAACAATTCGTTGTTTACGGGGGTGTTGAAGCTGCCGTAGCTCCTGTGCTGGCTATGTGTGCACGAGAGATCAATGATCATGATCTGACTATTGAATACGGTGAAAAATATTTGCATGTTGATGGAACTATAGATATTGAGATGGCAGAAATTCTAATTGGCGTTTATGCGAACGATCTTAATACGGAGAAAGTTGAGCGAATTCTAAACGAACTTAAGGACTCTCACCCAGATGATAGTTCAGCGAATAGAGTAATTGGAAATTTTTATAGCAAGCGAGGTTTAGACGACGCTTTATCTCACTTAGAGAAAGCTATAGCTAAAGCACAAAACCCAACAGATAAAATGATGGCTGAAGTAGCGCTTGCTGACCACCATTTTAAGAGCAGTGACTATAACAAAGCAGCTGATTTATACGAAAAATATATTGATAAAGATGAAGCACGTTTTGTAACAATAAAATACTTACGCTCTCTTTATCGAGCTGGTAAATATGGTCAGTTATTGAAAGAGGTGTCAGAGTTCGGTGACAGCGCTAAAAACATTGAGCAGGTTTTAGAGCTTGAAGCACATGCAAATCTAACATTGCAAAACATTGAAATTGCAGCCAGAAAGTTTAAAAAACTTTATACCAATACCGGAAATACGGACTACGTTATTAATTATGGGTTATGCGAAATTAGACAAAAGAACACCGACAAAGCAAAAAGCGCTTATGATGCTGCAAGGTCACAAGCTAAAGACATTAACGACTGGATGTCGTTAGCACATGGCTACACCGCGTTAGGTGACTGGGCCTCAGCAATTGACTTGGTTCATAAAAGCTACGAACAAGACCCTAATGACCCAGAAATAATGAAGTCTTATATATGGATATTTCTATTTTCTGAACAAGCTAGTGATATTGAAAGTAACGAGAAGCATGTGAAAACATTTCAAGAAATCAGTGTTAAATACGGTGAAAGGTTTCCTGATCAAGAAGACTTGCGAAGCATAAAGATTCAAGGTGATGATGTGACACCTATTTTAGAGATGATTAAATCTGTCTCGGAAAACGCTCAGCAGGCCCAAACCTTTTACTCAGAATCAAAAGCACCACTGTCCTTTATTCCAAACATGACTGGCAGAAGTCCACTGGTTGTTTGGAATGCTTTTACTGCTGACAGTCAAACTGGTATTCAGTCAAATTTTGGGAGCGAAGACGAGACAGTGTACGAACAAAAAACACTGAAAGAAACATCAAACCTACAGACTGTTATTGATATATACCCGATTCTGTTACTGCACCGAACAGGCTTCTTAGAAGAGGTTCTGGGTAATTTTAAAAAAGTTTACATCCACCAAAGCGTCCTTGATAACCTTAATGCTTCAATTAATGACGAACGGCTCGCTTTGAAAAACGGACAAGAAACTATCGGTTACAACAATGGCCAGTTTGTGATGACTGAGATGAGTGTTGAACAAATCTCGAAATCAGTCGAAAATGTAGAGACATTAATTGAAAAAATTAAATCGTTACCAAATGTTGAAATAAGAGGCTTTGAGTCTGAAACTGATAACGTCGAGACTGATTTTCTCAATAAGCTTCATACCACGACAAGAAGTTCAGCATATCTAGCTAAGCAACTAGGCATACCGTTTTATACAGACGACAAGATAGTGCGTGCTGTCCTTAAGTCTGATGAAGTATATTCTTTCTCAACATATGGCCTACTAACCCACCTTGCGTCTGAAGGTAAGATCACGGACGACCATTACCATTCACTTCACAAGCAAATGCTTGAGTTGGGCTACACATACGTACCTATTAATGCCAAAATGATTTTTTATGAGCTGGTCAAAGAGATGAGTATCGAATCAATCGAAATTTATGCCAGAAACATCGCAAAACCTGAAACCACATTACCTTCAGTAACAGTTGTCTTGAGTGAGTTACTACTCTTTCTCTTAGCTGAAACTGCGATTCCAAACTCTACAAAAAAACAAGCTTTTCAGAGAATGTTGTCAGAGATAAAAGAAAATCACGATGTGCAAAATATAAGAGAAGGTATATCGTTGATTCTTGGAAAAAATTTAGACAGCACACAAAAAGTCTTTGTAGACCAATTACTCGATACTCTTATTGGAAGGTAGAACAACTTTTCACTTTGATTTATTTTGAAAACTAGTCGCAAAAAATATACGAAGTAAAAATTCTTAGAAAGTTTGGAAAATGGGGGTTGTTGCTATATGACACTAGTGACAGACTAACTCAAATTTCTAACTGAGAGAGTGAAAATATTGTTGATTTGATGTATTCAGTGCTTTCCCCAAGTTCGGAAAGCCAGTATAATGGGTCACCAAAGGGGTCACACGACCCAATTAGAAAAAACCGCCAGAAATGGCGGTTTTTTCTGTAGGCACTTTATCGAAATGCATTCACCCTCGCAGGGTCCCGAACTTTTCAGTTCTGGTCTCGCTGATGTCGTCCCCCCAGTTTTCAGGGTCCGTGACCCAAGGTCAAGAATTGTCTCGCTCCATACGACGGTAGACGCGTTTGATCAGTTCAAGATGGCGACGCAGATGTTCATCTTTGTTCATAAGGTTCGATTTACGGGGAAATGGTGTCAGCGGGGAAATGGTGTCAGGGGAAATGGTGTCAGGTACCTTTTATCGGCCTCCCTCTCCCTCGTACCGTCATGCTCAGCTTGTGTCTATCAATCATAGTGTCTGACCATACATCAGAGCCAAAGGGCTTCCCCTTATTCACCGCATTTCTAGCAGCTTCTAGTTCTGCTGCTGTCAGGGGTAACTGGAGAAAATCTAAGTAGTTGTTTGGCAATGAAACCGGAGGTGAAGATACTATCGTACTTTTAATGGTATGGAGTCTTTGGTATGCACTGGAATACTTCCAGTTCTGAATATTTTTAACTAGCTTCGCCCGCAGCGGGTTTCTTTCAACGTAGCGAATGACTGTTAAGAGGTGCTGATCTTGCTGAATTAAAAAAGATTTGTATCTTCCTTGGTACAAGGAACCTGAACCAATAGTTTTATTCTGTACATGCCATCGCTGTGTATGAGTGAGCGTGAGCCATTGCATGAACTTCTGTAGATCACCATCTTTTCTTGGGTGAAGCACGAGATGAAAATGATTAGGCATAATACAATACGCCAATACACGCATGTCGTATTTTTCAACACCATCCTCTAGAATAGACTCAAAGAGTTTGAAATCTTCTTCTTTGAAGAAGATTTGTAGCCTTGCATTAGCCCTATTAATGATGTGATAGATTTCACCTCCAATATCTACTCTTGGTACCCTTCCCATATGTTACTATAGTAACATAAAAGGTACCTGACACCATTTCTGCTGACACCATTTCTGACATTTCTGCACTCAATTCTTCCCACAACATTAGTTTCCATCCTTAATTAATGACAGAACGGTTGATGGTGCAAAGCTATGCAGAACTAAGAAAACATCGCACATTCATTAATTGAGCAACCTCATAGTATCTCCATAAATTACTTCATTGGCAGCTCCAATAAATACCCTATCGTTTGGACTGATATTAATCTTGCCTTCTCTATTTGTAGATAAGCCGCCTGATTCATTTATGATAAAAGTTCCAGCAAAGTAAGGGAAACTATCTTTAGTAATGCTCACTATCCGACGATATCTTCCTTGCGCAACACGACAATATGAAAGCACGCTTGATTGATTTAAAACAAATGGATATAGGCTGCTTGAAGATTGCCAAACGTGCTTTTGGAGTTCTGCTTGGTCTGAACCGGGGTCCATATTAAGGATTAAATCACCGATTGATCTCACCTTTTCCATGTGCTTATCATTATAAATAACCCCCTGTCCTTTCTTGGCTTCAAAAAACTCATTATGTGCAGGAGCAACTACTAAAGCATAAATGATTTCGCCTTTGTTAACCTCAGCCACACACAGTGCATACTCTGCTGTGCCAGCATATAACTGATTAGTTCCGCTTATTGGGTCTATGACCCAATAAGTGTCTTTGCCTGGATCCATATTATTAATATCCTCACCGTATATGATTGGGTCGTTGATTTCTTTAGAAAGTAGACTGAAAAAATCACTCTCTATATTTTCCTCAATCTTTTTAAGTCCGTCTTCTGTCGTATCCTCAGGTAAATGACTCAAAATTTTCTTTCCTTGATCTATAAGAAAGTCTTTTACGGCTACATAGTTCATACGGTAATAATTGATTAGTAATGAATCTTATACAGTATAATATATTTAATTATGAAAAAAATATGCCTAGTTGGCTTCGGTCCGCACGCTAAACGCATTCACTACCGATATATAAAAGAAGGAGTGTCCTCCGAGAAGGTTCAATTTTCTTCCTTGGTGGATCTCATAGAAAAAAATGATGACATAAACACTTTCTTTTTAACAGAAACGTGTTTGCCAAAAAATATATTTCTATCAAGGGATTCAGACCAAAGAGTGCCTGACAAATTAGCTGATGATGTTAAATTATTCTTGGACCAACAAATTAGTCAGGGAGAAATTAACTGCGCAATTATCTCAACTGAACCTAAGGCACATAAAATATACATCGAGTATTTTATTTCCCGCGGTATTCCTGTGTTAACAGACAAACCACTCACTGCCCCAGTTGGTTTAGTCCATAACCAATTGCAGGCTGAAAAGATTTATACCGATACTCTACAACTACAGGCATTGAGCGAAGCAAACAAAACTCCAATTTATGTACTATCACAAAGAAGAGAGCATGACGCGTATAAACATATCTTCAATTTAGCAGCTCAATGTGTTGCTGAATTTGGCATACCAATTACATATTTTGATATCTTTCATAGCGACGGAACTTGGTCCATGCCTGGAGAATTCTACTCACGCGAAAACCATCCCTACAAGTACGGTTACGGTAAACTAATGCACTCAGGGTATCACTTTGTTGATTTGGCAGCCTGGGTAGCAGAAGTTAATGCGAATATTTATCCAAACCTACAAATTACTAACACTACTGAATTACTCAGTCCACAGATGCAATATGAGCAGATTAACGGCTCGCAGAATTACGAGAGATTCTTTGGTAAATTAACAAATAGCCCGCAACCAGAAGGACTAGGTGAGGTTGATAGTTATACGACTATCAAAATGCACGTTCCTGGTGAAGACCCAGCTTCAACAAAACACATCTCCCTTGGTAGACTAGATCTACTTCAGTCTGGTTTCTCACGCCGAGCATGGTTTGATTTAGCGGCAGATACCTACAAAGGAAACGGTAGAATACGTCACGAGAGAATCACCATGCACCTTGGTCCTTTAATGGCTATTCACGTTCACTCTTATCAGTCTGATCAGGTTGGCAAAACAAACATCGAGGGAGTCGGTGGCGAAGAACATTTAGATGTATACGTATTTAGAAATGACCAACTGATTGGCGGACGTGGTTTTGAGCGCTTAAATTTTGGTCAAATCATACATTCACGCCATCAGTCAGAATCTACCTACATAGGTCAAAATGAGATTTCAAGGTGGAAGATTTTCCAGCAATTTATCACCGATGAAAAAAGTGACGCTTTAATTGAAAATCAACTTGTAACAAACAAATTATTGAATAGTATGTATATATCGGCGATTACCAAGAAATCACACAATATTAAATATAATGACTAGTATGACTGAATTAATAAAAGGAAGAAAAGTTCAAGGTATTATTTATTATAAGAACCAAGCCGGGGGGTTAAGTATATTGGGTCTACATCGAACCCCAGAAGAAGGAGGTTTTTGGCAACCTTTGACAGGCACAGTAGAAGAAGGTGAATCATACCAAGAATGCTTGATGCGTGAACTGCAAGAAGAGACGGGTATTACAAGTAATCAAATAATTAAAATTGATGGTCCTATAAATACCTTTGAATGGAGTCGGGATAATACTCTTTACGAGGAACATGTGTACTCTGTTGAGGTCTCTTCAGAAACCCAGGTACGATTATCAGAAGAACATGATGAATACAAGTGGGTTACACCAGATGAAACTAAAGTAATGTTTAAATTTCAAGAAATAAAAGACGGGATTGATATTTTAAATGGAAAAGAATCAAAAACAAACTGAGGTAAAAAACAAAATAGCTACCGTTCTAAAAAATGAACTCGGGTGGGCTATCGAAGTTTCAGAACTAAAACCTACAACGGATAGTTTTGCAAACTACGTCTTCTTTTTCTCTTTTAACAATGAGACGTTTTACGCAAAGTATTTTCCTTCGGTATTTAAGGACAATGAAAGTATCGACAAACCAGAAGGTTCATTTTTAAGAGAGGTTACTATTTATGAATTTTTAAATAAAAGTAACTACAAAATAGCTCCCGAATTCATTTTCAGGTCACAAAATGAACCGATTTTAATTACTAAATCATGGGGATCTAGTAACTTTTTACCAAAGTTAAATTCGCTGACACAGGAAGAAGTTCTAAACCAAATTACTTGCGTAATCAGCAAAGCTGTTTTGTTCCGATCCTGTCTGAGAGACAGTCAAGTACAATTAACTCTTGGTGATCAACTCAATGTCTTTTCAAGACTGCAAGAGCAGTATCTTATACATAAACCTTTACAACATTTAGGTTTATCTGCTGATGATGTTGACAATTTTGAAGACAATTATTTATTAATACAGAAAGATTTAGCCATTGGTGACCTGTCTCTAAAAAATATCCTGGCGGAAGATTCTGATGTGAGATTTTGTGATTTTGAATCAGTATTTTTAGCACCATTAGTATTCGACATATGTTATTTAACCGCTGATTTATTAAGTAAAATGCCTCTACTGAACGATGAAGAATTGCTTAAAAAAATATTCTTTTCATGTACGCAAAATTTGAGTCCTCAAGAAAGAGCCATGTTCTTCCCTCTGGTGTCAGTATGCATGAGCTATCGCACCAAAAATGCCGTAAAATCATTTTCAACTAAGGAGTGGTCACAAAGTCTTTTGCAGACTATATTTCACACCAGAATGCCTTAAGGTATACTTAATTCATGCAACTAGAAAAAATTACTAATTTTCTGGAGGACTTCTTTTCAATAAAGACGTTCCCTAAAGATCCTCAGATGAGCTTATTTGTTCCGATGGTTTATGAAAATGTAAATTTCAATTATGAAGAAGTATTCGAGCAAGACTTCAACTCTAGATTTGATGGTTTAATGTTGAAAGGGGGTGATGAAGTAAATAATATTTATCTAGCAACCTTCCCTACTCCTGATGTTCTCGAATCTTTTTTCTCTATAGCTCAACCTGGAGATATTTTCTTCAGCCATCATCCTATTTACATTGAGAATGGTGACCCCGAAGGAGAAATTGGTCGTGGATGGATGGCGCTGACAGCTGAACAAATAAATACGTTCAAGAAAAATAATTTGTCTTATTTCTCTTGCCACAGTCCTATGGACTACCACCTGCGAATAGGTACTAGAGCTGCAATGATTGATGCGCTTAATTGCATATATCTTGCTGATTTTTTTAATGACGGCACAGGTCCGCACGGCTTAATTGGAATTATACCCACCTGCACAACTGAACTAATGTCAGAAAAATTAATGACGGTATTTAATGTTCCTTATCTTGACTTAGTGGGTACGAGTAAATCTAAAACAATTAGTAAGGTTGCCCTAATTGCCGGCGGGGCTGACAATGTTGACTACATGATGAAAGCTGAGGCCTTAGGGGTAGATGCCTATATATGTGGTGAATTTAACTCTCGTTTTAACACCCCTTGGGGTATCGAAAATCAAAAGAAAGTTAACGAGTTTCTAGAAAATTCAAGTATGGCATTTTTTGGAGTCTCGCATGCTGCCTGTGAAAATCTCACCTTCAAGACTCAACTAAGAGTTTTCTTTGCATCGAATTTCCCCGGTGTTAATATTCATTTATTAGAGCAGAAGAAATGGTGGTTTTAAATACTGTATGTCAGAAAAAGCACCTAGAATAGCGACCATTGGCTTTGAGGGTCCTAATAGAGTCGGTAAATCAACACAGAGTGAACTGTTAAAAACTCATCTTGAGAAACATGGTATTCCAGTAGTAATTGTGCGTGGTGACGGTTCTAGGTCTGGTCAAGGTGACAGTTTTGGTAATCCCGAATCGGATACGTGGAAAGAAATTGATTCAAACCTACGTAATGAAGGAGCCAATCTTGAAGAATGGAACAAATCTTCATATCGTATCGCTCGGGAGTTACTAGTGTGGAGAGATAGAGTGCTACCAAATTTTGTTAGAGAACTTGAGTCACAAGCTGGAGTTTTACTAATAGATAGATCTCTTCTAGCTCGCACCTTAGTACCTCGAGAAATGGGGACCCCTAAACGTCTTTATGATGAAGACATGAGACCAGAGAATCCGATAACGGGCGATAAAAAAGGTCGCTCAATTACTGCTGGAGATGTCGCTCCAGATATAATTGTGCAATTTATTGCCCCGAAAGATACACTAATTTCTCGTTTAGGAGATGGGCAGGATGAGAAGAGTCAACTCCGAAGACGATTACTTGAAGAACGTTATGATTGGTACCTTGATGCACAAAATTACTTACCTGAGGGATTAACTGACCGAATTGTAAGAATTGATGCCACTGGAGATCCTGAAGAAGTCTTTGACATTGTACTAAAAACACTAGTCGAAAGGGGTTTGATACCAAAATAGTTACAGTCTACTGTAACAAAGTAACATGCATGAATATGTGTCACTTTTGTCACTTTTTTAGATGCACGAGAAGGGTCGCAGATTCTAAATTTCAAACTTCATAAAAGCCTTACCTCATAAGGAATCAAAGAGGTTCTATCTGCTGAACGCTCACAAAATACAGAAAAGAGCCTGTCAAGTTTATTTGGCAGGCCTTTTCTATGCGTGATCCCACGAGTAAACAGTCTGGGAGACTGTTTACGACGGAATCGAAGAGGTTGCCTGCGATTCTGGAAGAATCGTGACAACCTGTACTGATCCTGTAAGGATCGAATTTCCCCGTGGGATCACAACACAAAACTACCCACCAAAATCCTTGATGATTTCTTGTTCATTCCCGGCATCAAGCGACTTCTTAAACCGCGTCCCCTTCTTCCCCTTCACCCGCGCTTCGCACTCACTCCAGGTTTGGTGGGTTTGTACCACACCATCGAGCAGACTAACGTATGAATAGGCTTTTTGAGCAGAACGTTTGCGGGCGTCACTGCGAGCCTGCGCTTTCGCTTCATCGTACGAAGTGTCAGAAATATCGAAGCCATAAGCACTTTTCGGTCCAGAATATAACTCAAAGGTACCCTGCTCTGCAAAATCAGACGCAATCGTATCCGCCCGCTCATTGCCAGCAATCCCGACGTGCCCCGGCACTTTATGCCATTCAATTTCAAAGGTGTTCAAAAGTGGCAACAACTCCTGCCACAAAGCTTTATTCAAAACATCAGTCTCAGCCTTCGTCTTCCAGCCATTTTTCAGCCAGCCAAAAACCCAGCCGGTCGAACCTTCAACCACATACTTTGAGTCAGTATAAATCGCTACCGTGCCTACTTCAACACTTAAGGACTTTAAGGCTTCTACCACCGCTTTCAATTCCATTTCGTTGTTAGTCGTGCGCTCAGAAAAACCCCCCAGCTCAGTCACCTGCTCTCCAGCAGAAATAACAGCACCAAAACCGCCCCGTCCCGGATTACCTTTAGAAGCGCCATCAGTAAAAATAGTTATTGCTTGAGTCATAAAGACGTCATTTTATCATACATACACATTTAGCCAGAGAAACTATATGTTCTATACAGAAATTATTGACTATACAATTTTTATCACCTCGCCATCTCCAATAGAATCCGGAATGGGTGCGTTGATATGATTGAGTATTCGCTTTAGAGAACCGCCGTGTCCGAGGATCGCTACGTGCTGATACTCTGCAGCAAGAATGCTTTTATACGCCTCAATCACACGGTGATTAAAATCAACAAAACTCTCACCTTCTGGATCGGTATTCATGAGATCTTTATGCGCTTCAACCACATCGGGATATTTCTCTAACGCTTCAGCTTTAGTCAGTCCAGACAAAATACCGTAGTGTCGTTCTTTTAGACCCTCAACTACTTGTAGCTCACAACCAATTTCTGATTTGATAATCTCAGCACTTTCACAAGCTCTAATAAGGGGGCTATGAAAAATAACTTCTATCTCTTTTCCGACTAAATTTTTAGCTGTTTCGGCCAGTTGACCTCTACCTCGTTCAGTAAGATGATCATTATAACTACCACCATACCGATCTTCTATGTCTCCAGTCGTTTCGCCGTGTCTAATTAGATAGATCTGCATACACTACCCCGTAAACTCTTCTTTATAGATCTTACCTTCATCATTTACGTGATACACCGCCAGCTCAGTAAACTGCATACGGCCGGTCATTTCTGGGCCGCCGTTTTCATTGAAAGTTGCGTCCATGTAAAATGTCACAGCAAAACTTTTGTCTGCCACCAGCGGCTCACTGACTTTCATATCGTGCATTTCATCCAACATTGATGCCCACATCTTTCCTTTTTCAGCAATAGCCTCAAACCCGACAAACTCTTGACGGTCACCCCAGTTTTCAATACTCACCACATCTGGAGCATACAGCTCTTGGTAAATTTCATCTGATTTATTTTCGCGGTTCATCGCCACGAGACGATCGGCAATCTCTTGAGTAGTCATAGTGTGTATAAGTTAGTTGTATAGATAAATCTTATCATAAAAACCGGCAGCCTAAGGCTGCCGGTTTTTATGATACGGAGAGATTAATCTCGATCAGTCTCAAACTCTTCCACGTCTCCACACTCTAGTGTTTCATCATCATCTTCGTCTTCATATTCAACACAGATACGGAAGTAGTAGTCTGTGTCATCATCAAGTCCACCAATCCGCCGTGAATAGTTATCATCATCATCTAAGTCTCTATCTACTACGATAAGTCGGAGATCATCACCCCGCTCATCGATATCATTAAACTCGTCTTCGTCTTCGACGTCTTCCACATCATCTTCGTCTTCACCGTACGCAAAGAATACCAGACCATTACGGAAATCATTCATATCGACTTCTCCGTTCAGTTCTGCACTATCCTCATCAACATCATCTGCATCGTCAGTAAAGGCATCCGGCTCGTCATCATCATTATTTCTACGTGATGAAGTACGCGAACGGCTATCATCATCTGATTCAAACGTGCGCACTTGTCCGTAGGTCCGGAATCCACTCGGATCTTGAGCTACAGCGCGGAAGAAATAGGTCTCGTCTTCTCGTAGGCCGTCTAAGTCCCCTCTAAAAGTCTCGCTGGTACGCTGTGTGATCCGACCACTGCGGCTACGGTCATTCATGCTACGCGTTTCACCATATTCAAACCATACATCAGCGAACTGCGCACGGTTGAGATCGACGCTTCCAAACACCCAAGCTTCATCCCCATCAATGTTGTTTGCGCCAGAAGTGAACACTTCTACATCAAAGCTACTACGTGTACTACCAAAGCTATTTGCAGCACCTAAAACTGCCCCATTTGGAGAGAAGGTAGTTTGAGATTGGAAAGATGCAGTACTACCATTTTGTGCCTGTAATTGGGCAATAATACCGTACAGGTAGGCAATAAATTCTTGCTGCGACTGCGGAGCGTAGTTTGGATAAAAAGTCTGGGCCGCGGCGGACTCCAGGTACGCAAAGAAACCACCGAACATAATCAGGAGCACTACTGCGTATTTAATAGTCTGTAATTTTACTTTGGTCATAATGCTAGTATATGACCACAGTTTTAACAAAAAAGCAATACTTTACCGTTGTCTCCACGTACTACTTTGTCGCACCAATAACTCCCCTGCTTTCTCTGGCTCAGCCATGATTTCTTCTACTAATTTCTCAGCTCGTATCCCTTGAGACGCTTTCACTAACACCACATCGCCTGGCTGCAACATGGTCTGTACTTCAGCTTGAGCTCGGCCAATCTCATCGTATTGAAAAATGTTCTTCTCCGAAAAACCATGTTCCAGTGCTCCTTCTGCAATCTTACGAGAACGCACACCAACGGTAACGAGCACGTCAGCGCACTCTGCTACTTGTTCACCAAGGCGTTCATGTTCTCGAACTGAGAACTGCCCCAATTCCAGCATATCGCCAAGCACAGCTATCTTTCGTTTTCCTTTTACTTCTTTTAGACTCGACAACGCTCGCTCCGCTGCAGTGGGAGAGGAGTTGTAGGTATCGTCAAGAATGACCGTGTCCTTAATACCTTTAATCACTCGCATCCGGCCCGGAGTTGGTGTATGTTCTCGTAAAGCAGTCATTGCTTGTGGCAATGACACATCGTATAACGAACCAACCGCAGCGGCCGCGGCATAGGCATAGATATGCGGTACACCAATCGAGTCGGTCAGCATAAAACGGGCTGAAGTATCAAGATGAGTCATATCAAACTCTAGACCGGTCGGTACATCGCCATGATACGAAATCTGATCAGCCGATGCCGTGAAATGTGAGACTGAATAGCGACTGTAGCCAATGGACGACTGTCGGGTTTCTTCGGCTGCTTGTCGTACTCGTTCGTCATCGTGATTGTATACAAACACACCATCGGGCTTTAGGGCGGCCAGTAGCTGCAGCTTTTCCTGTACCACTTCTTCGGGTGAACTAAAGTACTCGACGTGCACTGGTACATCAGGCAGGCGTGTAATGACCACCACATCGGGCTTGAGCCACGAGGTAAGTTCTTTCATATCACCTGGACGATCTACTCCCACTTCAAGTACCAGTACCTTGGGATAATCTCCTGGTAACAGCGCGGTGAAAAGACCATCAAGGATATTTTTAAGCCACAAGATTGGATTACTCCAAGCGTTCTCAAGGCCCAATACTGAGAGCGGTACACCGATTTCAGAATTAAAACTCTTTTCACTTTTGCGTGCCTGGACATGATCTTTAAGCACCGTATAAATAGCATCTTTAGTAGAAGTTTTACCAACGTTTCCAGTAATCGCAATTACTTTTGGTTTTGTTCGGCGAAGTAATAATTTAGCTTCCCAGGTGATGATGTGGACAACTATTTTTTTGAAGAATACTTTCATGATTTCAGAACTTAACGGTCAGGAGGAAGATTATAGTAGTTAATCAAAAACTTAGTCAGCTCCATGAATGGATCAGTTAAAGTTTCAGATGCGTAGCGCACCTCCTTTGGTTCTACAGTATACAAGAAAATGATAAATTCTGGATCATACGCCGGGAAATATCCAAAAAATGAGTGCAGGTACCGATCGTCATAATAACCACCATTGACTGAGTCAGCGATCTGGGCCGTACCAGTCTTGGCAGCAATTGAATAATTGTCGAGCTTCACATTTCCCCCACGCAGCGCATCATCTACCACCGTAGTCAGCATGCGCGACACTTCTTCGCTAGTAGCTTCACTAAATACCTGCGCCCCTTCTGGATACGTAATATCACGAACGGTGCCATCTTCGTATTCGATCTTGGTAGCAATATGCGGTGTTACTAAGCGCCCTCCATTACCAAGCGCTGCCAGAGCTCGAGTGGTTGCGATCGGGGTCAGGGCAATTCCTTGACCAAAAGAAGCCGTCGCATATTCGATGTCACGAGGAGAATTAAGATTGTCTACCAAACCAAATACTTCACCCGGTAAATCAATCCCGGTTTCACTGCCGAGTTTTAAACTCTGGAAATATTCACGAAAGGCATCTTTACCCATTTTGTCGACAATAAAAGCTACCCCAGTATTTAGTGACTGATTGAGTACTTCCTGCATGTTTACCGTTCCTCGACCTTTACCATCAAAGTTTCCAATCGTGAACGTATCGAGCTCCAGCTTGCCTGAGTCGTAGTAAGTGGTTTGCGGCGTGACGGCTCCACTGTCGAGTCCAGCGGCCATTGTGAGAGCCTTTATAATCGAGCCCATTTCAAACACACTGTCGACATGAGTATTTCTAAATACATCAATAGTATTATCGCCGCGGTCATTTAAGTTGAAAGTTGGGACAGCGTCAATGGCATAAATCTCACCAGTTTGGGGATTCATAATGATCCCACCGGTCAAACGACTATTCCATTTCTCTTGTGTCTCACCGAGTTGTTGTTGCAACAAACGAGCGACAGTCGGTTCGATTGAGGTCACCACGTCTCCCGTGCGAGAATCTGTAGTATCAAACACTACACTGCCAAGATTTGAAAAAATTTCAGCAAAGAAGTTTACCGAGAGTCGCTCATTCTCTCGCGTCAAAACATCCTCATAATACCGCTCGAGGCCATACCGTCCGGTCAGTTGCTCTTTTTTTTGTGTGCCGCTAAAGCCCGTAAAACCGACTGCTCGCGCTGATAGTTGATCACCTGGATAATACCGCCACTGGCTGCGGTATAGCTGCAAGCCATCGATATCAAGCGCAACGATTGCATCAGCATCTGCTTCACTAACTCGGGCGTCTATTTCGACGTACGTACGCTTTGGCAGTGTGGCCCGCGTTACGAACAATTCTTTATCAATAGTTATAAACTCAGAAATTTGATCAAACACTTCAGCTGGGTTGCGTACTGCAGTTGGGTCAACCGCCAGAACATAGCCCGACTGTACAGTGGCCGCAGAAACTCTATCGCCATCTTTAGTAGTAAAGAAAATACTTCCTCTCGTATATAAATCTCTCACTGTGTGTACATACTGCTCTTCGCCTTTTGATAGGTAGACGTCGTGCTTAAGTACCTGAATCTGGTAGAGCCGAGCGACTAAAATAAAGGCGATCAATAAAACTACGCCCGTGATGATACGAATTCGTAGAATTGATTGCTTGCGCATAGATTATCGATTAGTACCAAGCACCAAGCTAGTTGGTGTTCGGTCTAAGAATATCTTATCAGGTGTTTCCACAAAACCTTGCAAACTAGCAATGTCAGTCGAAATTCCGTGCTGCGCCTTAATGTACTCAGCTTCTAACAGTGCTATTTCAGTATGTAGTTTTGTCATTTCTTGATTCACTTCCTTCCGAATCACAACGTGCACCACCGATGCGCTCACAAAGTACATGTACGCTACCAGCAGAGCTAGAAATGCCCCGCATAAAGCCAACAGAATGCTTTGCTCATGGGCTTTATACGTTTTAATAATAGTTTTAGTGTTCATAACTAGATTTTTTCAATACAGCGCAGTTTTGCACTTCTGGCTCGAGGATTAGTCTGCAGTTCTTCATCTGACGGAATAAGGGGTTTCTTTGTTACCCTAGTTCCTTTTTGATCATGTGTAAGTTCTCTAAAGTATTGTTTGACAATACGGTCTTCAAGACTGTGAAACGAAATAATGGCCATCCGTCCACCGGGAGCGAGCAGCTCGAAGCCGTCAGACAAAAGCGTCTTCAGAACTCCTAGCTCGTCGTTTACCGCAATGCGGAGAGCTTGAAACGTCTTAGTGGCAGGATGCAAGCGACTTCGCTTATAGAAGATTCCCACTGAATCAGCTACCACTTCAGCGAGTTGTGCTGAAGTAGTAATTTCTAACTCATTGCGGGCAGCAACTATAGCACCGGCGATTTTGCGCGCAGCGCGCTCTTCACCATAGCCATAGATGATGTCAGCAATTGATTCTTCAGCCCACTCGTTCACAATTTCGTGAGCGGTGAAGGCAGCATCCTCTGGTGATCCAAATGTCATCAAGAGTGGCTCATTTTGGAGAAATGAGAAACCCTTGTTTCCAGATTCAAATTGATCAGTCCGCCAACCGAGGTCGGCCAGGATCGCGTCATAGGAACTTATTCCTACTTCGTGACTGACAGATTTAAGATCTTTAAAGTTAGCTATGCGCAATACGTGCGTCGCATCACTTTTGATTGGTTCAAATTCATCTACTGCTACCTGGTCTGCATCAAGTGAGAGGAGTGTTCCGCCACTACCAATGTGCTTAAGCATTTCCCTACTATGACCACCGGCTCCGAGCGTGCAATCAACAGCCGTCGCTTTTGAAGTAAGCGCTAGCAAATCAACTGCTTCCGTTTTCAGAACGGTGATGTGTTTCATAGCTTGAGGTATCAAGTCTGCTTCTGAAGGTTTTCTATTTAGAGGACGCCGATATCGCCAAGTTTTTCAGCGAGTGCATCAGCCTGACGTTCAATACGTCGTTTGTATTCGTTCCACTGCTTCTCACCCCAAATTTCTACACGATCATGGATTCCAGCTAAAACAACTTTGTTGCTTAACTTGGCAAAATCTTTCAAAAAATCTGGAACGAGAATACGTCCAATTTTGTCTACCTCCACTTCAACTGCTCCTGATAAGAAGAATCGATTGAAACTTCTTGAATCCGCTTGACCAAGTGGGAGTTGACCGATTTTTTCAGCGATCTTCTCCCACTCCTTCAAGGGATATACAAAGAGACAGTTATCGAGTCCGCGTGTGAGGACAAGCTTGCCACCAAGCTCCTTACGCCATTTAGACGGTAAGGACAGCCGTTTCTTAGTGTCCAACGTGTGCTTGTATTCCCCAATTAACATATCGATAAGTCTACAGCTCTTTCGAGCTGTTTACCACTCTCTCCCACCACAACTACACTATACACCACTTTGTCCCACTTGCATGCACTTATCCCCAATTATTTCCCCGTAGCTATAGGCAGATCGGAGGAATGTTCAGCTACGAAAAAGCCGGGCGCTGACTTCGTCAGCGCCCGGCTTTTTCGCTCTCACAAATCAACACGTAAAAAGGCCCCCAGTCTCCCAGGGGCCTCTTAGCTCATGACGATTAATCGTCGATACGAACCATTCGTGGCCTATGTTCCTGAAAACCCGCAAGTCTCATCGCCACTTGAATCGCCCGCACAAGGCTTTGAGCATCACGCCTATCACTCTTCGTCTTTCTATCTCTCGCGTCAGGGTCCACGTCACCCAGACTACGCTTTGCCTCGGTCAACAAAGTGCTGAGCGTCTCCTTACCGATTTTCTGCAACGTAGTCTTGCACCCCTCCTGGAGGACTGATGCATCGCGCAAAAGACTGCGGTATTGGAAAAACTTCCACAGGAGCAGCGGAAGGACCACTGCGAGGGCTAGGGCGAGACTGGCCGTGAACCAGTTCTCTAAACTGTAGAAATTGATGATCAGTGACCACAGCACCAGTCCAAGCTCTTCCTCGACTGATATTGGCTGCCACAGAATGACGATGGGCAGAAAAAGCAGCCCAAGAAAAAGAAACGTGAACAGGACGACTTTCAACTTAAAGTTCATGACTGAGCTCCTTGCCTCATTGGCACTCTTTCGTGATTGAAGAGCATCCGGCACTAGTTATAATCAATCTAAAAATAAAGTAAAGCCCTTTATCCCGTCTACCAAAAACAACAAAGCCCATCACAAGGACGGACTTGTTGTCCTTCCTTTGTGATAGGCATTCGCGACTTACTCAGCCGCGACTCCCAAGCCGCCGTAGCGACGATCTTTCGAGACTGAGGCGAACCAGCTCAAGTCTCTGACGAAACATACTCGGTCATACGTCGGCCAAAACTCATCCACGATGCGGATCTGGGCATACGCGAGAGACCACAAGAGAAAGTTTGATATCCGAGCGTCGCCACCCGTACGTACCACCATGTCAAGCGGAGGGAGATCTCCAGTATCCATGGCAGACTCAAACATCTCAGTAGTAAGAACGTCTGACATTTCTCCAGCAGTTGCCTTATCGAGAAGAAACTGTGCAGCACGCACCACCTCATCTTGTCCTCCGTAGTTTAGTGCTATGGTGAGATGAAGTCGAGTGTTGTCTTTCGACTCCTCCTCGAGGGAGAACATCATATCGACAATATCGGTCGGAACACGCTCATCATCGCGATCGCCAATGAAGCGAATGCGAACCCCTTCCTTCAAAAGTTCTTTACGCTTTCTACTGAAGTACCGGCGGAAAAGTCCAAAGAGTCCGTTAACTTCTTCGTCTGCACGCTTCCAGTTTTCTGTTGAAAATGCAAAGAGCGTGAGATATTCAATACCAAATTCGATACACCACTCAGTGACGCCCTCTACAGTCTCTGCTCCTGCCCTATGACCAGCCAGACGACTTAATCCCAGAACATCTTTACCATGCCGGCCATTGCCGTCCATGATAAATGCGATATGTTTAGCGACGCCGACAGGCGACGACTCTTGAGCAGTCAGCATGTTGACCTCCCTGTTTGTTATACGAACCACGCTATCGAAGCGTTAATGAATTAAACTACCGGAGATTAGAAAAGTTGCAAGCTATTTTAATAGCTCAAACTGACTCGTCAGTCTCTCTACTTCACTTTGCTCACCAAAGAGTTGGATACCAAGGAATTCAATATTCTTGAGATCTTTCTCAGCGGTATTGGTTTTTACCTTATTATCATTGGTGGTTTCGATCATTTCCTGCGTGAAGGTAGTCACGCGCACATCAGCTGACTCAGCTACTTCAAGTAATGCCTGCAGATCATGGTTGCTATCGCACTCTTTCACCATAATGGCGTGCTGAATATTCATCGGGATTTGCTTGGCGTCTTTGGTGGCGATGGTATCAAACTTCAAAAGCCCCTTCCCTTCACGAGCACCGAGAGCGGCTGCTAGGTGAGCGGCGGTATTGGTTAGTTGCCAAAGTTCCATATCGTTCTTCCGCACGACCATCACTGACACTTTGTTACTTTTCTTCTTAGACTTCCCTTCGCCCTTAGGCTTCATCAGTGGGAAATACTGTGTCTCGCGGATTGGTTTATCCATTAGGTAGGCAAAAAAGCGTTCACCAAGTGTTGCAGCTCCAAAGGTTGGTGGCATACCATATTCGAGCATCTCAACGAACTCCCAGTCCGGCATCATCGCTTCGTCGTCACCGCGCGCGATCAATTCTTCTTGTACCTTAAAGCGCTCTGCTTGGTCGATAGGATCATTTAACTCCGCGTAACAGTTATTAAATTCTGCTCCCGCCATAATAAGCTGAGCTCGAAGCACTTGCCCTTTATTATTCGGATCTTCTTTAGACAACGCTGAAACCAACTTTGGGTGGCCAATAAGCCACACTGGCCCAGCAATCGACTTGCGGCAGTACTTCCACAGCGTATCCATTAAGCGCTCACGGTTATTACCATCAAACTCAATCCCCAGTTCAGCCGCAGTAGCGGCCATCTCGACTTCAGTAGCTGAAGTAACATCAATACCAGTCTTTTGCTTGATCGTATCAACGTAATCAATCCGTTCAAACGGTTTGCTAAAATCTACGTCAAAACCTTTGATAGAAAATTGTTGCTTACCAGCAAAGGCTTCGTCGAGCACATACTTGATATGTCGCTCCAAGAGTACTAAGCCTTCCTCGAAGCTCATATACGCTGCGTAAAACTCAATATTGGTGAATTCCTGCAAGTGGTCTGGACTGGAACCTTCGTTTCGGTACACACGGCCAACTTCAAAGGTACGCGGAATGCCTGAGGCCATCAGTCGCTTCTGCCACAGCTCCCCTACAGAAATACGCAAGAACGCATCAATGCCGTAGTCATTATGATGCGTTGCAAACGGAGTAGCTTCAGCACCACCAGTTGTGGTCTCCAGAGTTGGTGTATGCACCTCCATAAAGCCTTCAGCTTCCATAAACGCGCGAGATGCTTTCCAAAACTTAGCTTTTGTATCAAATAACGCTCGTAAATCTGGATCAAGTAGAATATCCAGATAGCGCTTGCGGTAGCGCTCTTCTTCGTCTTTAATGCCGAAATGTTCAGTTGGCGGATTATTCAAAGCTTTTGTGAGCACCTGCCAGTCCGATACAGCAATTGCTTCAGCGCCGCGCTTGGTTACAAATGGCACTCCTTTCACTTCAATAAAATCTCCGGGATCGATCGTATCATTAAGCAGTTCGAACAATCGGACTCCGATCGCATCTTTGGAGAGAAACATTTGCATCCGGGCCGTACCATCAAAAATATCAGCAAAAGCTGAACCACCGTGACGTCTGAGCGCCATTACCCGTCCAGCGACCACTACTTCAACCTCATCGTCTGCCAACGTCTCAAAATCTGCCAGCACCTGCGAAATCGCATGCGTCCGAGTTGTCTCAGCCGCATACGGGTTCATCCCAGCCGCCGCGAGCTGATCTCGCTTTCGTAGACGTTCGGCTTTGATTTCTTCGAAGGTTGACATATATAGTATTTATTAGACTTCTAGAATAGCCTGACACGTAAAGGCGCGCAACCCGAAGGGTTGCGCGCCTTTACTATTAAGCTGACTACCCTACTCTACTTTTAGTAACTTATACTTCTGTTTTCCAGCTGGAGTTTCGAAGATAATTTCTTCTCCTTTCGCCTTCCCCATCAAGGCTTCTCCGAGTGGTGAAAGATATGACAGTTTGTGCTCGTGGATGTTTGCTTCTTCAGATCCCACGATCGTGTAGCAGCGATCTGTTTTTTCACCATCCTTTTGGATACAGACTACAGAGCCGAGTCCAACGATATCACCCTTCTTATCATGAGCAACGATCTTGGCTTCCTTAATGACTTGCTCGAGGTGATTGATTCGCTCTTCAATAGCAGCTTGCATATCACGCGCTTCTTGGTATTCAGCGTTTTCAGACAAATCTCCGAGACTTCGGGCGTATTCTAGCGATTCAGCGACTTCTTTACGACGGACAGTCTTTAGGTGTTCTAGTTCTTTCTTTAATTCCTCAAACTTTTCAGGTGTAAGGTAGGCTTGTTGGTCATCCATAGCAATAAGTTAATTTGTGTGCCCCAATTATACGCGGATTAATGCTCGGGTCAACGAAGGGCAAAATGTGGATTACTCAGTTCTGTTTTCACTTGTTTCCAACCCTAGATACTCTGGTCGGTACACTGACATCCACTCCACCACATCGCCCATCAACCGCGTTCCACCCAAACTATTAGAGTACGGAGCATTCTCCATCAACATAATAAAGGCATACTGTGGTTCTTCGGCTGGCCAATATCCGGCAGCCCAAGTATTGAGACGGGACTTAGCAAAATCAAGCTCTGCGGTACCTGATTTAGCGGCGATGGCTACATCCTTACGTTCAAGGCTTCTTGCCGTACCACCGTCCATATTTACGGTCTTACGCATACCTTCCTGCACGATCGCAAGCTTGGCAGCATCTAAATTCAAATCTTGATATTCACCGACCTGATCTTTTGCCACGTGCGGGGTAAACAACTTTCCACCGTTAGCGAGCGCTCCGTACGCCGCCAACATTTGTATTGGTGTCACCTGGAATCCGTACTGACCAATCGCGGTGAAATAGGTGTCTCCTAACCGCCAGTCGTCATCAAAATTAGCTTGTTTCCACTCTGGATTTGGAACTGTTCCTACTTGTTCGTTAGCTAAGTCTACTCCAGTTTCACGACCAAAACCAAACGTGGTGAAATATTCATGCATTCTCGTGATGCCTAAGCCCTCTTGATCAAGAAATCCGCCACCAATGATGTAAAAATATACGTTTGATGAGAATGCGATCGCTTCGCGCATGGTCATCTTGCCATGGGCTCGCCAGTCTCTAAAAATAGAGGGGTTGCTTGGATTGTATGGATTTGGAATCACGATCTCGCCCGTACTCACTATCGTCTTATTCGGACTGATCACATCTTCTGCCAGTGCTGCATACGCTACAAACGGCTTCACGATTGAACCAGGAGTATAGGCGCCTGCTACCACCTTGTTCAAAAACGGAAACCGATCATCATTATTGTATTGCTGGATCAAAGCAATATCATCACCATCAGCCATTACCTCTGGGTCGTACGACGGGTAACTTGTCATCGCAATAAGTTCACCGGTATGAATATTCATAATTGCGCCAGCCCCGCTACGTGATCCGGACTGAGTGGTAGATGTTGAAATGATGTTATACATCGCTTCAGACAATTCAGCGTCCAGTGACAGCGTAATACCTTCCCCGGGCGATGGCGACTTAATCGCATATTCTGAAATCACCGCTCCTAATGCATTCACCTCGATGATCTGCTCGCCATTTTCACCAGCCAACACATCATTAAACGAGCTTTCGACACCGTTTCGTCCCACATACTCAGTCCGGTAATAAAAACCACTCGTGTCTTTCAAGGGGTAGCTAACATAGCCAATCAGTTGTCCGAGCCCTACTCGATCAGTGTACGCCCGGACCGGGAATAAATATTCATCAGTATAATCTTCTTCATTCCACGCTAACATTTCTCCATTACGATCATAAATCACCCCTCGCTCAGCAATAATCACTCCAGCATCCATGCGATTCCGTTCACTCTGTTCTCGGTACTCAGCGCCGTACAGAACCTGCAACGAGAACAGTTTTCCAAAAAACAGCAGTGCTACAATTCCAAATAAAAGCGCCACTACATACACGCTTCTTTCAGTGATCGGAAGCTCCATCCGACCCTCCATCCGACCCATATTAAAAGAAGAAACATTTGTAGAATCTAAGAAAATCTCATCAAAGGAAACCTCCTCCTTGCGGGGTCGTTTAAACATTAGATTCATTATAAAACAAAAGTCTTGGCTTTACCCACTCAAGCAACAGTAGTATGGCGGCAGTAGCCAGAAGATATAGTGGGTATTCTGAACTATGACCAAAATAAATATCTACTGCCGCTGCAATAAACAAGAGTTCGGACCCACTCCATACAAAAGCATGAGCAGCAAAAAGCAGGAGTGCGAGTGGCAGTGGTACTAGCGTACTCAAAAAAAGTAAGGTTATCGCTGAGACGATTCTCATGAATCAGTTTCATTATCTGAAGGAGTGCTGGTGGCTTCTGTTGAAGTAGCCTCAGTTGGAATCTCTACCAATACCCCATCTGGCACCACAATCTTGGTTAGATTTTCTGTGACCACCCTGACTCGTTCACGAGCGGTCTCAAAATCTGACTCATCAATTTGCTCAGTACCAACACTCACCCAACGTAAGCTTTGCAATGGCACATCAATGGTTACATAGCCGTATTGCTCAGGCCTGGTTTCGACTGAATCAATAGAAACAATCTGACCATACACCCCAGCATCAAAGGACGGAATAACAACCAGGTCACCTGGGGCTAACGGCACTCCTTGTGGTACTCCTACTTCAAGCACGCCGCCGCCCTGTCCGACAGCAGTGGTGTAGATATTGGGACCAATAATATACACCGTTGATTCGAGCCCAGGCGAACTCACCAATGACACTACTGACGTGCCGCCAAACACTTCACTAACATATCCAATCACTTGATCCCGACCAATAAACACCGGGGTATGTATTTGCACCCCATCAGCTGAACCTTGATCTAAGACCAGCACATCATAGGGAAGCACTGTAGGTCGTCCGATTACTCCAGCTGCGATTCTTGAAGTCGACGTGGCACCAAGAAGTTCTCGCAAACGTTCGTTTTCTTTCAGTAGCCGACTAACTGTTAGGTCAGAACCGCTTTGGAAAGATATGATCTGATCTCGCTCTTTAAGTTGCTCTAATAGCGCATTACGATCTCTAAAATATGACGGGATAGTATCAGTTGATTGATTGAGCCAATGCTGCACAGAAATAACTGGAGACATCACAATCGAAGCAACAAAGCTCAGTGTCCGCGGCACTAGATAAAAAGCTACCAGCAGTATTACAACCAGGACAGCAATTCTAAATAAACGCTTATTCCGCGAGTTGCGACGTAAGCTCGCCTTCATTGTCGATGAGAATCTCTTCATAGCGATCTAAATCTTCTAATACAATCCCCGTTCCGCGCACCACTGCTCGCAGTGGATCAGGCACGATAATAACTGGCACCTGAATCACTTCTTCTAACAGTGTAGCAAAACCAGGAATCAATGCTCCGCCGCCAGAGAGATGAATGCCGCGCTGCATAATATCAGCCAGTACTTCAGGTGGCGTCTGCTCCAAGACCGTCCGAACACTATCGACAATCGAATCTACTGATTGTGAAATGGCATTCCGGATATCAGCGTCGGTGATCACCACCTCTCGCGGCAATCCAGTGACCACGTCGCGCCCACGCACCACTAGTTCCTTTACTTCATCTAGATGCTCAAGCCCCGCTAATTTAACCTTGGCGTCTTCGGCTGTCTTGTCACCAACCAGTACTTTGAATTGATCCCGGATATAGGTCACAATCGCTGTATTAAGATGGTCCCCTGCCAGCCGTAGGTTTTTTGAAGTCACGATACCTCCAAGTGAAATGACAGCAATATTGGCAGTCCCGCCACCAATATCAATAATCATACTGCCGCCGGCTTTATCTACTGGCAACTTCGCCCCGATAGCCGCCGCCATTGGCTCGGTGATCAGATATACGTCGCGCGCACCAGCGTTTTTAGCCGCATCACGCGCCGCCCGCATCTCTACGTTAGTAATACCGCAGGGCACGCCAATCAGTACTCGTGGTGCTACGATTGAACGCATGTCGCTACGGACTTTATTGATTAGATACGCCAACATTTCCTCAGTCACTTCAAAATCCGAAATCACGCCTTCCACCAAAGGTCGGACCACTTCAATGTGTGCTGGTGTTCTGCCAAGCATGTTTTTTGCTTCGGTACCAACAGCAACCAGTTGGCCCGTTTTTTTATTGATAGCAACAATAGTGGGTTCGTTGAGTACAATTCCCTGACCTTTCACATACACGAGCGTATTGGCTGTACCAAGATCAATCCCGATATCAGTAGAGACACTTTCGAGCAATCGATTTAGTTGACGGGAAAGTAACGACATAGTTGGGCTATCATACTATAAATTGTAAAAGGCCGCCAAAATGCAAGCATTTTGGCGGCCTTTTACCTATTCATTCTCTTACGCGCCGAAATCAGCGTACAACTCTTCTTCTGTTAGATATTTTACCTCTCCTGTCGCACGCACTACTACTTCAAATTTTCCTTCCTCTTTCGTCTTCTTACTCACCACGACGCGGTACGGCATCCCGAGTAAATCAGAATCAGCAAACTTCTCTCCCGGCCGAGCATCGCGATCATCATAGAGCACTTCAACTCCTCGTTTCTGGAGCGCTGAATAAATGCCAGCGGTGTAATCAGCAATTTCGGTGTCATCTGAATTAAGACCAACCAAATGGACTTTATAAGGTGCCACTTCCTCTGGCCATACAATCCCTTTTTCGTCAGCCAAAAGATCCACCACTGTTCCCATCGCTCGAGCTGGTCCAATTCCATATGATCCCATGATCACTGGTTGATCATTTCCATCTTCATCTTTAAACTGCAAGCCAATCGATTCTGAAAACTTCGTACCCAGTGAGAAAATATTCCCCACCTCAATACTCTTTCGCTCTGTCAATTCTTCTCGTGTTACTCCAAGTTCGGATAAGTCCGTCTCCTCAAGCACCTCTTCATTCACCGCAATACCCTTCTCTTCATTCACGTATACAATATCCTCACCAGCCTCAGCCAGAGTTTGAAACTCATGTGAAAACTTGGTAAATGCTCCCCCTGAGGCAAAGGTTTTATACGTTTGGTCTCCAATACCAAGTCGATCAAAAATCTTCATGTACGCCTCGCCACAAGCTTCATAAAAAGCTTCATGCTGTTCAGTCGTGGCGCAAAAAGAATACAGATCTTTCATCCAGAATTCACGCGTTCGCATAATCCCACTCTTTGCTCGCATTTCATTGCGAAATTTATTTTGGATTTGATAGGCAAAGAATGGCAGGTCTTTATATGAAGATACGTACTGACGCATAATGTTGGTAATCACTTCTTCATGGGTCCATGCCAACCCCACTTCACCACCAGCCTTCAACTCAGTCTTGAACCACACATCTACTTTGTCATCAGACCATCGATCACTCTGCTCCCAGAGACGTGATTCTTGCAGACTTGGCATATGCATCTCTTGGCCGCCGATTGCATCCATTTCGTCTCGGATTACGCCATTGATCTTATCAATCACCCGCAAACCAAGTGGTAGAAAGCTATACGCTCCAGCCATATTCTTATAGATGTATCCAGCCTGAATCAATAACTGAGCGTTCTTAGCTACCTCATCAGCTGGTGCCTCTTTCTTTGTCTTCGTAAATAGTTGTGTTTGTCGCATATACAATAATTACTTTAGTAAATCTACTCTAAATCTAGCTTGTATACCCAACGGGAACCTGTGTGCAGGTAAGATTCATAATAATCGTATTCTATAGAAATTTGCTTAGAGCGCAATTATAACAACTTTATAATATCGTTATAGGTCACTGCTACCATCAGCAGCATTAAGAGCAAGAAGCCGACGGTATTGAGGCGCATGACCCAGACTGGGTTTATCGGGCGGCGGGTTACGCTTTCGATTGCCACAAATACGAGCCGGCCGCCGTCGAGGGCTGGGAATGGTAGCAGGTTGATTACTGCTAAGTTCAGGGAAATCACTGCCGTAAACAAAAGTAAGGAAGTAAAACCAAATTCAGCCGCATTACCTACCAAGCCCACGATACCAACCGGACCAGCGACCTGTGAGAAGTCGGCTTCACCGCGGACACTATCTACAATCAGTGACCCGAGGCCAACAGTAATCGCTCCCAGGGTTTGAATTGTGGTTACACTCGCATCACGAATGGCTAAATGAATTGGCTGCTGCACATTTTCTACCAGTGCGAGTGCGACTCCAACCGCTGGTCGATCAGCATCGGAATCAATCACCCCAGCCTGCGGTGCTAATTCTGTTGTCCGTTCTTCTCCTCCCTGCTCATACGTTACACTCATCATGGTGTGATCTTCGGTGAAGGCACTAAATGATGATGGTGAAAGAATCATGTCAACATCCTCACCTGATGCCAGGCCTGTAATAGTCACCCCAGGTCGTAAGCCAGCTTCAGCCGCTGGACTATCAGGCAATACTTCTGTAATAACCAAACGAGCATCTTCAGTAGCGGTCATTTCATCAACAATACTCGGTACTCCCATCATAAAAATGATCACGTAGAGGAACCACGCAAAAATAATGTTCATGGTTACTCCAGCAAACAACACCACCGCTTGCGCCCACTTACTTTTGGCTACAAATGATCGACTGTAATCTCCCCCATCCTCTGCCGACTCAGCATCCTCACCCCAAATCCGTACAAAGCCACCAATCGGAAGCGCGTTAAAGGTATATTCAGTCTCACCTTTCTTTATACCAAATAGTCTTGGTGGAAAACCGATACCAAATTCATCGACGCGCATCCCTGTCTTCTTAGCCACAATAAAATGACCCCATTCGTGAACCAGGATTAAGACAAAAAGAACTAGAAAAAATAAAAGAACTGCCATGCTAATTTCCTACTTCGTTCTCTTTTTTGGTAAACATATTTTCTAAGACTCTATTTGTTGCATCAATCATTTTCTGAATGGCTTCTTTTTTGGTAAATTTTTCGTCTTCACTAATGTCGCCATTTTTCTGCTCGGCATCCAATGCCTTCATTGCATCATCACGCACTCCACGAGCTGAGATCCGAGCATCTTCCATTTTTTGTTTCGCCAGCTTTAGTAACTGCGTTCGACGATCAGCAGTAAGTTCTGGGAATATGATTCGCAGTCCAGCTGAATCGGTTGCGACCGACACACCAAGGTCGGCTTCTTGAATCGCTCGTTCGATTCCAGCAATTGCGCTTGCGTCCCAAGGAGACACTCTCAGTGTACGCGCATCTTCAATACTGACCGAACCAACTTGGTTGATCGGAGAAAGCGCACCATAGTTATCTACTTTGATATTATCTAAAAGTGCCGGAGCTGCTTGACCAGTTCGAATGCCCGAAAATTCTTTCGTAAGCCATTCTTCTACTCCTTTCAGCCGTGACTGTATTTCTTGTGTATCCATAAAATATATTCAATGATTAGCAAGTCCAATAATAACACCATTTAAGGAGCATGACTAAGTGGTAGCGTCAACGCAAGGGCTTCAAGTAGCATTTTCTTTGACCCACCCCGTCTACGCAAGTTTGTATCAATAAAAATAAGTTCCTGTGTTTCCCTAGCTGTATTTGAAGTAATCTTCGAACAATACTGCTGCAAACCAGTATGCATGGAATCTATCCAGTGCGTATCTTTTTTCTTGGTTTTTTCACCAACCACAGTCAGTCGATCTGCATATGATAAAGATAAAAAATCAGAAAATGATTCGTCAGCTGTATCGATACCTTGATCTGCCAAGTGATCAAGCTGTAAGCGTGAACGTAAAGTTGGCAACAAAATAGATTCTCTTGGGAGGCTGACATAAAAAACACTGGTCTGAGGTGGATCTTCGAACAGTTTCAACAGTGCGTTTTGGGCTTCGGTTGTAATCGTGTTAGTACGCAGCACAAAGGCCCGAACTTTATTTGTCAGTGGTCGCACTGTTGCCTGCTGAGAAAGTGCTCGAGCGTCACCAATACCAAATGCATCGATAAAAACATGCTCAACGTCAGTACCGGGTGTTCGTATTTCTTCAGGCAAAATCTCAAGCGAAAAATCCTGTGAGATATACAGAGTGGCGTGATGTTTCATTACCTACACTTTACTCAGCCTTTGGTTGCTTGGCAAGAATAGCTGTGATGACTCGTCGTAGATAATGTTCAAAAGTCTCACCAATCTCATGCACCATCCCTTGCTCATAGCGCCACCCATTCATGTAATCAGTCAGACTTTGTTTCACCTCCGTCGAAGCCCCTTCAAATCGCCCTGAAACCACTGAAGACATTGGCAACGCTGCCAAAGTTTTATACATTGGGTGTTCACGTCCGCTTGGACCAGTTCCAAACAGTCCACTACTCTTGAACAAACTCCACTCAGAAAGTAATTGATCCAGGCCATTAGTAATCTTTGGATCCATAAGCGGGTCTGCATTAGTGGAAGCTGGGGCGACTTCAGGAACTGGGGTATTTTTCTCTTTTTCAATAGATTCATTCTGTAGATCAGTAGCTAACGACTTCAAGCCGCCTGCACTTGGTACCGCTGGTTCTGGTGAGTCTTGCAGTGGTTCAAGACTGACTTCAGGCGCAGAAGGTTCTGACTTAGGAACAGTGGCTGGAGTTACTGGTTCTGGAACTGGATCAGCGACTGGTGCTGAAATCGGTTCAGCTGCCGTAACTTCTGGAGCTGGTGTGGGTTCTACTGATTTAGCTGCGGCTGCGAAACCTGAAACCGGTGCGGCAGTCATAGTCGCGGCTACTGGTGTTGGCGTAGTCTCAATAGTATCCAAAGGGGTTTCTTTGAGAGTTTTCTCAACGGACTCGTAAGCGGTTTCAAGGCGCTGCATTGCTGCAGTGACGGCAGACGATTCGCCGCCATGCACTTTCTTCATTGCATCAAGTAAAGCATTCATGTACTCACGTCCCACTTCGTTATTAGCATCAATCAGATTAACCGGGTTTCCCACCTTTTCGTTTACCAGCTTCTTAATTTCTTTAATTCTACCCAGGTGATCTACTGGAGAATCAGGCACCGGAACCGCAGGCACAGGGTCAACTTCTGAAGCAGAACTAACTACGTCTTCAGTTTGAACAACTTCTTCTTTTACCGTCGTTGGCTTCAAATCTGGCAGCGGAGCAGCTGTTGGTGTTGGTGTTGGTGTTGTCGGCAAGTTTTGTGCAAAAATTGGCTTCGGGCGAGCAGAACCAAATGAAGCTCGCGGTAATACTGGTTCTTCAGCTTTTAACGACACTGTTTGCGCCTCGTTATTACTTCTACTATCAAAAACCTCAACGTTATCGATGAGTGTTAAGTTCTCAGTAATTTGCGTAAAAAGATTATGATTTGGGGTAAACACATAATCCAGAATCATGTTGCGTGTTACATTCTGTAACTCAGGGTCCATGGCTTTGCCTCGGACATAGTTAAGCAGCGCCAGCGCATCAGTTTGGCTAGAAAGATCAAAAGATTTTTTGGCAACAGCTCCAGCTGATGCTCCAAGAACACTACCCTGCATGTACGAAGATTATATCACAGCTGTTTTACGAGCCCTGCATCTTTACCGCAGCCAATCTGTGCATTATTCTTCTAAACCTTCAGTCGCTTCAATCATTTCTGATTTTAGAGTAGTCACATGCTTTTCAAGTAGGGAACTAAACGTAGGGTACGATTTAATCAAATGTTCGAGCATAACCTCTGTTGCAGGCTCAGTTTCAAGATAGTGTTCCAAGGCAGTTTGCTGCCCTTCATTAAGTGACGCTGAAAAATCGACCAGTACCGCACTCATCACTGTGCTTCCTATTTGGGCAATAAACGCTTCTTGCTCGATTGGTGTTAAACCCTGCATGCCTAGCAGCGTGACTATTTCTTGATCAAGAACTGAAGTTGTATCGTTCATAAAGGTATTTAAGGTTATTTATTAAACGTCATCTTTTGATTATTGGTGTCATAGCCAAGCACAAGCTGTCCTTGTACAGATTTATTTTCAAGATACATTCCTAGATTCATCGAACCGTCTGTTTTTATAAATCCATTATCTGTATCGGCTTTCACATCAGCTAACATAGCCTGAAGATTAGTGCGCACCGCTTCAGGCAGTTTACTAATCTGCGTATCATTAAGCTCAATACCCTGTGCCGATAAACCAGTTATTTCAATATCGGCTAATGCTTTTGTAGTAAGTCCTGATTCCACGCTCATCAGGCTCGCTAGCGCCATATCACGTTCTGTTAAAGCCTTGAATAGCCGCTCGATACTCGCTGCGTCAGTCACATCGTCTGACAAACGACTTACTAGTTCTCGGCCCGTATCAAATAAATTGGGTATAAACTGAGACAGGTTTTCGTTGTATCCATCACGAACTCGTTCTGTGATTTCAGCAATACTTACTTCAACAGCCGCTCGATCAGGACCCGCCGCATCAGCCCCAGCTGTTTCATAAGTCGATTCAGTCGTTGCCACCGGTTGATTTTCAAGCGCCTCTACCAGAGGTGTTAAATTAATCGCTTCCTGTGGAATAACGTTGATGTTAGTTACATTAGCATTCATCGCCTGCATAGCTTCAGTATTAGCTCCCACAGCTGCAATCGCCGCGTCACGCTGAACTTCTGTCACACCTGGCATATTTGATTCAAGATACCTCTGGAAAAGCTTTGTCACATCATCTCCTGACCTCGCTACGGGAGCAATCTCTGTTGGATTAATAACCGGCGTGACTTCCGTTGATACTGGTGAAGATGCTGCGTTTTCTGCAGCATAGGATAGCTCTGAAATCTTATTCATGATTGGGCTTAGATCATACGTCTCTCCTTCTTGTACTATGTCAATATTATTCGTACCAAGCGCCTCTGGGTTACTACGGAAGCTTTCAATCGCCGCTACTCGTATTTCTCGTGAGGTCTCTCCCCAAGCAGGATCGTCTGTTTCAGCTAATTTTTTAAGGATCTGATCTACTGCTTCAGTAATATTGCAGTTTTTCGGCATGGTGAAGTTAAATGCTTCAGAGTTTTTACCAACAGTAATTTCAAGTGGCTCTATAACTTCACCTTCGGGGCCAACTGAAGTTACGCGCTCAACCGCAGCAGGCGCAGCGGCCGCATCTGGAGAGACCGGCCTTGCCGTTGGTGCCGGAGCTTTGTCTGTTGTCACAGCACTCTGCCCTTCTAGACCGACAACTCGCTGAACAGCAGGACCTTCAGTCAAGATATTTTCATAACGATTTCCATCAATAATTGCTGTCACTTTAGTTAATGAACCATCTGGAACAAATGTGACTCCGGTGATATT
This sequence comes from uncultured Candidatus Saccharibacteria bacterium, assembly GCA_964350735.1. Lineage (GTDB taxonomy): Bacteria > Patescibacteriota > Minisyncoccia > Phycocordibacterales > UBA918 > OLB19. The sequence goes on from CAYGKO010000002.1 coordinate 194,685, forward strand.
GGTTTCAGGAGCAGCCAACAAGTTCGCATCCACGTTATCAGGGATTAAATCTGGATTGATTCGCAATCCAACACCATACACTGATGACACTCTATCCAAACTTCCTCCAATCTGCCCCACCTCTCCTCCTTCGATACCAAACTGTCTAAGTGCCGAGATCGGTCTGTTCTCTGAATATACGATCGAATGTGCTTCAGGAGATCCCGTGATTTGAGTAAAGCCAGCGTATGGTGAGTCTATAAGTTCCATTGCCCGCTGCTCCATTCCAGGAGACACACTAATCCCCTCAAGCGGATCGACCGCAGTTGCTTCGAGTAGATTAGTGTTTTCAAGCTTTGGTGAAGTAGCCACGCTACTACTACCTGTTAGTTTCTCTAGAGAAACCGGGTCTTTTGCAGATCCCAAACCGTAGCCTGACCCATCCAAAAGATGTACCTCATACCCGTCAGCAGCAGAGCTCAAATAAACACTGCCAATTTCATCAGGCACCACTGATGAAAAATTTGCACTAAGAGACAGGATTCTCTCAAGCTGCTCCGACCGAAGACCCACCAAATCATACAGACCAGGTCCATGCAGATACATCCCGGAAAAATTAAAAGCCCCTGAACTCAGAAGCGGATCACTAAACTTAGTAGTGTCGAATTCTTTCTCAGCTGCAAATGCCAGTATGTTGCGCTGACCAATCCTCAGCATTCCCACTGTTTGACCTTCCAAGGTCCCTGACGTTACAGAAATTGGCAAACCTTCAATCACTAGCCCATCTTCTGTTTTGTATAAATTCAAACCACCTGACATACCGTCAAGTCTGACATCCAATGATCCGAGATTCTGAAAACCACTTCCGTCCGCTGCAGTTCCATTATCTATCTGACCCTCACCAGTAAAGGTTAGGTATGCGAATGTGAGACCCTCCACACCTGACACCTTTGATACTTGCCCGGTAACAGATTGCGGCTGCAGTTCTCCATTTACTAATTTAAAATCAACAAAATCAACTCCTTGTGCATTTTTCAACGTATCAGAAGCTGTACTCCCCATTAACTCCGCCAACCTTGTCATATCAAGTGTCCGGTCTGTAGTATATTCATACTCACCAGCACCACCATTACGATTATCAAGCATCACCAGTCCGTTTTCTGACACAGTCACGTTCTCAGCTTCAATACCAAACTGTGCAAATAGTTCTTTAGCCGCTTCTGGTGACACACCACCCGACAGCCTGTCTAGCAGCTCAGTTTTACTGATTAGAGACTCAGCGCCGGTTACTTCTATATCCGCTCCACTACCTGCAACATTCTCGACAGCTCCACCTGCAGGTACTGTCGTGCCCTCACCTAAAATCGCTGCAAGATCAGCTGCGTCCACTGTTCCTGCAGCAGCTTCAGGTGCTGAGTTTTCTGCTGTCGCCGGGTCAGTTAACTGATCTAATCGAACTTGTTGCGCTGAGGTTTCATCTGTGTAGATCAACATATTCTCAACCGATCCGTCTGACTTCACGCTGATACTGGCGATTGAGTAGTCTGATAACGCTTTACCTTCTGGAGTGAGTTTTGTTAGAAGCCCAGAACTTGGATCTAATGTAACTCCGTCAGCTCGCTCAATCATGAAAGCAAATCCATCAGGATTTTCAGAAACTGTCATATTCACCTTTGCGTCCGCGTGTAAATCAATCTGCAAATCAGGAATCAAACTTGTAATAGTCTGGGCACTTACATTTTCTGCTGCCAAAAAATTAATTGAATCAGCGCCACCTTCTGCAAACACTTGCAAATCAGCTTCACCAAACAGTGGCTGGAGCTCGCGAGTGATACCATCTAAATCTCTGGGATTAATCTCTTGTGCGAACAGTTCAGTAAGCTGTTGACGTGGAGTTTGTACTTCAGCTTCGGGCACGGCTTCTCCTGCTGCAGTTGATTCAGCTTCAGCCTCTGATGCCGTGCCTAAGATAGCAGTCAGATCTGCAGCACTTACCACACCAGCAGGTGTAGTTTCAGATCCTGCTAGCGACTCTTGGGCTGCGGCTGACGGTGCCACAAAATCTACGACCCCAGACCACGTTGCGGAAGCTGTTTCTTTTCCTGCATCAAGTAGTGCTTGGCGTCCGGCTCCATCAAACGCCACTGAGTCAGTCATGAACGCTGTACCGATAGCATACCCAAGCCCTTTAGTCATGGCTTGAATATCACCAGAACGAACCGCTTTTGCCCAACCTTGCAGCCCTTGCACAAAGACAGTATTAGCATTCACTTTAATCTGTTCAGCTTTTTCACGAGCATGCTGCGCGTGCCGCTCGGCCAGCACTTGATTGACTCGCTTCAGTGTATCGACCGCTGCCCGGGCAACCGTAGCCGCTCCAGCACCAAGTCCTCCAGTAGCCAAACCAAGCGCTAAGATAATTGGGGTGGTGGCTTTCTCGGCAACATTGAGTCGTTGGTTCCAGTCCTCATTGCTAATTGATTTTTGAATCCCTTCTCGAGCGCCAGCATGACGAGTACGGTTGGCCCACAGAATCTGTGCCAAAACTTTACGCTGTTCAGCGGCTTCTGCTTTTGGTAGCTGATCAATCACGCTCCGAAGTTCTGAGAGCGTCTGTAACATCTCAATACGCTCACTACTGTCAACTCGTGCTGCTTCATCTTCTCCCCAGACACCCTTTTCTGTACGCAACTTTTTTGCTACCTGTAGCATCTTTGCCCGACGTTCGACTAGATTAAACGCCAGTTGCTCGTGCTCCTGCATGAAACTACTCATTTCTTTAGCTTCTCCACGTGCTTTCCAAGCCGCTACTCCAGTGGCATTTTCAATAAGTGCGCGACCAAGCTTTGCACCACCTTCCATGACGCGTTTTCGGTCGAGCGCCAAAAGTCGCTGCAGCCATGATGACTTACCTACTGTTTCTGCTGCCGATGATGACATTGTTCCTTCAAGAGCCATAGCTATGTAGTTGGTTGTTTAAGATCTGCTAATAACGCATTCAGTTCAGCTGTAGTCATTGCATCAATATCTGCGGCCTCTGCTTGGTATTCAGGAATTGATTCCGCAGCCTTTTGTTCAAGCACAGCCCGATATACAAGATCTACCATTTCCGCCAAATGCTCTGGCTCCATTGTTTTGGCAAGTTCTACAAACACATCTTTAATATACGGTGGCACATCAAGCTCATCCAAAAGCCAGCCAAACACTCGTCCTAGTGCCTCTAAATCTTGTACCGCTTGAGGATCAGAATTCATAAGATGTTATTTCTTTAAGCCATTAATGTACTCTTGTAAATCAGGCACAGCCTCAGCAAAGCCATTGATAGCAGAAAGTGCGTCATACACTTGTTGGGCCTTTTCTGGACCAGAATCGCCCAACAAAGCTTTGATGAGATTCTGCTCAAGCTCTGGTGTGAGACCAGTAACATTTTCTGGTGTAATAAATTGATTCAGTCGGTCAGGAATATCGTTTTTGATCAGTTCACCAACATTTGGAGCCTCGCCAAGTGACACTTCCACTGGCGCAGAAGCTGTGTTTGCTGGAATGTCAGGAGCAGTATTTATGGGTGGAGAAGTCACACTTGCTTCATCAACTGCAGCGATATTGAAAGATTGTTCTCCGTCAAGCTGTTTAATCTCAGGCTCTGGAGCATCAGCGATCTCAGGCAATGGCGCGGGTGCCTCAGTAACTGGCCGCGGTTCAGGAGCAGGAGCCTGACTCGGAGCTGCTTCAGCAACCACCTTTGATACCTCCTCTACAACTTCAGGATCCGTTTCTCCCACCCAACCTACAAATAAATCTTTGGCAGACTCTAACGCACTTCGACCAAATACTGCTCCCGCTGCTGCCCCAGCTGCGGCTCCTGCTCCGGTAACAATTGCATTCGTAGCCAGAAATCCCCAAGAGTTGGGTTCATTAATTTTTTTCATCAACCGGAGCTCAGCTGTATCAGCAGCTTTATCTAACTTATCTTGAGCCAATAACGCTGGATTTTTTTGCCACTGCTGTGTCCAGTGCGGCCTGAACTGATCTTCCATTCTGGCCCGTAAAGTATTTTGGTACCTTCGCCGACCAAATATCCGTCGAAACCTTAGTAGAAGTACTGCAGCAAACGCACTACCCTCCGTCGCTCCCTGTGCTACTTCAGCTTCCATCCCTGCTATTCCATCAGCCCCATATTCGCGAGTAATAAATGGCGCTGCAACAGCACCCATCGCAACCGCAATTCCAGCCGCTCGGCTCAATGACATATACGTTCTCTTTTCATCTGCTTCTTTACCCCTGCCCCACAGTAAGAGGCTTCCAAAACGATTGTTATCAATACTATTTGCTTTTATTTGAGCCCTTTTTTCATAGTCTTGCACCACTGTAAAACCAACCAGGTTCGCACGTAGATTCTCTCGCAACACTTTCTTGTTTTTACCACCCCACAATTTTACACCTTTAGTTTTCTTTACTTCATCAATAAACGGAACGACTGTTTCTAATGTGTTTTTAATATAGGCATACCGCGCAGCTTTATACGCTGTGTATTCAGTCTCTTCTGCTTCATTTAAATCTCTACCTGCTTTGCACACATCTGACCAAGTAGTGAGCATGTCATTTCGTTTTAAAAGGTACTCATCTTTAAACTTTTGCACTTCGGCTTCAATTTGCGGAACTCGATCTAACAAATCCCGTACAGCTGGCATGGATTCATCCTTGAACTGATTTTTAACCATTTGTTTAAGATCAAATTCGGCTGGCAGCGACGGGCCTTCGGCCAATCCTTCAGCGTTTTCAACCACAGTAGGAGTCGAGACTGACGCTGGTTCAGACCTTTCTTCACCCCCACTATCTACACCATCACCTTCAAACGTCGGAGTTACTGTAGGTCCTAGATCCAAATCATCCGCGGCAACGGGAAGTACTGGCTCAGTTTGCCCCTGACTTGTCTCAGCAGCACCATCAATTTTGTCGAGCATACTTTTGCCATGCTCGATATTCTCATCAGTACGTGTAAGCAAACTAGCAAAGTCAGTGAGGAAAATAAGCAGTTCTTCGGTTTCATCAGAAGACAAAGCCTCAATTCCTGCAGCCACTTCTGTTCGCTTGAGGGCAGTATAGTCTGATTCAAACCCACGTAATATTTCATACAGCTTACGTTTAGTTTCTCCTTCTTCCAGATCTTCATATGAGGACGTAAGCGAATCATACACACTATCTATCACCCTTAATCTGTTAGCTACAATCTCACGAAGTTCTTCGCGGGTAGTTTGTATGTTAGATTCAGGCGTATGCAGTTTGGTCAGCAGAGCTATAGAGAGCATTGATGATCCTATTTCTTCTAACTCTCTGTCTTGTGAAACACCCTCTCCACCACTCTGTTTCTCTTCAAGTAACTCAGCCAAATCTTGAGTTAACATACCCAATTCTTGACTACTACCAATAGTAGTCTGAATATCTGGTCGCTGTAGTGCTGATTTTAATTCATTATAAAATTTTTGAAGATCTTCTGCAGAAATATGTGGACCAGCTGCTGTCTCAGTTACTGGTGGGGGCTCCACCCCCCACAACGTATCAAGCCCAAAGTATTCCAGTTCTTCAATTTCTACACCTTCAGATTCTACACTAGCAGCTGCATCTTGTGGGGAATTTGTAAATTCAGGATCACTGACAGTTACCGCTTGTTGACGTCGGCCAGCCCCTGGTTTTGGTGCTGACTTTACTGCTTTTGGCATCAAAATAGCAGCTGGAGCTGGCTCTTCATCAACAGCTTCGTCCGCATTACCATGCTCAAAAAATTGCTTAATTCGAGTAAGCTGGTCTAAGGTACAAACTGCTTCCGCGAGAAGATCCGGCGGAAACGCCTCCATTAATTTACTAGCCGCTTCTGAACTAACCGCAAACTGCATAATCGCAGTTTTAATTGCATTAGTATGTTCCCTACTTTCTTCAGGACTATTCAAAAGACTCTGCAGATCATCTGGCAAGGATATTTTTTCAGCTTCTCGATTATGTATTACTTCATTCATACTGTTTTTGTTCACTCACTTAAATCAACATCCTGTTCACGGAAAGCTGTAATAGCATCGTTCAGATCTTTAAATGCTGCGGTCATTGCAGTAAATACCTGCTGGGCTGTCTCGAGCTCAACATCAGCATTTCCTTTCATTAATCCTTCAAAAGTTTTTTTAGCAGTCTCTAGTGCACTGAATGCGTTAAAATACGGATCGAATGTTTGTAGCTCATTGTCTTTACCCTTCAAATCACCGAGCGCTGCATCGTGTGCTTCCTGCAACTGCGCCAGATAGTATGTAGCAGTTTCTACTCGCGTATCCTGGTCGGTTAGATCTGGACAAGCAAACTGGGGCGTTTCTGATTCAATTTCTGTTCGATCAATAGCTGCCAAATGGTCCATTGGATCAGGCGGTAAGTCTCCAGAAACGGCCATATTTTCTAAAGTCGCACGCAGCTTCAAGAAACGTTGCGCAGACCCGAGCGCTTCTTGTCGCACTTGACCACGTCCATTGCGTAGCTCTTGCAAGCGCTTATCACTACGCTTCATACCTTTAGCAATTTCTGCCTGAATTTGCTCTTCTTGTGCTCGTAATTTAGTTATCACTTGCATTAGCGCCGGCGCGTAGGAACGTCTAATAATTTCTTCTGAAAGACCTATATGCTTGAGTACAGCAACCATATCAGCGTAGGCGTGAATATCATCCTTAACCCCTGCCTCGTCTCTAAAGAAACCTTTACCAGAATCAAACTGCGACTCGAGTTCTGCCAATTTTTCTGGTGAATAATTACCCGTCAAATTCTCATAAAAGGCACGGTATTCTGCCCCTGAAGACACACCAAAGCGTGGACGTAAGCGTAAATGAGGTATATCAACCAAATCAGAATTTATTTCACCAGTTGAAATAGTGTGGATATACTGATCCGCCTTTCCGCGCACAATGATGTCGCGCATAACCTCGGTTAGTCGATCGAGGGCGGTTTTCAGTGCTACATTTCTTTCTTCTACCTGACGACGATCCCACTTTTTTCCTGTATGTAGTCGCTTAGCTTCTCGCAGCTCATTAGTGACTTGTCTAATAACTCGTTCGAATATTTGCTGTTTTCCCAGGCGATATGCTTGAGCGTTCAGATCTTCTGGATCGATCGGGAATGTTTTTTCGTACAAACGATTACACGCATCTTTAATTGCATCAGGGTCAGGCAATCGCCCTGATACATGAAAAGGATCAGGAACTTGCTCGTCATTAAGTAAATTAGCCTCGAAGTGATCGAGCGACCCTTCTTGATAGTTTTTATTCGCATCAAGGTGTTCTGGCAACCCAGCATATTCTCCTTCTGGAATAGTGAAGAGATTTAAGCGTGAGTTTGGCCACTGTTTAGTATCTAGCAGGCGCTCATCAATACCATACACACTGGGATTAGTAATAATCTCCCGCATGCGTTCAACTAAAGTATCCTGTGCCGCTTTTATGTCAGTTTGTAGTGCGCGCTTCTCCGCTCTATCTTTCACCTCCTTCGCTGTGCTGACCCCTTCTTTTATTTCATCAAAATATGGATCAAGGAAATACTGCACCAAATGATTTCGGACACTGGCCACCGCAATACCTAAATCATCTTTGAGCAACTCCCGGAAAAATTTCGTTGCTGTCCCTCGGCCAAGAAACGCCCCCAGTTCATCACGCAGTGGATGTTGGTCTTTCTGATTTAAAAACAACCCTTCATTGGCCAACAGTCGTCGCCTAAACTCGGTTCGTTTTGCAGTTTCTGACAGGCTTTTTTCGACATTGTCCTCAGGTGAGTCTGAAGCACCTCCTACACCAACCTCACCTTTTTGAACCTCAGGATCTTCAGGACGATCAGCAGTCCCAGTCCCTGACTCAATAACTTCAGGGTCTTTAGCTACTGGAATAATTTGCGGCCCTGGTTCGTTTCCCCATTTCAATTTCATAATTAATTTTAATTATACCAGACCGGCAAACGGGTTATCGCCTGGCTGTGGTTTAGGGGGGTCTTCTTTTTTGTAGCGTTCGGCGATTTCGGCTTCGATTTCAGCGCGGGGGCGGCCGTAGCGATCGAGGCTCTTTTGGATCATAGTCTGCACGTGGGCCTGGTCACTTTCTGGTGGAGGCTCGGTCGAGACACTAAAGGGTTTGGTTGGGACGCCGTTGGCCAAAATCTTCATGTAGGCCTGGTAGTTCGGAATATTCATAATGTCACCTGCGTCGAAAGTTGGTTCAAGTTGCTTCTCAAGGAAATGTCCGTCTTCAGGACCAACCCGAAAGATCGACATCGACCCGACGTTGCCAAACACCGCATCTTTGATTGAGTCATCCAGCTGAGCAATAAACTGGTGCGCCATCGTAAGGCCAAGCTTATACTTACGAGCTTCAGACAAAATTGACGCGATCGCCGGGGTAGAGACGTTTTGGAACTCATCGATATGAAGGAAAAATGGCGGGAAGCCTTTGGTCGGATCATCCACTCGCGACAATGCCGCCATCAGGATCTTCCCCACGAAGATCATACCGATGAGGTTCGCATTGATCTCGCCAAGACGACCCTTCGAAAGATTGATCAAAAGAATTTTTCGCTCGTCCATAATCTGCCGGAAATTAAAGGCACTATCTTGCTGTCCGATAATCGGCCGCATGTAGTCGTTGGCGGTAAAGACGTCAAACTTCGACACGATGTACGGCACGATATTTTCGAGACTGGCTTCCCCACCCGCTTTAGTCGCAATCTCGCGCCAGAATTGAATCACCACCGGATTGGTGGCTTTTTCAAGCTTCATGCGGCGATACTTGGCGTCAGCCATTACTCGAGAAATATCCATCAGCGTATTACCACTGTCCGGATCGTCCATCACGAGCAGGGTCGCATTACGGAAATACTGCTCAAACATCGGCCCCATCGATTCAGGATTGCCACCGTACAGTTTTTGGAAAATTGAAAAGAGTTCGTTTACCACGAACGTCTTTTGCTCTGGCTTCGTGCGGTCGTACTCAAGCATATTGAGTCCGATCACTTGCTCAAGGTTAGACGGGTCAAAGTAGATTACATCATCGACTCGCTCAGGTGGAATAGCTCCAAGCACATCCTGAATGTCGCTCCCGTGCGGGTCGATCATACACACACCATGTCCTTGCTGAATATCCTGCACAACCATGTTCTGCATAAAGACCGACTTACCGGTACCGGTCTGTCCGATGATGTAGAAGTGGCGCATCCGATCGTTTTCGGTGACGTAAATATCTTTATTGACGCCTCGGTGATTATTCTTTCCAAGCAGCGTCCCATCAGTTGGCATCTCGGTTGGCGCCGCTGCGGTCTTCGCACGCGACTGCTTAAATTGTGGACTCGAGTCAATTCCGCTCCCCGGGAAATGCAACATAATAGCCAACTCCTCAAGCGAGAGCGGCAGTATGTTTTCTTTGCTGAACTCGCGGAATGAATAGGCTTTAATAGCCCGTTTCAGCGCTGTGCCAGTCGGGTGCAACCACTTCAGACGGTTAGCTCGAGTGTTCTCGAATTGATTAAAGGTGGCTTCAATCTCAGACAAAATTTTCTTCGCCTGCCCCTCGGTCTTCGCTGACACTGCAATCCGAATATTGCTATCAACAATCGGTTTACTGCGTTTGTGAGTAATCAGCTCGATTGTGTCTTGATCGACATCGCTCTTTTCAAAGCCGGTATCGTCATTCTTTGATTTGTTGAAAATCATGTCTTTGAGACCAACATACAGTTCGCCCCCGAGCGTATCACTCGCTATTGCGTCTTTCGGTCGCATCCCATCACGGATTTTCTTAATGATGGTTTCGTAGCGATCGGTATAGCGGGTCGGGGTACTTTTTATAGAAATCTGCAATGACGCACCACCCCCATCACGCTCAATCTTGGAAAACGCATTTAAAAGCACCGCCAGTGGGTCCGACTGAAAACTTTCCGCTTCACGCAGTGGATAGACCGGGTGTTTTTGGAGCGCAGCTACTGACACTAAAGAAACCCCTTCGTCGACGAAGATGTTGTAGTCGTGCACTTGTTGTGTGAGGACTGCGTTGGGGAAAAGCGAGAGGATTTGTTTTTCAAACAAATCAATAAACTCATCGGGTACTGATACGTAAAATACAATATCGTCACTCTTGTCCGACACCCCGATCTCGAGCACGTAATGGTCCTTCCCCTTCCCATGACCCACACTCTGCATACCCGAGTAAAACTGCTCCATCATTGAAATGATCTCAGCCAATTGCTTCTCGCGCCCCTGTTCTTCTGGCACTTCTGGTAACGATACTTCAAAAAGCGTCATATGCAGCACCTGCCATGGTGGAATTCCTTCTTTTACCCCCTGCAGCTCTTTACCTGATTTAATGTGCTCGATCAGTAAGCGATGGACTTCGTCGGTCGTGAAGGCAGTTGATGATTTTTCTACTACCGAAAGGGCATTACGAATCCCCTCTCTCATGGCGACTTCAATAATCTCTGCTGCCGGGTCAGCCGCGGTCTCTACCTGAGCCACTGATTCCGCCAACCCAGCCTCGTCCATCTGCTGTTCTTGTTTCAATACCGTGTCCGGCGTGAAGGTACCATACTCATGCAGTACCTGCTTCCCCACGGTTTCAAAATCAGCCTGATCCACCTCCGCCGGACTGCGCTCCAGCACCTCCCGTTCTTTCTCAGCAATCTGGGCACGCAAAAAAGCGATCTCTTCTTCCGGAGTCGAAAATTGTTGTTGCGGAACCCCCTCTTTCATTACTCTATATGATACCGCGCCGAGGCCGATAAATCGGCCGGGGCGCGGGGAGACTGTGGGCAGAACTATTTTATTTTACCAAGATCTTCATTAACCCAAGTTGCTCTAAAGGCCTCCAGTTCTTCCGTCATATTTTCTGTTGGTGACATTGCTTTATAAACATAAATTTTCTTTCGTAAAAAATATGCTACTCCAATCTCTATAGTAGTCGCATTGCCGATGTATTGCGACTTGCCCTTTTTAGGTAAATTTAATATCAGCACTGCATCTGAAGCTTCAATTTTATTGTAGTGGTCTCTGTAAGCATCAAGCTCAACTGCATGTGCTGCCTCAGCGGCACTATCTTTTAGATTCGGTGAAGCAATATGCATGTCAGTGTCTAAAGGCACTAACACTTCATGACCATATGATTCTAGCTTTGTTTTACACTCATTCATTTGAACTGCAAAACTCATACTACCGCAAATAGTAATTTTCATATCAAATACTCTAACTAATTCAAGACTAATTACCAAACGCTGATTTTGTAGGCAAATACGCGGAATGGCAAAATTTATGAAGGAGACGTATGACTATACGGTGACTGAGAAAATTGTAGTCATGACAAAGTAGTTGTCACAAAATCAGCGTTTGGCGATGACCGTTCGTTTGTAGGTATCCAAATGCTCGAGTGCAATTCCAGTTCCCTTCACTACACAAAAAAGCGCTTGGTCTGCCAACCTAGCTTTCACACCCGTCCGGCGCTTGATCAGCTCGGGAAAATTACGGAGCTGTGAAGTACCACCGGTCATAATAATGCCGTCGTCGATAATATCAGCCGCGAGCTCTGGTGGGGTCTCCTGAAATACATCCTTGATCGCTTTGACCATATCGCGCAGCTCTTTTCCGATGGCTTTTACGATCTCGTTGGTACGGACTTCGGTAGTGCGCGGGAGGCCAGTGAGGAGATCACGGCCTTTAATATCCATTACCAACTCTTCTTCGAGCGGCAGCGCTGAACCAACTGTAATCTTTACGTCTTCAGCAGTCTTTTCACCAATCGAGAGGTTCCGCGTCTTTTTAATATAATCAATAATCGCGGCGTCGATGCGGTTGCCGGCACATTTCACAGAGTTCGCCGCTACAATCCCCCCAAGGGAGATCACCGCTACGTCGATGGTTCCCCCACCAATATCAACAATCATGTGGCCCTGGGGTTCATAAATCGGAATCCCAGCTCCAATCGCAGCCAAGATAGGTTCTTTTACTACATACGCATTACGTGCCCCAGCCTTAAGCGCGGCTTCTACCACGGCGCGTTTCTCAGTCGACGACACTCCCGCCGGCACCGATACCATTACCTCCGGTTTAAAAATACTGTATTTACCGAGCGCCTTACCCATAAAGTAGCGGAGCATGGCTTCGGTCACGCGGTAGTCAGCAATTACCCCGTCTTTCATCGGACGATAAGCTTTAATACTCTCTGGCGTCCGGCCAATCATCCGCTTCGCTTCAACTCCCACCGCGAGCACCTGGCTGTCGTCAGACACAGCTACTACTGAAGGTTCGTTAAGTACGATCCCCTCACCCGGCACATACACTAATACATTAGTTGTGCCCAAATCGATCCCAATCTTCGGATTGAATTTCCCAAACATGTAGGTAGTAGTGTAGCTGGTTTTCAGAGATTGCCAAGGCTGATTAAATTTGTGAATAGATTGTTTTACAGATATAGCAGATTTGCTATAGTATGAGCATTATGCAAAACATTGGAACCAATATCGCCGACCTGCGTGAATCAAGCGGCTTCACCCAAACAGAGCTCGCTAAAAAAATTAAAACCACCCAAAGTGCCATCGCGCGCATGGAAAGCGGTCGACAGAACGTCAGCGCTGACATGCTGAAGAAAATTAGTAAAGCCCTAGGAAAAAACCTCATCACCCTCTCCCCTGGCACCGTCAACCTCGAAATCACTGGTGGTCAAAAACTCAAAGGCACCATCGAAACCAACACCTCAAAAAACGGCGCCGTCGGCCTCCTCTGTGCCTCTCTCCTCAATACCGGCAAGACAACCTTGAAGCGTATGCCCCGCATCGAAGAGGTATACCGCTTGGTAGAGGTGCTTGAAAGCATTGGTGTTTCTATCCAATGGACTGGTGACGAAATGGTGATTCACCCGCCGAAGAAACTTCGACTTAAAGACATTAATGTGGACGCCGCGCGGAAGACACGAAGTATCGTGATGTTTATTGGACCACTCTTACACCGCCTGAAGTCATTTCATCTACCCCAATCAGGTGGCTGCAAACTCGGCAGTCGGACCGTAAAGCCGCACTTCTACGCCCTCGAACACTTCGGGGTTGATATTGTAACGACTGAAAATGCCTTCGTAGTGAAAGTCGACAAAAAAATTCCGTCTGAAATCATCCTCTACGAATCTGGTGACACGGTAACAGAAAATGCGCTCTTTGCCGCCGCGCTCACTCCCACTACTACCGTTATCAAGTACGCTAGCGCTAACTATATGGTGCAAGAAATGTGCGCCTTCTTAATGGCCTGCGGGGTACAGATCGAAGGGGTTGGCACTACCACTCTTACCGTCACCGGACTCGAGAAAATCAATCAAGACATCACGTACACGCTCGCTGAAGACCCAACTGACACCATGTTCTTTCTGGCGGCAAGTATCGTAACCAACTCCAGCATTACGATCACCCGCTGCCCGATCGACTTCCTTGAGCTGGAACTCCTCAAACTGCAAAAGATGGGCTTTAAATACAAATTGAGTAAACCCTATGTTGGGGAAAATGGCATGGTGCGCCTGGTTGATATCACCACCAAACCATCAAAGCTGGTATCACTCGGTGAGAAGATCTACGCTCGCCCGTATCCTGGCCTCAACATAGACAACCTCCCCTTCTTTGCCGTCATTGCCACCCAAGCCGAAGGTCAAACTCTCATTCACGATTGGGTGTACGAGAAGCGAGCTATCTACTTCACTGAGCTCGACAAGCTTGGAGCGGAAACTGTCCTCGCTGACCCACACCGCATCTACATCAACGGCCCGACAGCACTACGCGCCAACGAGCTCATCTGTCCACCCGCTTTGCGACCGGCCACCATCCTCCTTATTGCTATGCTCGGCGCCTCTGGTCGTTCGGTTCTGCGTAACATCTACAGCATCAACCGCGGCTACGAAAACCTAGTGGAACGCCTTGCTTCGCTCGGCGCTGACATCAAATATTTGGAAGAGTTTTAATAAATTCCTAATTCACAACTTTTGTAACATCTCTTGACAGAAAGCGACTACATTATATTGTGTTTATTAGCTCACAATGTAACTGAAAGGAGGTGATCAAAACTATGGCAGCCAAAGAAACTGATCGGGTGACAGACCCCGAGAGGAATATCGCGATGTTCAAAAAAATGCAAGGTTGGCTAAAAGACGGCAGTTTTTCAGACCGACTTGCAGAAGCGGTTAAAAAACTTGAAGCCTAAAGAACCAATAGAACCTCCGGGTGGCAGAGCTTCTGCCACCCGGGCCGTCGATTTCAGGCGGCCTTTTTTCTTATTTGCTACAATACCCTTCTATGCACGTCATTGAAGTCATCCCGCTCGCTCGCGCCTCTACCATCGAATCACTGACGTATTACTCTAGCGTTGCCTATCCGGCAGGGACAATTATTGACGTTCCTATCCGCAAGCAGCAGAAGCGCGCGGTGGTAGTAAGCGCAAAGCCTGTCTCAGCCTCAAAGACCGCCGTAAAGACGGCTACTTTTAGCCTTCGTAAGCTGCCAGAACAACCGAAGACCAATACCCTGCCCCCAGTTCTGATTGAGACAGCGAAACGACTCACCAAGGTCACACCAGCTAGCTTAGGAGCTATTTTATTCACACTTTTACCTCCTGAAGTACGTGACGGTGATATTGATCTCACCGGAAACCTCCCAGCTGCAGATAGCTTTGAAGTGCCTTCTGTCACTATTTTTCAAGGCACCGAGGAAGAACGGATTCGCACTTACCGCAGCAGCATCCGGGAGACATTCGCTCATGGCGGATCAGTGTTACTGGTCGTCCCCACCTCTGCTGATGTCACAAAGTTGGCTGATGCGCTCAGTAGCGGGATCGAGAAACGAGTAGTTACCTTTACTCGCAACCACACCAAGAAAAAGATGCAGACGGCATTTACCAACTTCGCTGATTTATCTCACGCCAAGCTCATCATCACTACTCCTGCCTATAGCTGTCTCGACCGGCACGACATTACCAATATCATTATCGAGCAGTCGCATAGCAACCATTACAAAGCCAAGACTCGACCGTACTTAGACACTCGAACTGTCTTACACACCATTGCTCAAGTGGCCGGGCGACAGATTTTGATGGGCGACCTTCTTCCCCGTTCTGAGGAAGAACAAAAACGTCGAGACGATTTCTACAATACAGACGGTGAATACCCAAAACGCCTTACTCTGCCAGGTAAGCTACGCATCTTGACTCAAGTAACTACCAAAACCTCAAGTGACTCCTGGCAATTATTCTCCAACGAACTTAAAGACATCATCACTGACACCCACAAAAGCCGCGGACGCAGCTTTATTCTAGCGGCGCGACGCGGCATCTCACCACTCGTAACATGCATAGACTGTGGCCTGATCTTTCGATGTCCCGATTCAGGCGAACCCTACTCACTACATAAGACAGTCAGAAACGGCGAAGAAAGACGGTGGTTTATTGCCGCTAGCGCTGGACGTCGCATTATCGCCCCTGACACGTGTACAAAATGCGGCTCATGGCGACTGCAAGAGCGCGGCATTGGCGTGCAACATATTCAATCCGAATTCAGGAAGCAATTCCCTGATATTCCGGTCGTACTGTTTGATCACACTACTGCCACCACCCCGCGCAAAGCGGCGCAATTGATTGCTTCATTTTATGACACCAAGGGAGCAGTGTTACTGGGCACAAGCATGGTGCTCTCCTACATTGAAAAACCAATCACAAACACTATCCTGACTTCCCTTGAAGCCACCCGAGCAATACCATCTTGGCGGGCGGAAGAATCATTTTTTGCATTACTACTCCGTTTGCGTGAACTCGCCACCGAACAAACAGTTATCCAAACCCGGAGTGAACCCGATGACATTCTTAAGCTAGCCGAGCAAGGTCTGGTTGAACAATTCTATACTGAAGAGCTCGAACTACGTGAAGCGCTGAAATACCCCCCATACAGCCACTTTGTGCATCTGACACTACAGGGAGATCCGTTAGCACTACCAGAAATCGAGGAACAGATTACAAAATTACTAGAAAAATATAAAATCACTTTCTACACGGCCCCGCAGTTTGTAAAAAATGGCATCAGACGGTACGGCCTCGTCAGAATCTCACAGACTGCCTGGCCTGACGAAAACCTCATGAATCTCCTGCGTACCCTGCCACCATCAATTCGAATCGAGATTGATCCGGAACGAATTGTATAAAATAAAAAAAAGAGGTTGGGTGGATAATTTTCCACCCCCCTCTGTTTCTCCCAACCGTGATGCGCCCCTAGGGCAAAAAACACTATGAGTAGCATCCCACAAATGACTGATACTGAATTTTGCAACAGACGATTTGCGCCATTCACAGCCCGCATAGGCATGATCAGGATAAAGCAACTCAATGCCATAAAGAACAAACCGTTCACCAAAGCGCTCAGTAATTGATCCAGCATGCTTTCCTCCATCATTAGGACCTTAGTAGATTTATACCATAACTTGGTGATTTTCTCGAAAAAATACGCTATAGTGCTCACTATATATGGCTAAATTAATCCCCCAGGACCACCCTATCTTGCACGACATTGCTGAAGAAGTGCCAGTTGAAGAAATCACGTCGGCGAAAGTTCAGAAGGTGATAAAAGATATGAAAACGGTCCTCAATAACTGCCCCCGTGGAGTGGCGATTGCGGCTCCTCAAATTGGTATTGGATTGCGTATTTTTGTTGTGCACGACACCACCTCAGATAAAAAAGACGACGAAGCGCGTATTCCTGACCTAGTTGCTATCAACCCACGCATCGTTAAGTATTCTAAGAAGAGTGCTGAAATGGAAGAAGGTTGCTTATCGATTCCTAACCAATACGGCCGCACTATTCGCTCTACCAATGTCACCATGCGTGCTTATGATGAGAACGGTCAAGAATACGAACGCGGGGCTGGTGGACTGCTGGCACACATCTTCCAGCATGAGACTGATCACCTCGACGGTATCTTATACACTGATCACGCTCACGAAACCTGGCCCACTGACGATCTCTACGAACGAACTAAAAAAGAATCTGATGAATAATTTAAAAATAGCCTATTTTGGTGGTGAGCCGATTGGTGTCCCGGTACTAGAAGAACTTAAGGCAGCCAATATCCTGCCTGATTTGATTATATGTAACCCAGACCGCCCTGCTGGCCGTGGCAAACAACTCGCAGCTCCACCAGTAAAAGCCTGGGCCCAACAGCACGAAATAGAAACCTGGCAGCCAATCAATCTTAAAGATCAAACAGCCGTAACTGAAAAACTCTCTCAATACGATCTGTTTGTAGTGGTGGCATACAATCGAATCTTGCCCGAGTGGCTGATCGAGCTACCGAAGTACAAAACGCTTAATGTTCACCCCTCGTTGCTACCATTACTACGAGGACCAAGCCCGATCCGTACCGCCATTCTCGAAGACAACCGCGACGCGGTCGGAGTCAGTGTCATGTTGATGGACGCTGCTATGGATCATGGACCGATCTTAGCGCAGCAAACGTTACCAATCATTGATGCCCTCTGGCCTATCAACGGACTAACACTCGATGCTGCTCTCGCTAATCTCGGCGGGGCGCTGCTGGCTGCCACTATTCCAGAATGGATCGCTGGAGATATTAGTCCCCAAGAGCAAGACCATGATCTAGCCACTTATACCCAAAAGCTTTCTAAAGCAGACGGCGAGCTACAGATTGATCCGCACCACCTTCCAGTAGGCCAAGCGGCCCACGAAGCTTTTCTAAAGATTCAAGCCTACGCCGGCTGGCCTGGAACCTTCTTTATGCACAATGATATCCGGATAAAAATAACCATGGCAAAATGTCTTGAAAACAGCTTGCAGCTAACAACCATCATTCCTGAAGGGAAAAAATCAATCGACTTTAAAACCTGGATTCAGTCGCACTAACTTCCACTTCGTACAATTAGTGCACCATTCCCATTGTCTCTTTGTATGCAGAAATCTTTTCTTCTATAACCAGAATGAGTGATTTTAAAACAATATCAGCCCCTTCTAACCCATCATGAGCTTCATTTACTTTTACAGGCACTAGCCTTAGTAATGCTTGCACTGATAATGCTCGAGCTTTTTCTAGGTCAGAACGGGGGACATCTATCCGCTCAAGTTTCGTTAAAAAACCTGCGTATCTCTGCTGTGCTGTTAGCAAAGACTGGTAATTTAAAACCTCAGGTGTCAAAAAATGCTCTGTCATTACATCGTATTACTCTTTACCAAACCGCATCATACTCTTCAGAGCTCGCCCACCGCGGCGCACCAATCCATTGCGTTTCTTATGTGCTCGACGTAGTTCTTTATCCAGCTCGGCACGCACCTCATCGACAGATTTTTCAAAACTATCCATACTGGCAGCTGCTCGATACATCTTTCCATGTAGCCACAAATTTGCTTCGATCTTGAAAATATCACCTGACTGACTGGCGGTTTCTTTTTCAAATTCAACCTGACATTTCACATCAGTTTCTTCACCGATATACTTCTCTAATGAACTAAATTTGACTTCAAGCAGGTCTTGGAGCTTTGGATCTAGTTCAGTATTGGTGGCACGGTAACTTATTACAGGGAAAGCCATATTATCCTTCGCAGGCTACGCATGTATTATCACCTGCGTTATGAACGCGTACACCTCCAGTCTCTGGCTCAGTTGCGTAGTTTTCTTTGACATAGGCGATGATATCGTCAGACTCATACATCGCAACATCATTTTCTGGATCTTCAAAGTATGGCACTTGCTGCTTCCCACCTTTTTCGATCAACGCTTCCCGCAGCGATTCATCAGCTGAAATATCTTTCAGGTTAAAGGCTACCCCCATCTCATCGGCAGCGGTAATGGTTTTTTGGCAAAATGGACAGCTTGGTTTGTAGTACAAAGTCAACATAAAAAATTGAAATTATTTCGTAATATTCTGTACAGTATACTACGTTTCGCTCTGCGGTACATTTCACTATTTTTGGCAACCAGGACAATAGTGGGTTCCCCGTCCGGCACAGCGAGTTTTCTGTATGATTTCCCCACACCGTGAACACAGCTTCCCTTGCTGACCAAATACTTTTAAATAATCCGTGAAATTACCATTCTCTCCTCCCGTATCGACGAAGTGCTGGAAGGTGGTGCCTCCTACCTCAATAGATTCTTTCATGACATCACCGGCAGCAGCACAAAGCTTGGTAGCCTCCGCTTTAGTCACCTGATTCGCTCGCCGCATCGGTCGCACCTTGGCGCGCCACAGTGCCTCATCAACATAAATATTCCCCAAGCCAGCCACAAATGACTGATCCAGCAAACTAGCCTTCACGACCGCTTTCTTTTTACGTAGCGCAGTAGTAAACCACACACAATCAAATTCCGGGTCAATCGGCTCTGGACCAAAGCTAGCTCGAGCTATAGCTACCTCAGCCGCATTTGCCAGTTTGGTATACCCAAAGAGTCGCATATCATTAAAATACAGTGCGGTATCATCAGTGAAGTAAAAGGCGTTCCTGGTATGCTTGTGGGGCCAATCGCGAGCATCAATTTCACTCATTGAGTGCCCACCGCCAGTCACATCCCCTGTCCTATCGACAAAGAAGAACTGCCCCGTCATCTTGAGATGCGCCAACAAAAACAAATCCGACTCACCGACAAAGCTAAAGATCAGCAACTTTCCAATCCGATCAATCTCACTAATCACCTTACCCACGAGACGATCTTCGATCGTCTCGTCAAAATTCACGGTCTTATTATGAAACACCTCCACTCCTTTAATGGTTTTTCCGAGTATTTTTCGCTCGAGTTGCAGGCGAACGGTTTCGACTTCAGGTAATTCAGGCATACGTACGAATACATTATTAAAACGAGTATATCAAATTAAGAATAAGAAGTGTTGGTTGACAAAACCCTAGCTGCAGTCTAAATTTGACTTCAACGCTACGACTACACTAAAACCAAGAGGATACTCATGCAAGATATTGTAAGTAGAAGGTTACGGTTCTATAAACATAAGTACGGAGGAGCGGTTCGAAGCTTCATTTGGTACTACGCCGGAGACCGAGACCTCTTCGGATTTCTCAACCAACCAGGCGTGCACTTAGTCGTACACGCCACAGAAACACAGGAGGTACTATGTACCCATCCTGCTTCAGAATGGGCCTTGGCTAGATTGAGAGGATTTGATTCAATTTTTCACCTTCCTGGCGGCGGTATTGACCCTGGTGAAAATTTTAAACGAGCTCTCTTTCGTGAAAGCAATGAAGAACTGGGAGAAAAGACTGGGCTTGGAAACTTATTCTCAGATGCAGAAATTAGTGAAAGAACTGTATCGTTCGGTAAGTTAAGAAACCCTGTCACTTTTGTTCGTATCAAGGTGAGGAAACCAAGCGACTTCTGTGTTCGCAATCCAGGTTTAGGCACAGAATTTCTGTATAGACATACCTGGCAAAGACTGGGGACTCGTGAATTTAAAAGGCGCACCAACGCTTGCATGGAAGCAGGCTTGAGAGCTTTCAAGCTCTGGTGACCAGAACGGTCCTCCGCGCAAATTGCGTGGCGGACCGGTTTTTTATGTATCTGGCCAATACTAGGTTTCTCTACCCAGCTACCAACGCGTCAAATCGGGCCTTATTATCAGCCATCCACTTCCCCATCATTTCCTTAGCTTTAGCTGGATCAGCCATATGCTGCTGCATCACATCTGCGTGGGTTTCCATGTAGTGAGGCTTCAGAGCATTCATCCAGTCTTCGAACGTCTCTCCTGCTACTTCATGCTCACAGAGGTCGCATTTCATTGTTTTCATAGTTATAATTCAAGTGATAAGTAATAATATCCATACTATCACTATAATCCTGAAATATTTATTAGTTTCAAACGTCATAACTACATATGAAAACCATTCAAGTACAAACAACCTTATATATCCTTACTTTTATTTTGTCATTCGCCTTCCTACTTGCTGTCCCTCAGCAGTCTCAGGCTCAGACAACACCCGTCGCAACTGAATCATCGATCTCGGTTGATGACACCATACGGATGCAACTCATTGCTGTATTGCAACAGATCATTATGCTAATTACAGCTCAAAATGAAATGCCTGCCGTACCCGAACCTGATACAACTACCGACGACGTAGAAATTGAAACTGAAGAATCAGATGATGAAGAAGTACCCGAATCTCAAACCGTACTAGAGATGACTGAGACTCTAGTCGTAAATAGTAAGTCTACGAGCGATGACGACGAAGGACTATTCACCATTACTTTCCCAGTTTCAGCTTTTGGAAATGATCTCTATATCAATCGTTCAGCCGAACGCGGAACAGCTCTAGGTACCGCTGGAGTAAATTACACTCTGAAAAATGGTAATGGTGAAGTAGTCTCTACCGGTACAGCCTCCGAGTCACTTAGTTCAAGTGCCCCAATCGAAGATGGTGCGTACCAAGTATCTGAAGGCACAAGTGAAACATTCACCTTATCAGTTTCCTACGATCCAGCTGTTGATGACTTCTACAGCCTCCAGCTACACAGCTTTAACTTCGCCAACAGTCCCAGCAACCCCGAGCAGCAACAGATTTTCCGCCCAGAAGAACGATTCGAAACAGACAAACTTTCGATCTAAATGCAGAAACAAAAAAGCACCCAAGGGGTGCTTTTTTGTTTCCAGGCTCCGCCTGTGGGATGATGTTCGGACTTTTGTTAGTGTGAGGTTTTGATATCTTTTTCTCTCTCGAAGCGTTCTATCGCTAGCGCAATTAACGCATCTATAAGGTCCGTGTACGAAACCCCGCTTGCCTGCCAGAGGCTGGGGTACATACTGATTTTTGTAAAACCAGGCATAGTATTTATCTCATTCACGACCAGCTTCCCATCCTTAGTTAAAAAGCTATCTACCCTCCCCAAACCCTCACAACCAAGTGTTTTAAATACTTTAATGGATAATTCTTGCACATTTCTCATTGTCTCTTCGTCAATTTTAGCCGGTATCGACAATTCAGCACCAGTTTCATCAATATACTTTGCGTCATACGAGTAAAAGTCATGATTGGCTGCCACCTCCCCTACTACTGAAGCTTCAGGGTTTTGATTACCTAGGACAGCACACTCTAACTCACGTCCGTCCACAAACTCTTCCAAGATTATCTTGGTGTCATAACAGAATGCATCACTAACTGCTTCTTCCAGATCTTCTTTGCTGGTCACTTTACTAACTCCGACCGATGAACCCATGTTTGCTGGTTTTACAAAAATTGGCAGTCCTAGCGCTTCCGATACAGAATCAAAATCAATCTGGTCTTCTTTCTGAAAAACCAAGAATTTTGATATTGGTATACCAGCATCACGCAGGAGGCGTTTCATAACGTCTTTATCCATACCTACTGCAGAACCAAGTACCCCAGCACCCACAAAGGGTACTCCAGCTAGCTTTAGCAGGCCTTGGACTGTGCCATCTTCGCCAAATGGGCCATGTAGTATCGGGAACACCACATCAATAGTGGATTTTTCGTTTGTATCCTCTAGATTAATCAACTCACCACCTCCTTGCGGAATAAGAGCTGTGTTAATCTCATTTTCTTTATTGAGTTTTACAAGTTCAGGGTCGTCTTCATTCAATAAGAACTGCGATTGGTTTGGCAGGAGCCACCGACCCGTTTTATCAATACCGACGAGTATTACCTCATACTTTTCTTTATCAATCGCATCAGCGACGTTTTTGGCAGACTGAAGAGATACTTCATGTTCTGCTGACTTGCCACCAAATAATATGCCGACCCTTATTTTTTTGTTATTCATATAGTTTCTAACTCACACAAACAGGTTTTAGTTATCGTTTGAGAGAACGATACCTCTCCCCGCATAGTGTTTACAAAATGTATCCAGTGGAATTCTATGATTAATTTGAGTGTTATTACTCACAAAGCCAGATGGATTATTGATACTGATAGTTTTCTCGTTCACGTCATAGCCAGTCACAACCACTAGGTGTCCTCCTTTCTGATCGCATGGTGCTGTTTCATACTCACGAATGTTTGGATTTACGGATACTATTACAAGTTTCTCACTTGATAAGGCGAATTGTATGCCGCGTATGGTCAATCGAGACAGTGCGGTTGCTGTAAGACCATGTTTCTTAACCCAATCAGCAAATTCTCTATACTGCATACTTGAAAGGGTGCCGTCTTTTTCTTCATGATAAACACCGTGAGACAATGCGTCTTCAGCCAATTCTACTGGCATTTTTGTTTCTCCCTTGAAATGACCTAACGCCATTGAAGTCGAAGCCATTCCGCACATAGTAAACGCCCATTCGGCGTATCTTTCAGGTGAGCTAGCACCAGTGTCTGACCAGTGTTTATCATCTTTAGGATTAAGTTCTCTCTTTAAACTCAATTCTGCATGTTCAGGATGTGCGAACTGGCACACAAACGGCAAGTCGTGCTCAACTTTAGGCTTGATCCCAGAAAAATAAGTTCTAATGTTGTATAAAAAGTTTTGTAATTCCTGAAGAAACCTACGGTAAATTCTAATCATTAGACTCAGTATAGCAAAGCACGTCCATTTTACTGAACGTGCTCTATTGGCTCCGGCCGCAAGAACTCTTTCATTACATGAATGGTACACCTTGTCACGATTTTCTTTGAAAATCGCTGGCAAGGTCTTCGAGTCCTGGCGAAAGTGACATTGAGTCACTTTCTCCGCCAGAGCACAGAAAAATCCCCTTTCGGGGATTGTTTCTTTTGCTCCGCCAGTTGGATGGGTTCAGAATGTTTAATTGGAGCCAACTTGAGTCAGAATTATCTTATTTCAACCTAGTTTAGAAACTAGCCTGTCTATTTTTGATTTCAGGTACTAAACAAATTTTCTTAGCTGTAACATATTCCTTACTGTCAATTCTCCAGACCACTCTTGCTTAGCGGTTTCCCATGCTTCAGGATATTGTTCTTGCCATGACCAGTTTGGCTCCCAGTGATCGTCTTGCATCTTTGATAGCACAAATTCAATATTCTGCTCAATGAGTGATTGGTCAAACAGAGATGTGAACGGGTCATCTGGCCCAGCGAGGAATTTGAGCGGAGTTGCAACATAATCAGTCCATTCGTCTGGATTAGTGCTAACGGCTTGCTTAATGATGCTTGTGAGTGGTTCTTTGAGTTGTCCCTGTAAATCAGCGTCAGCTAGTT
Source organism: uncultured Candidatus Saccharibacteria bacterium (assembly GCA_964350735.1). Classification (GTDB taxonomy): domain Bacteria; phylum Patescibacteriota; class Minisyncoccia; order Phycocordibacterales; family UBA918; genus OLB19. The sequence goes on from CAYGKO010000002.1 coordinate 218,849, forward strand.
CATACAAAGCTTTAAAACAGAATACTTCATGGAAATCTGATGGCGGTACTTCCTTGATTCGTTCGAGAGCTTTGTCAATCAATCGTTCAATAAGATTCTTATGTGATTCGTCACCGTATCGAATAAACAACCCCAATACTTCGGCTGCTGGATTACCCCAACCAAAGTGAGAAATTGCAGAATCGTAATTCCACCATGGCGCATGCGGATGTTGGTCGACTTCAGGAACCACAACTGGCCAACCAGCCTTTTCTTCATCAAGCGTTTGTACAAAGTATTCAAGCGCTCGTCTGGTCATATCATGACCTTTCGCTTCGGGGATATCTTTGAGGTACTGAAAAGCAAACCAGGTAGCGATCGAGGTTGATTGAGGTTGGCGCATGTCTGGCTCAAGTGCGTTGCCAAAGCCCCCGTCTTCGTTCTGGTATTTAGCCAGCTCAGCGAAAATAGCATCAGCTGACCCGCTGTTTGTATGAAAGTCGTAGAAAGCCTGATCGAGTGGGCGAGCGTTATTCTCGATATAGTTTTCGATTCTTTCAATCTGGTCTTTTTGTATATACATACTGTGGATTTATTATTTTCATTAGAAAACGATCTGCTGATTAAATGGTTTAGTGCCTTCAAGTATCATATCTGCTTTTTCCTTAGGATTATCTTTAGCAAAATACTCGTTCTCTTCTTTCATCCAGTCTTGCCACATTTTAGTCAGTTCTTCAACCGACTTTCCTGTACTTTTATCTCGTTCAATGCCACGCTCCAGACAAACAGTTTCTGGAGTGTCAACAAATATCCGTAAACTTACAAAATCATCAAATTCACAACGCGATGAGCTAACACCTTCAAGAATCATGACTGGAGTAACTGGCTGATTTTCTACTGGATCAGGATGATGGTTTTCCCACCAGCTCGCTGGTTGGTATGACAGTGCTGATGCTCCAGCTTTGATTGGATCAAATACTTTGTTAATAACGTCTGACCACCAATTTAGTGGATTATCCCAGCCTGCAAAGTCATCGGTGTGAATTTGTTCAGCGTCTAGTTTTTTTGCCAGTAGCTTTGCAAAGGTAGTTTTACCTGACCCGCCATGACCATCTACAGCAATAAAAAGCGTGTTGCCGACCTTTGGTTCTTTTGTTTTCAGGATGTCTTGTAAGTTGATCATAAAGCATCAGTAATTAACCTTGAGTTACCTCAAAATCTAAAACGACTGGTTGAAGGTTCTCAGGATAACCATCTTGCTGGTAACCCAGTATGTAGCCTTCAATCTTTGGTACGCTGAATGGCCATTTGTCGAGCGTTACTTTACCTTGAGATAGTTTGTACGTGATGTCAGTTATAGTTTTAGGGTCTTGATACACAGATACAGTTCGTGAGGTACCAGACTCGAAAGAGAAATCAAATGCAATCAGATCACAAAAGTCTGTGATGGTGTCTGCTTGCACGTATAGAGTCAGGTCAAAGTTGTGGTCTTTTACGATCGTTTGAATGCGAGCATCAAGCTTTTTATATAAAGTCTGCCGTTCTGGTGTATCCATGAGTCTGCGAACGTGTAGCAGAACGATCAGTTCAGTTTCTGGGTCTTCGTATGCTGTATTAAGCCACTCATCTACCTGCACCACTCGGTCTTCCTCTGAAATCTGCCCAAGCGCAGCAGTATCTAGCTGACCAAAAGCTCGATCATGTGTAGCAACACCAAGTACAAAAGAATCTCTATTGATCGATGGGAGTGAGAATGTTTCGTTACCCCAATGCTTTGCCAAAATACCAGCGATACGCTGATGTTCTGACTGTGGAACTACAATAGGTCTTTCTTTGCTGATAAACATAATTTATTATTTATCAAACTATATCAAAAGTTCGAACCGTCGTCTCGGGGTATCGACTCTGAATGAAAAATACCCTTGTTGTACAAGGATATTACTATTTGCTCGCTTGGCAGGATAATCTACGAACTATGGACTGGGACATATTCGTTAGGTTTGATACTAGTGTGTTTGATATTGGTTTAGTTGATGGTGACAAGGTGATCACAAATGTATAGATGGGTACTGGGGTTTTTAGTTTTGGTTGGTTGGCACTGTGTAAGACTGAGCTAGTTATATAGTGGAAAATGAGAGCGAAATAAACTCAAACGAATATATTTAATGGAAAAACAGTCTTGATACAATAACCACTCATCTATTTCGCTAGCAGAGACTCAATTTGTTCAACATATTCTTTAGGTAGCCTGAGTTTTGCGTTCTTGATTTCTTCAAATCTATCTAGGAATTGTTGTTTGAATTGGTGTGGAGATTGTTGGAGTTGCCCAGGAAGTGTTGCATAGAAGTCTTTATTTTTTGTGTACATTAGTTTAGCACCAACAATATAGTTAATGAGTAGATCCAAGTTAACTTCTGATTTACCATGAAAATAAGCATCTGAAACTTTTTTTGTTAGTTTGGAAGCTAGATCTTCGTCTTTCATTTGCTGGGCAAGTAGATGGTAGCGAATTGTTGTTTGGCTAAAGTGCTCTGCATTTCCATATCTTAAGAAATAATCTCCAAAGTGCTGCAAAATTTGATTTATGTGAACGTCAGAAAGTAAATCATACCTGAGTGATTCATCTAATATATGCACTCCTTTAGCTTGTAGTTGCTTGTCAGGATTTGTGACTTTTTCGTTAACAGCACTTGCGAGAACACCTCCTACATTATCTGGAATCTCATCGAGATTACTTAATAGTTTGATTAAGCTAGATATTTCTTCAGCACCATCGTTGGGGTTTTTTCTTATTCTTGAAGCAATTGCGTTCGCAACAGCTGAAGGGTCAAGTAGTTTTTTATATTCACTTAACACGGCAACAGATTCATTTGGGCTTGATCCATCAATCATTTTTCTTATTGCACAGAACTCAATCTGCTCTTGACTCAGTAAAGACTCCTTTTTTAGGAAAGTGAGAAAACCCTCATTCTGTGATGACCTTACCCTCAAATCATCGATCCTACTGTTGATCGCTCTGTCAAACAATTCTTTACCGAGTTGTGCCCTTATTTCTAAGAGTCGTTCCTCAGATGCCTCATTGAAGAAAGTTGTAATATGATTATTTGTTTGACTCTGCAAAGGCTCTTCTGTATTTAGAGTTATGAAAGCAAACATTACAACCAGGTCAGTTATCTCAGGTTTTAAATCCTCCGGTGCGGTTTGATGGAATCCTGCTAATCTTTCGTTAAAGTCGGTGAGCTCTTTGACTGCCCGCATATCACTTACGTCAAACTCAACCACAAGTTTGTTAAGATCCTTTAGTAAGGTTCTGATGTCTTCAAAACTTTTCTGCTCAATCAGAGCTGTTATTATGTCGTTGATCCGATTAATGATAATTTTCTTACTGACTGTCTGAGAAAAATTATTGAGTATCATCAACTTAAAACCAAACAAACTTTGTTCATCATCTTTCTTTCTTAAATCTGGTATGTAAATATCGGTAGCTATTTTTTTTGCGATTTCGTTATTAAGCAAGTTAGCTTCATAAAATTCTTTAACCAAAACAAACTCTTGTAGTGCTCTTGGTGAATTTTCAATTAACCAACTTTGCAAATTATTTAGTAGTGATCCGCCCTCCTTTGACAGACTGACTGCAAATAGTCTTGCCATTCGACCCTTAAATACATCTCTATCTACTGATAATTCCCATGCCTGGTTTGGATCAAACGTTGTTGTAAAAAGACTATAGTATTTCTTCAGCAATCGCTTCTTGTAGTTGGCGTTGAGTGAATCAACTAAATGAAGGAGTGATTCGACTTCAGGACGAGTAAGTAATTGATTGCTCCCGCTAAGAAATTGATGGTAAATAAAAGAGTATGTGTCTGAGGCGAGGTCGTATTCTTTGCTAGTCGCAAAATCTAAAATACCAGTAATATAACTAATTTTTAAACTATCATTACTAGTCCTTCTTATAACATCGGCCAGGAATCTTTGGAAACCAATCTTCTCACTACCTTTAAGTTGCTCAAATAAATCGGTAAACTTTTCTATCTCAATTAATCCTAAGGCTTCAAGTAATTGTCGTGCGTTGGGTACAGAGTTCTCGTCATCAGTAGTTTTTAAGAATATGAATGGAGCTATTTCATCAACAGTGACTAGGCTTGTTGTCTGTAGAAAATATTTAGCTTTTGGAGTCAGTTCTTTATCGCTATTATCTAGTTCAAAACCTAAATCTGTGCCATCACGAAAATGATCACTAATTGTCTGCCACTTTTTTGGGTCCTCAACTAAAAGCTTATACAGTGCTTTGTAGTCTCTTTGTATCACCATAGCTTTAGCAAGCATAGCTGGGTTGCTGGTTACAACACCACCTGGAATAAGAAGCTTAGGGTCTTCATTCTCGCGTTCTTGAGCTAGCAAATAATTTGAGATGAACGAGTTTATAAACTGCTTCACTTTTCTTGGATTGTCTGTGTGTGCTTGAGCGATCACTGAGAGCAAATCGTTGTCACTTTTAAATTTAACTCCAGTGTCTTCTATAAGACTTCGCGAGTAACCTTCAATATCAACAGGATAAAATGCTGGAATTGATAGATGGGTATTGAAGAATTTTCTCAAAAATTCTTCAGCAGTAGCGGCATCTTCATACTTATAGATAGCCTTGAGATATTTAATTATCGCGTCTTCATCACACTCAACCAGAAAACCTACATTTTCATTATCCAAATAGGTTTTGATAGCAGCGAGCAATTCAATTGCTATGTCACTAGAAACACGGTCAAGATTTTCAATGATTATTAATACTTTCTTTTTCTCTTTCTTTTTGTACTCATCAATAATTGAGTCAAAGAGCTTTTCGTATTCATCTTCATGCTGAATTCGGTGTTCAGTCACAGTTACTTGTGAGAATTTAACTAAATTAAAGATGCGGTTAAAAAATCCAATTATGAATTTTAGTAAAATATTTGAAAGTAGGTAGTATGCCAGTACTGAAGATGAGATTGCGGCCCACGGTATCAACCTAATATATTTATCCAGAGTTTCGTAGTCGATTCCAAATACGTAAGTGGCTACACCAGCAATAGCAAAAAGGACAACTAAAAAGATTATGAGAATTTGGATGAAAACGAGTAGGTCATACCACACTTTCAGATTTTTATAAGGCGACCCATCGACTGATTCATTTTTGGTTACATCAAGCTCATCAATTTTCACAAGATCAGTTCCCAAACCATCTTGCCCGTTTAGTTTTATTAAAAGACTGCGACGAAAAGAGGTTGTTTTATGTCGCCAGATATCAAATTTAACTACTTTTACAGCATCCTTCTTGTTGAAGGCTTGATCCAGGTACTCAGTAATTGTACTTTTTCCAGTACCCCAACCCCCAAAGAGTCCTATGGTTATTGAGTGTTTTTCTTCACTATCTAACCATTTGATTACGACCTTCTTTAACGTATTGGCAATACTAAGATGCCCAAGTTTATCTTTTTTCGGGTCATTCTGCGGTCGGTCAAATAAAAATTCTGGTACTTCCATACTTATCTGTTCGGTGTATCATCATAATATGTCTGTCGACCAAGAAAGCAAGGGCTTCAGTAGAGACGTAAGCTACAAGGCCACGTTATTAAGAAAACTCAATAAACAGATTGCTGCTGTAAGGGATATCGATAAATCGTCCTTTTCTTTTGTTGCTCCGAGAAAATGAAAATGTGAAAATGGTGAAAATGGGGTCAGCCACTATTTCTTCCACCAGCGGCGAAATAAAGGGGTCAGGTACCTTTCTTTACGGCGGCAGGACATTCGATACTTACAGGATCAGTACACCTTGTCACGATTTTCTTTGAAAAATCGCTGGCAAGGTCTTCGAGTCCTGACGAAAGGTGCCTGAGCACCTTTCTCCGCCGGAGCAAATAAGAAAACCACCCAATATTGGGTGGTTTTCTTATTTGCTCCGGCGGCAGGACTCGAACCTGCGACAAATTGATTACACGTATCCAGGAATTTCTT